>CBFGMS010000032.1:0-44188 GCA_965649985.1 uncultured Gammaproteobacteria bacterium | reverse complement strand
CCGTCGGCAGCTCCAGCAGCGGCGCCAGACCCGACAGACGCTCGCGCCAGTACCCCAGCTGCGCCGCCTCCCGCCCTTCCGCCAGCCACGCGCGCTGCCACACCGCATAGTCGATGTACTGCACCGGCAGCGCAGGCAGCGACACCGCGCCTTCCAGCGCCTGCGCATACGCCTGCGACAGCTCACGGCCCAGCACACCCACCGACCAGCCGTCGAACGCGATGTGGTGCAGGCACAGCAGCAGCACATGCTCCTCGCCGCCCAGCACGATCAGACGCGCGCGGATCGGCAGCTCCTCCGACAGACGGAACGCGCGACGCGCATGCGCCGACGCCGCCTCCGACAGCGCCTGGTCCAGACCGGCGCGCGCACGCGCGCTCCAGTCCTCCACCTCCAGACCGAACGCCTCCACCCCCAGCACCCGCTGGCGCGGCTCGCCGTCCCGGTACACGTACACGCTGCGCAGCACCTCGTGGCGCGACACCACCGCCACCAGCGCACGCTCCAGCGCCTCCACCGACAGCGCTCCGCGCAGCCGCACCGCCGTCGGCATGTTGTAGCTCGCGCTCTCGCCCTCCATCTGCGACAGGAACCACAGACGCTGCTGCGCATACGACAGCGGCGCATCCTCCTCCCGCACCACCGGCACCAGCGCCGTCTCCGACCCCAGCACACGCATCCGCTGCGCCTGGCCCGCCACCGTCGGCGACTCGAACACCTCACGCACGCCCAGCGACCAGCCCTGCGAACGCAGCTTCGCCACCAGCTTCGCCGCCAGCAGCGAGTGGCCGCCCAGCGCGAAAAACCCTTCCTCCACACCCACCGCGTCCAGACCCAGCACCGCGCACCACGCCGACGCCACCGCCGCCTCGCGCGCATCCCGCGGCGCCACCTGCCGCGACGCGTCCCGCGTCACGCCCACCTCCGGCAGCGCGCCACGGTCCACCTTGCCGTTCGACGTCAGCGGCAGCGCCTCCAGCACCGCCACCTGCGACGGCACCATGTACCCCGGCAGCAGCGACGACACCGACGACAGCACACCCGCCTCGTCCACGCCCTCGCCCACCACGTAACCCACCAGACGCCGCGACGCGCCCTCACCGCGCACCACCACCACCGACTCGCGCACGCCGGGCACACGGCACAGCGCCGCCTCCACCTCGCCCAGCTCGATCCGGAACCCGCGCAGCTTCACCTGGTGGTCCGCACGCCCCAGATACTCCAGCGCACCGTCCGCGCGATGCCGCGCGATGTCCCCGGTGCGGTACAGACGGCCGCCCCTGGTGGAGAACGGATCCGGCACGAACCGCTCCGCGGTCAGGTCCGCACGGCCCAGATACCCGCGCGCAAGCCCGATCCCGCCGATGTACAGCTCGCCGGCCACGCCCACCGGCAGCGGGCGCATTCCTGCATCCAGCACGTACAGACGCGTGTTCGCGATCGGGCGGCCGATCGGAATGCGGTGAATGTCCGGATCGGCCTGACACGGCCAGAAACTGACATCCACCGCAGCTTCGGTGGGACCATAGAGATTGTGCAGCGCTACGTCCGGATAACGGGCGATGAAACGACGTACCAGAGGCGCCGGCAATTCTTCGCCGCTGCAGAACACCTGACGCAATGCCGGCAAGGGAGGACACGGGCCTTCCAGAAAGGCCTGCAGCATCGAGGGCACGAAATGCAGGGTGTGGATCGATTCGCTTCGGATGCGTTCGGCCAGCGATTCGGCGTCGCGGTGCTCGTCCGGACGGGCGAAGACCAGCACACCGCCTGTCATCAGCGGCCAGAAGAACTCCCACACCGACACGTCGAAGCTGTAGGGCGTCTTTTGCAGCACCGCGTCGCCCGGGGCGAGCGGATAGGCCTCCTGCATCCAGAGAATGCGGTTGCGGATGGCCTCGTGCGTGTTCATCACGCCCTTCGGCTGTCCTGTCGAACCGGAGGTGTAGATGACATAGGCGATGTTGCGGTCGTCCAGCGCCGGGACGGGGCGGACGGGCGACGAAGTGCTGCCCTCTCCTTCCAGTGCGAGCGCGGTGATGGTGAAAACCGGCACGCCAGTCGTCTCCGCGTCCGCGTGCAGCATCTCGGACGTCAACAGACAGGCCAGTTCTGCGCCGGAAGCGATGGTGCGACGACGATCTTCGGGATAGTCCGGATCGACCGGGACATAGGCGGCACCCGCCTTGAGGATACCCAGCAGCGCGACGATCATCTCGACCGAGCGGTGCAGCATCACGCCAACACGATCGTCCGGCCCGACGCCGCGCGACTGCAGGGCAGCGGCGATGACGTCGCTCTGGCGCTCGAGTTCGGTGTAGGTCAGAGAGTTCCCGTCGCAACGCACGGCGGGCGCGTCCGGCGTGGCACGGGCCTGGCCCCCGATGATCTCGTGGAGGCGCCGCGCATCGGCGTAATCCCGTGCGGTGTCGTTCCACTCGGACAGCAGAAGCCGCCGCTGTTGATCCGGCAATGCATCCAATGCATCGATGCATGTATCGCTGCTGTCCAGCGCGGAAGCGAGCAGGCGTCCGAATGCACCGGCGAAGCGGGCGATGGTCGCCTCATCGAACAGATCGGTGTTGTATTCGAGGCGAGCGGCGAGACCGTTGGCGGATTCGGCCACCAGCATCGACAGGTCGAGCTGGGAACCGTATGCCGGAAGCGCGAGGCCGCGCACGGGTGTGCCGCCGAGATCGATGACACTGCCGACACTGCCGCCGAACGGCAGCAGCGGATTTTCCGCAGTGCCGTAATACGCGAAGAGCGACTGCATGACCGGTGGCGCACTGCGATCCTCGACCCTGCGTGCATGTTCGAGCAACGCCGGCATCGCCGCATGCTGATGGTCGATGGCGTCCGCGAGTGTTCGCTGAATCATGCGGGCGTGTGCCGTGAAGGCGGATGCAGGGTCGAGCCTGACGCGCAGCGGCGCCGGCGCAGCGCAATAACCGACGACATCGGCGAACGGCGCGGGAGTGCGGCACGACAACGGCACGCCGACCAGGAATTCGCGTTGACCGGACAGCCGGCCGAGCAGTACGGTCCAGGTCGCCAGCAGCAGACCATTCAGGGTGAGGCCAAGCTGGGCAGCGGCTTGCCGCGCCTTGGCATGCAGTGGCGTGAGATCGAGATCGTAGGAACTGCCCGCGAAGGTCTGCAGCGGTGGACGCGGGCGGTCGAAGGGCAATTGCAGGACGGGCATGTCGCCGGACAGTGCGCCGGCCCAGTAGTCGGCAGCACGACGGCCGGCGTCGCTGTCGCGCAGCGCGGCCTGCATCGCGGCAAAATCCCGATAATCGACCGCCAGCGTTGGCAGCTCCGGCAACGACCCGGCCGCCAGTGCCGCGTGGATGCGGCCGAAATCGGCGGTGAGTGCGCGCACCGAGGCCAGATCGACCGCGATGTGGTGGAAGACGAGCAGCAGGTGAGCGTCAGGACCCCGGCCGAACAGGACCGCCCGCATGACCCTGCCGGCAACGATGTCGAAGGGCTCGCGACAATGGTCCGCGAGCGCGTCGGGCATGCGATCTGCCGGAATGGCATCCAGGCAGCGCAGGTCCGGTTCCAGCGAGCATTCGCGCATCGCCGGCTCGTCGCCGGATTCGTCGATCCCCATCGCGAGAATGCGATGACGACGTATCAGCGCCGACAGCGCGATGCGCACGAGCGTGGGTTCGAACTCGCCGCGCAGGCAGACCGGCACATGGTAGGCGCTGCTGCCGGCATCGAACGTCTGCAGCAGCCACAACTGGCGCTGGTTGTCGCTCAAGGGCCAGCGGTCGGCGGTCGGCGTGGCGCGTGCTGCCGGAGGCATCGCTGGCGTCGCGACGACCTTCGACGGCGCCGGACAACGTGCGGCGATCCAGTCGGCGACCCCTGCCAGCCCGATGTCGTCGAACAACAAACGCGTCGGCGGCATCGGGCCGCCCGCGTGTTCGACGGCTGCCTGCACTTCGGCGATGGCCAGGGAGTCCAGGCCATGCGTGAGCAGCGGCACGTCCATGTCCACACGCTCGACGGGCACTCCGGTCAGCCGCGCCAGCGTACCGGCCAAAAATGCGCGCCAGTCCGCGCCGGCTTCGACCTGCCGACCGGCGTCGGCTGCACGCCATTCCGCGACGGCGTCCAGGGCGCCCGACAAGAACTGCTCGCGCGCGACGGCCCGCTGGATCTTGCCGCTGGATGTCCTCGGCAGCGTGGCGGGACGAATCAGCAGGATGGCGGCAGGCTGGAGCGAGAAGGCTCCGGACAGCGCCGCACGGACCTGACGGAAGGCGGCTTCGGCATCCAGCCTCCGCAGCGCGGTGCGCTCGACCTCCTGCACCAGCACCAGGCGTTCCTCACCGTCGATGTCGACCGAGAACGCTGCGCCACCACTGGCTTTCAACGCGGGATCCGCGGCCTGGGCCGCCTGCTCGATATCCTGGGGGTAATGATTCGCGCCGCGAAGGATCAGCAGCTCCTTGATGCGACCGGTCACGAAAAGACGTCCTTCGTGCAGAAAGCCGAGGTCGCCTGTCCGCAGCCAGGTCCCTTCGCCCTCGCCGTCGATGCGTGCGCCGAACGTCGCTGCCGTCGCTTCCGGACGCGCCCAATACCCAAGCGCCATGCTGTGGCCCTGCACCCAGATCTCGCCAACCCGCCCTTCTTCCAGCCTGCGGCCCCGTGATGCGCCCTGTTCGCAGTGGACGATGGCGATACGCGTGCCGCACCAATCCCGGCCCGAAGCCAGCAGAGTGCGGCCGGGGTTCCCGCCCTCGACCGGCACCACGCGCCCTTCGCGATCAAGAACGTCGGCATCCACCCCCAACGCGGTCGCGCCGCTGCCACGACCGCCGCCGGAAACGAACAGAGTTCCTTCGGCAAGACCGTAACCAGGATACAGCGCTTCGGCTCTGAAACCACAGGGTGCGAACACATCAACGAAGCGCTTCAGCGTGGCGGCCCGAATCGGCTCCGCGCCGTTGAGCGCCATGCTCCAACGGCTCAGATCGAGCCCCTCCAGATCCGCAGTTTCCCCGCGTTGGGCGCAAAGTTCGTAAGCGAAATTGGGGGCGAAGCTGGAGGACGCTCCATATTCGGAGATCGCACGCAGCCAGCGCATCGGCTTCTGCAGGAAGGCGGCAGGCGTCATCACATAGCAGCGGGCGCCCAGGCAGAGCGACTGCAGCACATTGCCGATCAATCCCATGTCGTGGAACAGCGGGAGCCACGACACGAACACATCGCGATCATCGTGCCCGAACGCCTGCTGCATCATGCCGATGTTGTGCAGCAGATTGCCGTGACTGACCATCACGCCCTTCGGCGCGGAGGTCGATCCGGAGGTGTACTGCAGGAATGCCAGCGTGTCGCGTCCGGGCGAGAACGCGGGCAGCGCATGCCCCTTCGCATCGTCGGCGGCAAGGCCGGCCTCGCGATCGCCGAAGTCGTCGACCGCTAGCCGGCTGCAGGCCGCAAGCGCGTCCAGACCGTCCCGGTGACGCGCGAAATCCTCGAGATAGTCGCGTGTGCCGACCATCAGCACAGCATCGCAGTCGCGAGCGATGCCATCCAGGCGCATCCAGTGCTCGCGCCGGGCGAGCGGCGGGTAGACAGGCACTGGAACCACGCCGGCATACAGGCATCCGACGAAGGCGCCGATGAATTCCAGCCCGTTCTGGAACACCAGCAGCGCGCGCGCGCCGACCGCGACGTGGACCGACAGGGCGGCCGCGATCCTTCGGGCGCGCGCGTCGATCTGGGCGAACGTCAGGCATCCATCGGGCGTTTCGCCATCGCGCAGGAAAACGAACGCTTCCCGATCCGGCGAACGCGCAACCTGGAAGCGGATGGCCTCGTTGACGCTGGAGAAGGCGCGACGCACGCCGTCGATCGTGAGTGCGAAGGCGTCGTCGTCTGCGTTCGTCGCCTGCGGAGGTGCGTCTGGGATGACGTCGATCGCATCCATGTGCGGGGTTCTCGAAATTCAGGAGGCGATCGCAGGCGCGACCGCCGGGATCGATTGCGCCAACAGCGCGGCGATGGCCTGCAGCACGTCATGCCGCGCGTCCTCGATGAAGAAGTGGCCGCCTGGGAACATGGACAGCGAGACCGGGCCGACGCACTGCTCCTGCCAGGCACGGAGGTTGCGCTCGTTGGTGGTGTGGTCGTCGAGCCCGCCGAACACGCTGATCGGCACATCCAGCGGATGCTCGTCCTCGTGCACATGCGTGTCGTGCACGGCGAAATCCGCGCGGGCCACCGGCAGCAGCAGAGCTCGCATCTCCTCGCTGTCGAACAGCCGATGCGGGTCTCCCCCCAGCTTGCGGATCTCCGACACCAGCGCCGCATCGTCCAGACGATGGAAGGGCGGGCGTCCCAGCGGCACCTGCGGCGCGCGGCGCCCGGACACGATCATCGCGAGCGGCATCGGCCGCCCCTGCCGGCGCAGCGCACGGGCCACCTCGAAGCTGACCAGCGCTCCCAGGCTATGACCGAAGAATACGAACGGGCGGTCCAAGGACGACGCAAGCGCTTCGCAGATCCGTCCGACCAGGGCCCCCATCTGCGTGATCGCGGGTTCCGCGAAGCGCGACTCGCGCCCTGGAGGCTGCAATGCCACGATTTCCACACGTTCGTCCAGGGCGTCTCCCCAGCCGCGGAAGGCGGACGCACTGCCGCCTGCGAAGGGGAAACAGAACAAACGCAGATCCGGCGCCGCCCGAGGTCTGGGCACGCTGAGCCATGGATTTCGGGTCATCCTGATCGACTGCCTGTCAGTGAATAGCGACGCGCAGGAGACGCACGGCCTCCTGCGATGAGACGGAACAGGCCGTCAGGACTGGGCTTCAGCCATTTTCTTGCGGAGGCTGAGCGGCCGCATGTCGGTCCACACCGTCTTGATGTGCTCCAGGCACATGTCCTTGGTACCGGACACTCCGACATCCGACCAGCCAGGCGGATTGTCGCGATCCACCGGCCAAATGGAGTACTGCTCTTCGTGGTTCACGACCACCTTGTACAACTCTTCCTTCGTCACCGCATTTTCCACAGCGAATCCCCATGTGCTAGTTGCATCGATCGTCCCTGGAGCCGCTTTGTTGCACGATGGGCGACTGCACCCGCCGTGCGCCCCCTCCTGAGAGCAGCTCCGCCGGAGAAGGGGTAAGCAGAAGCCATGCCAAAGCTGACAAAGACGTGCGTCCTGCATCAAATTCGGACATTCGTCTATGTCAATACGGTAACAAGGTTGAAAAATGTCCCATTTACGAAACAATCGCTTCGCGCCTCGTCCCAATATCGAACACCCCGGGGCAACGGAGGTATACCTGGCACCGCACGGGCGGCTCGCACGTCTACGGGCTGCGACACATGCTTCCGGGCCGGGGGTCTGCCGACGGCATCCCGGGATCTGCCTTGTGTTAGCCCCCCCGTCACAAGCCTTTCACACGCGGCTGCACGGTCCGAGCCGAGAAAACGGGGTGGGCCTCATGCTCGACGGCATGAAGGCATGACGCAGGCCCGTGTGCCTGCGCACCGCGCGAGCCGTTGGGCATCGCGCTCCCATGCCGCATCCGCACCGCGGCTTGCGCGACATAAAGCATTTCGCAACTGTCCGCCTTTGGGACACCTGGCCGTCCGAAAATGGGCGGAATACCGGCATGCAGAGCTGACGACGTCACCCTGCAGGCATCCTGCAGAAGGAAACCAACGGACTTGGCACGGCCCATGCTTCCACACCAGCCGTCATCGCATTTCGAGAGCGCATCCGCACACGGCAATGGACAAGATCAAGGAGAAAAAGAAGCGCGCCTGGTGGCGGTCCCGGGCAGCCTTGGCCGGATATGCCGCGCTCGGCGTCGCGATCCTCGCCTACGCCACATTGTCGTTGAGCAGCCCCGGATATGGCGTATCCCGCGCCACCGTTGTGATGGGCGATGTCGCCAAGGGCAGGCTGGAGGTTCGCGTTCACGGCAACGGTGTGCTCAAACCGCTTTCGGAGCAGTGGCTGGTGGCCCGCGTGTCAGGGCATGTCGAGCATATCGAGGCGCGAGCCGGCAGCGCGGTCTCCGAGGGGGACCTCATCGTCCGTCTCTCCAATCCGCTGCTGCTGCAGGCCGCCGATCAGCTGCGCAACGAGATCGCGGCCCAGGTGGCGGAGCGTCGTGCGCTCAGCGAACGCCTTCGCAGCGACATGCTCGACCGCGAGGTGGCGCAGCTGCGCACTGTGCGCGACCTGGAAGGCGCCCGTTTCCAGCTGGAGCGCGAAACGGCCCTGGTCAATTCCGACCTGGGCCGGCTGATTTCCGAGATCGACTACAACCGCACCAAGCTCAACGTCAGTCAGCTGGACAAGACGGTCAAGCTCGAACGCGACCGGATCGCGAGCTTCCGGTCCCAGGTCTCCGCCGAACTGGCGGCACAGGACGCGGAGATCGATCGACTGCGCAGGCAGTTGCAGCGCGCCGAAGAGGACATCGCCTCTCTTGAAGTACGGGCACCGATCGCGGGCATCGTTCAGGAGTCCCCGCTGCAGCCGGGTCAGCAGGTGGAAATCGGCCAGAGCATGGCCAGGATCATCGATCCGGCTGCACTGTACGCCGAATTGCAGATCCCGGAATTGCAGGCCCGTGATCTCGCCCTTGGCCTCGCCGCGCGCGTGGACACCCGCAACGGCATCGCCGCAGGCAAGGTCGTGCGGATCGACCCGGCGGTGACCAATGGTACGGTCAAGGTGGATGTGCACTTCGATGCGCCGGCGCCCAAGGGTTCGCGCCCCGATCTGAGCGTCGAAGGCGGCATCGACATCCAGTCCATCGATTCGACTCTGCTGGTCCGCAGGCCGGTCATGGCCAGGCCGGGACAGAGCGCCTATGTCTACCGCATGCTGGACGACGATCGCGCCGAGCGGGTCAAGGTTCGCTTCGGTCCGGGCTCTTCGACCCAGATCGGCATCCAGCAAGGCCTCAAGGCGGGCGACCGCATCATCACCAGCGACACCTCCACCTGGGGCGACCCCGAACTCATCACGCTCAAGGACTAGAGCACCTCCCGCCCTGACCACTCTGGCGGTGCAGGCGACCCACGACGAGAATGACGACCATGAACGAGACGATCATCCAGCTCAACGGCATCGGCAAGACCTTCCACACCGACGAGGTGGAGACCCAGGCGCTTTCCAGCGTGCAGATGACCATCACGCGCGGCGAATTCCTGTCGATCTGCGGCCCCTCGGGCTGCGGCAAGTCCACCCTGCTCGGCCTGCTCGGGTTGCTGGATACGCCCAGCCAGGGCGAATACCTGCTGCGCGGGCGCCCGGTCCACTCCCTGACCGGCAAGGAACAGGCGCGCATCCGCAACGAGGAGATCGGATTCATCTTCCAGGCGTTCAACCTGATCTCGGACCTCAGCATCGTCGAAAACGTCGAATTGCCCCTGACCTACCGCAAGGATATTTCGGCCACCGATCGCCGCAAGCGCGCCGAGGAGGCGCTCGACCGGTTGGGGATGGCGCATCGCACCAAGCACTTCCCGTCCCAGCTGTCCGGCGGTCAACAGCAGCGTGTGGCGATCGCGCGAGCGCTGGTGACCCAGCCCTCGCTGCTGCTGGCGGACGAACCGACCGGCAACCTCGACTCCCGCAACGCCGAGGCGGTGATGGGGATCCTGCGCAGCCTGCATGCCGAAGGCGCCACCATCTGCATCGTGACCCACGACCCGGAACTGGCGAAAACCGCCCCGCGCAAGATCACGCTGTTCGACGGGCGGATCGTCGCCGACACCGCGCTGCCTCCGACCAGCGACGCCGGGTCGGCGCCGCTGGTCACGCTCGAATCGGCGGCAGCCGAACCCGTCGCCCTGGTCTGAGGAATTCCCATGCTGCGCGAATGGTTCTATGTGCTCAGGCTGCTGGGCAAGACTCCCGGCTTCACCGCCATCACCACGTTCGTCTTCGCCGCCGGTTTCGGACTGGCGGTCTACATGTACGTGCTCATCAAGATGTTCGCCTACGGCGACCTGCCCTACCCCGACGACGATCGCATCGTCGCGATCGACAGCGTGATCAACGGTGTCGAAGCCGAAGGCGGGCGCATCTTCTACTACGACTACGAATACATCGCCGAGCGTCAGCGCAGCTTCGACATCTTCTTCCCCAGCGAAGCTGACGACATGATCCTCTCGCAGGACGGTATCGGCAGCCGGGTGTTCGGTCAGCGCATCGGGGAGCAGATGTTCGCGCTCACCCAGGTGTCGCCCATGCTGGGCAATGTGTTCACCGCGGACGATCTGCGCCCGGAAGCGCCCCCGGTCGCGGTCATCTCGCACCGGATGTGGCTGCGCGACTTCGACGGGGATCCCGCCGCGGTCGGGCGCTCGGTGCAGCTCAACGGCGTCCCGACCACGATCATCGGCGTCATGCCGGAAGGGTTCCGTTTCCCCCTGATCGCCGACGTGTGGATTCCATTCCGCGACCCCGGCGCGGTCGAGCCGGGCGACCAGCCTACCGTGCAGGTCTACGCAAGGCTCAAGGACGGCGTGAGCCGTAGCGACGCCAACACCGAGCTTTCCGGTTATGCCGATGAGCTGGCGCGCGAACACCCCGAAACCAACACCGGGTACGGGATCAAGGTCTGGCCTTTCACCCAGATCGTGATGGCCAATTCGATGAGCATGATCGGCGTGATGATCGTCGCCACCGGCTTCATCCTGCTGCTGGTGTGCGCGAATGCCACCAATCTGCTGCTAGCCCGTGCCGGCGAGCGCCAGAAGGAGCTCGCGATTCGCGCCGCGCTCGGCGCACCGCGCGGACGACTCATCCGTCAGATCATGCTCGAGTCGATGACGCTTGCCGTGGCAGGCGGGCTGATCGGTCTGTTCTGCGCGGCGTGGGCGATGGAATGGTCGCGCGACAGCATCCGCAGCCTGGGCGAGGACATCCCGTTCTGGTGGGATTTCAGCATGACCTGGGGCACCGTGATCTTCGCTGCGGTCCTGGTCTTGGGCGTCGGCGCCCTCACGGGGCTGCTGCCGGCGCTGCGTGCGAGCGGCGGGGACATCGTCTCCTTCCTTCGCGACGGCACTCGCGGCGCGCTCGGGCGCAAGCTGATGCGCTTCTCAAAGGCGATGGTGATCATCGAGATCATGCTCTGCGCCACCCTGCTGATCTGTTCGGGCATGCTGGTGCGCAGCATGTATCTGGCCGTGAATGCCGATTACGGCGCCAACGTGGAGGGAATCCTCATCGGCAACGTCACGCTGCACGGCGATCGCCATGCAGGATCGGCCGCTTCGATCGCACGTTTCGCAGACCAGGTGCAGAACCAGTTGTCGTCCGTCGCGACGGGCGAAGGCGATGCGGCGACGGTCGCCTCGGCGTTGCCCGGCATGAGTGCCGGCCGTCGCCTGCCGATCCTCACCGAAAGCATGGACCCCGGCCAGAAGCAACTGCCCAGGTCGAACGTCATCGGCGTGTTGCCGGGCTATTTCAGCAAGTTCGGCGTCACCCTGCGGGAAGGCCGCGAGTTCACTGCGGCCGATGATGCCGATGGTCAGTACGTGGCGATCATCAACGAAGCCTTTGCGCGGCAACATTGGCCCGACGGCGGCGCACTCGGCAAGCGCGTTCGTGTCGATCCCACCAAGGACGACTCGCCCTGGCTCACCGTGGTCGGCATTTCGTCCCAGATCGTGCACGGGCCGCCGTTCGAAGACTTCCGCAGGGTGCCCGCCATCTACGTCCCCATGGCGCAGCGCTCCTTCCCCACGTTCATCGCAGTGCTCAAGTCGCCGCAGGCCAGGCCCGACGATCTGATCGCGGCCGTGGCGCGGATCGACGGCGACGTGCCCGTGTGGGGCATCGAGACCCTGAGCGGCCAGCTCTCGCGCAATGCCAGCGGCATGCGTTTCATCAGCGAGCTCTTCGTCGCGTTCGCCATTCTGGCCCTTCTGCTGGCAGGCAGCGGCATCTTCGCCATCACCTCGCGCTCCGTGGTTCTGCGCACGCAGGAAATCGGCGTCCGTCGGGCGCTCGGGGCGGACAGCCGCGACATCTTCCGCATGCTGCTCGCCGAGAGCGGGCGGCAGTTGGCGATCGGTGGCGGACTCGGCCTTCTGTTCGGTCTGGGCCTGGTCCTGATGCTGTCCAAGGTGCTGTTCAACTTCAACACGGAGGCCCCCTTCATCTTTACGGGGGTGGGCGTTATACTGACGGGGATTGTGGGACTCGCAACATGGGTGCCCGCCCGGCGCGCGGTCAGCATTCCTCCCAACCGGGCTCTCCACTACGAATAAGTCATAGAAGACCAGCCGACGGGCCGACAATCATGTCTCCGTCGGCCACATACGGCCTTCCGGGTCGAGTGGACATGGAGACGACATGCGGTGCGACACCCCCATCCTGATCTCGGACGATGATAGAAACGTCCACACCGCCCTTCACCTTCTCTTCAAGAATGCGGGGATCAGGACGGCCCCCGCCTACAGCCCCGAAGAGACCATCGAAAGTCTGGCGCGCGAGCGGTACGCCCTGCTTCTGATGGACCTGAACTATCAGCGCGACACCACCTCGGGAAGCGAGGGGCTCGCACTGCTGGGCAGGGTGCGGGAACGCTGGCCCGATCTGCCGGTGGTGGTGATGACCGGCTGGGGCAGCATCGATCTGGTGGTCGAGGCGATGCGCATGCGCGCGCACGACTTCATCGAGAAGCCCTGGGAGAACAGCCGACTCGTCGGGCTGGTCCAGAGCCTGTTGTCTGCCCCTCCGCCCGGACGACGCTCCACCGAGCCGTCGACGCCGTCGATCGAGCCCCCCGTCTCCATGCCCTGGATCGCGAACGCGCCGTCGATGCGGCGGGTCATGGAGATCGTCGATCAGGTGGCGGGCAGCGACATCAGCATCCTGCTGACCGGCGAGAACGGCACCGGAAAGACCCAGCTGGCCTCCCTGATCCATGCCAGGTCGACACGGGCCCCGGGCCCGTTCGTGTCGGTCAACATGAGCGCCATTCCCGATTCGCTTTTCGAAAGCGAGCTGTATGGCCACGTGAAGGGCGCGTTTACCGATGCGCGCAGCAGCCGCAGCGGGCGTTTCGAGATGGCCGAGCGCGGCACGCTGTTCATGGACGAAATCGGCGAGATGCCGCACCAGCAGCAGGCCAAACTGCTGCATGTGCTGGAGTCGCGCAGGTTCGAAAAACTCGGTTCCAGCCAGAGCCAGCAGGCGGACGTCCGCATCGTTTCCGCGACGAACGCACAGCTTCCGGATCTCATCGAGCGCGGCCGTTTCCGTCAGGACCTGCTTTACCGCCTGCGCGGGATCGAGATCAGGGTGCCCGCGTTGCGCGAGCGCTTGGAGGATATCCGTGCGCTCGCCGCCATGTACGCGAGCCACTTCGCACGCAAGTACCGCCGGACGACCTCGACGCTCGAACCTCGCGCCTTGTCGCGGCTCGAGGCCTATCACTGGCCCGGCAACGTGCGCGAGCTCTCGCACGTGATCGAACGCGCGGTCCTGCTCTGTCGTGGCGATGCGCTTCGCGCCGACGATCTTGATCTGGGCATGGCGCGCGCCACGGAGGGGGGCGCCGGGGCGGCGATGTCCGCCGACCTGGAAAGCTGGAGCGACATCACGCTCGAAGACGCGGAAAAACGCATGCTCCAGTTGGCGCTGCGCAAGCACGGCGGCAACGCCAGCGCCGCCGCACGGGCGCTCGGCCTGTCCCGTTCGGCTTTCTATCGACGGCTCGACAAGCACGACTGCTAGGCATCATGACCGCGGACGGGACAGGACAGGCATCGAGGCCATCGGCGACGGCGGGTCGCACATGCGCATGACCCTCGAAAACCGGCATGTCCTGCTGTCGCTCTGTATCGGACTGCCGGGGGCCGTCGTCGGCGCCACCGCGATCTGGCACCTGCCCATCTCGGTCTATCCGCGCCTGCTGCTGCTCGCGCTGCTGGCGGCCTGCGTGGCGGGGTCGGCGCTTTACGTGCGCGCCAGCCTGCAGCGCAGGCTGCAGGCGATCTACACGCTCACCGAAACCCTCCGCGGCGGCGATTTCCGCATGCGCATGCGGGTCGACGCGCACGACCCTGAACTCGGGCGCGTGCATGCCTCGCTGAACCATCTTGCGGATGCGCTGCAGCAGGAGCGTCTGCGCAACGAGGAAACCCGACGGATGCTGGGCGCGGTGCTGTCCAAGATCGAGACCACCATCGTGGTGTTCGATCAGAACCTGCGCCTGCGCACCGCAAACGCCTTCGGCTTCCGACTGCTCGACACCACGCCGGAAACGGCGATCGGTCGTCACGCGTCGGACTTCGGACTCGACGGATTCCTCGGCACCGTCGGCGGCTCGGTGGTCGAGCACGCGTTTCCGGCCGCGACCGGCGTCTGGCGGATCACCGTGGAGCGCCATATCGAGCGCGACCGCACCATTCTGCTGCTGTTCGTCGACGACGTGCGTTCCGTGCTGCGCGCGGAGGAAATCAGCGCCTGGAAGAAACTCACCCGCGTGCTCAGCCACGAGGTCAACAATTCGCTGGCCCCGATCGCCTCGGTCTCGGCGAGCCTGCAGGACATGATGGCCGGCATCGCCATGCCGGCGGACACACGCGAGGATGTCGACACGGCGCTGGAGATGATCCTCGGCCGGTCGAACCATCTGCGCGGTTTCATCCAGCGCTACGCCGAAGTGACCCGGCTTCCGCGTCCGATGCGCTCCCTGGAAGATCTGCGCGTCATCCTGCGCGAATTGCCGCTGGGTCACGGCGTGGACCGCAGGCTGAGCATGCGCCTGCCCGATGAGGCGCTGATGCTGTTCGTGGACCGTGCGCAGATCGAGCAGGTGCTGATCAACCTGCTGGAGAATGCCGAACAGGCGTCGGTCTGCCCCGATTCGCCCATCCTTCTCGAATGCAGTCATGCCGGCGGGCTCTGCCGCATCCGGATCGTCGACGAGGGGCACGGCATCAGCAACCCCGCCAATCTGTTCGTCCCCTTCTATTCCACCCGGGCGCAGGGCAACGGCATCGGTCTGGTATTGTCGCGTCAGATCGCGGAGGCGCACGAGGGCAGCCTCATCCTGCGCAACCGCAGCGAAGGCCGCGGCTGTGTGGCCGAGCTGACCCTGCCCATCCCGCTGTTCGCCCGCGATGAGGCCGCCGAACGCGTGCCCGCCGCGTCGCGTGCACCCGAGCGCGTCGATTGACCCGGACCATGGCTTTCTGGAGACCCGCATGACCCATTCCCGCCCATCCCAGGGCCCGGCATGAACGCCATCGCCTTCGATGTCGTCGCCCTGCAGAGGCAGGGTCAGGTCGCCCGGATCGAACTGGTGCCCCGCGAGGGTGCCGGCATCCCGCATGCGCCCGGCCAGTATCTGAACATCGTGCTGCCCGACGGTTCGGTGCGGCCGTATTCCATCGCCAACGCCCCGCAGGAAGACGGCCGGCTGGAGCTGCATGTCCGGCACGCGCCGGGAGGTGCCTTCAGCGGGCTGCTGTTCGGCACGCTGAAGGTGGGCGACCGGCTCATGGTGAACGGGCCGCATGGCCGGCTGGTGGCCGACAGCAGCTCCCTCCGTCCCGCGCTGTTGGCGGCAGGCGGTACCGGGTTTGCACCGGTGCGGGCCATCGCCCAGTCGCTGCTGCGCCTGCGCCCAGACGCCGACATCACGCTCTACTGGGGCGTCCGCCGGGTCGAGGACCTGTACGACCTGGACACCGTCGCGGGCTGGGCATCGGCGCATCCGCGCTTCCGTTTCGTGCCCGTCGTCTCGGAGGAAGACGCCGGCGACATGCGTCGCGGACTGCTTCATGAAGCGCTGCTGGCGGACCACCCGGACCTCTCCGCCCACGATCTGTATGCGGCGGGACCGCAGGCCATGGTCGAACTGCTCGCCGACCAGGCTCTGGCGGCGGGTCTGCCGGCCGAGCGGCTGTTCGGCGATCATCACACGACTGCCGCACGCGCCCAGGATCGGGGCCCCTCCTTGCAGCAGGCTTGCGCGGTCGCCTGAGCCGGCATGCACACACGGCCTACGAAGACACCCCGCCCCCGCGGCAGCGCCACGCCCGAATCCACAGCCGCCGGCGCCAGGCGTTCGCTTGCAGGGCTGGCTGCCGCGTTGTTGGCCGGCCTGTTCGCGGCGCTCCTGGCCACGCCTGGCGCCATGGCGGCCGAGTCGACACCCGCCGCGGCAGAGGCTCCGACCGACGCCCTGCCCGCTCCAGTCGACCTCGCCGCACTGCGGGACTCGATCGAGGCGGAGCTGCGTCGCCAGAAGCTGGCCGGTGCGGTGTGGTCCATGGCGGACGCCGACGGCGGGATCGCCGTGGGTGCGGCCGGCGAACGCGACGCGGTCCGGCATCTGCCGATGACCGAGGACACCCAGGTCCACATCGGCTCGGTGACCAAGACGCTCATCGCGGTCGGAGCCCTGATCCTCGTCAGCGAGGGCCGGCTCGCGCTGGATGCGCCGGTCGAACCGCAGCTGGATGGGGTGCGCTTCGAAAACCCCTGGTCCACCCGCCATCCGGTCACCCTGCGCACGCTGCTGGACCACACCGCCGGCCTCGACGACGCGCGTCTGTCGCAGATGTTCTCGCTGCGGGCGTCGCCGGACCAGCCGCTGCGCGAGGCCTTCGCCGAGCAGGGGTATCGCCTTCCCGTGCGCAAACCTCCGGGCGAGGCCTTCTCGTACTCCAACACCGGCTACACCCTCGTGGCGATGGCCATCGAGTCCGTCGTGGGCGAGCGCTACGAGACCTGGCTCGAACGCGCCCTGCTGCACCCGCTGGGCATGCGCGACAGCAGCTTCGGCTTCGTGGATCAGGCGGCACCCGGCGGCGAGCGCCTGGCCTGGGGGCATCTGGACGATCTCAGGCACAGCGGCGCCCTGGCCGTCGCACTTCGGCCTGCGGCCCAGTTCACGACTACTGCCGGCGACATGGCCCGGTTCGCGCAGTTCCTCCTGGGCGACGGTCGTGCCCCGGACGGGAGCAGGCTGGTCGATGCCGGGCTGCTGCGGGCGATGGGCCACCCCTCGGACACCCGTGCGGTGCGCGCCGGGTTGCCGTCCGGCTACGGCCTGGGTCTCGGCCGGCAGGTGCGCGGGGGCGTCGCCGGCGAGTGCCATTCCGGCAACATCGTCGGCTTCCGCGCGATGCTGTGCCGCTATCCGGAGCAGCGCCGGGCGTTTTTCCTGGCGATCAATACCGATGCCGAGAACGCGGACTATCGGCGTTTCGACGCCCTCATGGTCGAGGCGCTCGGGCTGCCGCCATCGGCGACCGGCGATGACGCTTCCCCGGCCGCTGCCGCCGCGCCACCGGTCTCCGGTCGGTTCGTGATCGATCCCAGCCGCTTCGAGCGCTTCCGTTACCTGGACCTGCTGACCGCGGTGATCGCGCTGGAGCCGGTCGAGGACGGCATCGAACTGCGCCGGTTCGGCGGTTCGCCGCGCCTGCTGCAGCCGGTGTCCGTGGGGCCGGACGGGAGCCGGCTCTACGCCACCCGGGGAGAGCCCGGGATCACACATGTGCTGCATCGCGAGCAGGACGGCCGCCTGTGGCTGAGCGATGGCTACAGGACCCACGTCCAGATCGCCGACGTGCAGTGGCGGGGGCTCTGGATCAATCTCGGCCTGGGTGTCGCGGGCCTGCTCTGGTTCCTGCTGGTGGCGCCGTGGCGCTGCCTGCGCCGCCCGCCATCCACGCACCCGCCCACGTATCGCCCGTATGCCGGCGTGCTGATGGCCTGGAGTCTGGCGCTCGCGGCGCCGTGGTTCCTGCTGCAACCGATGGTGGCGATCGGCGACCCCACCATCGCCAGCGTCTGGCTGTACATCGCCAGTTGCGCCACCGTCCCGCTGCTGCTCTACCAGCTGTGGCGCAGCCTGCGTCATCGGGGGCGTCTCGCCCGGCTGGACGCCGTCGCCGCCATCGCCGTGCTGCAGTGGTGTGCAGTCCTGGCGGCCACCGGGGCGCTGCCGTTCGCGCTCTGGCGGTGAGGCCTGCGTCAGGCCGTCTCAGTCCGCGGTGCGCAGGCTCGCGCTGAAGGCGGCGACCAGTGCGGCGATGTTCTCGAGCGCTGCAGGGTCGGCCACGTCGCCATCCTCACCGATGGCCTGATGGGCCCGCGACAGCATCAGCGAACGGCCCGTCCAGACCCGCACGCCAAGCGATCGGAGCACCGGCAACCAGGCGGCCTGCGCCAGGACCGTACCGAAGCCGCCGGGCGAAGCGCCGAGGATCGCCAGCCGGCAGCCGGCGAAGGTTCTCGGGCCATCGTCGGGCATCGGGCGCGACAGCCAGTCGATGGCGTTCTTGAGCACGCCCGGAATGCCGTTGTTGTACTCGGGCGTGGCCAGCAGCAGGCCATCGGCGGCGAGGATGCGTGCGCGCAGCGCCAGGACCGGCGCCGGGATGCCCTGCTCCGCTTCCAGGTCGCCGTCGTACAGCGGAATGCCGTGCAGGGTGGCGATGTCGACCTCCACGCCGTCGGGGGCCTGGCGCTGTGCGGCACGGAGTGCGGCGGTGTTGAACGACCCCGCGCGCAGGCTGCCGGACAGGCCGAGGATACGGATGGGGCTGCTCATCGTGGAATGCTCCTGCGTCTCATGTGGCGAGATTGATCCAGGTCGCCTTGACCTCGGTGTACTTCTCGAACGCGTGCAGGGACTTGTCGCGACCGTTGCCCGACTGCTTGTAACCGCCGAAGGGCGCGGTCATGTCGCCGCCGTCCCAGTAGTTCACCCAGACGCTGCCGGCACGCAGCCTGCGCGCCACGCGGTGGGCGCGGCTGATGTCGCGGGTCCACACCCCGGCGGCCAGACCGTACTCGGTGTCGTTGGCCATCCGCAGCGCGTCGGCCTCGTCGTCGAAGGCGATCACCGACAGCACCGGCCCGAAGATCTCCTCCCGGGCGATGGTGTGATCGTGGGCGACGTCGTCGAACACCGTCGGCTCCAGATAGCAGCCGCCGGGCACCACCTCGGCACGCCCACCGCCCAGCGCCAGACGCGCGCCTTCGGCCCGGCCCTTGGCGATGTACTCCAGCACCCGTGCGGTCTGGCCCTCGTCGACCATCGCGCCCATCGGTGCGCCGGGCTCCAGCGGGTGCCTCGGCTGCATGCGCCTGCCCGCCTCCACCACGGCGGCGACGAACTCGTCCTTGATGCTGCGCTCCACCAGCAGACGCGAGGCGGCCGTGCAGACCTCGCCCTGGTTGTAGAAGATGCCGCCGGCGGCGGCCTTGGCCGCGCGCGCCAGGTCCGGCGCGTCGGCGAAGACGATGTTCGGGCTCTTGCCGCCGCACTCCATGTACGCCCGCTTCATGTTGGAGCGCCCCGCGCACTGCAGCAGGTGACGACCGACCGCGGTGGAGCCGGTGAACACCAGTCCGTCCACGTCCATGTGCAGGGCCAGCGGCTCGCCGGCGGTCCTGCCGAAGCCGGGCACCACATTGAATACGCCGGCGGGGATGCCCGCCTCCATCGCGATCTCGGCCAGGCGCAGGGCGCTCAGCGGCGATTTCTCGGAAGGCTTCAGCACCACCGAATTGCCGGTGGCCAGTGCCGGGGCCAGCTTCCATGCCGCCATGAGCATCGGGAAGTTCCAGGGCACGATGGCGCCGACCACGCCCAGCGGCTCGCGGGTGATCAGGCCCAGCTCGTCCGGGCCGGTCGCGGCCACTTCGCCGTAGACCTTGTCGATCGCCTCGCCGGTCCAGGCCATGCAGCGGATGGTCGCGGCCACGTCCACCTGACGCGCATCGGTGACCGGCTTGCCCATGTCGAGGCACTCGGTCACGGCCAGCTCATCACCATATTTTTCAATCAGTTCTGCGAACTTGATGAGAATCTTCTTGCGATGCGCGGGCTTGGTGTTCGCCCACACACCGGCCTCGAAGCTGCGCCGTGCCGCGGCCACCGCCCGGTCGATGTCCTCGGCCTGGCCATCGGCGACCTGACCAAGCACGCGGCCGTCGATCGGGCTGATGCAGTCGAAGGTCGCGCCGGCCGCGGCGTCGACGTAACGGCCGTCGATGAAGGCCTGGGTGCGGATCTGCAGACCGGCGGCAAGGGCCTGCCAGCTGTCGAGCGTATTGGGTGCGTTCAAGTGGGGAGTCTCCAGGGGACAGACCGATGCAACGGACGGAAGCATCGGTTCGAATGGGACGGTTCGGTGGGGACGGGCAGAGCAGCAGGCCGTGGACAGACGACCTCGACGGTGGTCCGTCAGAACGTCGGTGGCGTGCTCGCGCTCACGAGCACCGCGTCGATCTCACCCACATTGCGGAAACGGTGCGGGATGCGGCATTCGAAATAGTAGGCCTCGCCCGGCCCGAGCACGCGGACCTGGTCGCCGACGGTGATCTCCACCTGACCCTCCAGCACCACGCCGCCCTCCTCGCCTTCGTGGGTGATCATCACCTCGCCCGTGTCGCTGCCAGGCAGCATCACCTCGCGCAGGACGCACATCTGGCGCTGCGGACGGCGGTGGCCGACCAGGTAATAGTGGATGTCGTTGTTGCCCACGTCCGGCTGCTCGTCGGGGGCGTAGAACGGCGCGTCGGGCCGGCCGGGATCGAGGTCGAGGGTGAAGAAGTCGGCCAGCGAGATGGGAATGCCGTCGAGCACCTTCTTCAGCGAACTGACCGACGGGCTGACCTTGTTCTGTTCGATCAGCGAGATGGTGCTGTTGGTCACACCCACCCGCTTCGCCAGTTCGCGCTGACTCATGCCCTTGGCTTTGCGGACCATCTGCAGGCGTGCTCCGATATCCATCTGTACTCCGGTGGCGACGGGAAGAGGTAGGCGTGAGCCTGCGTCCAGCCGTGAGGTCTGGCATGAATGCAGGGCGGGGCGCACGGTAATGTAACAGCCCGGCTCCGCCATCCTGCCCGCCCTTCCAGCGTGTGGGATCGATCTGCCCGCAAGGCATCATGATCCTGCATCGCTTGTAAAGTTTATTCAACAGGGTAATCTTCGCGGCATGCCGGAGCGCGCTGCGCAGGCATGCCGACACCCTCTCCTTCGCAGGTCACTCCCAGAGGCCCCGGCCATGCGCCACGACGACACGTCCGCACCCGACAACACCCATTCCGACGCGCGTGACAGCCACACGGTCGAGACCCCGGCCGCGTCCCACGCCGCCCACTACGCTTCGCATTACGCAGATCAGGCCATCCAGTCGCCCGAGCGTCTGGATGCGTTCTGGATGCCGTTCTCGGCCAACCGCCAGTTCAAGGCGCATCCGCGCCTGCTGGCCAGCGCCGAGGGCATGTACTACCGCTCGGTCGACGGTCGCGAGATCCTCGACGCCACCGCCGGCCTGTGGTGCGTCAATGCCGGCCACGCCCGCCCGCGCATCGTGGAAGCGGTGGCCCAGCAGATCCGCACGCTCGATTTCGCGCCCACCTTCCAGATGGGCCACCCCCTGCCCTTCATGCTCGCCGAGCGCCTGGCCGACATCGCTCCGGGCGATCTCAAGCATGTGTTCTTCACCAATTCCGGCTCGGAATCGGTCGATACCGCGCTCAAGATCGCCCTCGCCTACCACCGCGCGCGCGGCGAGGGCCAGCGCACGCGCCTGATCGGGCGGGAAAAGGGCTATCACGGCGTCGGCTTCGGCGGCATTTCGGTGGGCGGCCTGCCCAACAACCGCAAGTGGTACGGCAGCCTGCTGCCGGGCGTGGACCACATGCGGCACACGCTGGACATGGAACGCAACGCCTTCAGCCGCGGCCTGCCCGAGCATGGCGCGGAACTGGCCGACGACCTGGAGCGTCTGGTCCAGCTGCACGACCCCAGCACCATCGCCGCGGTCATCGTCGAGCCGGTGGCCGGCTCGGCCGGCGTGGTGCTGCCGCCCAAGGGGTATCTGGAGCGGCTGCGCGCGATCTGCGACCGGCACGGCATCCTGCTGATCTTCGACGAGGTCATCACCGGTTTCGGCCGCGTGGGCCAGGCCTTCGCCGCCCAGCGCTTCGGCGTGACGCCGGACATGATGACCACGGCCAAGGGCCTGAGCAACGGCTCGGTGCCGATGGGCGCGGTGTTCGTCTCCGAGCGCATCCACGAGGCCTTCACCCATGGGCCGGAGCACGTCATCGACCTGTTCCACGGTTACACCTATTCCGGCCACCCGCTGGCCTGCGCGGCCGCACTGGCCACGCTCGACACCTATGCCGAGGAAGGGCTGTTCGAGAAGGCGATCGCACTGGAAGAGACCTGGGCCGACGCCATCCACGGCCTGCGCGGGCTGCCGAACGTGATCGACATCCGCAACATCGGCCTGGTGGGCGCGATCGAGCTGGCACCCCGTCCGGGCGCGCCCGGTACGCGTGCCTACGACGTGTTCACCCGCTGCTTCCACCAGGAAAACCTGCTGATCCGGGTGACCGGCGACATCATCGCCCTGTCGCCGCCGCTGATCGTCGAGCCGGAGCACATCGCGCGCATCTTCCGGACGCTTGCGCATGTGCTGGCCGAGACGGCCTAATGCGCGCTTTGCAACCCATCCATTGACCGGAATACAGCCATGCTCATCGGCGTCCCCAAGGAAATCAAGAACCACGAGTACCGCATCGGCCTGACCCCCGCCGGGGCGCGCGAGCTGATCGGGCACGGCCACAAGGTGATGATCCAGCGGGGGGGCGGCACCGCCATCGGCCTGACCGACGAGATGTACCGCAAGGTCGGGGCCGAGATCGTCGACGGTGCGGAAGAGATCTTCCGTCGCGCCGAGATGATCATCAAGGTCAAGGAACCGCAGCCGGTCGAGTACGCCATGCTGCGCGAGGGCCAGATCCTCTACACCTATCTGCACCTGGCGCCCGACCCGGACCAGACCGCCGGGCTGGTGAAGTCGGGCTGCACCGCCATCGCCTACGAGACCGTCACCGACCGCAAGGGCGGCCTGCCGCTGCTGGCGCCGATGAGCGAAGTGGCCGGGCGGATGTCGATCCAGGCCGGCGCGCACGCGCTGGAGAAGGCCCAGGGCGGTTCGGGCGTGCTGCTGGGCGGCGTGCCCGGCGTGAAGCCTGCGGAAGTGATGGTGATCGGCGGCGGCGTGGTCGGCATCAACGCCGCGCGCATGGCGATGGGCCTCAACGCCCACGTGACCATCCTCGACCGCTCGCTCGACCGCCTGAAGTACCTGGATGAGCTCTACGGCCATCAGCTCACCACGATCTACTCCACCCGCGACGCCATTGAGGAGCGCCTGCCCGACACCGACCTGGTGATCGGCGCGGTGCTGATCCCCGGCGCCGCCGCGCCCAAGCTGGTCTCGCGCGAACAATTGAAACTCATGCGCCCCGGCTCGGTGCTGGTGGACGTGGCCATCGACCAGGGCGGCTGCTTCGAGACCTCGAAGGCCACCACCCACCAGAGCCCGACCTACGAGGTCGACGGCGTGATCCACTACTGCGTCGCCAACATGCCCGGCGGCGTCGCCCGCACCTCCACCTTCGCGCTCACCAACGCCACCCTGCCCTTCGCCGTGCAGCTGGCCAACAAGGGCGCGAAGAAGGCGATGCTGGACGACCCGCATCTGCTCAACGGCCTGAACGTGCATGCCGGCAAGATCACCTACGAAGCGGTGGCGCGCGATCTGGGGTACGAGTATGTGCCGGCGGAGAAGGCTTTGGGGTGAGCCTTCGTCCCAGCGCCCGCCTTCCGTAGGAGCGGCTTGAGCCGCGACTGCGCGCAGTCGCCGCGCCCTCGACCCCATTCCGAAGAGAATCCGTCGCGGCTGAAGCCGCCCCTACGCGATCGTCAGGAGGCCATCATGGCGCAGCGTTCCGTTTCCGAGGCGTCGACGCACCCCGTGATCCCTCACATCGTCGGCGGGCATTGCCGCGATGCTTCGGACCGCCACGCCGACGTCTACGACCCCGCCACCGGCACCGTCACCAAACGCGTGCCGCTGGCCTCGGTCGAGGATGTCCGCGCCGCCGTCGACGCCGCGGCCGCCGCGTTCCCCGCCTGGGCCGCCACGACCCCGCTCAATCGCGCGCGTGTGATGTTCCGTTTCAAGGCGCTGCTGGAGCAGCACGCCGACGCGCTGGCCGCACTCATCACCTCCGAACACGGCAAGGTGCTGTCCGACGCCCGTGGTGAGGTGACCCGAGGACTGGAGGTCGTCGAATTCGCCTGCGGCATCCCGCATCTGCTCAAGGGCGAGCATTCGATGAACGTGGGCCGCGATGTCGATTCGTGGACCGAATACGCGCCGCTGGGCGTGGTGGCCGGCATCACGCCGTTCAATTTCCCGGCGATGGTGCCGCTGTGGATGTTCCCGGTCGCCCTCGCCTGCGGCAATACCTTTGTGCTGAAACCCTCCGAGCGCGATCCCTCGGCGTCGGTGTTCATGGCCGACCTGCTGAAACAGGCCGGCCTGCCGGATGGCGTGTTCAACGTGGTCCACGGCGACAAGGTGGCCGTGGACGCGCTGCTGGACGAGCCGCGGGTGCAGGCGATCAGCTTCGTCGGCTCCACGCCCATCGCCGAGTACATCTATGCCCGCGGCAGCGCCAACGGCAAGCGCGTGCAGGCGCTGGGCGGCGCGAAAAACCACATGGTGATCCTGCCCGACGCCGACCTCGACGGCGCGGTGTCGGCCCTGCTCGGTGCGGGCTACGGTTCGGCCGGCGAGCGCTGCATGGCGATCTCGGTGGCGGTGTGCGTGGGCGATGCGACGGCCAATGCGCTGGTCCAGAAGCTCGCGCCGAAGGTGGCCGCGCTGAAGATCGGCCCCGGCTGCCACGCTCCCGGCGCTTCGGAAGCCGAGATGGGGCCACTGGTCACCGCCGCGCATCGCGACAAGGTGCGTGGCCATGTCGATGCCGGCGTGGCCGAGGGCGCGACGCTCGTCGTCGACGGGCGTGGGCATTCGGTCGACGGGCATGCGGAGGGCTTCTTCCTCGGCGGCTGCCTGTTCGACCGGGTGACGCCAGCGATGTCGATCTACCGCGAGGAGATCTTCGGCCCGGTGCTGTGCGTGGTGCGCGTGCCCGATTTCGAGACCGCGCTCGGCCTGGTCAACGCGCACGAGTACGGCAACGGCACCGCCATCTTCACCCGCGACGGCGGCGCCGCGCGCGAGTTCGCGCACCGCGTGCAGGCGGGCATGGTCGGCGTGAACGTGCCGATCCCGGTGCCGATGGCCTTCCACAGCTTCGGCGGCTGGAAACGCTCGATCTTCGGCCCGCTCCACGTGCACGGCCCCGACGGCGTGCGCTTCTACACGCGATTGAAGACGGTGACCGCGCGCTGGCCGGACACGCATCACGCCGAATTCACGATGCCAACGATGAAGTGAGAGACGCGACGATGCCGACTGCGCGCTCGACCAGGCGACTGTGGCTGCTGCCCTGCATCGCCGCGTTGCTGATCGCCGCATCACCGCTCTCGGCGCAGGACGGGACCCGGGCGAACCTCGCCGGCATGACCCGCACCTTCATCGAAGATCACAAGACCACCGTCGCACGGCGCGATGCACGCACGATGGCCGCATTGCGCCGTGTCCTGTCGGCGCGGTTCTATCGCTCCCTCAGCGTGGCCTTCGAGGAGGATCGACGGTTCCAGGCGCGGCATCCCGGCCTGAAGCGAGGCCATGCCGAATTCACCTTCCAGTGCGCCGATGGCACGCATGACGGGTTCTCCGTCGGGCCGACGCGGCTGCATTCCGCCACGTCGGCCAGCGTCGTCGTTGCATTCGATGACGTCGCGTTCGACAACATCCGCCACGGCGAGGCATACCGACGGAACGACCGCTACCTCTGGGTGCGCGAGCGCGGCGTGTGGCGTCTCGACGACATCGAATGCGAATTCGAGAACCCGCAGCGACGTACCAGTCTGCGCCGCGGAATCGGCCACTGACACCCAGCGATGCCGATGTCCGCGACTCGCCCCAGGATCGTCGTCCTCTCCGGCTCCGGCATCAGCGCCGAGAGCGGCCTGCCCACCTTCCGCGACGCGAACGGCCTGTGGCGCGATCACGACTGGCGCCAGCTCGCCAGCCCGGAAGGTTGGCGCAGGCACCCGGAGCTGGTCCTGGAGTTCTACAACGAGCGCCGTGCCGCCGCCGCGCAGGCGCAGCCCAACGCGGCGCATCGCGCCTTGGCCATGCTCGAAGCGAACTACGACGTGCACATCGTCACCCAGAACGTCGACGACCTGCACGAACGCGGCGGCTCCACGCAGGTGCTGCATCTGCACGGCGAACTGGCCTGGGCGCGCGGCACCTCGCCGCGCAGGCTGCGCACGCACCTCGGCGCGACGCCGATCCGGATCGGCGATGTGTGTGCAGACGGTACGCAGCTGCGGCCGGACATCGTCTGGTTCGGCGAGGCGGTCGACCAGTTGGAACCCGCGGCCGAACGCGTCGCACAGGCGGACAAGGTGCTGGTGGTCGGCACGTCGCTGACCGTCTACCCCGCCGCGTCGCTGGTCGACTTCGCGCCGCCGCACGCCGAACGGGTGGTGTGCGCGCTGGAGCTGGAACGCGAGCCGGTCGGCTACCGCTGGCTCCGCGGGCCGGCCACGCAGGAGATCCCGCCGCTGGTCGAGCGTTGGCTGCGCGAGACGGGTTGAGACTCCGCGACGATGTGGTGACGGCACCGTAGGAGCGGCTTCAGCCGCGACCGCCCTTGCCATGCGACGACGGCTGCCCGCTGCAATTCGTCGCGGCTGAAGCCGCTCCTACGGGGCATCTTCGGTCGCGCCGGTCGTCGGCAAGACCATGAAGATTCACACGAGGCGGGAGGGCACGCGGCCGCACCGCCGACGCCTGTCGTCGGACGTGCGATGCGCTGCCGTGGCGGCTAGAATCCAGAGCGACTCACACCACCGGATTGCGCGAATGCTGCGGACTCCGGCCGATCCGGTATCGCACGTCCCGGCGAACGACGCGCGCATGCATCAGGTATCGGCATGCACCACACCCCGGATTCGCGCGACGACGCCCCGCCCTGCTCCACCGCCTCGGAGGCCCTGCCCAGCCCCGCCGCCAATTCCGCGCGGCATGTGGACCAGGCCTTTACCCGCGGCTCGCCCTACGGCACCCAGGCCGAGCCCACCTATTCCGGCGCGCTGAGTTTCCTGCGCCGCCGCTACACCAAGGACCTGAGCGGCGTCGATGTCGCCGTGGTCGGCGTGCCGTTCGATCTGGCCACGACCAACCGCCCCGGCACCCGCTTCGGCCCGCGCGCGGTGCGCGAGGCCTCCGCTTCGCTGGCCTGGTGCGCGCCGTATGCCTGGGACTTCGACCCCTGCGAGCGCCTGAACATCGTCGACTGGGGCGATGTCTATTTCGACCCGGGCCGCCCGCAGCAGGCGCCCGACGCCATCCGCGAGGCGTTCCGCGGCATCGTGGGCGCAGGCGCGACGCCGCTGGCGATCGGCGGCGACCATTTCGTCAGCTATCCCATCCTGCAGGCGCTGCATGAGGTCCACGGCCCGCTCGCGCTGATCCATTTCGACGCGCACAGCGACACTTGGGCCGACAGCGAGGGCCGCATCGACCACGGCACCATGTTCTGGCATGCCGCGCAGACCGGCATCGTCGACCCGTCCTGCTCGATCCAGCTCGGCATGCGCACCCGCAACCCCGACACCCACGGCTACGACGTGCGCGACGCGCGCTGGCTGCATGCCCATGGCGTCGACGCCGCCATCGCCGCGATCAAGGCCCGCGTCGGCGCGCGCAAGTGTTACGTGAGCTTCGACATCGACTTCCTCGACCCCGCCTTCGCCCCCGGCACCGGCACACCGGTGGTCGGCGGCTTCACGACGCACGAGGCACTGCAACTGATCCGCGGGTTGGCGGGGCTGGAGATCGTGGGGATGGACGTAGTCGAAGTGTCGCCCCCGTACGACCACGCCGGCGTGACCGCGCTGGCTGCGGCGGCAGTAGGGCAGGAGATATTGGCGGCGCATGTGGATAGAAGAATTCGATAGAGCAATATAAACCAAGCCTACTGCCCTCTCTCTAGTATTGAGCGAGGAAGTATTCAGAGGCTCTACCAACCCGGCGATGGACGTTCCATTCCCTCCCAAGCAGCGAAGTAGCCCTTTGGAAAGCCAGCGCCAGGCTCCTCCGTCATCATGCTTTCCAGTAGAAAAGGCAGCAGCTTTCTACGCTTGCTTTTCTCCCAAGAGCAATAAGCAGATGCTCGGGTATCAATTCGCTCAATGAAGTTGACACTCCTTGGCTCCAGCCTATGCCACGCCAATCTCATTTTCTCTGAATCTCGCCCGAAAGACTCATTGATCGCCTCGTCGATTGCGGCCTCAAGCGAATAGGCGACCGCCTGATTGAACAAGGAACTGTCAATATAAGAAAAAGAAACTCTCAATATTCGATGATAAGCCAATATTTCTGGCCAAGTAATTTTCACCCCATACCGCATGCCCACCTCCAGATAGGCACTGGGCGGATGAATAACCTCGCGAGCCTGCTCATAGGCCTTTCTTACGTCGTAGGCGAAACCCAAGAAAGGGCCATCCTCGTCTTTAATAAGCGGAGACTTATCGTTTACCTCGTGAATTGTTTGGTGAAGCCGCCTCAGACTCCAGTAGTCACCGTTAAGCAATACCCCGGAATGATTCTTGAGCGAATTGCAGGCAAGCATTGCAGCGGATCTCCTATCGATAACGCAACATATCTTTGTCAGGCTACATACACCGTCTTCACATTCATGAACTCATGAATGCCGTGTTCCGCCAGTTCGCGGCCGAAACCCGAGGTCTTGGTGCCGCCGAACGGCAGGCGCACGTCGCTGCGGACGATGGCGTTGACGAAGGTGGCGCCGGCCTGCAGGCGGAGGGCCATGGCTTCGCCGCGGGCCTTGTCGGTGGTCCAGACGCTGGCACCCAGCCCGAAGTCGGTGTCGTTGGCGATGCGCGCGGCATCGTCGTCGTCCTTCGCGCGCAGGATGGACGCGGCCGGGCCGAACAGTTCCTCTCGGTAGGCCGGCATGCCGGCGGTCACGCGGTCGAGAATGGTCGCCGGGTAGTGGCAGGCGCCCTCCCCCGGCGTGCCGCCCAACAGCAGCTCGGCGCCGGCCTCGACGCTGCGCTCCACCTGGTCGTGCACCTCGTCGCGCAGGTCGCCGCGGGCCATCGGCGCGAGCGTTGTGCCCTCCTGCATCGGGTCGCCCACCTGCAGCTTGCCGGCGGCGTCGACGAAACGTTCGACGAAGGCATCGGCGATGCCCGGGGTGACGATGAAGCGCTTGGCCGCGATGCAGGTCTGGCCGGCATTGCCGAAGCGCGAGGACACCGCCGCCTTGACCGCGGCATCGAGGTCGGCGTCGTCCAGCACCACGAACGGGTCGCTGCCGCCCAGCTCCATCACGCATTTCTTGAGATGCTTGCCCGCGGTGCCTGCGACCGAACGCCCCGCGCGGTCGCTGCCGGTCAGTGTCACGGCCTTGATGCGCGCGTCGCCGATCACCTTGGCGGCAGCGTCGTTGTCGATGTGCAGCACGCCGAACACGCCCTCGGGCAGCCCGGCCTCGCGCAGCACGTCGGCGATGGCGTCGGCACAGCGCGGCACGTTGCTGGCGTGCTTGAGCAGGGCCACGTTGCCGGCCATCAGCCCCGGCGCGAGGAAGCGGAACACCTGCCAGATCGGGAAGTTCCAGGGCATCACCGCGAACACGCAGCCGATGGGCTGGTAGGTGACATAGCTGCGTGCCGCCTCGGTGGCGACCACGCGGTCCTGCAGATATTCCGCGGCATGCGTGGCGTAGTAATCGCAGGCATCGGCCGATTTGTCGATTTCGGTCAGCGCCTCGCGGCGGAGCTTGCCCATCTCCGCCGACATCAGCCCGGCGATGCGTTCGCGGCCGGCGCGCAGCGCCTTGCCCGCGGCGCGCAGCCGGTCGCCTCGCTTGTCGAGCGGCAGCGCGGCCCACGCGGGCCATGCGCGCTCGGCCGCGCCGAGACGCCGCTCGATCTCGCTCTCGCCGATGTAGTCGTAGCGGTAGTCGATCTCGCCGGTCCAGGGGTGCACCAGTTCGACGCTCATTTCTAGTCTCCTTGTTGCAGCGCGAGCTGCATGTCGCGGCGGCGGCGTTTTTCCTCGCGCGCCATGAACCACCAGGCGATCACGCCGGCCAGCGAGACCGCGATGATCAACAGGCTGGCGAGCGCGTTGATCTTCGGGCTCAGGCCCAGACGCACCGAGGAAAACACCTTCTGCGGCAGGGTGGTCGAACCCGGCCCGTTGGTGAAGCTGGCGATCACCAGATCGTCCAGCGACAGGGTGAAGGCCAGCAGCCAGCCGGCGGCCAGCGAAGGCGCGATGATCGGCAGGGTGATGAAGAAGAACACCCGGATGCGGTTGGCGCCGAGGTCCATCGCCGCCTCTTCCAGCGAGCGGTCCATCTCCTGCATGCGCGAGGAAATGACCACGGTGACGAAGGCCACGGTGAAGGTGACATGCGCGATCCACACCGTGCCGAAGCCGCGCTGCACCGGGCTGCCCAGCATGTCGCCGATGGCCACGAACATCATCAGGATCGACACGCCGGTGATCACTTCGGGCATCACCAGTGGTGCGGTGATCATCGCGCCGAACAGGGTCTTGCCGCGGAAGCCGCGGAACCGGGTCATGATCAGCGAGGCCATCGTGCCCAGCACCACCGCCGCGCAGGCGGTGTAGAAGGCGATCTTCAGCGACATCCAGGCAGCGTCCAGCATCAGCCGGTCGCGGAACAGCTCGCCGTACCACTTGAACGAAAAGCCGGACCACACCGTCACCAGCCGCGACTCGTTGAAGGAATAGACGACCAGGCTGAAGATCGGCACATACAGGAACAGGAAGCCCAGCAGCAGGGTCAGACTGCGGAAGGACGGCAGGCCGGCGCGCGCGCTCACGACGGCACTCTCACGACCACAGGCCTCATCACGGTATCGGTCATGACAGCCTCGCTTCGAGCTGTCTGGACTGGTAGCGGTGGAAGATCATGATCGGCACGATCAGCAGCACCAGCATCACGATCGCGATGGCCGAGGCACGCGGCCAGTCGTTGGCGGTGAAGTATTCCTCCCACAGCACCTTGCCGATCATCTTGGTCGACGGCCCGCCCAGCAGCTCCGGGATCACGAACTCGCCCACCGCCGGGATGAACACCAGCATGCAGCCGGCGACGATGCCGGCGAAGGACAGCGGCACGGTGATGCGGAAGAAGGCGGTGAGCGGCCCGGCGCCGAGGTCGTAGGCCGCTTCCAGCAACCGCTGGTCGTGCTTGACCAGATTGGCGTACAGCGGCAGCACCATGAACGGCAGATAGGCGTAGACGATGCCGATGTAGATGGCCACCGGGGTGTACAACACGCGGATGGGCGCGTCGATCACGCCCACCCACTGCAGGAAATTGTTGATCAGGCCGTTGTCCTTGAGCAGGCCGATCCAGGCGTAGATGCGGATCAGGAAGGACGTCCACGACGGCAGGATGACCAGCATCAGCGCGATGTTGCGCACCGACGGCGACAGCCGGGAGATCGCGTAGGCGATGGGATAGCCGATCAGCAGGCACAGCAGGGTCGAGACCGCCGCGATCTTCAGCGAACTGACGTAGGCGCCGGCGTATTTGCTGTTCTCCAGCAGCGCCCAGTAGTTGTTGAGGTTGAGCGTGAGATTCAGCTCGTTGCCGACCCGTGTGAACAGGTCGGTGTACGGCGGCGAGGCGATGATCGGCTTGGCGAAGGAGATCTGCAGCACGATCAGGAAGGGGATCGCGAAGAAGATCAGCATCCACACGTAGGGCGGCGCGATCACCAGCCAGCGCCGCCCGGGCGCCAGCCTGCGCAGTGCGCGTCCGAGGCGGCCGCTCATGAGGTCAGCACCACGCCGTCGTTGTCGGCCCACGACAGCCACACCGCGTCGTTCCAGGTGTAGCGGTCGGACGCCCAGCGCTGGGTATTCGCGGAATTCGCCATCACCCGCACACCGCTGGGCAGGCGCACGTGATAGACCGAATGGCTGCCGAAATAGGCGATGTCCTCGATCGTGCCATGCGCCTTGTTGTGGGCCTGCGCAGGCTCCTCCGTGGACACCACGATCTTCTCGGGCCGCACCGCCAGTGCGACCTGCTGGCCTTCGAAACAGGTGATACCGTGGCCCACGTAGAGTGCGTGTTCCAACGCGGCCGAGGCGATGGTGACGTAGTTGGGGTGATCGTCGCGGATGACGCCATCGAAGATGTTCACCGAGCCGATGAATTCGGCGGTGAACCGGCAGTTGGGCTGTTCGTAGATCTCGTCGGGCGTGCCGATCTGACGGATCCAGCCGGTGTCCATGACCGCGATGCGATGCGCCATGGTCATCGCCTCTTCCTGGTCGTGGGTGACCATCACGCAGGTCACGCCCAGGCGTTCGATGATGTCCACCAGCTCCAGCTGCATGCGCGAGCGCAGCTTCTTGTCGAGCGCGCCCATCGGCTCGTCGAGCAGCAGCAGCTTGGGATTCTTGGCCAGCGAGCGCGCCAGCGCGACACGCTGCTGCTGCCCGCCGGAGAGCTGGTGCGGCTTGCGCTTCGCGAACGTCTCCATCTGCACGAGCTTCAGCATGTCGGCCACGCGCGCCTGGATCTGCGCCTTGCCCAGCCCGTCCTGCTTGAGGCCGAAGGCGATGTTCTGCTCCACGCTCATGTGCGGGAACAGCGCATAGCTCTGGAACATCATGTTCACCGGGCGCTCGTAGGGCGGCACGCGGGTGATGTCCTCGCCATCCAGCAGCACCCGGCCCTTGGTCGGCGTCTCGAAGCCCGCCATGCAGCGCAGCAGCGTGGACTTGCCGCAGCCCGAGCCGCCAAGCAGGGCGAAGATCTCGCCCTTGCGGATGTCGAAATCGACATCGTCGACGGCGACCACGCCGTCGTATTCCTTGCGCAGGTGCTCGATGCGCAGGTAGGGCTCGATCGCCGGGATGGCGGAGGACGCGACCGCGATATCCGCATGCTGATGGGGGGCTTCGCTCATCGTGTCGGGTCGGTTGGCGGGTCGGGGGAATACCGCTCGGAGACGCTCGGCAAGGCGCGGCTGCACCGGCGCCGAAGCGGGACGGCGCGCATGCGCCGCCCCGCCTGTGCAGGGGCTTACTGGCCGCTCTTCATCGCCGACCACATGTCGGTGTACTGGCGGCTCACTTCCGGCGTCAGCGGTTCGAGCGGGAAGATCTTCTTCATCATCTCGTCGCTGGGGTACACGCCGGGATTGGTGCGCACCGATTCATCGATCAGCGGCAGGCTGTCCTTGACCACGTTGCCGTAGGACACGTAGCTGGAGATGCCGGCCATCACGTCGGGCTTGAGCAGGTAGTCGATGAAGGCGTAGGCATTGTCGAGATTCTTGGCGTCCTTCGGAATGGCCAGCATGTCGAAGAAGATCGGCGCGCCCTCCTTCGGGATCTCGAAACCGACGGTGATGCCCTGCCCGGCTTCTTCGGCACGGTCGCGGGCCTGGAACACGTCGCCGGACCAGCCGATGGCCACGCACACGTCGCCGTTGGCCAGCGCATCGATGTACTGCGAGGAATGGAAGGTGCGGATGTTGGCGTTGAGCGTCTTCAGCAGCGGTGCGGCCTTGGCGATCACCGCCGGATCCTGGCTGTTGGGGTCTTCGCCGATGTAGTTGAGCGCGATCGGCACCAGCTCGGTCGGTGTGTCGAGCGCCATGATCCCGCAGCCCTTCAGCTTCGACGCCACCTCGGGCTTGAACACCATGTCCCAGCTGTCGGCAGGCACGTCGCCGAGCGCGGCCTTGACCTTCTCGACGTTGTAGCCGATGCCGGTGAAGCCGTAGAGATAGGGCACGCCGAACTTGTTGTCGGCGTCGGTGCGGGCGATCAGCGCCATCAGCTCCGGATCCAGATTGCCGTAGTTCGAGAGCTTGCTGCGGTCGATTTCCTGGTACACGCCGGCCTTGCTCTGGCGGGCGAGGAACTGCAGCGAGGGCACCACGATGTCGTAGCCGGTGCTGCCGGCCATGATCTTGGCCTCCAGCGTCTCGTTGGCGTCCATCACGTCGTAGACGACCTTGATGCCGGTGTCCTTCTCGAAGTTGGCCATCGTGTCTTCGGCGATGTAGTCCGACCAGTTGTACATGTGGACGACCTTGTCGCCGCCACCGGACCCGTTCCCGCCCCCGGCGGTGCCGTCGGCGGGCTTCTCGCCGCCGCCGCAGGCGGCCAGCAGGGTGCAGATGGCGACCGACAATCCGAACGATTTCGCTTTCATCAGGTGTGTCCTCTCGCCCCGAGGGGGCCGGTGGGTGGGGTGGGAACTGCAGCGGATCGACGTTAGCGCATCGGGACTGCTCAGGCCATCCCCAGCGCCGCCGCGGTCCGGTTCAGGGCACGCCAGGCCTTCTCGAACAACTCGTCGACCTGCGCGCGCGACAGGATCAGCGGAGGCGAGAGCAGCATCGCGTCCCACGTCGCACGCAGGATCAGGCCCTCCTCCAGAGCGAAGTCGCGGCACATCACGCCGATGCTGCCGCGGTCCTCGAAGAACCGCCGGTTCGGCTTGTCCGGCACCAGCTCCAGCGCGCCGACCATGCCGGCGATGCGCGCCTCGCCGACCAGGCGGTGTCCGCCCAGTTCGGCCCAGCGCTGCGCGAGGTACGGCGCGATCTCGTCGCGCGCGCGGTCGACGATGCCCTCCTCCTGCAGCAGGCGGATGTTCTCCAGCGCCACCGCGGCGCAGACCGGGTGCCCGGAATACGTGCAGCCGTGGGCCAGCTCGCCGCCGTGCTCCTTCAGCACGCCGGCCACTCGGTCGTTGAACACGGCGGCACCCAGCGGGATGTAGCCCGACGTCAGGCCCTTCGCGATGGTCATCACGTCGGGCGTGATGCCGAAATACTGCGAGCCGAACCATTGCCCGGTGCGTCCGAAGCCGCAGATCACCTCGTCGGCCACCAGCAGCACGTCGTACTTGCGGCAGATGCGCTCGATTTCGGGCCAGTAGCTCATCGGCGGGATGTACACGCCGATCGCGCCCATGATCGGCTCGCCGATGAAGGCCGCCACGCGGTCCGGGCCGAGTTCGAGGATCTTCTGTTCGAGACGGCGCGCGGCGTGCAGGCCGTACTCTTCGGGCGACATGTCGCCGCCGTCGGCGAACCAGAACGGGGGCTCGATGTGGTGGATGTCGGGGATCGGCAGCCCGCCCTGTCTGTGCATGCCGGCCATGCCGCCCAGGCTGGCGCCGGCCATGGTGGTGCCGTGGTAGCCGTTGTGGCGACCGATGAAGATGGCCTTCTGCGGCTTGCCCTGCACCGCCCAGAAATGCCGCACCAGGCGCAGGATGGTGTCGTTGGCCTCGGAGCCGGAATTGGTGAAGAAGAAGTGGTTGAGATCGCCCGGGGTGAGTTCGGCCAGTTTGGCGGAGAGCCGGATGGTGGGCTCGGTGGTGCACTGGAAGAAGCTGTTGTAGTAGGCCAGCTCGGTCATCTGCCGCGATGCCGCTTCGCCCAGCTCGCGGCGGCCGTAGCCGAGATTCACGCACCACAGCCCGGCGAAGGCATCCAGCAGCTTGTGCCCCTGCGCATCCCACACGTAGGCACCCTCGCCCTTCACCAGGATCCGCGTGCCTTTCTTCGCCAGCGCGGCGTTGTCGTTGAACGGGTGCAGGTGATGCTCGGCATCGAGACGCTGCAGCAGGGCGATGTCGTGGTGATCCATGGAGTCTCCGGTGATTCTGTGATGCGGTAACGATGGTGTCGCAGGCACGGCTTCGGTCGCGACCGGTGCGGTCGGCAGGTCGCGGGCGAAGCCGCACCTGCGGGGCCGCTCAGACGTTCAGCAGCAGGAATTCCCGCTCCCACGAGCTGATGACGCGGAAGAAGGTCTCGTACTCCTTGCGCTTCACCGACACGTAGGCGCGCACGAAGCGGCGGCCGATCATCTCCTGCAGCGGTGCGCAGGCCTCCAGCCGGTCGAGCGCGTCGCCGAGCGAGCGCGGAAGCTCGAAGCCGAGGTCCTGCGCGCTGGTCGACAGCGGCGCGGTCGGCCGCAGCTTCTCGCGGATGCCCAGCAGCCCGCAGGCCAGCGTGGCGGCCATCGCGAGATACGGGTTGGCGTCGGAACCGGCGAAGCGGCTCTCCACCCGGGTGTTCTCCGGCGTGTCCAGCGGCACGCGCAGGCCGCAGGTGCGGTTGTCGTAGCCCCACTGCACGTTCTTGGGCGAGACCTCGCCGAAGGCGAGTCTGCGGTACGAATTCACGTTGGGCCCGAAGAACGCCATGGCCGCCGGCGCGTACTTCTGCAGGCCGGCGAGGTAATGCTCGAACACCCGGCTGTGCTTGCCTTCGGACCTGCCGGCGAAGACGTTGCGCCCGGTGCGCGCGTCCACCAGGCTCTGGTGGATGTGCATCGCGCTGCCGGGCTCGTTCTCCATCGGCTTGGCCAGGAAGGTGGCATACACGCCGTGCCGCAGGGCGGCCTCGCGCATCGTGCGCTTGAACAGGAACACCTGGTCGGCCCGCGACAGCGCGTCGGCGTGCACCAGGTTGACCTCCAGCTGCGCGGCGCCGGACTCGTGGATCAGCGTGTCCACGTCCAGCTTCATCGCCTCGCAGTAGTCGTACATCAGGTCGAGGATCGGGTCGAACTCGTTGACCGCGTCGATCGAATACGACTGCCGCGCGGTTTCCGGCCGTCCGTTGCGTCCGGCGGGCGGCTGCAGCGGGAAGTCGGGGTCGGTGTTCTTCTGCACCAGGAAGAATTCGACCTCGGGTGCGACCACCGGGGTCAGGCCCACGTCGGCGAACTCGGCCAGCACGCTGCGCAGGACGTTGCGCGGCGCCAGCTCGTGCGGATGCCCGTTCTTGGTGTAGCAGTCGTGGATGATCTGTGCGGTCGGGTCGGTCGCCCAGGGCACCAGGCGCACGGTCTCGGGGTCGGGCCGCAGGATCATGTCCGAATCGGACGGCGCGGTGATCTCGTAGTAGTCGTCGGGGTATTCGCCGGTGACCGTGGTCGCGAAGATGCCTTCGGGCAGGCGCGTGCCGTAGTCGTGCGAGAACTTGTCCGCAGGGATGATCTTGCCGCGGGCGTTGCCGGTGATGTCGGGCACCAGGCATTCGACCTCGGTGATGCGACGCTCCTTCAGCCAGCGCAGCAGGGCGGATTCGACTTCGGGCGGTGCGGTCGCGGCGGAGGCCTCGGGGGCCTGCAGGCTGCGGCGGGAGGATTTTCTGCTCATGCGCATCATCCTACCCTGCGATGCTCTGCCGGCGGGTGCGCCGGCGTCGGCAGGCATCGCCGAAGGCGCCGAAGATCGCCATCGACAGTGCATTCTCGGTCGCGCGCCATTCCGGGTGCCACTGCACGCCGAGCACGAACTCGGCGTCTGCGAGCCGCCAGGCTTCCACCAGCCCGTCCTCCGCGACCGCCTCCACGACCAGGCCATCGGCGAGGCGATCGATGCCCTGCCCGTGCAGCGAATTCACCGCCACCGTGTCCGCTCCTGCGAGACCCGCCAGCAGGCCGCCCGGCGTCAGCCGCAGTGGATGCGCGGGGCCGTATTGCACCTCGAGCGGCGCCTGCGGGTCTTCCCGATGCTCGCGCAGGCCGGGCACCGCATGCAGGCGCTGGTGCAGGCTGCCGCCCAGCGCCACATTCATTTCCTGGAAACCGCGGCAGATCGCCAGGATCGGCAGCCCCATCTCCAGCGCCATCGGAATCAACGCCAGCGCGTTGGCATCGCGCGCGGTGTCGCGCAGGTCGTCGCCCGGCGCCGGCGTCTGCCCATAATGATGCGGTTCGAGGTTGCTGTGCGAGCCGGTGAGCAGCAGGCCATCGACCATGTCGAGGTAGGTGCGCAGCGCAGGCTCGGCCGGGAGCGGCGGCGACAGCGCCGGAATGATCAGCGGCAGCCCGCCCGAGGCATCGATCGCCGCACGCAGGTACTTCTCGCCCACGGCCGAAAAGGGATGGGGCCCCAGCAGTTTGCGGTCGGCAGGAAGGCCGATCAGTGGCGTCGGGTCTGGCGGCGCAGACGGCATCGTGGGAGTCCGCAGCCCACGGCGGGGCCGGTTCGCCGCACGTTAGCCGGGATGTTGAATTTCTGCAACAAGGCGGGCGCAAGGCCGCTTTTTGCCCGCGAATGTTGCATTGCGGCAGGTAGGGCAGATGACTCTCATCCCGGAAAATGCCCGTTTTCCTCCATCCAGACCCGCTTCCGGGCAGCTTTGGCGACGAGTTGGCTCGGCTTGTGTTGAGTATTTTTGACGCAATCTGCGCTAGCATGCCGGCACCCTTCCCTGCCTGCCGCTGCCGCCACCATGCCCCTGCCCAGCGACGACGCACGCACACTGTCCCGGCTCGGCGACTGCGAGCAGATCGACCTGATCCTGCCCGACATGAACGGCCTGCTGCGCGGCAAGCGCATCGCCCGCAGCGCGCTGGAGAAGGTCTATGCCGATGGCGTGTGCCTGCCGATGTCGCTGATCGCCACCGACATCACCGGCAACACCGTCGAGGAGACCGGCCTGGGTTACGACATCGGCGACGAGGACCGCATCTGCCGCCCGGTGCCCGGCAGTCTTCGCCCGGTGCCCTGGGCACCGCGGCCGATGGCCCAGTTGCTGCTGTCGATGGAAGACACGCAGGGCGGGATGTTCGAAGCCAACCCGCGCGAAGTGCTCAAGCGCGTGCTGGCGCGCTACGCCGAACGCGGGCTCAAGCCGGTGGTGGCGGTGGAGCTGGAGTTCTACCTGTTCGACCGGCTGGCCGATGCGCACGGGCGTCCGCAGCCACCGGTGAACGCGCATACCGGCCTGCGCAGTGCCGAAACCCAGGTCTACTACCTGCAGGACCTGGATGATTTCCGGCCCTTCATCGACGCCGTCTCCGCCGCCTGCGCGGCGCAGGGCGTGCCTGCCGACACCGCGGTGGCCGAATACGCGCCGGGGCAGTTCGAGATCAACCTCAAGCATCGCGACGACGCCCTGCTCGCCTGCGACGACGCGGTGTATCTGAAGCGTGCGGTCAAGGCGGTGGCGCGGCAGCAGGGCCATCAGGCCAGCTTCATGGCCAAACCCCTGGCCGAGCAGGCCGGCAGCGGCCTGCACGTGCACGTCAGCGTGCTGGATGCCGAGGGACGCAACATCTTCGCCTGCACCCCGGACGCGCCCTGCGACGCGCTCCGCCACGCCGTCGGCGGGTTGCAGCGTGCGGCGCAGGACTGCCTGCTGCTGTTCGCGCCCAACGCCAACAGCTACCGGCGCTTCGTGCTCAACGCATTCGTGCCGCTCAACGAGGTCTGGGGCTTCAACAACCGCACCGTGGCGATGCGCATCCCGCACAGCGATGCCGCCAACACCCGCATCGAGCACCGCATCGCCGGCGCCGACGCCAACGTGTATCTGGCCGCGGCCGCCGTGCTGGCCGGCATGCTGGACGGCATCGAACACGGCCACGACCCCGGCCCGCCCGTCGTCGGCAACGCCTACGCCCAGACCGAGATCCGCACGCCGTACTGGCGCGACAGCATCCGCGACTTCATGGAAAGCGATTTCGTCGTCCGCCACTTCGGCGAGACCTTCCGCCACATCTACGGCCAGCAGAAGCTCAAGGAACTGCAGACGTTCTACAGCGCGGTGACCACGCTGGAGTACGACTGGTACCTGCGCTCGGTGTAGGAGGGCCTTCAGGCCCGACCACCGCGGCGGCCCATTGCGATGCGTTCGATGACCCAAGCCCCCTACCCGCCCAGCTGGTACGCCGCCAGCGCCGAACCACTGCCGGCGCAGCCTGCACTCGAAGGCGATCTCGACGTCGATGTCGCCATCCTGGGAGCCGGCTATGTCGGCCTGAGCGCGGCCATCGAACTGGCCGAAGCGGGTTATTCCGTCGCCATCCTGGAAGCCGAGCGCATCGGCTGGGGGGCCTCGGGGCGCAATGGCGGGCAGGTCATCTTCGGCTTCGGGTGTGGTGAATCGAAGCTGGTCTCACTGCTGGGCCGGGACGACGCGGGCCGGCTGTTCGACTGGTCGGTGGAAGGCGTCGACCTCATCCACGCCCGCCGCGAACGCTTCGGCATCGACTGCGACTGGCGCGCGGGCCACGCACATGTCGCGATCAAGCCGCGCCACGTCCGCGAGCTGGCCGCCTGGCGCGATGAACTGGCACAGGACTACGCCTATCCGCTGGAGTGGTGGGACCGCGAGCGCCTGCGAGCGCAGCTGCACTCCCCGCGCTATCTCGGCGGGCTGATCGACCCGCGCTCCGGGCATCTGCATCCCCTGAAATACGCACTGGGACTCGGGAAGGCGGCGCTGGGCCTCGGCGTGCGGATCTTCGAACACAGTCCGGTGCTGTCGCTGACCGATGGCGAGCGGCCGGAACTGCGCACCGCCCGTGGCCGCGTGCGCTGCCGCGCGGCGATCCTGGCCGGCAACGCGCTGGTGAAGGGCGTCGCGCCCGCGCTGGATCGACGCATCATGCCGGTCGGCACCTACATCGCCGCCACCCCGCCACTGGGCGAGGAGCGCGCACGGGCGCTGATCGGCAACGACATGGCGGTGGCGGACACCAACTGGGCGCTGGACTATTTCCGGCTGAGCGCCGACCACCGGCTGCTGTTCGGCGGCCGCGCCAGCTACTCGAATCTGGAGCCACCGAACCTGCGCTGGGTGATGACCCGGCGCATGCGCAGGGTGTTTCCGCAGTTGGCCGATGTCGGCTTCGAGTACCTCTGGGGCGGCGCCATCGACATCAGCCTGAACCGCGCCCCCGACTGGGGCCGTCTGGGACGCGGCAATGTCTACTACGCGCAGGGCTTTTCCGGCCACGGCGTGGCGGCAAGCGGCCTGGCTGGGCGTGTGATCGCCGAAGCCGTGCGCGGCACGGCCGAGCGCCTCGATGTCTTCGAGAAGATCCGTCATCGCGACTTCCCCGGCGGACGCGCCCTGCGCACGCCACTGCTGGTGGCGGCGATGACCTGGTACAAGCTGCGCGACGCACTGTGGTGAGTGCCGACGGGCGATGCAGTGATGGGGCGCGCATTCGTCCGGAGCGTCGGCAACATTCGTTCGGAGCAAGGCGTGACGCCTGCGCGGTGGTTGCGGAGCCCGAAGCCCGCGCATCTCCCCTGCCCGACGCAGTGATGAAAAAATTTCTGCGCAGATGCTTGACGACCTGCCCGAGGCTCCCTAGAATTCCGCTCCTCAGCTCGCGGGGCCATAGCTCAGCTGGGAGAGCGCTTGCATGGCATGCAAGAGGTCGCCGGTTCGATCCCGGCTGGCTCCACCAAATCCCGTTTCGGATCGTCAGGCCTGATCCGAAACACCGCCGGTCAAACGGCAAGGGAAGTTTCAACGACGTCCCCATCGTCTAGAGGCCTAGGACATTACCCTTTCACGGTAGCGACCGGGGTTCGAATCCCCGTGGGGACGCCAACTTTACAAAGGCCCGCTTCGGCGGGCCTTTGTTTTTTCCGGAACATCTGTGCACTGCCCGCTGATTTTGGCATTGCCGAATTCGGCCGCTGTCGAAGCCACTGCGCGAATTCCGGAACGGGCCGTGCAGCGAAGGCGCCGGCATCACGCACTGCGCCAAGGGCCCTCAACGACAGATCCAGTGCCGCTCGACCAGGGTCCAGAACTGGATTGCACGGTCTGGATCGCACGGTCCGCATGGCCCTGCGCCATCTCAGCCCTGCTGACACCGCAACCAGACGTCGCGATCCAGACGTCGCCACTGGTCGAAACTCAGCCCCGAAAGCGCGCGCTGGTGCGCATCGTCTCGCCTGCTCCGTGCGCGCTGGCAGGCGTCGTCGCGCCTGGAGGGCGTGGCCCGCTTGCGTGAAGCGCCGACACCCTCGCCCATGCGGCCCACAGGCGTATTGGCAGAGGCAACCCGGCGGCCTGATCCGCGCACGACCTCGTGGCTCCGCCCCTGCGGGGCCGAAGCGGCGGGAGCGCGTTCGAAGGCGATCGCACGCAGACTGCGCTGGTGCGCCCCGCAAGGGGCGTCGCGGAATTCGCGTTGGCCGCGCGCATCCACACAGACATGGACAGTGCCGCCGCTGGATGCTGCGACGGGCGCATTCGCTGTCACATCCGATGTCGAGGCGGCGCGTGCAGGCGACGGTCCCAAGCCTGTCAGCAGGCAGGCGAGAAGGGCCGCGATCGCGCCCCATCCTGTCGCGGGCCTGATGGCTGCAGGCCGGGCAAGAATGGGGGCAGGCGGGATCGAGAACGGCATGACGGACACTCCTGTTCGGGGAGGCCCAGTGTCCGGCGCAGGGCCCGCAGGAACCGTCGGCGTTCTGCTCGACCGACTGTGGGGAAACACCGTGCTGTGAGGTAGGAAAATCCCGACCCGGCCAGCCACGACGCGGCCTCACGCAGGATGCGCCATGCGCGGCGGCTGCCTGGCGTGTGATCGGCCGATCGCCAACGCGACCCGTACGGGCAGTTCGCACTTTCCCTGCACACCGGCCCGCCCCTCAGCCCGCGCGCAGGGCGTCCGCCGCACGTGCGCCGAGCCAGACAAGCGCGAAGCCGGCCACGAGCGTGGCCGCGAGGTACTGCGCAGCGAGCGATGTGCGGTCCGCACGCGCATACAGCAGGCATTCGAGCATCAGCGCGGAATAGGTGGTCAACGCGCCGAGCACGCCGACGATCAGGAACGCACGCCAGTAGGGCGCGGCCGGGCCTCGGCCTTCCAGCCATACGGCCAGAAACCCGGCGGCGAAGGCACCGAGGAGATTGGCCACGAAAGTTCCCCAGGGCCAGCCGTCGCCCAGCCGACGCAGCAGCAGCCCGCCCAGCCAGAAGCGCCCCATGGCGCCGAGCGCACCGCCGAGTGCGACCAGGCCCAGTTGATGCCACCAGATCAACGGCATGAACGGATTCTCGACATTGCAGGTTGTGGGCGTTCTTTCATTTCATTCCATGCGTTTCGTGAGCCACATGAAGTTTCGTCGACTTGACGGGCTCGGGACGGTGTCACGCTGCGCGCCGCGGTCACGACGTGGCCAGCGGGTCTCCCGGACACATTCCCCTTGCACTCGGAACGGCAGTTTCAAGTCATCGAAAGGCGGCAGGCCTCATGTGCCGGCACCTGCCTCACGGCTCGCGTCTGCGGGTCCGCCGCTGCTGCGGGTCCGCCGGTGCACGGGACTGTCCCTGGCCCTGCTCCTGCCTCGACGCCTGCGCCTCGGCCCGCTCGGCGCGCAGACGGTCGAGTTTCTCCTTCAGCTTCATCTCCAGGCCGCGCTCGACGGGACGGTAGTACACCCGCTCGCCCATCGCGTCCGGGAAGCCGGTCTGGTCCAGCGCGATCCCGCCGGCGGCGTCATGGTCGTACTGATACCCCGCGCCATAGCCGATCGACTTCATGAGCTTGGTCGGCGCGTTGCGCAGATGCAGCGGAACATCCTGGGTGCCGTAGGCCTCGACATCCGCACGCGCGGCCTTATAGGCGACATAGGCGGCATTCGATTTGGCGGTGCTGGCCAGGTACAGCGCCACCTGGGCCAGGGCCAGCTCGCCTTCGGGGCTGCCCAGGCGGTCGTAGGTCTCCCACGCGTCGATCGCCATCTGCAGCGCGCGCGGGTCGGCCAGGCCGATGTCCTCGACGGCCATGCGGGTGAGACGGCGGGCGAGATAGATCGGGTCGCAGCCACCGTCGAGCATGCGCGTCAGCCAGTACAGCGCGGCGTCCGGGTTGGAGCTGCGCACGGACTTGTGCAGGGCCGAGATCTGGTCGTAGAACTGCTCGCCGCCCTTGTCGAAACGCCGGGTTCGGTCGGCCAAGACCTGCTCCAGCACGGTATCGGTGATCTCGCCGCCCTGCCCCGCCATTCCGCCATCAGTGCCGCCGTCACTGTCGTCGCCGGCGAGTTCGGCGGCGATCTCCAGCAGGGTCAGCCCGCGGCGCACGTCGCCGTCGGCGGCCGTGGCGATCAACCGCAGCTGATCGGCGCCGATGCGCAGGCCGCGCCCGCCCAGCCCGCGCTCGGCATCGTCCAGCGCACGCTGGAGTGCGAGGGCGATATCGTCCACCGACACCGCTTCCATCACGTGCACGCGGCAGCGCGAGAGCAGCGCGGAATTCAGCTCGAACGATGGGTTTTCCGTCGTGGCGCCGACGAACAGGATGCTGCCGCGCTCGATATGCGGCAGGAAGGCGTCCTGCTGCGCCTTGTTGAAGCGGTGCACCTCGTCGACGA
>CBFGMS010000031.1:0-46905 GCA_965649985.1 uncultured Gammaproteobacteria bacterium | reverse complement strand
TCAGCACGTTGTCGATGGCCGCCACCGGTGCGGTGGTGAACCACTCCGGTGCCTGCGCATGCGTGGCGTGGGCGACGATCCGCGCCAGCGCGCTCAGGCCGCGGCGGGCGGCCTCATCGGCCGACATCACCACCGTGGCGGCGGCGCCGTCGGAAATCTTGGAGGAGGACGCCGCGGTGAGCGTGCCGTCCTTGCCGAAGGCCGGGCGCAGGCCGGGGATCTTGCCGGTGTCGATCTTGCCGGGCTCTTCGTCGGTGTCGTAGGTGGCCTCGCCCTTGCGGGTCTGCACCGTGACGGCGGCGATCTCGTCCCTGAAGGCGCCGTCGACGATGGCCTTCTGCGCGCGCAGGGCGCTTTCGGCGGAGTAGGCGTCGACCTCTTCGCGGCTGAAATCGTACTTGCGGCAGGTGGCGTCGCCGAACACGCCCATCGCCTGCTTGTCGTAAGGGTTGGTCAGACCGTCCCAGGCCATATGGTCCAGGAACTCGCTGCTGCCGTAGCGGATGCCGGTGCGCGAGCCGTTGAGCAGGTGCGGCGCGTTGGTCATCGACTCCATGCCGCCGGCCACCACGACCCTGGCCGAGCCGGCCTTGATGATGTCGTGGGCCAGCATGATGGCCTTCATGCCCGAGCCGCAGACCTTGTTGATGGTGGTGCAGCCGGCGGAGGTGGGGATGCCCGCGGCCAGTGCGGCCTGGCGCGCCGGTGCCTGGCCGAGGCCGGCCGGCAGCACGCAGCCCATGACCACTTCGTCGACCTGGTCGGCCGCCAATCCCGCGTGGTCCAGCGCGCCGGCGATCGCGGCGGCGCCGAGGGTGGGCGTGGGCACGCCGGTGAACTGGCCGAGGAAGGAACCGATGGCGGTGCGCTTGGCACCGACGATGACGATGTCGGACATGTGGGACTCCATGACGTGGGCCCGCAGCGCGGGGCCGTCGGGCCGGGCGCGGGGCGGCCCGGGGCATCCGGGCGCGATCCGCCGATTATGCGGCGCATGCTGCGGTGCCGCAAATCGCAGGATGGACCGGCGGGAGGGCCCGCCCCGCCCCGCGCGGCGTGCCGCCGGGGCATCGACGGCGGCGGGGTCAGCGCGGGCTAGACAGATCGTCGATGAACGCGTCCAGCGCGCGGCGCATCAGTTCGGACTCGGCGCGCTCCACCAGTGCCTTGATCGTGTCCCTGCGCTGCCCGGGATCGCCGAGCCCCGCGGCGATGTCGCGGAGGATCGCGGCGTTGCGCCGTGCCCGCTGCACGTCCATCTCCAGCCACTGCATCAACTGGCCGGGATCGCGCGGCCGGCCGTGGACGATGGCGATGTCGGGCGGCGTGGCCGCATCCGCCGCGCGGCGCGCCTCGGCCTTCAGCCGTTCGAGCTGGGCATCGAGCAGGGCCATGTAGTCGCGCACCTGCGCATCGGGCAGGGCGGCGGATGCGTGGTCGTCGTGCAGGGCCTCCGCCTGCAGCGCGAGCATGGCCAGCAGGTCGCGCGCCTCCCAGGCGGCGTTGAGGGCCTTCATCTGGACCGTGCGCAGGGTGCGGGCATCGCCGTCCGGAGCGCGGTCGGGATGCAGCGCGCTGGCGAGCCGGCGGTACAGGCTGCGCAGACGGTCGTCGGGCGTGAGGCCGGAGTCGGACGCTGCCTGCGCGGGGGCGCCGGAGCTGCCCGATGGGCCGGAGGCGGAGCTGGACGGAGGCGCATCGGCGTCCCGCGCCCCAGCCCCCGGGTCCGCTGCTTCGCGACCGCTTCCATCCGCTGCGCGGTTGCCGCGCCTGCCTGCCGTCCTCGCCTTGGCGGCATCGCGCGCGGCCTTGCGCTCCGCGCGACGCTGCGCGCGCCGGGTGCGCACGGCGTCCTCGCGTGCGCGCTCGGCCTCGTAGGCCTGGAACAGACGATGCTCGGCCCGGGCGTAGAAGGCGTCATCGGATTCGCCCGGCAAAGGGCGCACCGTGCCTTCGCCGAAGGCGGCATCCAGCATCGCCAGGGCCTCGCTCATCGCGTCGGCCCGCACACCGTCTTCCAGCGCGGCATGGCTGTGCCGGCTGTGGCGGTCGTGGATCGCGAGCAGGGTGTCGTCCCGGCCGTGGGCCAGCAGGCCGCGGCACAGCTCGAGCAGATACGCGGCGAGCGCTTCGCGACGCTGCCCGCCCAGGCGCAGGCCCTTGGGTGGGGATGTCAGCAGCGCGTCCAGCTGGATGGCGAGACCGTGCTCGGCCTCACGCTGGCCGGCGAGGGCCGGCGCCAGGCCGGATCCGACGCGTGCGGCCACCGCGTCCGGTACTTCGCGCCAGGCCTGCAGCCGCGCCTGTGCCTGTTCGACCCGTCGCGAGAGCCGTGCGAAGGCGTGCTGGAGATCGCTGCCGGCCGCCGGGCCGGGGGGGCCGGGCGTGGCGGATGCGGTGGCGGCGCGCGCGAGCGGGGTCTTCATCGGTCCGGCCGCCTGCACGCGGCTGCCGCGGCATCCTGCGGCGGATCCGCATGCGCCAGAGAGGTGCGACCTGTGGCAGTCGAGGGCATGGCGATGGTCTGGACGGAGGGATGGCGAAGGGGGCGAGGTGAGCTGCGTTCGGTGGGCCGGGGGCTGGTTCGAGCCGTGCCGCGCTCAGGGCATCTCCCGCGGCGGTTCATACCGGGCGCGGGGTTCGTTGACCCGGTGGCCTGGGGCGAGTGCGATGTGGCTGCGCAGCCACGCCGCGAAGCCGTCCTCGTCGAGGCGGCCTTCGGCGAGGGCGCGCATGGCGACGAATCTGTCCTCCTCGCCCGCCGTGAACGCGCCATCGTTGAGCGCGATGAACACGCGGTAGGCGACGTGAGCCGTGCGCGTGTTGCCGTCGACGAAGGGACGCCCGCGCGCGAGGCCGAAGGCGAGACTCGCGGCGAGTGCGGCCAGGTCGGACGGCGGGTCTGCGCTGGCGTACAGCCGGCGTGGGCTGGCCAGCGCAGCCTCGAGCGCGGCCGGGTCGCGCACGCCGACCCGGCCGCCGTGTTCGGCCAGTTGCCGTTCGTGAAGGGCCAGGAGAAGAGCCTCCGAGATCCAGACGATCATGGTCGCGGCGTCACTTCGCCAGCGTGCGCAGGACCAGGCGGTCTTCGCGCAGGACCTGTTCGGCCACGTCCATCTGCGCCGCCAGTTCCGGGTCGTAGGTGGTGAGGCGGATGCCGTCCGGCGTCTCCAGGGCATACAGCTCGTCGCCCTTCTGCAGCCGGAGGCGGGCCAGCAGATCCCTGGGCAGGATGACCCCGGCGGAATTGCCGATGGTGGTGATCTTGAGTTTCATGTGGGCCCCGACGTTATAACGTGCGTTATACGCTGCTTGCCGGAGAGATGGCAAGCGCCCGGGTGGGCGCGTGTTTTCGATCACCCCCGTGGTCGGGCTAGGCTGTCGTCTCACCCGCCCGTACGGAGCCCGCCTTGGCCCATCCGCCCGCCCCCGCCTTTCCGCCGGACAAGCCCTTCTCGCCCGCCTGCGAGCGCAACCGCGACCCGATTCTCGCTGTGCTGCGCAGGCATTTCGCCGATCGTCGGCATGTGCTGGAGATCGGCAGCGGCACCGGCCAGCACGCGGTGCATTTCGCCGCCGCGATGCCCTGGCTGCGCTGGCAGTGCGCGGATGCCCGCGGCTACCTGCCGGGCATCCGCCTGTGGCTGGAGGAAGCCGCACTGCCGAATACCCCCGACCCGCTGGAGCTGCAGGCGGTGGCCGCGCAGGCGGGTGAGCCGGGAGCGCTGGTGCCGGCGCCGCCGCTGCCCGGTGATGCCGACGGGCGGCGCGGCTTCGATGCGGCGTTCAGCGCCAACACCCTGCACATCATGGGCTGGGACGAGGTGCGGGCCTTCTTCGCCGGCCTGCCGGCCGTGCTGGCCGGCGATGCCGTGGTCGCGGTGTATGGCCCGTTCAACTGCGATGGCGACTACACCAGCGACAGCAACCGCGATTTCGACGCCGCGCTGCGGTCACGCGACCCGCGCTCCGGCCTGCGCGACGAGGGCGCCGTCCAGGCGCTGGCGGCCGGCATCGGCCTGGCGCCGGTGGAGGCGGTGGCGATGCCGGCCAACAACCGGCTGCTGATCTGGCGCAGGGCGGCGGGCGGCGACGCCTGACCGGCCCGGCACCTGCGCCGGACGGCAGGATCCGCCCGGGCCAGGCTGCGCTCCCTGCCCCGCACAGGGCGCAGCGCATGCGCTGCTGCCTGCGGCGCGACAACGGCCGCAGGCTCCGACCTCGCCCGATGCTCGGCCGCCGGGAGCCCCAGCCCGCCCTGCGTGGACGGCGCTCGACCCTGGCTACTCGATGTCGGTTTTGATTTTCCACCGAGCATCCGTGCCAGCGTTGCATGCAGGCCCGGAGGGCGCCGCGCATGGAGGCGCGGCGTTTTTCGACAGGACAGGGATGTCTTGTCGAAAAATCCCCGCAGTCGACCCGGTCGCCGTTTGGCTCTGTCGGGAAGAGGCCCTCACTTTGGTCACTTTCTTTTTGGCCTCTCAAAAAGAAAGTGACCCGGCCGCGCAGCGGTCGGAAGCTTTGTTGTTCGCTCTGCATCACCGCGGCGTCGAAGACAGTGGTGCCAGGATGCCATCCCCTTCACCACATTCCTGTCCCCCGCATGCGGGGGACAGGGAGAGAAGCGTGGCCTCAGTGGCGCTCCGACTTCCTCGAAGTCCTCGACGTTCTTGCTTGCTGCGAGCGACGGCCGGCCGCCGACGCCCGCAAACGACGACGGCGGGTCATCCCCGCCGTCGTCCTGCCTACAAACACACTGCGAACCCGCGCGCCGTTACGCCTCGGCCGCCGCGTCCTTGTACGCATCCACCGGAATGCACGCGCACATCACGTTCTTGTCGCCGTAGACATTGTCCACGCGCGCGACCGGCGGCCAGTACTTCTGCTGCCGCAGCGTGGCCAGCGGGAAGGCGGCGAGCTCGCGCGGGTAGGCGTGGGTCCACTCGCTGGCCGAGACCGCGGTGGCGGTGTGCGGCGCGTTCTTCAGCGGGTTGTCCTCGCGGTCCAGGCGGCCGTCCTCGATCGCGCGGATCTCCTCGCGGATCTGGATCATCGCGTCGATGAAGCGGTCCAGTTCGTGCAGGCTTTCGCTTTCGGTGGGCTCGACCATCAGCGTGCCGGCCACCGGGAAGCTCAGCGTGGGCGCGTGGAAGCCGAAGTCGATCAGGCGCTTGGCCACGTCCTCGGCGCTCACGCCGGTGCTGTCCTTCAGCGGGCGCAGGTCGAGGATGCACTCGTGCGCCACCAGGCCGTTGCGGCCGGTGTACAGGGTCTTGTAGTGCCCGGCCAGGCGGCGCGCGATGTAGTTGGCGTTGAGCAGGGCCACCTGGGTGGCGCGACGCAGGCCGGAGGCGCCCATCATCGTGATGTACATCCAGCTGATCGGCAGGATGCTGGCGCTGCCGAAAGTGGCGGCGCTGACCATGCCCACGTCGCCCTGGCCGACGCCTTCAGTGCGCAGCCCGTCGGCGTCGAGCGCGCGTGGCAGGAACGGCGCCAGATGCGCCTTCACCGCGCACGGGCCGACGCCCGGGCCGCCGCCGCCGTGCGGGATGCAGAAGGTCTTGTGCAGGTTCAGATGCGACACGTCCGAGCCCCACTTGCCGGGCTTGGCCAGGCCGACCAGCGCGTTCATGTTGGCGCCGTCGGTGTACACCTGTCCGCCGTGGGCGTGGATGATCTCGCAGATCTCGACGATGTCTTCCTCGAACACGCCGTGCGTGGACGGGTAGGTGACCATCAGCGCGGCCAGGCGGTCGCTGTATTTCTCGGCGTTGCGGCGGATGTCCTCGACGTCCACGTTGCCGTTGGCGTCGGTCTTGGTCACGACCACGGTCATGCCGCACATGTGCGCCGACGCCGGGTTGGTGCCGTGCGCGGAGTCCGGAATCAGGCAGATGTCGCGATGGCCCTCGCCGCGGCTGCGGTGGTAGGCGCGGATCGCGAGCAGGCCGGCGTATTCGCCCTGCGCGCCGGAGTTGGGCTGCAGACTCACCGCGTCGTAGCCGGTGCATTCCACCAGCATCGCTTCCAGCTCCTCGATCAGCGCCTGGTAGCCCTGCGCCTGGTCGGCGGGCGCGAAGGGATGCAGGTTGCCGAATTCGGGCCAGGTCACCGGGATCATCTCGGCGGTGGCGTTGAGCTTCATCGTGCAGCTGCCCAGCGGGATCATGGTGCGATCCATCGCCAGGTCCTTGTCGGCCAGCGCGCGCATGTAGCGCAGCAGTTCGTGCTCGCTGTGGTGGGTGTTGAACACCGGGTGGGTCAGGAACGACGACCGGCGCTGCAGTGCGTCCGGGATCAGCGACGGCGCGCTCGCGTCGAGTGCGTCGATGTCGGGCAGCCTGGCCTCGTCGCCGCCGAAGATCCGCCAGAGCAGTTCGATATCGGCGCGGGTGGTGGTCTCGTCGAGCGAGATGCACAGGTACTCGCCCCAGGCCTTGCGCAGGTTCGCGCCCATCGACACCGCGCGTGCGGCGATGGCATCGGTGCGCTCGCCGGTCTTCAGGCACAGCGTGTCGAAGGCGGTGTCGTGGTGATGGCGGTCGAAGCCCAGCTCGGCCAGGCCGGCCGACAGGATCGAGGTCAGCCGCGCCACGCGGGTGGCGATGCGGGTGAGACCGTCCGGGCCGTGGTACACGGCGTACATCGAGGCCATCACCGCCAGCAGCACCTGTGCGGTGCAGATGTTGCTGGTCGCCTTCTCGCGGCGGATGTGTTGCTCGCGCGTCTGCAGGGTGAGGCGGTAGGCGGGCTTGCCCTCGGCGTCGATCGACACGCCGATCAGCCGCCCCGGCATGCTGCGCTTGAAGGCGTCGCGGCAGGCCATGAACGCCGCGTGCGGGCCGCCGAAGCCGAAGGGCACGCCGAAGCGCTGGGTGTTGCCGATCACGATGTCCGCGCCCATCTCGCCCGGCGGCTTGAGCAGCGTGAGCGCGAGCAGGTCGGTGGCGAACACCACCAGCGCGCCGCGGGCGTGGATCGCCTCGGCATCGCGTTCCCAGTCGGCCAGCCAGCCGCTGGAGGCCGGGTACTGGATCAGCACGCCGAAGAAATCGCCTGTTTCCAGTGCGGCCTTCCAGTCCTCGGTGCCGTTCGCCAGCTCCAGCGCGATGCCCAGCGGCTCGGCGCGCGTGCGCAGCAGTTCGAGCGTCTGCGGGTGGGTATCGCCCGACACCAGGAAGGTGTTGGATTTCGATTTGGCCGAGCGCTTGGCGAGGGTCATGGCCTCGGCTGCGGCGGTGGCCTCGTCCAGCAGCGAGGCGTTGGCGATCTCCATGCCGGTGAGGTCGGCGCACATCTGCTGGAAATTGATCAGCGCCTCCATCCGGCCCTGCGAGATCTCGGCCTGGTACGGCGTGTAGGCCGTGTACCACGCCGGGTTCTCCAGGATGTTGCGCAGGATGACGTTCGGCGTGTGCGTGCCGTAGTAGCCCTGGCCGATGAAGCTGCGGAAGATCGTGTTCTGGCTGGCGACGGCGCGGATCTTCGCCAGCGCCTCCACCTCGGTGATCGCGGCGGGCAGGGCCAGCGGCGCGGTGGACTTGATGCTGGCCGGCACGATGGCGTCGGTCAGCGCCTCCAGCGAGTCGTAGCCGACCGCACGCAGCATGTGCGCGACCTCGGCGTCGTTGGGGCCGATGTGGCGCTCGAGGAAGGCGGAGTGGTGCTCGAGTTCGCGCAGGCTGGCGCGCGGGGCGGCGTTCGCGGTCGGAGAAGCGGCGGTCATGGGGAGGACGTCTCTGGGGGCGGCCGGGCCGCGGAAGGGTGTCGGGACATCGTCCGGCGCGGTGATCGCCGGGCAATGCTGGAACCGGCCCTCAAGCCTCACGGCTTGCGGACGTTCGCGGGCGCAGCATGCTGCTCGAAATCCCCGCTCGTTCCGGCCCTTAGGCCTCACGGCCTCAGGGCGTTCACGGGCTCGCAGCATGCTGCTCGAAATCCCCGCTCGTTCCGGCCCACCGGCCTGGCGGCCGTTGGGCGTTCACGGGCTCGCAGCATGCTGCTCGAAATCCCCGCTCACCCCTCTGTCCTTCTGCCTGAGAGTTTGGAGACGCGTCGCGCGGCGACTGTGCCGCCGTGGCCGGTCTCTTGCCCCTTCGGCGCCGGCGCGGCCCGTGTCGCATGGGCGGCCGATCTCTCCAGAGTGTTCGACGCACGGCGGTCTGCAGCCTGAGCGATTCCGGGCGATTGCGCCTTCGGCAGCGGGGCGGCGTCCTGACGGCGGCCGCACCGCTTCTCCCACCGTGCCGGGCGATTATAGCCCGCGCCGCCCGGGCCCGCGGCCGACCGCGCGGCCGGGACGCGCCGTCCCGGAGACGGGCGCGGGCAGGGGGCCGCCGGGGCGTACCATGCGCCATTCCCACGCTTTCCCCGCCGGCCCGCCGAATGCCCGATTCCGCCCGTGCTTCCGTCTCCACCGCGCCGCCGAGGCGCCTGGTCCTGATTCTCGGCGGGCTGGCGATGATCGGGCCCTTCACCATCGACACCATGTTCCCGGCCTTCCCGCAGATGGCCGGGCAGTTCGGTGCCGATACCCTGGCCATGCAGCAGACGCTCAGCGTCTACCTGCTGGCGTATGCGGTGATGAGCCTGGTGCACGGACCGCTGTCGGATGCGGTGGGCCGGCGGCGTGTGATCCTGGGCGGCCTCGCGGTGTTCACCCTGGCCTCGGTCGGCTGCGCGCTGTCGCCGGACCTCCCCACGCTGCTCGCCTTCCGCGTGCTGCAGGGCATGAGCGCCGGCGTGGGCATGATCGTCGGCCGCGCGGTGATCCGCGATGTGCTGCAGGGCGAAGCCGCGCAGCGGCTGATGAGCCATGTGTCGATGCTGTTCGCCATCGCGCCCGCGGTGGCGCCGATCCTCGGCGGCTGGATCGTGGGCTGGGCGCGCTGGCCGGCGATCTTCTGGTTCCTCACCGGGCTGGGCGTGCTGCTGATCGCGATCGTGTGGGCCGCACTGCCGGAGACCCACCCGCCGGCGGCCCGGTTCAGGCCTTCGCCGAAGCAACTGCTGCGCACGCACTGGTACATGGCGCGCAATCCGCGGTTCCTGCGCTTCACCGCGGCCGGCGGCTTCAACTTCGCGGCGCTGTTCCTGTACATCGCGTCCGCACCGGCCTTCGTGCTCGAGCATCTGCGCCTGCAGGAGGACCAGTTCGGCTGGTTCTTCGTGCCCACCATCTTCGGCATGAGCCTGGGCTCGTTCCTCTCCGGGCGGCTGGCCGGCAGGCTGAGCGCGACCCGCACCGCGGGGCTGGGCTTCGCGATCTGCCTGGTCGCCGCGGCCTGCAATGTGGGCTACAACCTGGCCGTGGACTCGCACAGCCTCTGGGCGGTCCTGCCGCTGGCGCTCAACGCGCTCGGCATCGCGCTGGTGTTCCCGATCCTCACCCTCGCCATCCTCGACATGTACCCCCGGCAGCGCGGCGCGGCCTCGTCGATGCAGGCCTTCGGCAGCCTGCTGCTGCAGACCGCGGTGGCCGGCGCGCTGTCGCCCATGCTCAGCCACGATGCGTTGCTGCTGGCGGTGGGTGCCGCCACCTGCGGTGTGATCGGCTTCCTGCTGTGGTGGTGGGACATCCACCAGAGCCGGCGGATGCCGCCCAGTCCCCCTGAAGAATGCACCGCGGTGCGTCCGCCGGCGCTCTGATCGGAACAACGGCCTCGCGTCGGCCAGCGCGGAAGCCTGTGCGGGCACCTGTGCGTGAACCGGGCCCCCCTGCATCGGCACCGTCGCGCGGTGTGCCGGGCCTCAACGCCAACGGCCGCCCGGAGGGCGGCCGTCATCAGGGATCGCGTGCGGAATGGATTGCCTGTGCGGAAGCCAGTCGAAGGCTCAGCGCACGCGTTCGCCTGCCCGCAGCGTGCGCGCATCGGCCTCGTTCAGGCGCGGGGCCTGCCGCGCCGGCAGACGGACCGCGGAGGGTGTCTGCGGGGCGACCGCCGTGCCGCCGGTCGGCGGCAGCTTCGGCGCCGAACCGGTCAGCGCGATGGGCTGCGGCGCCAGCCACTGGCGCATCTGGGCGATGTCGACATCCAGGCGGGAGTAGTAGTCGCGGTTGCCGCTGTTGCCGAGATTGCCGGCGTTCGCGCAGGATGCGAAGCCCCCGAACAAGCCTCCGCGGAGCCGGTAATAGCCGCGGCTGTCGATGGTGAAGATGCCCGAACCGCTGCTGCCGCCTTCGGTCGTGCCGCTGGTCCAGCCCAACTCGTGCTGGACGCTGTCCTGGGAGGTCTTGGCCCCCTGCGACACCATCCTGGCGTCGCCGGCCGGGTGGTGGATCGCGAAGATGTTGCTCTGGCCCGACGGGCTCACTGGCAGCGGTCGGGCGTCCCAGCCCAGGAAATACGCGACGGCCGGCGCCGGGTTCTTCAGCCGCAGCAGCATGCCGTCGGTCTGGTTGCTCGAGTACAGATAGTCCGCGCCTCCGCTCAGCTGCGTCTGCGGCGTGGAGAAGTTGCCGTTGCAGGTGCTGGCCTCGTAGTTCCAGAAAGTGTTCAGCGTGTTGGCCACCGTCTGCATCTGGCTGACGACCGGCGCGACGCTGGTATTGGTGGAGAAGCAGTGATTGGCGCTGTGGAAGTAGGGCACCTGCGTGACCGGCACGCTGTCGTTGAGCAGGGTGCCGGTGCAGATGAAGGTCGAGCTGCCGACGACGAAACGCATGTGCGCGACGGCGTTCTTGGCTTCGACGAAACGCGGGCCGAGCTCGTTCACCCGGCAGACCACGTCGACGTTGCAGCTGCCCGATTCGCCGATCTTCTGCAGCAGTTTGTAGCTGCTGCGGCTGTCGACGACATCATGCGAGAGCTTCGGCGCCTGCGGGCGCACGGCGAAGGCGGGCACCCCGGCCGGACGCCAGAATTCGACGATCTGCAGCTCGCCGTCGGTGCTGGGGGTCCAGAACAGGCCGTCGTCGGCGGGCAGCGCGCGCGCCTCGGCCACCGACATCGCCGCCACCGGGCGACCGCTGTCGCGGTTGCCCGAGAAGCGCAGCTCGACGCGCGGGTCCACCTGGCTCAGGTCCAGGCCGACGCGCAGGGCTTCGGCGTCGGCGGAACGCACCTCCAGCCGTGCCACGGCGCCGCCGCGGCCATCGGCCACCCATTGCAGCGCCGGCATCGCGGTCTGCACGCCTTCCGTCGACAGCGTGCGGGCCACGCCGATCCGTACCGCCTTGCGCGCGCGATTGGCATTCTCCTGCTGCAGCTGCAGCAGCTTGCGCGTGGGCAGGGGCGCATAGTCGATGCGTGCCGCGACGGCCGACTTGGGCAGGCGCGCCAGCTTCCAGACGGGGGCGGGGGCGGCGACGGTCGTGCTGGCCTCGCCCGACAGCGAGAGCGGCGCGGCCGGCGATGCATCGCCGGCGTGAGCGGCCAGCGGCAGGAGCGCGGCCAGGCCAAGGAAGAGGGCGGTGCGGGGAATCGAAAGGGACATGGCGATGCTCGTCGACGAAGGGCAAACGTGGTCGGAACAGGGGGCGGAACATGGACGCAACCGGGGCGGGGAGATGCTCCGTGGGCAGGGCGTTACGACTGCCGGGCCGGCAGCTCGGGCCGAGCCGCCGCGCGCCCGTGTCGAAAGCGCTGCCGGCCCGGACGCCGGACGGTCAAGCCGCCGTCCTCCGATCATCCTCGACCGCCGACATGCACACCCTGGACCGACGATGGCCCGATTATGGCCCAATTCCACCCGTATCGACGCCCGCCGGTCCGGCCTCGCGGTAGGTACGACGCAGCAGCTCGTGGAAATGATGCACCGCGTTCTCGCGCAGCGGGTTCAGCCGGCCCGGTTCGTAGGCCCCCGAGGCCAGCCCGCGCTGGACGTCCTCGCAGATGGTCAGGTCCTCGTCCTGGACCTCGTCGCTGAACGCGATGTCGCCCTCGCGCCGGGCCTCGGCCTCCGGGCTGGCGTCCATTGCATAGTAGAAATCGAACTCCACCCGGCAGCGGTCCACGCCCAGCGGCACCACCCGGTTGGTCTGCAGCCGCCCGGGCAGGATGTTCAGCATGGTGTTGGGCCACAGCCAGTAGTACAGCGCATCGCCGTTGCCGTACATGCTGTCCGCGCTCTCCAGCGGGCTCCACTGGAAGGAGTACCACTCCGCGGTCTCGGTGACGTAGCTGCGGTAGTCCAGCAGGCTGTTGAGACCGGGATGTATGTGCGGGACGTGGTACCCCTCCAGGTAGTTGTCCACGTACACCTTCCAGTTGCAGGCCACGTCGTAGCCCACCCGGCGGTGGTGGCCGTAACCCGCCAGCCCGCGATCCACCCCCAGCCGCGCGTCGATCCCGGCCACGAACGCCTCGAACGGCGGCGCCAGCGCCTCGTCCACGGCTGCGAACACCAGCCCCTGCCACTCCCGCACCGCCAACTGCCGCAAGCGGATGTCCCCCGGCACGAAATCCGGCGCCGACCCCATCTCCGGCGCCGAGCGCAACGTCCCGTCCAGGGTGTAGGTCCAGCCGTGATACCGGCACCGCAGCGCCTTCGCCCCCAACCCGTCGCAACTCGCGATCGGCCCCGCCCGATGCCGGCACACGTTCACCATCACCCGGATCACCCCGTCCGCCCCACGCACCGCCACCACCGGCAGCCCGGCCAGGTCTGCCACGACGTGATCGCCCGCCCCCTGCAACTGGCAGACATGCGCCACCAACTGCCAGCCGCGGTCGAAGATCAGCGAGCGGTCCAGCGCCACCATCGACGGGTCGGTGTAGTACCGGGCCGGTAGGGCAGTGGCGTGGGTGAGGGGGTGGGGGGCGAGGTCGGGAATGGGGGGCGTGGTCATGCGGGCAGTATCGCGCAGCCTCGACCCGCAAGGCGACCCGGCCCGGGGCTGGCCGCGCCTACAGCAGCGTGTCGAACGGCACCTCGAAATATCGCGCCAGCTCACGCACGATGCGGTAGCGCACCGCATGCCCGGTTTCCGCCCGCTTGATCGTCGCTATCGACACCTGCAGCCTGCGCCGGAAGCAGTCATCGGCCAGGTCCTGCTGGCTGAGCAGACGCGATTCGCGCAGCTCCCGTAGGCGTGCCGCATTGATGAAGGCCCGACCTTTGCCATGCCTCACCTCGGCGGCATCCGCTCCCTCGCGGGCTGACTGCGCAGTGGGGCAGACTGTGTCGGCCATTCCGGCCGATGGGGCGGCCCCGACGGGACGCGGCCCACCGGAGACAGCCGCATCGGCCGGCGGGAAGGTGTACGGGTAGCGGCCATCGTCGGCCAGCGGGGACAGGTCGGCAAGATCGCGTTCGCTCATGACAGGGCTCCATTCCGCTATCGCTCTGGCCTGTGGGTGGCCTCCCGCCCCGCGGCGTCTTGCCGGGGGGCGGGGTGGAGGCTGCGTGAGCACCGACGGGAAGGCTTTACGAAGAGCTTACGATTTGCACTTGGTTGATTCTAAACGGGAATTTTCTTGGTGCTCCTGCGCGTCGGGCCATTTCCATCGGGGCGTGCGCCCTCGATGTCAGCTGACGACGCACCGCGTCGATGTTATGCGGCCGTCATCAGAGCGATTGAAACGACAGGAGTTTGATGCCGGGCAGCATCTTGTTATGCCGATCCTTGTCGTCCTTTACCGGAGGACCGTTGCCGACCTGGGGGTCGCAGAGGATCAGTTCGATCTCGTTCGTACCCTGTTTCTGGATCGCGACGATGATACCGACACTGACCAGCTCCCGCGCCGTCAACTTCGGTTCAAGAGCGATACCCACTGTATTGGGGCCGAAGCCACCCTGTGGATTCCCGGAAGCATCCCAGAACTTCTCCGGGCTCATCGAGGTTCCTCGTGTGCAGCAGAATTCGTGGATATACATCGAGGCGACATTCGCTGGTCGGGCTTCAGCGCTGTGCGCGATCTCGAACTCGATGAGGCCCTGATTGCTCAGGTCAGTCACTACGTATTCGTTGATCGAAAAGGCGTACTCGAATTCCGGATCGTTCGGGCCAGGATTGTCGCGTCGGCTGATGTTGAGTATCGAACGCTTTCTGCCGATGAAGGATTCGGCGGGAGGGGCGGGAAGCCCGATGACGAAAGTCATGATCTGATCCTCTCTTTGATGTTTGATTGCAATGGAATTCGCTATGCCGGTTCGTCCGGGGAGCCATATGAATCGATTGCGGATACTTCATTCCTTGCCTCCGCAAGAGACAGTGATGTCCTGCCCTGTAGACAGTGCGTCAAAAGAGGTGTGCCCCCTTGTGATCCGACAGACGCGCCGGACTTTCATGCCCGCCCGGCCATCACAAGCCTAAACTCCGCAAGCCCGGCTCATGGCCTCAAACCGGTATCGTTCTCGCGACCTGATCCCGCCAGAGGCAAGCGCCTGCGATAGCCGATGTCCTTCAGCCAGGCGGCCACCGCGCCCGCGCCGTCCATTCGGCCGGAGCGGCGCATCGCTTCCGACCAGATCCAGCTGCGATGCGGGTGCCTTGTCCACCGGGTTGCCTCGATGGCGCGGATCGCGGCGTCCATGTCGTCTTTGGCCAACGCATGCAGGTTCTCTTGCCCGCGGGCAACGCCGCGCAGCAGCAGCGCGTAGGCATGGCTGGCGCGGACATGGTCGTCGCCGGTCTCTGCAGCCAGTGCATGCAGACCCGATATCGCGGCATCGGCCCGAACGTTCGCGCTGTCGCCCGGCTCCAGCATTGCGGAGGCGAACCGTGTGCGCAGGCCGATCCAGTGCCAGGACTGCGTCTCCCGCGTCTTCTTGTCGAGCGTCGAGAGAGTCTTGTGCACATGTTCCAGCATCGTCCGTGCGACCTCTCGTTGCGATCGTGCGACTGCGATCTCGGCGCCGATGAGTCGCGCCTTGGCCAAGTCCAGGGGCGTATCCCTGCTGTCGGACGAGACATCCAGCGCTTCGAGGATACGCAGCGACGCACCGATGCGCCGTTCGGCCTTTTGGACATCTCCCCGGTCCATTTCGACGATGGCGCTGAGCACCATGTGGTTGGCCCATTGCCGCCGCCAGCGGTTCGCAGGCCTGTTGTGCGCGATTAGCGCTTCAAGCGTGCCGATGGAGGTGTCGTAGACGCCGGCGGCCTTGTCCAATTGCCCTGAAGCCTCATAGGTGCTGGCGAGCCACGTCAGCGAATCGATGCGGTCGAATCGGTAGTCGAGATTGTCCGGTGCGAGGGCGGTCAGCTCGTCCTTTTTCGCGAGCGATCGGTCGAAGTGATCTTTCGCGATGTCCGTATCGCCCAGCCTGAGCGAGAGCGAGCCCAGATTGTTTTCCGCATAGGACTCCTCCATGATCCAGCGCGGATTGCCAGGCTCCAGTTCGTTGAGGCGCGTGGCGTCGCGCAGATAATTCGACCAGTGGGCTTCCGCACTGGCGTATTCCTTCGCGTCGAAATGCAGCAGTCCAAGCCAGTAGGATGCGTTGCCGCGCTCGTACAGCCCTTCGCGGTGATGGGGGGCCTGGTCGAGGATGCGGTCGGCGAGCCGGTGCGCCTCGCGGAACAGCGGCTTTGCCTGCGCGTTGCCCTGGCTGTGTTTGATGACCTCGCCCAGGGTGCGATAGGCGCGCGCGACCTGGGCCTGCGCATCCGGGCCGAGGGTGTCGATATCGCGACTCTCGAGGTGTTCGGTGGCCCGGCCGGCGATGCCCGCCAGTTCCTGCAACATGTCGCGCCGCCGCAGTTCGTCGGCCAATGGGCCGAGCATGAAATCGTTCAACCGCTGCGACTCGCGTTCGCGGTTCTCGGCGGTGAAGCGCGCCTGCATCGCGATGGTGGCCAGCCCGACGGCGGCAAAGGTGAGCACCGCCATCACGGCGGTCGCAAGCGTACGGGCTCGACGCCGCCGACGCGCCGCAATCTCCGAAGCGATGATCAGTGCCCGCGCGCGGCCATCGATGTCGTCGGGGAAGCGACGCACCACCTCCAGCGCTTCCCTCAGTGGTCTGCCCGGATTGAGCAGATGGTCTTCGCGCCGCCCGCCCTCGTCCCACCGCCTGGCGGCGCGCAGCACCTGCGCTTTTGCCAGCAACAACCGCCGATTGTCCTGCGCCCATTCCCGTGCCCGAGGCCATTGCCGCAGCAGTGCTTCGTGGGCAATGCGGAAGTCCGGGCGTCCGTCGTTGTGGCCCGCCACGAACAGACGGGCGCGGATGAAGGTTTCGACGAGTGTCCGGGCCGATTCGTCGGGCAGGTACGACCAGAGCACGGGGCCGGCACCGATGCGGTCTGTATCGGTTTCCAGTCGGGTCAGCAGGGCCAGTACGGCGTCCAGGCGCGCCTGGACATGGTCGGGCAGCGCATCGAACACGGTATCGGCATGGTGGGCCAGTGCGCCTTCCAGACCGCCGATGGCGTCGTACGCGGCGAAGCTCAGCAGTCCGTCGTCGCCCCGGGCTTCATAAAGCGCCTGCAGGCAATGCTGCAGCAGAGGCAGGGCGTCGGGTTGCCCGAGGGCGGCGTCGCGCAACACGTCGTCGAGGCAGGCGCGGGTCTCGGCATGCTGTTCGAAACGCAGCCCCGCCAGTTGTGCAGGCTGGCGGATCATGTCGGCGATTTCGCCCGGCTGCGGCAACGGCACATCGACATGGCCGGCGCCACCCTTGCGGCGCATGAGTGTGGGCATCGCCTCGGCCAGCTGTGCGTAGTAGTCGCCGCGCACGACGACCAGCACACCGCCGCGCGGGTGGCTGCAGATCGCTTCGATCACCTCCTCGATGCGCGCGCGCGCGTCCTGCCGTGCGATGTCCCGCTCCTGCGCATCGGCGTGTTCGCCGGGTCGCCACACCAGGGCCTCGGCATGATCGATCACCAGCAGCAGATGGTCGTCATCCGCTGCGTGCTTGAGCTGCGGCGCGCACTTCATCCAGGCGTCGTCGAGCGCCTCGCCCACGGCGGCCGGATGCTGCCGCAGACGTTCGGCCAGGGCGAACGCCGATGGTTCCGCGAACACCTGCCGTTCGGCGAGCCGCCAGGACTGCAGTGCGTCGGCGAGATGCGGCAGCAGCTCGCCGGGTTGTGCCGCAGCCAAGTCGCAGTGCGCCACCGACAGGACGTGCAGATTCCCGCAGACCTGTTCGCGCACCCATTTGGGCACCACGCCGGCTCGGACCAGCGAGCTCTTGCCGCAACCGCTGGAACCGACGACCAACACGAAACGTCGTGCCTCCTGTCGCTGCCGGCGCATCGACCGCATCAGCTCGGTGATCAGCGCATCCCGCCCTCGATAGACCTCTTCGTGCGCGCTGTCGAAGGCGGAAAGCCCTACATACGGGTTGCGTCCTGCCCAGCTTTTCGCTTGTCTTGGATCAAGCAGGCAGCCGTCGAGATCCATCGTCTTGGCGATCAGACGATACCCTTGGCCTTGCACGGTCTCGATATAGTCCGGTGCGCTGCGATCATCGCCCAGCGCATCGCGCAGGATGGACACGTTCTTCTGCAACACGGCGTCGCTGCGTGCGGTGGTGCCCCAGACGCCTTCCAGCAGCCTCTCCTTGGAACAGACATTCCCCGCATGGCCTGCAAGCACGACCAACAGCTCCATCTGTTTGCGTTCGAGACGGATCTCCCGTCCATCGCGTTCGACGGCCAGCCGGCCGGGATAGACGATGGCCGCGCCCACGCGAAAGCGCGGCAGCGACGCGAGATCGATCGAGTCCGGCATCGAAACGCCTCCCTGGCGACGCGAAGAAATGCGGCTCAGCGGCGCAGAGGCGCCGTCGTCGGCGCAGAGCGAGTTCGTGTTCCCGAAGATTCAGGCGCATGCTGCGGGCGAGTGGCCATTCCGTCCGGGCCTGCCTGTCCTGCCGATGTTTCCATGGTCTTGCGCATGATCCACTGCCCCCTTGCAGCGGAGCCCGGCCGGGAGGCCGTGTTCCGGTGGATGTCGTGATCCATTACCGCCTTCGGAATCTAGCGCAATCCGTGTGGGTGGGGAACATGACTTTCGGAACGCTCGACTGCCCTGGCGCCGACTTTCGACGCACGTTCATGTGGCGGCAGTTCTCGGTGGGGAGTCCATCCTGAAGCTTCGTCCCGAAGCCGGAATGCGAGCGTCGCCACGAAAAACGCCCCGGCGATGGCCGGGGCGTTTCGGGCGGCACATGCGGGTGGAACATGCCCGGGCGATTCAGCCCTTGGCAGCGCCCTCGGCCGGCGCTCCCGCCTGCCACCCGCAGCTGCGCCCTTCGTTCTGGGTCTTCAGCCAGGCCTGCAGCGGGGCGAAATATTCGAGCACGGCGGAGCCGTCCATCTTCTCGCCGCCGGTGAGTTCCTTCATGGTCTTCTGCCAGGGCTGGCTGGCGCCCTTGCCGAGCATGGCCCAGAAGCGTTTGCCGGCTTCGGGGTTGCCGTAGTAGTTGCATTCGTACAGCGGGCCGGTGTGGCCGGAGGCGTCGCAGAGGGCCTTGTAGAACTGGAACTGCAGGATGTGCGAAAGGAAATAGCGGGTGTAGGGCGTGTTGCCTGGCACGTGGTACTTGGCGCCGGGGTCGAAGAACTCTTCGCCGCGGGTCTCGATCGGGGCCACGCCCTGGTATTTGGCCTTCAATTCCCACCAGGCCTTGTTGTAGCTGTCTGGCTTGATCGAACCGTCGAACACGCCCCAGCGCCAGCGGTCGATCATCAGGCCGAAGGGCATGAAGGCCACCTTCGACAGCGCCATGCGCATCTGCGCGTTGATCAGCGCCTCCTCGCCCTGCAGCTGGCCTTCGACCAGATTGATCGACTCGAGGTACTTCGGCGTCATCGACAACACGATGGTGTCGCCGATCGCCTCGTGGAAACCGTCGTGCGCGCCGGTCTGGAAGATCGGCGGCTGGTTGTTGTAGGCGAGGTAGTAATAGATGTGGCCGAGCTCGTGGTAGATGGTGGTGAACTCGTCCTCGGTGGGCTCGATGCACATCTTGGTGCGCACGTCGCCCGACATGTTCATGTCCCAGGCGCTGGCGTGGCAGACCACGTCGCGGTCGCGCGGCTTGATGAACTGGGTCTTGGCCCAGTAGCTGGCCGGCAGTTTGGGCATGCCCAGCGAGACGTAGAAATCCTCGGCGCGCTGGGTCATCTGCACGGCCGTGGTGGACATCGCCGTGCGTTCGGCTTCGGCGAGGTCGGACGGTTTCGCTTCCATGCCCAGCTTGGCGACCTCTGCGGCGTAGTTGCGCTGCTCCAGGCCCTGCAGCGCCTTGCCGATGTTCAGGTCGCCGGCACCGGGGTAGGGCTGCAAGAGTTTGCCGAGATTGCTCCAGTCCTGCTGCCACAGATTGCCGGTGAGATGCGCCGGGATCAGGCCGCCGGCCACGCGGCCCTTGTCGGCGCCGTACTCGGTCTCCAGCTTGGCGCGGGCGTAGCAGTGCAGCTGGTCGTACAACGGTTTGACCTGGCCCCACAGACGGTCGGTTTCCGCGGCGATTTCCGCCGGGGTCATGTCGTAGCCGGAGCGCCACATCTCGCCGGCGTCGGCGAAGCCCATGTCGCGCGCGCCCTCGTTGACCAGCTCGACGAAGCGCACGTAGTCCTTGCGCATCGGCTGGGAGATGGTGTGCCAGCCGCGCCACGCTTCGAGCTGCGCGTCGTAGTCCTTGCGTTCGGCCAGCACGGTGCTGAGCGCGCCGATATCCCGGCAGGTGCTCTCGTCGGCGGGATCGGTGCAATGCTTGCCTGCGCCGTACATGCCTTCCATGCGGGTCGCGATCGTGGTGAGTTCGGAGAGCTTCTTCGCGTCCCGGGGCGGCGGCATCGCGGTGGACAGCTTCAGCAGCAGGATCGCGCGCTCGGTGGCCGGCGACATCGGCTTGCCTTCGTAGGCCTTGGCCTGCTCGATCCAGGTATTGAGCTTGGCCAGATAGCGTTCGTTGGCCTTGGCGGCGATCAGCTGGCTGTCGTCGTTGATGTAGGTGGACGAGAGCCACTGCGCGCCGGTGGTTTCCGGGTACATGGCCTTGATCTCGGCGTTGACCCGGGCGATGAAGGCGTCGGCGTTCTCGTCCTGCGGCGCGTTCGCGGCCGGCGCGCTGCCGCGACCGGCGGGGCTGTCGTCGCGGCCGCAGCCGTTGAGGGTGAGCAGGGTCGCGGAAACCGCGAGGGCGAGCAGAGTGACGCGATATTTCACGAGGATTCTCCCGGAACGACGGCGGGTATGCGGAGTGTGTCGCGGCGGGCGCGGGCGCGCGTGGCGACGACGGACCGGCAAGTGTCGCTGCGGGCCCGGGGCTGCCGCAAGGGCCGGAGGGCACGGCGCCCGGGTGCGGCCCGGTGTGGCGGCGGACAGTGTTTCGCGGCCGCGCCGGGTGCCTGCGCGCGATCGGTCGGATCCCATGGGCGGATCCCATGGGCAAAATCCGGTCGGCTGCGTCCGCTCGGCTGCGTTTGATCGGCGCTTCGGCTCAACCGGCATGGGTCGGCCGGCATGCATCGGCCGGCATGGATCGCCGAGGCTCAGGCGCCCGCGGCGGGCGTGTGCGGGATGCCGGGCAGCACGCCCTGCAGATGCGGCAGCTCCTGCAGGAAGCGCGCGGCATCCTCGGCGTCCTGTTCGAACCAGGCGCGGGCCGACCCGAGGCGGAAGGAATACCCCCACGCGTCCATGTCGGCGAAGGCGCGTGCGATGCCGAAGCCGGGCAGGGCGTCGGCCAGCAGCAGCTGCAGATAGCAGGTGGCGTCTTCCTCGAACTGCGAATCGCTGGCGTCGGTGTGCACCCGCGCGCGCAGCGGCGGTGGGATCACGATCAGGTGACAGGCCTCGTGCAGCAGCGAATGCAGCGGCGTGTCGGCACGGGCATACACCAGGCTGCCGATCACTCCGGCCTCGCGATCGCCCCAGAAACTGCCGGGAATCGGCTCGCCCGCGGCCACCGGCACCAGCTGCAGGCCATAGCGGGCGAGCAGCGCGGCGACATCGTCGAAGGCGATGTCGCCGAGATTCATCACGCCGTGTTCCGGTCCGAACTCCGGCCCGTGCTCCCGCTCTTTTGCGGGCGCATCGGGTGCATCAGGCACGGGGCCGGTGTGCATGCCGCTGGATGGCGGAAGGCCCGGGAGGCCGTCCATGCCGGGGGACGCACTCATCGCGCGCATGTCGCGGCGGTCACGACGCCGAGGGACGGTCTTCGGGCAACGCCACCGAGATGTCCAGCACGTCGTGATCGCCGTCCTTCGCCATTTCCACCTTCACCGCATCGGTGTCCACGCTGACGTACTTGCGGATCACTTCCAGCAGCTCGCGCTGCAGCAGCGGCAGGTAGTCGGGCGCGCCGCGGTGGCTGCGCTCCTGGGCGACGATGATGCGCAGCCGTTCCTTGGCGATGGACGCGGTGTTCTTCTTGGTGCGGAGGAAATCGAACAGCGCCATGCCTCAACCTCCGAACAGCTTGCTGAAGAAGCCTTTCTTGTCGTTCTGGGTGAAACGCATCGGGCGTTCTTCGCCCAGCAGGCGCGCGACCGCGTCGTCGTAGGCCTGGCCGGCGGTGGATTCCATGTCCAGGATCACCGGCTCGCCCTTGTTGGAGGCATTGAGCACGTCGGAGGACTCGGGGATGACGCCGACGGTCTTCAGCCCCAGCACGTCCTCCACGTCCTTGATGCTCAGCATCTCGCCGGTCTCCACGCGCGCCGGGCTGTAGCGGGTGAGCAGCAGATGCTCCTTCACGCGCTCGCCGTTCTCGGCGTGGTGCGTCTTGGACGCGAGCAGGCCGAGGATGCGGTCGGAGTCGCGCACGCTGGAGACTTCCGGGTTCACCACCACCACCGCCTGGTCGGCGTAGTACATCGCCAGGAACGCGCCTTTCTCGATGCCGGCCGGCGAGTCGCACAGGATGATGTCGAAGCCCTCGTCGTCGAGTTCCTTCAGCACCTTCTCCACGCCTTCCTTCGTCAGCGCGTCCTTGTCGCGGGTCTGCGACGCGGCCAGCACGTGCAGGTTCTCGAAGCGCTTGTCCTTGATCAGGGCCTGCTTGAGCGAGGCCTCGCCCTGGATGACGTTGACGAAGTCGTACACCACGCGCCGTTCGCAGCCCATGATCAGGTCGAGGTTGCGCAGCCCGACGTCGAAGTCGATGACCGCCACCTTCTTGCCGCGGCGCGCGAAGCCGCAGGCGAGGCTGGCGCTGGACGTCGTCTTGCCGACGCCGCCCTTGCCCGAGGTGACTACGATGATTTCAGCCAAGGTCGTTCTCCGGAAAAATACGTAATGCGTGCGCTCAGGCGAGCACCGCGATGTTGAGTTGATCGTCGTCCAGCCACACCTGCACGGCCTTGCCGCGCAGGTCGGCGGGAATGTCTTCCATGACCTTGTAGTGTCCAGCGATGGCGACGAGTTCGGCGTGGAACTCGCGGCAGAAAATGCGGGCCTGCGGGTTGTCGCGGGCACCAGCCAGCGCGCGTCCGCGCAGCGCACCGTAGATGTGGATGCTGCCGTCGGCGATGACTTCCGCGCCCGCGCCGACCGTGGAGAGCACGGTCAGGTCGCGGTGCTCGGCATAGATCTGCTGACCGGAGCGGATCGGCGCCGTCTGGATCATCCCGGGCTGCGTGGAGGCGCCGCGTGCAGGCGCGGGCGACGCGCGTGGAGGCTCCGCCTGCGCGGCCGCGGGCGGTGCCGGCGGGGCCGCCATGGCGGCGGGTGCGGCATCGCCGGGCGCGGGTTCGTACTGGGCACGGAATTTGGACAGCAGCGGCAGGCCCAGCTCGACCGCCAGGGCCTCGTTGGCGCTGCTGCCCCAGGCCAGGGCCACCGGAATGCTGCCTGCCGCGCGCAGGGCATCGAGCAGCGCATGGGCGGTGGCGGCGTCCGGCAGTTCGGCCAGGCCGCCGAAGTCGACGATCACCGCGCCCCGCGCGAACAGGTTGGGCGCGCGCTGCACCCGGTCGCGCATCTCTGCGCCCAGGCGGGCGATGTCGAGCGTGCGCACGCGCAGGTTGGCGATGCCGACCTGACCGATCTTCAGATCGCCGGCGAGCGCGAAGTCGACCGCGGGGGCACCGCGGCTCATGCGGCGCCGACTGCCGTGCGCGAGGTCTGCGCCGGCCGCACGCGCGGCTGGGTCAGCCAGGGCTGGTGCGGCAGCGCTTCGCCGTAGGTCGCCTGGACCCACTCGTAGCTGCAGAGGGGTTTCATCAGCATCGAGGCGCGCAGGCCCTTTTCGGGCATGACGTGCTGGCCGATCTCGCGGAAGCCGAAGCTGCCGTGGAACAGCAGGGCCGGGTCGGGCCGGCCGGGCTGTTCGTCGGCGTCCAGGAACACTTCGCAGGCCAGCTGCGGGTAGCGCAGTTCTGCATAGCTCTGGGCGTCGGCGTAGAACGCACGGCCGACACCGCCGCCGCGGCGGCGGCTGGCCACCACGATGCGGTCGATGTAGAAGAAATGCGGGTGGCGCTCGCCGAACCAGCGGAAGTTGCTGCTGTCGTGGTCGGCATGCGAGCCGAACCCGACCATGAAGCCGGCGATGGTGCCGTCGCGTTCGGCGACGCGGAAATATTCGGCCTGGTCGAAGAAATAACGAAGGCGACCAGGCTCGATGGGAAGGATGCTCGGCGCAGCGGCGTTGTTCAGGGCAAGTACCGAATCCAGCTCGTGCTCGCGCACGTCGCGGATGAGGATCGACATTCCTGGGGCTCCGGAAAGGGTGGCAGCCCGGAGGGGCCGCGAACGAATGGTCGCTAGTATCGCACGGGGTGGATGCGGGGCGCGATCCGTGGCGGCCCCGCCGCTGCGCCCGGCCCACGCTGCGGCAAACGGGCGCGCCGCAGGACGAGGCGGAGATGTCAACGTGCATGCCGGGCGGGAGCGGCCGCCGCGGAGGCCATGACTTCCGTGGGGTTCCCACCCGACCGGCGAGGCCTACACTGGGCCATGCTCGCCCGCCTGAACCATATCCGACTGCTGCGCTACGCGGGCCTGTTCACCTGGGCGATGCTCGGCCTGCCGCTGTTGCTGCTGTCCCTGGAAGCGCTGGAAGTGGGCGACGAGGCGGTCGCGCCGCTGTCGCTGCCCGGCTGGGGCGCCTGGCTGCTGTTCGGGCTGTGCTACGCCTGGCTGACGCGCTCGCTGGGCAGCCGCCGGGTCACGGTGTTCGACCACGGCGTGCTGTTGCTGCTCACACTGTGTGCGGTGGGCGTGGGTGTGTTCAACGACAGCGGCCTGGGCAGCATGCTGCTGGTGGTCTCGGCCTGCCTGCTGCCCTGGCTGCTGCCGATGACGGTGGGCGTGGTCTGGCTGATCGCCAGCCAGCTGCTTCTGCTGCCGGTGTTCATGCAGTGGCTGGAGTTCAACTGGCTCGAAGCGCTGATGCTGTCGCTGCTGTACGCCGGGTTTTCGGGGTTCGTGTTCGTCACCAGTCTCGTCGCGCGCCAGCAGGCGCAGGAGCGCGAGGAGCAGCGCCGTCTCAACGCCGAGCTGCGCGCCACCCGCGCGCTGCTGGCCGAGAGCGTGCGCGTGAACGAACGCACGCGCATCTCGCGCGAACTGCACGATCTGCTGGGCCACCACCTCACCGCGCTCAGTCTGAATCTGGAAGTCGCCCACCACCTGGTGGCCGGCAAGGCCCAGGACCACGTGGGGCAGGCCCGCACCCTGGCCAAGCTGCTGCTGAGCGACGTGCGCGAGGCGGTCAGCCGGATCCGCGACAGCGACACCATCGACATGGCGTTGATCCTGCGCCCGCTGGCCGAGAACGTGCCGGGTCTGCGTGTCGAGATGGAGCTGCCCGACCCGTTCGTGCTGGACGATGCCGAGCGTGCCCATGTGCTGCTGCGCTGCACCCAGGAGGTGGTGACCAATGTGGTGCGCCACGCCCAGGCGGAGCGTCTGTGCCTGAGCTACCGCTGGGAGCAGGGCGGCGTGCGGATGATCGCGATCGACGACGGCCGCGGTGCGGAGGCGGTCGCGGCGGGCAATGGTCTGCGCGGCATGCGCGAACGGTTGCAGGACTACCAGGGCACGCTGGCCTGGGAGAGCCAGCCGGGAGCAGGGTTCCGGCTCGAGATCCATCTTCCCCTGAGTGGCGCACCGGCCCAGGGCGTCCGGGCGGCCTGAAGCGGCATCCCCCATTCGCCGGCCGGTTCACCGGTCGGCTCATCCGCCGTCCTTCGGCGCGTTTCCATGGAGATTGCGACATGATCCGAATCTGTCTGGTCGACGATCAGACCCTCGTGCGGCAGGGCATCCGTTCGCTGCTGGCGCTCGCCGAGGACATCGAAGTGGTCGCCGAGGCGGCCGACGGCAAGCAGGCGATCGAGCTGATCCCGCAGATCGCGCCGGACGTGGTGCTGATGGACATGCGCATGCCGGTGATGTCCGGCCTGGATGCGCTGCGCGCACTGTCGCAGGCCGGGCAGCTGCCGCCGACCATCATCCTGACCACCTTCGACGACGACCAGCTGGTGCTGGCCGGCATGAAGGCCGGTGCCAAGGGCTACCTGCTCAAGGACGTGTCGCTGGAACAGTTGGTGGGCGCGATCCAGACCGTCGCCGCCGGCGGCTCGCTGGTGCAGCCGGCGGTCACCCAGCGCCTGCTCTCGGGCCTGGAGCACATGCGCAACGATTTCGTCAGCCTGGACAGGCCCGACCCGCTGACCGACCGCGAGACCGAGATCCTGCGGCTGATGGCCTCGGGCTTCTCCAACAAGGAGATCGCCAATTCACTGGGCGTGGCCGAGGGCACAATCAAGAACCACGTCTCGAACATCCTTTCCAAGCTCGGCGTCCGCGACCGCACACGGGCAGTGCTGAAGGCCTTCGAGTTGCAGTTGATCTGAAGGACAGGATGGCCCGCCCGGCGCAGCGCGCCGGGCGTTCGCGCCGTCGCACGCCGATAGCGTGCAAGCGGGCGGCGCTCACCCTCTCCAAGCTCGGCGCCCGCGACCGTACCCGTGCGGTGTTGAAGGCCTTCGAGTTGCAGTCGATCTGAAGGACAGCGGGGCGGGCCTGTTGAACGAGCCGGGCCTCCGCTCCGTTCCGCGCTGGTGCACGCCGGTGGCACGCAGTGGGTGGCGGGCAGGTTGCCCCGGAGCGGTCTGCATGACCGCATTCAGGGGGTGCGAAAGGCGCCCGCGCCGGCGTTCGCTGCAGATGCGGCCTTCGCACGCCGCTCAAGCAATTGATATCAATGGATTTTTTCGGGTGAAACCCGGTGCGCGGCCGACGTGCATGCGCAGGCCGTGTGCGCCGGCGCGACGCGGTGGTCGGCCTCGCCGACCACCGGAGGCGCCCGCCTCCCTGGCTGGCAGCGGCCGGGCGCTCGCTCCGTCGCATCCAACCCTGCTACGATTCGGGGCTGTATTAGCCCGGCCTCAGTCCGGCACCGGTCCCTGGAGAGCTCCTGAATGACTCGTCTCATCGAGATCCTGATTTCCCTCGCCATCGTCTTCGTGCTGTTCCTCGTGGTGGGCGTGTTCCTGCCCTCGAGTCGTTTCATCTCCGAGAAGGTCGAGACCAACCGCAAGATCGGCATCGTTTACGACACGCTGAACAGCTTCAAGCGCTTCAAGGACTGGAACGCCATCGCCCTGCGCGACCCCACCATGCCGATGAGCCTCTCCGGGCCCGAGTCCGGCGTCGGCGCCACCTTCAACTTCGATTCGAAGCAGGCGCAGGTCGGCAAGGGCAGCTGGAAGATCGTCGAGTCCGTGCCCAACGAGAAGATCGTGATCGACGTGGACAACGACGCGATGGGCTCCAACAAGCGCGTGCAGTTCATGCTCGAGCCCACCGGCAACAACGACCGCAACGTCGAAATCACCCAGACCTACAAGGTCGACTACGGCTGGGACCTGGTCGGCCGCTATGCCGGTCTGTACGTGCGCAGCCACGTCGGCGACGACATGAAATTCAGCCTCGGCAAGCTGGCCACCCTGCTCGCCTCGATCCCCAACGTCGACTACAACGTCTACCAGGACAAGCTGGGCGAGATCACGGTGATGGACGTCCCGGCGGCCCACGTGCTCAAGGTGTCCTCGGGCACCATCGAGCTCAAGGAAGAGGCGCTGGCGAAGTCCATCAAGGACAACATGGAGTGGATCAACCGGGCGCTGGCCTCGAACAATCTGGTCGCCACCGGCCCGATGCGGATCGTCACCGACGAGCAGGGCCGCGAGAACTACACCTTCAACGTCGTGCTGCCGGTGCGCCGCGCCGACGCGCCGGCCGATGCCGCGGTCGATGCGCCGCTGGACGGCCTGAAGCTGCCCGAGGTCGTGAAGTACGAGCGCATGCCGGCCCACCGTGCGATCACTGCGGACTTCCAGGGCTTCTTCCTGCAGCTCGAAGGCGTGCGCAACGCCCTGCGCGCCTGGGGTGCGGTGCGCGGCCTGGAGCCGACCGACCGTGCCTACGAAGAGTGGAAGAGCCCGATCGACGATTCGTTCTCGGACGCCGAGTTCAAGGTCTACTGGCCGGTGAAGTAAGACCGCGGCCGTCAGGGCCCGGTGTGCCGGCCATGACCGTCCCGGCCATGAGTTCTCCGGGCATGATTTTTCCGAGCATGACCCGCACCGTCCATCTCCGGCTCGCGCCGGGAACCGCTGAAACGCCGCCTCGTGCGGCGTTTCGCGTGTCTGCGGTCCGGCCCGGATGCCTCCTGCCCGGCGCCTTGGCCCCGAGCCACTCCGAGCGTGTCTTGGAGGGGGTGCGATGAGCCTGTCGCGGGACCGGGCCGCGCTGCTGGTCGGGGCCGGTGCGCTGTTGGCCGTTGTCGGCGTGGCCCTCTCGGCCTATGCCGCGCATGCGGACGGCGCCGCGCGTCTGCAGTCCGCGGCGCTGATGGCGCTGGTGCACGGCGTCGCCCTGGCCGCGCTCGGCCGACGTGCGCATGGTGCGCTGGGCCGCGTGGCGCTGGTCGCGCTGCTGCTGGGCACGCTGGTGTTCGCGGGGGCGCTGCTGGGCGGGCATCTCGCCGGCTGGTCCACGCGCCCGGCGCCGACCGGTGGCCTGCTGATGATCGGCGGCTGGCTGCTGTATGCCATCGATGCGCTGCGCCCGCGCGCGACGCAGGAGGACTCCTGATGCCCCGCCATGCCCGTGGTTTCGACACCGAGGCCGCCTGGGAGCACCTGCAGCGCCGGGACCGCAGGCTGGCGGCGTGGATGCGCAGGCTCGGCCCGATCGCGCCGGACCCACGCTGGCGCAAGTCCTTCGACCCGGTGGACGCGCTCGCCCGCGCGATCCTCTACCAGCAGCTCAGCGGCAAGGCCGCGGCCACCATCGTCGGCCGGGTGGAGGCCGCGATCGGCAGCGACCGCCTGCACCACAACACCCTCGGCCGCTGCGACGACGCGGCGCTGCGCGCCTGCGGCGTGTCCGGCAACAAGCTGCTGGCGCTGCGCGACCTGGCCGCACGCGAGGCCCGCGGGGAGATTCCCGACCTGCGGCGGATGTCGACCATGGACGAGGACGCCATCGTGGAGGCGCTGGTGCCGATCCGCGGCATCGGCCGCTGGACCGTGGAGATGATGCTGATGTTCCGCCTGGGCCGGCCGGACGTGCTGCCGATCGACGACCTGGGCATCCGCAAGGGCGCCCAGGCGGTGGACAAGGCCGAGGCCATGCCCGCGCCGAAGGCGCTGGCCGAGCGCGGCGAACGCTGGGGCCCGTACCGGACCTATGCCAGCCTGTACCTGTGGCGGATCGCGGACCTGGCGAATGCGCCGGCCGCGGCGGGCAAGCCCAAGGCCACGACGAAGGCCACCAAGCGCTCGCAGGACTGACGGCGGCCTGCGGCTTCAGCGCCGGGCCGGGGACTCCGGTTCGCCCGCAACCGGCGCCGCCGCGGCACTCACGTCCCCTGCGGGGGCGGATTCGGGCGGGCGCCGACGCGGCTTCAGCGCCAGTGCGGGGCGTTCGATCAGGAACCACGACAGCGCCGCGCAGGCCAGGGCCAGCACGCTCGACAGCAGGGTGTTGGTGAGCACGCCGGTGGCGCCCAGCAGGAACGCGATCTGCTGCATCGGCCAGCCGTAGAGATACAGGCCGTAGGACAGGTCGTTGCGGCGGATGTGCGGCAGCCGTGGCACGAAGGCGAGCCACAGCGCGCCGTAGATCACGGCGGCCATGTACGCCGGCACGAAGGCGAGGGTGTCGCGCGCCAGGAAGGCCGCGACGATCAGCGGAACGACCCAGCGCCCGTCCAGCCGGATGCGGTCGCGCCAGAGCCACAGCAGGGTGCCGGTGATGAAGAAGGCCACCGTCCAGCACAGGTAGGACAGGTGCTGCGGCAGCGGCGCCTTGAGCCATGCGAACGCAGCCGCGCCGGCCATCGCCAGCGCCCAGGCCGGCAGATAACGCCATGGCCGCAGCATGCCCACCGCGCCGGCGGCGAACAGCAACAGGTAGAGGCGGCCTTCGATCGGCAGGGTCCACAGCGAGCCGTTCACCGATGTGTGCGGCAGGGTCTCGAACACCCCGGGCAGCCAGAACTCCGCGCGCCACAGGCTGGCGGTGGACCACACGTAGCGCCAGACCCGGCCGTCGCTCCAGTAGTCGGCCGCGGTGGTCAGCAACGGGCCCATGACGAACGCGGTCAGCGCCACGCACACGATCAGCGCCGGGTACAGGCGCAGCGCGCGCGCCAGCAGGAAGTCGCGCCAGCGGTGCCGCTGCACGCTGGCCGCCACCAGGAAACCGCTGATCAGGAAGAACAGATCCACCGCGAACGCGCCGGCGCTGCGGCCCAGGGTCTGGTTGAGCCAGTCGCCGCGCGCGGTGCCGGTGATCGGCCAGGCATGGCTCCAGATCACCAGCCAGGCGGCGACCAGACGCATCAGATGGAAGTTGTTGCGGCCTGCCTCCCAGGAGGCGGCGAGGGTAGGGCGGTGCTCGGCGGAAAGACTCATGCCGCCTCGTGGTGGCGCCAGTGCCACGGCTCGTAGACGATGCCGTGCGGGTTGTCGCGCGGGTAGCTCATGCGGAAGCCGTGGCTGCCGGCGTACTGCTTCAGCCAGGCGAAGGCATCGGTGCGCTCGAAGCTCTCCTCGGCCGGCGGTTCGCCCGGCGTGCCGATGTCGAGCGCGCGGCCGTCGTGGTGTTCGCTGAAGCCCGGGGCGGCGTTGACGGTGAGGATGTCGTCCACTGCCAGCCCGCGCGCGCGCTTGCGTTCGAAGATGCCCAACTGGTAATCGTGGCTGCGGTAGCCGGACACCGCCTCCAGCACCACGCCCTCGCGCGCGGCGTGCGCGCGCATCCGTGCCCAGGCGCGGGCGGCGGCGGGGGCGAGCCACAGCGGGCGGCGGTAGCGGTCGAACCCGGCGAAGGCCAGCCAGGCCGGTTCGGGCACCAACGGCAGCCCGGTGGCGGCGGCGTAGGCGGCGGCGTCCAGGCCCAGTGCGTCGAGGCGTTCGTGCAGGCGGGCGAGCGGCAGCGCCGGTGGCGTGCGTGCGGACACACAGGACGCCGTGCCTGCGGCGGTCACGGTGTGCAGCGCCTCGGCGAGACCGGGCGTGCGCTCCCAGCCGGGCAGCAGCCCGGTGACACCCTCCGGGCCGACAGCGGCGAGATAGCGGCCGTCGCGCTTGCGTCGCAGCACATGCAGGGCACGCGCGATCAGGCGCGCGTCGCGATTGGCGCGCGCGCGCAGCAGCGCTGCGGGCCAGACTTCGATCGCGTCGGTGTTCAGCAGCAGGCGGGGAGGCTCACGCATCGCGGCAGGGTAGTGCCTGCGCGGCCGTTTTGCACCCCGATGTGCGGGCGCCGCCGGGGCATGCGCCGCGGCACCTCCGTCGCCCCAACGCCCGTCGCCTCAGCGACCGCTGCGCAGGGCGTCCAGCAGCGCCTGGGGTTGCTCCAGGCTGAGCAGCAGCGTGCGACCGTCCTGTTCCGGCAGCACCAGCACGCGGCGCGTGTCGGTGACCAGCACGAAGGCCCTGGTGCCGTTGCGCAGCCGGTAGTGGCCGGCGCGATAGCCGGGCAGGCCGATGCCGAAGCTGCGCCAGGCCGGGCGCAGCTCGGTGCGTTCCGACAGGTCCACCACCGCGGCCGCATCCAGGCGCAGCGTCGAGCGCTGCACCCGGCGACGGAGAATGCCGGCGGCGATGCGCAGTTCACCCGCATCCAGCTCCACATGACGCCGACGGATGCCGGTAGCGAGCAGCACACCGGCCAGGGCGACCGGCAGCATGCCCCAGGCTGCCGACGGGGTCTGCGGGATCATGACGGCCAGCCCGATGAGTGCCAGCAGCACGGCGAACGCCGGCAGCAGCCAGACCAGCGCGGTGGTGGGAGGCGTGACGGTGTAGGTGCGCGGCATGGCGTGGGCGTCCGGGAGGTGGATGGGGGCGCGGGGAGGCCGGGTCAGTGCGTCGCGCCCGTCCCGCAGGCGGTGCACACGCGCTCCACGCGGTAGCCGCGTGAACGGAGCTTCTCGATCACGCCGTCGCTGCCCAGCAGATGCATGGCACCGACCACCGCCAGGGTGTCGTCGCCGTCCTGCCGCTTCAGGCGGGTTTCCAGCAGCGGCAGCCAGCGGTCGTTGCGCGCGACGTTGATGAGACGGTAGGTCTCCGGCGATTCGCTTTCGAACTCGGCGCGCAGGGTCTTGTCCAGCGTGTCGATGTCGCCGCTCATCCAGGCCCGGTGCAGCAGGTCCAGCTGGGCGACGGTCTTCTTCGGGTCGGAGAGGAAATCCTCCAGGCCGGCGACCTGCTCGCCCATCGGTGCGGCATCGAGCGCGGCGAACTGGTCCTCGATGGTCTCCAGGGCGCCCAGCGACTTGCCGGCGGCGCGCGCGCGGGCATCGATGTGCACGTCCACGCCGGCGTCGGCCTGGAAGCCCATCGCCTGCATGACGCCCAGCGCCATGCTCAGGTTCATCGCCCAGGGGTCGAGCGCCTCGACCTGCTCCAGCGACCCGCCGCCGGCGCCCAGCAGCGTTTCCAGCTGCGCGCGCGCCTCCGGCGAGAGCCGTGCGCTGAGGTGCCTGCCGTCGCTGGCCATCATCGCCTGCTGCATCTTCGCCACGTTGCCGGGCACCGCCATGCTCGGCAGCTCGATCTCGAACATCACGTGCTCGGCGTCGTCCAGCGCGGCATCGATGTCCGTGGACAGCGGGTAGTCGCTCGGCTTCAGCACATGGATCGAACCGAGCAGGTACAACACGGTATCCGCGTTGCCGTCGGCGTCGGAGACCTTCCACAGCAGGGGGCTGTGCGCGGATGCGGACGCGGTGTTCGGAGCTGGCGCGGGTGTCTGGGCGACGGAAAACGGACTGGCGAGCGCGGCGGCGAGCGCGAGGGCGAGCGTGAGCGCGGGGCGGAGAATTCGGGTGGACATGCAGGCGTTCCTGTACGAAAGGGGGAGGCGGCGCGGCAAGAGCCCGCCGGATCGGCGTCTCGGAGCCAGGACGCACACGCGCGGCGGATGTGACCGCCGCGCGTGTGGCTTCAGTCGGCGTCGTCGGCCGATGGCGTCGATGCGGCAGGCGGTGCGGACAGCCGTCCCGCCTTGCGCAGCGCGTCGCGCAGCACGTACTCGATCTGCGCGTTGAGGCTGCGCAGCTCGTCGTCCGCCCAGCGCTGCGTGGCCGCGAGGATCTCGGCGTTGATGCGCAGCGGGTAGGCCTTCTTGTCGCTCATGATCGGCAGATCAGAGCAGGTGGACGAGCAGGCCGGCCGCCAGCGCGGCGGCGGAGCCGGTCACCGCCGCGGCGACGGGAGCGGCCGGCAGGCGGCCGGCCAGGCGGCGGCGGTGCAGGACGACATTGAGCAGCACGGCGGCCGGAAGCAGTGCCACCAGGACGGCGGCGCCGGCATCGGGAGAAAAGCTGGAGGGGGACATGCGGAGTCTCCTCGGAGTCGGGGTCAGTACAGCGAGCCGGCGTTGACGATGGGCTGCGTGGCGCGCTCGCCGCACAGCACCACCAGCAGGTTGCTCACCATCGCCGCCTTGCGCTCCTCGTCCAGATGCACCACGCCGTTCTTCTGCAGCTCGGCCAGGGCCATCTCGACCATGCCCACCGCGCCGGCGACGATGCGGGTGCGTGCGGCGATGATCGCGTTGGCCTGCTGGCGCTGCAGCATGGCCTGGGCGATTTCCGGCGCGTAGGCCAGGTGGCTGATGCGCGCGTCGATCACGTCCACGCCGGCCTGGGTCAGGCGCTCGTCGAGGTGTTCCTTCAGCCGGTCGCTGATCTCCACCGGGTGGCTGCGCAGCGAGATCTGGTCCTCCTCGTGCTGGTCGTAGGGGTAGCTGGTGGCCATCGCGCGCAGCGCCGCCTCGGACTGGATGTGCACGAAGCTCTCGTAGTCGTCGACGTTGTAGACCGCCTCCGCGCTGTCCACGACCTGCCAGACGATGACCGCGGCGATCTCGATCGGGCTGCCGTCCAGCTCGTTCACCTTGAGCCGGCCGCTCTCGAAGTTGCGCACGCGCAGGGAGACCTTTTTCTTGGCGAAGAAGGGGTTGTTCCAGCGCAGGCCGTTGTCCTTGACCGTGCCCACGTACTTGCCGAACAGGTTGAGCACGGCGGCCTGGTTGGGCTCGACCATGTACAGGCCGGCCATGCAGAACATGCCGGTGGCGACCATCGCCACGCCGAACACCATCAGGCCCAGGCTGCGCACACCGTCGTTGTCGGTGCCGGCACCGGCGACCACGCAGAACACGCCGGCCAGCATCAGCAGCAGCCAGAACACCAGCATCGGGATGCCGGGCAGGGAATGGCGGGGGGTCTCTTTCATCGTGGCGGCTTTCATCGTCGCGGCTTTCATGGCGGGCCTCGCATGGTGTGGCTGGGATGTTTATGTGATATCAAATTGATATCAGATTGCACAAGCGATGGCCGACGAACGGTGAGGGGCTGGCGAGCCGCGTCGTCCCTCCATGCCGGCGCCGGAGGCAGGGTTGCGGCCGCACTGCGGCGTGCGCCTGCGTCGGGACGGTCGCGTGGGCGGCCCGATACGGGGCGCGCATCCGGTGGTCCGGCATGGTCTGGAGGTCGCACGCGCAGCCCGACGTGGCTGCGCGGTGGGCGTTGCGGGTGCGGTCCGGCGCGGCGCTCCGCTCAGCGTCGAGGTACGGCCAGCCGGTGGATCTGGGTCGGCGGCCGCTCGCCGGTCACCAGCAGTGCCCGTCCGTCGGCCGACCAGGTGATGGCCTCGGCCTGGGGCATGGCGGGCAGCGGCAGGAGTCGGGCGGGGCGCGAGACCGCGGCGCCCCAGGTCTCGTCGCCCTGACGCTCGTAGAGCAATACCTCGGTGTAGGTCAGCACGGCGAGGCGGCGCCCGTCGGGCGACAGCGCGGCGCCGGTGGTCTGGTGCCGCCAGGCGGCGCGGACGTCGGCGCGGATGTCCGCCTCGGGCGTCACCGGGACACCGGCCAGCGTCGCGACGAACTCGGCGCGCAGCGGCGCGCCCTGCGCCGCATCGGCCGTGGAGTCTGCGCTGCCCGTCCGGCCCGATGGCCCCGACGGAAGCGGCGCCACGTACAGCCGTGGCGGCAGCGTGCGCTTGGTCACCAGCAGGATCTCGCCGCGGGCGGCGTCCACCGCCACCGATTCGCAGTCGCGCGGGCCGTCGGACCACACCAGGCGGCGATCCCACACCGGCGTCACCGCCGCATCGGTCAGCGTGCGCGGCTCGGCGACCGCAAGCAGCCGCACCTCCGGGCGCACGGCGTCGTTGTCGCCCACATCCGCGATCAGCAGGTGCGGCTGCCCGTTCCAGTCGAAGCGCGCCAGGTCCTCCCAGTCCACGTTGTCCACGCCGGAGACCTGCAGCGCCGCACGGCGTCGGCCGGCGGCGTCGAGCGCGACCAGCTCGGCCGGGTTGCCGCCGTCCTCCAGCCCCCACAGCAGGCCGGCGTGCCGGTGCGACGCCGCCAGGCCGCTGAGCTCGTCCAGTGTCGGATCCACGACATCCCACGCCACCGGCGGGGCATGTGCGCAGGCCGCCAGCAGCGCGGCCAGGACGAAGGCGCCGCCGGGGAACAGGCGGCCGTGCCTAGTGCGTCCGTGCGGAGCGGTGGGCGCAGTGCGCGACACGGCCGTTCGCGGTGTCGACGGACGTGAGGCCTGTGGGTGTGGAGCCGGATGGTGCGAAGCCTGATGCCGAACGGCCTGAGAGTGTGGTGCCGGATGTCGCATGGGATCGAACGGAAGCGAAAGCAGGCCCGAGGATCGCATGCGTCCGCGACAGCCGGAAAGCGCCCGCGTTGCCGCGGATGCCGGGCGTGCGGCCGGTGTGCGCGGGCGGCCACCGCGGCGCAGGCTCTACACTGTGGCATCGCCTTGACCGCGGAGCCCCACTGCATGACCTCGCCCAGCCCGCTCGAATTCGGAACGCCACTGTCGCCCTCCGCCCTGCGCGTGCTGCTGCTGGGCGGCGGCGAACTGGGCAAGGAGGTGGCGATCGAGCTGCAGCGTTTCGGCTGCGAGGTGGTGGTGGCCGACCGCTACGCCGACGCGCCGGCGATGCAGGTGGCGCACCGCAGCCATGTGCTGCACATGGTCGACGGCGATGCCCTGCGCACGCTGATCGCGATGGAGCGCCCGGCGCTGATCGTGCCCGAGATCGAGGCCATCCACACCGACACCCTGGTCGCGCTGGAGCGGGAGTTCGCCGGACGCGGCACCCACACCCGTGTGGTGCCGACCGCGCGCGCCGCGCGGCTCACCATGGACCGCGAAGGCATCCGCCGTCTCGCCGCGGAGACCCTCGGCCTGCCCACCTCGCCCTACCGGTTCGTCGACACCCTGGAGGACTACCGCGCCGCGGTCGCGGCCATCGGCCTGCCCTGCGTGGTGAAGCCGGTGATGTCGTCCTCCGGCAAGGGCCAGAGCACGGTGCGCGATGCCGCCGACAGCGACGCCGCCTGGGATTACGCCCAGACCGGTGGCCGGGCGGGCGCCGGCCGGGTCATCGTGGAAGGCTTCGTCGATTTCGATTACGAGATCACCCTGCTGACCGTGCGTCACGCCGGCGGCATCGCGTTCTGCGCGCCCATCGGCCACCTGCAGCGCGACGGCGACTACCGCGAAAGCTGGCAGCCGCAGCCGATGTCGCCGCGTGCGCTGGCCGAGGCCCAGCGCATCGCGCGCGCCGTCGTCGACGATCTCGGCGGCTGGGGCCTGTTCGGCGTGGAGCTGTTCGTGAAGGGCGATGATGTGTGGTTCTCCGAAGTCTCGCCCCGCCCGCACGACACCGGTCTGGTCACCCTGGCGTCTCAGGAGCTGAGCGAATTCGCGCTGCACGCCCGTGCCATTCTCGGCCTGCCGGTCCATGCCGATGCCGACGGCTGGGTGGCGCACCGCACCGCCGCCTCGTGCGCGGTGCTGGCCGAAGGCCACGGCGTCCCGGTCTTCGACGGTGTCGCCGACGCCCTGCGCGCACCGGGCACCGCGCTGCGGCTGTTCGGCAAGCCAAGAGTAGAAGGCCAGCGCCGCGTCGGCGTGACGCTCGCGACCGCCGACACCGTCGACCGGGCCCGCGCACTCGCCCGCGAGTCCGCACAGGCGCTGAAGATCGAACTGCGCGAGTGAGCGCGGCGCCCGCGCCGTGCCATCCGATGGGGGCGCATCCGGTCCTCGATGTGTCCCCTCCATTTCTGCTTCCGGGTGTCGCGGCACTCCACCCGGCGCCCCCACGTCACCACGGAGACCATCCCGAATGAACGAACCACAGGGCTATGCCGTCTATTTCTTCCCGCAGGCGATCGAGGCACTGGGCGAGGCGATCAAGCCGTTCCTCCTCGACGGCCCGGCCGGCCTGCACATCGCCTGTGTCGAAATCGACACGGGCGGCGCCTTCGTCGAGATGACGCTGCAGGGCACGACCCGAGAGGGCAAGCCGATGGCGGTGGAGTTGATGGTGCCTTCGGGGATGGTGCGGATGATCGTGTCGACGCAGAGCGAGGGGGTGTTCGGGTTCGGGTTGCGGCAGGCGCCGCCGGCGGCACCCACCGGGCCGGACCAGGTGGGCGCTGGGTCGCCCAGTCCCGGGTCTGCGGGTGATGAGTCCCCGTAACCCGGGTCGAGCGCGGCAGGCGCGACGCCCGGAGTTTTTGACGTTCGCTTTTTGATTCTGGCCGTTGGCTTTGGTGTCACAGCCGAAGTCGAAGTCGATCTTGCAGTTGCAGTGGATCTTGATCTTGATCTTGACCTTCAACCGCCCTTCGGAGCGGCGAGCCTTGCGGATCAGGCCCGCAGGGCGCGCGGCAGGACGCCGCGCGTTTTTCGATGGCACAGGATGTGCCTTCGAAAAACCTCCGCGAGGCTTGCGGACCCGGCGCGCAGCGCCGGGCGCGACGATGGGCTGTGCTTTCTTTTGCCTACTTTTCTTTGCACACGCAAAGAAAAGTATGGTCGCGCGACAGCGCGAAAGCTCTTGATTTTCGGCCCTGGAGCTGTGTTGGTAGAGGGATGCGGATCAGCTCGATCTGAAGATTTGATTTTTTGATCCTGGCTCGAATCAAAGCAAGTTCAATTCAAGAGCTTCCGCGCTTGCGCGCGGGTCACTTTTCTTTGCGTGCCCACTGCGCCGCATGCGGCGCGAACGGCGAAGCCGGCCCGAAGGGCGAGCATCGCAGGTGCGAGTCAAGAAAAGTCACCAAAAGAAAGGGCAGCCCATCGTCGCGCCCGGCGCTGCGCGCCGGGTCCGCAGACCTCGCGGCGTTTTTCGAAGGGCCGCCCATGGCCCATCGAAAAACGCGCGGCATCCTGCCGCGCGCCCTGTGGGCCTGTCCCGCGAGGTCCGCCGCTCCGAAGGGCGCGTGAAGATCAACAGCAACAGCAACGGCAACAACAACGGCCAGAGCACGGCCAAAGGAAAAGACGATGGCAAAGCCAACGCCTCATGCTGATGAGGGACAAAAACAAAGAGGCCGCTGTTTCCGCAGCGGCCTCTTTTTTCAACAGCCGAGCACCGCCTACTGCAGCGGCGGCAAATCGAACACCAACACCTCCGCTCCCTCGCCATGTTCGATCACCACCGCCGTCTCGTCGCGGTACTTCAGCGCATCCCCCGCCTCCAGCGCATGGCCGTTGGCGGTGACCCGCCCGCGGACCACGTGCAGATAGCCCAGGCGGCCCGGTGCCAGCGGCAGTTCGGCGCGTTCCTCGCCGTCGAACAGGCCCGCGTACATCCGCGCGTCCTGGTGGATGCTCACCGAATCCTCGGCGCCGTCGGGGCTCACCACCAGGCGCAGGCGGCCGCGTTTCTCGCTGTCGGCGAAAGTCTTCTGCGCGTAGCCGGGGGTCACGCCGCGCTCCTCGGGAATGATCCAGATCTGCAGGAAATGCGTGGTGCGGTTGCTGTCGTGGTTGTACTCGGAGTGGGTCACGCCGGTGCCGGCGCTCATGCGCTGCACTTCGCCGGGCACGATGGTGGCGGTGTTGCCCATCGAGTCGCGGTGGGCCAGCGCACCGTCCAGCACGTAGCTCACGATCTCCATGTCGCGGTGAGCGTGGGTGCCGAAGCCCATGCCGGGCTTCACCCGGTCCTCGTTGATCACCCGCAGCGGGCCCCAGTGGACGTGGTCGGGGTCGTGGTAGTCGGCGAAGGAGAAGCTGTGCCGGGAGTCGAGCCAGCCGTGGTCGGCATGGCCACGTTCGCGGGCGGCGCGATGCAGGATCATGCCGCACCTCCTGCCGCGTGCGGGCGGCGGCGGGCGATGAGCGCGTCGATGCTGAAGCGGCCGGGGCCCGCAGCCGCCAGCACCAGCAGGCCACCGGCCATGCTGAGGTTCTTCATGAAGTGGATCATCTGGTTCTGGTCGGCGAGCAGGCGTCCATCAAGCCCTGCATGGAACAGCGCGCCGGCGGCCAGGCTGAACACGGCCAGGCCGATGGCGGCCAGACGGGTCAGGCCGCCGCCCAGCAGGGCCAGGCCACCGCCGAGCTCGGCGAGGATCACCAGCGGCAACAGCGCGGCGGGAACGCCGGTGCTCTCCATGTACTGCTGGGTGGCGGCATAGGCGGCCAGCTTGCCGGCGCCGGAGGCGATGAAGATCAGGGACAGGCCGGCGCGGCCGGCGAGCAGGGCGATCGCATTCGTGATCGGGTGCATGAGTGTCTCCACACAGGCGGCAGAGCCGGTCCCGATGGACCGTGGAACGCTGCCGATGTGCGCACTTTAATTGATATCAAAAATGAAACAACAATCGACAAATGAAAGTTTTGTTCTATTTTTGCCGTTCGTCTTGGTGTTTCATGAGATCGCCCCGTCCGGTGTTGCAGGCAGGGCCCTCCTTGCGATGCGCTGCGTGGCTCATCGGGCCCTTCACGCCCGGGCCGGGGCATCCGGGTGGGCGGCGGCCGGGCCGCGGGTGAGCGGGGCGGGCCTGCCCAGCAGGTAGCCCTGACCGAACTGGCAGCCCATCTCGACCAGCAGCCCGCGCTGGGCCTCGGTCTCGATGCCTTCGGCCGTGGTGTCGATGCCGAGGGTAAGGGCCATCGCCAGGATCGCGCGCACCAGCGCCAGGCTTTCGGTCGCGGTCGGGCCTTCCAGGCCGGTCACGAAGCTGCGGTCGATCTTCAGGCCCTGGATCGGGAAGCGGTGCAGGTAGGACAGCGCCGAAAACCCGGTGCCGAAATCGTCCAGCACCGCGTACACGCCGTGCCGCTGCAGCTGCCGCAGCACCTGCAGCGCGCGGTCGGCGTCCTCGATCAGCGCCACCTCGGTGATCTCGATCCGCAGCCGGCGCGGGTCCTGCCGCGACTCGTCGAGCATGCGCAGGATGCGCTCGGCGAAATTGTCCGAGAGGAAGTGCCGCGGCGAGACGTTGATCGAGACATGGTCGCCGGGCAGCTCGCCCATCGCCGCGATCACGTGGCCGTACATCAGCCAGTCGATCTGCTCGATCAGCGTGCTGTCCTCGCCCACGCCGATGAAGTCCGATGGCGTGAGCAGCCCGCGGTGTTCGTGGCGCCAGCGCACCAGCGCCTCGCTGCCGACCTGCCGGCCGTCGGCCAGACGCACGAGCGGCTGGAAGAAGGGCAGGAAATCGTCGTGGATGATCGCCCGGCGCAGGTCGGCTTCCAGATCCAGCAGCCGCATCGCTTCCGCGCGCATCGCCTCGTCGAACACCACGCTGCGGTTGCGGCCTTCGCGCTTGGCGCGGTACATCGCCGCATCGGCGTCGCGCAGCAGCTCCTCGCTCTTGCGGTAGCGCGGGTGCCACATCGCGATGCCGATGCTGGCGCTGGGGAACAGCTCGCGCCCGTGGATCCACAGTGGCTGTTCCATCGCGGCCAGGATGCGCGCGGCGTAGCGTTCGGCCTCGGCCGGGTCGGTGACGCCTTCGGCGATGACCGCGAATTCGTCGCCGCCCAGGCGGGCGACGGCGTCGTCGGGGCCCACCACCAGCGACAGCCGGCGGCTGGTTTCGACCAGCAGCTCGTCGCCGGCCACATGGCCCACGCTGTCGTTGATCAGCTTGAAGCGGTCGATGTCGAGGAACAGCACGGCGAACCCCGGGCCTGCGGGCGTCTGCGTGCCGTCCGCCGAAGCCGTGGGACGGGCGATGTGCCGCAGGCCCGCGCCGGTGCCGGCGCGCCGTGTCTGCTCCGCGGCGCGGGCGATGGCGTCGTCCAGGCGTTCCTGCAGATGGGTGCGATTGGGCAGGCTGGTGAGATCGTCGTGACGGGCCTGGTGGCGCAGGCGCTGTTCGGCGCGCAGGCGCTCGTTGACCTGCGCCAGCAGCTCGCGGTTGGTATCGGCCAGTTCGCGGGTGCGCGCGTCCACGCGGCGCTCCAGGTCGGTGTGCGCCGCGACCAGCCGCTCCTGCGCGCGCTTGCGCGCGAGCGCGGCGTCGACGTGATGGGCGACGAAGGTGAGCAGTTCCTGGTCGCGCTCGGAGAAGTCGACTTCCGGTGTGTAGCTCTGCACGCCGATCACGCCTTCCACCGCGCCGTCGCGCACCAGCGGCACGCCCAGCCAGCAGTGCGCCAGCGGGCCGAAGCTGCGCACCAGACCGCGGGCTTCCAGGTCCTGGATCAGGCCGCGGTGGGCCAGCAGCGGGCGGCCGGTGTCGATCACGTATTCGGTCAGGCCGCGCGCGCGCGGACGGCTGCGGTCGGTGCGCGTGTCGCGCTCGTCCACCGCATAGGGGAACTGCAGATAGTGGCCGTCCTGGGTGAGCAGGGCGATGTAGAAGTTGCGTGCGTACAGCAGCTCGCCGATGGTCTCGTGCAGCCCGGCGTAGAAGCGGTCGAGGCTCTGCTCGACCACCGACAGCTCGGTGATGCGGTACAGCGCCTGCTGCAGTTTTTCCGCGCGCTGGCGCTCCAGCACTTCGGCCTGCAGCTCGCGGTTGGTCTGCTGCAGCTCGCGCGTGCGCTCCTCCACGCGGGCCTCGAGCCGCTCGCGTTCCGACTTGCGGTCGAGCGCCACCAGGATGTGCTGGCCGACATAGTCGAGCAGGGCGCGTTCCTCGTCGCCATAACTTTCGGGCTGCTCGTAGTGCTGGACCACGATGGCGCCGCACACCCGGTCGTCGCGGCGCAGGCACACGCCCAGCCAGTCCTCGCTCATCGGCCCGCCGGCGGAGGCGTCGACCTCGATGCCCAGTTCGCCCAGGATGGCCATCGGTGGCCCGATCAGCGGCTGGCCGTGGCGCAGCAGCGCGGCGGTCATGGTGTGGTCGAGGTGGTGGATCGAATACTCGGTCCGCGGGTCGGGGTCGAAATCGTCCCGGCAGTCGGCGAAATAGAGGTAGCGGATGGTCTCGCGCTCGGTGTCGTAGAGCACGATGTAGAGATTCTCGGCGGACATCAGCCCGCCCACGATGCGGTGGATCTCGGCCAGCATCTGGCGCATCTCCAGCCCGGAACCCGCCAGGTCGGAGATGCCGTACAGCGCCTGCTGCAGCCGCTTGGATTTTTCCAGCGACTCGATCCGCACGATCGCCGCATCCAGGCGCAGCGCCTGCAGCGCCCACTGCGCGATCAGCGCACGCCAGGTGTCGCGGCGGGTGCCCGCATCATGCTCCGAAGCGAAATCCACGCCGACCGACAGGCGCGCGCCTTCGCCGACATCGATGGTGTCCAGGCTGGGGCCGTCATCGCCGCTGTGGCCCGTATCGCTGCCGGCCGCCTGGTCCAGGCCGCGCAGCACGACCGCGCGCAGATGGTCGGCGGCGCTGCCGTTGGCGACCACGTGCGTGCCGATGCGCGGGTGGCGGCAGGCGACCGCCGCCAGCACCCCTTCGGGCAGCGGGCGCAGCAGCGATTCGAGACGTGCGCAAAACAGGGGGGACAGCGCCGTGATGTCGGCACCGGTATCCGGCCCCCCCGTGCCGGCCGCTTCCGCGGCCATCGCGGACGAAGGCAATCCGAGATTCATGCCCCGCGCGTTCATGCCCGAGATATACGCCCTTCGCGGCGAAACGACAACTCGCGAGGCTCAGTCACGCGGCAGCTGCAGATCGACCCACACCGCGCGGTGATCGGACGCCGTCAGCAGCGGAGCATCCGCATCGTCCGCGACCGGCCAGAACACGCCGCTGCCGCGCAGGACGAAGCGGCGTGCGGGGATCGCGTAGTCCAGGCGCAGATTGCCCACGCGCGGGCCGAAATCGCCGGTGTCTTCGGCCGGGTCGCCGGTGTGGGCCGCGTTGGTGCCGCCGGCACGCGCAGCGGCCTCGGCCGCGCCTGCGCTGCGCGGGGCGGGCGCCTGCAGCACGCGCGGGTGCGCCAGCAGGGCACGGATCGCGTCGTGGCGGCCGTCGCCATCGTTCGGGTCGTTGTTGAGATCGCCGAGGATCACGAAGGCCGCATCGGCCGCAAGACCACCGCAGCGGCCGGCGTCGTCGCACAGCCAGGCGCGGTCGGCGGGGTCGTCGTCGAGGTAGTCGGTCCACAGCCGGATTTCGTCGGCATTGCGCGCGCCGTTGCGGTCCTCCGGGCCGTCGAACACCGGCGGGGTGGGGTGAGAGGCCAGGGCATGGACCACGCCCGCCGGGGTCCGCACCGGCACGTCGAGATGGGTCTTCGACGAGAGCCGCAGCTGCCGCCAGACCGGGTCGGGATAGAACATGCGCCGCGCCCGCGGGTCGACCGGGGCGGCGGCGTCCGGCATCGCGCTCCAGCGCAGCAGACGGAAGCTGCGCACCGCATCGGCGTCGATCGGCCAGCGCGAGAGCAGCAGCATCCCGTACTGGCCCGGGTGCAGGCCATACCCCCAGGCGTCGTTGCCGCGCGCGCGGCCTTCGCCGCCCACCTGCCCGTCGCCGTCCAGGTCCAGCCCGCTGGGCACGCCGGTGTTGACCGGCGCGGCGTAGCGGTACGGGTAGTGCAGCGCCTCACCGCCGCCGGTTTGTGGCTGTTCGAGATACCGGCGCTGGAACATCTCCGCCGCACGGCCCTCCGGGTCGTAGTCGAATTCGTTGAGCAGCACGATGTCCGGACGCAGGCGCTGCAGCACCGCCGCGGCGCGGCGTGCGCCTTCGTCGCCGGCGTCCAGACGGCGGATCAGCCCGCCCGCGGTCTCGTCGTAGAGCGAGACATTGAAGGTGGCCACGCGCATGTCGCGCGCGGATGCGTCCGCAGGCGCGTCGCCCACCGTCGCGGGCGCGGACGCCGCGTCGCGGGTGGCCGGCGCATGGCAACCGGCGGTCAGCAGGGACGTCGCCAGCAGGGATGCCGCCAGCAGGGCGGCGGGCAGGACGGGCCTGGGCGCGGATGGCCTGCGCGCAGGCATGGCGGGTGGGGTCGGCATCGGGGGCATCGCTCAGTCCTCCGGCATCGGCCGCCATGCGCGGCCGTCGTAATGGTGGAGCGGCCGAAAGCGCCGCTTGTAGTCCATCTTGGGGTGGCCGTCGATCCAGTAGCCCAGGTACAGCCAGTCCAGCCCCTCGCGTTCGGCCCAGGCCAGCTGTTGCAGGATCGCGAAGGTGCCCAGCCCGCGCGCTGCGGCCTCCGGCGCGTAGAAGGTGTAGACGGCCGACAGCGCGTTTTCGACCCGGTCGGTCACCGCCACCGCCAGCAGCGGGCCGCCGTCGCCCTCGCGCACCTCCAGAAAGCGCACCTGCGGCCAGCCGCCGATGAGGAACTGGCGGAAGTCGTCGGCATCGTGCATGGCCATGCCGCCGTCCGGGTGCCGCGCCTGCAGGTAGCGCGTATAGAGCGCGAGCGGCTCTTCGCCATCGGCCGCGGGCGACACCGTCACGTGCAGGTCGCGATTGCGCGCCAGGCACCGGCGCTGGCTGCGGTCCGGCCGGAAGCCCGCCACCGGCACCCGCACCGGTGTGCAGTCGCGGCAGGCCATGCAGTGCGGGCGGTAGATCAAGCGTCCCGAGCGCCGGAACCCCATCGCCAGCGCGAAGCCGTAGGCGCCGACCAGGCGCGGGTCGCCGGGATCGAGCACCAGGTCGCGCGCCTGCCGGTCCGGCCAGTAGCCGCAGGCATGTTCGGCGGTGTGATACAGCCGCAGGTCGCACAGGTCCTCCGGGCGCAGCGCGCCGGCGGGCTGCGGCGCGGCGGCTTCGCCGTCGTGCCCGCTCATGCGGGCGCTCCGGCCGCGGCCCAGCGGACGAATGCGAGGGCGGCGGCGCTCCCGGCGCAGGCACCGGCCACGAGATCCCGCGGCACATGCCGGGCCAGCGACAGCCGCGACCAGGCCACTCCGGCCGCGAGCAGGGCGAACGCGGCCCCGAGCGTGGGCGAAGCGGTCCATGCGATGCCCGCGGCGAAGCACGCGAACGCCACATGCAGGGAAAGATGGCAGAGCCCGGCCGACGCCAGTGCGGCCAGCAGGATGCCCGCGGACAGGCCCGCGCCGAGCGCGAGGCCGGTGGCGCCGGCCAGCCAGGCGGCCATGCACACCAGTGCCAGCACCGCCAGCGCGCTGCGATTGAGCGTGCGCCGTTCGCCCGGTGCGCTGGCATCGACATGCGCCCAGCGCCGACGCGCGACCTGGCGACGCGACCAGAGCATCAGCACGGCCGCGAGCGTCAGCATCGCCGCCATCGTCGTCAACAGCGCCGACGGCGCAACCCGACGCGTCAGCATCGATGCCAGCGCGGCCAGCGGCAGGACCAGCAGCGGGTGGCCGAGAATCGAAACCGCGCGGGCGAGAGGCATGAGCATGCATGGCAGGATACCCGGCTGGCAGTCTCTCACGCCCCGGCGGGCCCTTAGTCATTGCGGCCCGTTCCGCCCGCGCATGCGGGTGACGGGGCGGGCCGACGGGCGCTGCGCGTCGGCCTCGCATCCGCACGCATCCGCTGCGATGCGCTCAGTGCGCGGCGACGTGGATCACCACCATCGACACGATGTACAGCACGCCGCTGACCGTGATCGCGGTCGGGCCGTAGCTCAGGTCATAGGCGCGCAGGCGACGGCGTGCGCCTGCCGGATCGCGCGCGCGATCGCGTTCGATCAGCGGCTGCAGCCTGCGACGGATGCGCAGCAGCGTCCACAGCGATGCGGCTTCGCAGACCGCGGCGGCCAGCAGTGTCCACACCAGGCCCGGCACGAGGGTGGCGACCAGCAGGGAGCCGATCAGCGCCGGCATGGTGACCCACAGGTAGAGGCGGTAATCGCCGAGGATCGCCTCGCGCTCGTCCAGTGTCTCGGCATAGGCCAGCAGGAAGCGCCGGGTCAGGTGCGCGGCCAGCCAGCCGCCGGCGACGCCCCCGGCCAGACCCGCGCCCAGCCCGAGCATGCCGGCCACGGTCTTGGTGCCTGCCGCGCCCCCTGCGGCCAGCACCCCGGCGGCGGCCACGCCCGCCGCAGCGGGCTTGCTCGCCATGCCCAGCGCCGCGACCACCGCCAGCGAAAAGCCGACCGAGGGTGCGCTGCCCTGAGCGAATTCGCCGAACCGCTGCAGCAGTTCGTCGCGGACCAGCTGCCGTGCCCGCGAGAGACGCTTGCGCACCGCGGCGTCGCTGATGCCCAGCAGAAGGGCGACCTGCTGTGAACTCTGCCCTTCGCGGTAGAACAGCAGCAGCGTCTCGCGACTGTCGTCCGGCAGGGCCGAGATCAATTCGAAGGCGGCGATTTCGCGTTCATCGCTCAGCACCTGCTCCATCGGCTGCGGGCCGGGATCGGCCGCGACCGCCATCGCCAGCTCGGCGTTCGGGCCGTCCATGGCGGTGTTGCGGTGCCGCCGGAGGTGGTCGCGGGCCAGATTGCGCGCGATCTGGCGCAGCCACGGCAGGAAGCTGTCCGGGCTGTGCAGCCGCTCCAGGTGCTGCCACGCGCCGAGGAAGGCCTCTTGGGCGATGTCTTCGCTGGCCTGCACATCGCGGGTGATCGCCAGCGCCACCGCGGTCACCGCGTTCTGGCAGGCGCGGACGATGCGCCCGTAGGCGTCGCGATCGCCGCCGCGGGCGGCCGGCAGTTCGCGCTGGATCAGGACATCAATGGGCAGGGCCGCGATGGACAGGGCATCGACGGGCAGGGCATCGGTGTGGAGCGTGGCGGTGGTCATCGGCAGGGCAGCTTAGCGTGTGGAGTGTGACCAGGACGCGCCGGCGCCCGGAATGTGACCGGAGCGGCGGCACGGCACGCGTCGACCGTCGGTGGGCGCAGGTCGTCACCTTCGAAACTGAACACGGGGCCGGCGCGTGCATGCCGGGTCAACCCGCCCTGCGTCGGCGCGTTCTCCTCCGCAGACGCGCCGCGGGCGTGTCCCGCGCCACGCTCCCCATACTGTCGAGGACTCCCCTGATGAAGACCCTTCCGCTCGTCGCCGCGCTCACCCTCGCGCTGGCTGCCGCTGCCGTCCATGCGGCCTCTCCGAGCACCGCCCAGGGCACGCGCCCCAAAATCGACGCCAACGGCGACGGCGTGATCGACCGCAACGAAGCCGCGGCGCATCCGCGCCTGGCCGAGACGTTCGACCAGCTCGACAAGAACCGCGACGGCAGGATCGACGCCTCCGAGCGCCCGCAGCGCGGGCAGGGCGGCCGGCATGGCGGCGGCATGGCCAGGCTCGACGCCAACGGCGACGGCGCGATCGACCGCAGCGAAGCCGCGGCGCATCCGCGCCTGGCCGAGACGTTCGACCAGCTCGACAAGAAC
>CBFGMS010000030.1:0-46979 GCA_965649985.1 uncultured Gammaproteobacteria bacterium | reverse complement strand
CGCGTGCTCGGCGCCGACTGCATCCTGCTGATCGTCTCGGCGTTGGAGCAGGCGGAGCTGGACGACCTCCACGGCGAGGCCATGGCGCTGGGCCTGGATGTGCTGGTGGAAGTGCACGACGCCGAGGAGCTCGACCGCGCCCTGCGCCTGCCCGCCATCGACGGACGCGAGGCGCTGATCGGCGTGAACAACCGCAACCTGCGCACTTTCGAGGTCTCGCTGGACACCACGCTCGACCTGCAGCGACGCATGCCGGCCGGCCGGCCGCTGGTCACCGAGAGCGGCATCGCCACGCCGGACGATGTCGCGCGCATGCGCGAGGCCGGGATCGAAGCCTTCCTGGTCGGCGAGAGCTTCATGCGCGATCCCGAGCCCGGCGCAGCATTGCGTCGCCTGTTCTTCGTCTGAGTCCGCATGCACGCGCCACCGTACGCATCGGCCGCCGCCGCCGTCCCGCCGCAGGCCCACGCCGGCAGTTCCGGGCCCTATCCCGAGCCTGCCGCCGACGCTCCGCTGGTGGTGTTCGACTTCGACCACACCCTGTACGACGGCGATTCCGGCAGCCACCTGTTCGCCTGGCTGATCAAGCGCGACTGGTGGCGCCTGCTGCTGGCGCTGCTGATCGCCCCGCTGGCCGGGCCGATGATCGCCTGGCTGCCGACCCGCCGCCGCGGCATCTCGGCCTTCGTGTGGGTAGGCAGCCTGGGCATGCGCGGCGTGGCGCAGTTCGATGCCGCCATCGACCGCTACGTCGCCACCCACACCGACGCCATCCAGGCCCGCCTGTTGCCGGTCGCGCTGGAGGTGTTGCGTGCCCATCGCCAGGCCGGCGACCGCGTGGTCATCGCCACCGGCGCGCCGCCCGAGCTCGCCCGCGCCATCCTGGCGTTCGTCGCCCACCACGATCTGCCGGTGGTCGGCACCCTCGTCGGGCCGAAGTACGGCGCCATCGGTGCGGTGCGCCACTGCCATCACCGGATGAAGATGACGATGCTGCGCGACGCCGGCTATACCGCGCCGGTGGTCATGGCCTATTCCGACAGCAGTGCCGATCTTCCGCTGCTGCAGGCGGCGCAGCGGCCGGTGGTGGTCAATCCCAAGCCCAAGCGCGTGGAGATGTTCCGCCGCGTGCTGCCCCCGGGCACGGAGATCCTCAACTGGGGATGTCCCGGGCGGGGCGGCGCGCCCGTCACCCGTCCGGAGTGACGCCGCGGCACCCACGCATGCCCGCGGCGCGCTGAATCCGCGCGTCGGCATCCCGACGCCTTGCCGTCTCCACGCGCGTTCTCCGCGCGCGTGCTCCGCTGCGCACCGGTCGCGGCCGGTTGAACTGTGATGGGCGGCGCATGCGACATGCATCGATGTTCACATCCATCGCCAGAGCCCGGTGGATTCCGGCCCGGCCGCATGAACTGCGTCGAAACCGTAGATCGTATATGGAATGATGATTCCGCATTCCGGGCGCCCTGCGGCTCGGATCGCCGCGACGCGCTCCCGGAATGCGCACGTCAACCCTCAACGTCAAGGACGCACACGCATGTCACGCCATCTCGTTCCACTTGCATTGCCGCTCGCCCTGCTGGGCGCCATCGTCTCGCTGGATGCGGCCGGAGGGCAGGCCCGCCGCTTCACCGACGTCGAACCCACCCCCGTGCGCGCCGTCGCCCCGCTGCAGGGCCGGCTCGAAATGGTTTGGGGCGATGCCGCCCCCCGGCAGTTCTGCCAAATACCGTCATGACATCACCCTGGTGGAGGACGGCGGCCGCCGCATCGCACTGGATCCGGCCGCCGCCATGCAGGCTGCAGGCGATCTGCATGCGCTGTATGGCCGCCGCGTCGCCATCACGCTGGCGCCGCAGCTGCGCACCAAGGCCGTCTCCGCGCTGGCGCAGCCCGAGGCGATCGTGGCGATCGACGATCTCGCGCCCGGCGCCAGGGCGGGCGGGGAGATCGGCGCCAAGGCCGTCACCGGCACCACCGTGTGGGCGACGATCATGTGCAAGTTCCGCGACATCGCGACCGAGCAGAAGCCCCGCTCGTTCTTCCAGGGCCAATACGGCACCTCCGCCGGCCAGCTCGACCATTACTGGCGCGAAGTCTCCTACGGCCGGATCAACCTCACCGGCAGCGCCGCCTACGGCTGGTTCACCCTGCCGCAGAACCGCGCGTTCTATGTGACCACGGGCGCGGACGGCAAGCCGAAGGCCGATCTGGGCAAGCTGTTCACCGACTGCACCAATGTCGCCAACGCGAGCGTCAATTTCGCCGCCAACGGCGGCCTGCAGGGCATCAACATGATGTTCAACGGCGACCTGGACGGGTTCGCCTGGGGCGGCGGCCGCTGCGCCACGCTGGACGGCATCAACAAGTGCTGGAGCACCACCTGGAACCCGCCGTGGTCGTTCAACAACCTGGCACCCCTGTCGCACGAGATGGGCCACGCCTACGGCCTGCCGCACGCCAACAACTCCGACGGCGACAGCACCCCCTACGACAACCCGTGGGACGTGATGAGCGACGCGTGGAGCAACGCCGTCCCCAACGCCACCTACGGCAGCCTGCCCAAGCACATCAGCACCTACTCGCGCAACCGTCTGGGCTGGATCGCATCCGCGCGCCTGCGCACCTACACCCACGGCAGTGCCGCGGTCACCTACACCCTCGATCGCGCCAGCCTGGTCGGCTCCGCCAATGCGCAGATGATCAAGCTGCCGGTGCCCGGCAGCAGCACGCGCTACTACACCATCGAGGCACGCAAGAAGACCGGTACCTACGAAGCCAATCTGGCCGGTGATGCCGTGATCATCCACTCGGTGAACACCACGCGCGCGGAACCTGCATGGAGCGTCGACGCCGCCAACCCGCCCGCCACGGTGTCCAACAACGAGGGCAGCATGTTCAAGGTGGGCGAGTCCTGGACCACACCCGACGCCCTCGGCAGCCGGTTCCGGGTGGAAGTGCTCAGCGCCACCACGCAGGGGTTCCAGGTCCGGGTCTCCAGCCTCTGACTCGGGTTTACCGCCATCGTGGGTGGTTGTCCACGGCGGCGCTCTCCGGAGCGCCGCCGTTTCTGTCTGCGTGACGCTTGTGGAACATGCGGGCAGCCGCTGTGATCGCGGAAGCGCATCGCGCTGCGGCAGGGGCTCCCCCGCACGTCGAGGGTGGCCCCATCGCCGAATGCCGATGCCGCTTCAGGGACAGGCGATGCCGGGGCCTCGGCAGACCATTTCCGTGTGGACGCAGATGGCGGCGCCGGAGTTCTCGGGGAGGGCGGATCGTCCGCCACGTGCAGGTACAGCAGCCGAGCGTTCGTTCCCGTGCAGTGAAAATGTGACGGCACGCATCGATCGAGAGATGTCGAGAGAGATGGATGCGTCCCGATGCGTGAAAGATGGGCGCGCGATATCAGGATGGTGTGCTTGTTGTCGGCGTGATCAGTGCGTGATCGGGGCATGATCTGACGGATTTTGTCGTGATCTGACACGGCTGTTCTTGATCCGATCTGCATGTCCAAGCCTGATCTCTGCCCTGCAACAGCCGCGTAACGAAGCCGTACCGATTGTCATGTCGCCATGTCGAGGCAAACAATGATCGGGGGAATGGTCGAATGCATGGATGCGATCTTGCGTTCACGATGTGATGCCCCCTCTCCCTGAACGAGCGGCGTTCGCACATCGGCGATTGCGCATGGAGTTTGACGGGGCTATGAACTTCCGTGAAATCAGTCGATTGCGTCTGAAGCTGCTTTCGGCCTGACATCCATGCGATGCGTCGATGCAGCGCATGCACCCTTGGCAAGGGTCTGCCCGGCCTCTCGGCCGGTTGCCCACGGATGGCTGCTCGAAGGCCGTGCGGAAAGCGCTCACGGTATCGATGAGCCGAGCATCGTGCGTTCGTGATCCATCCGTGATCCGATCATGAGGCGTCGATGATCGATTCGGCATGCGTTCAAGAGCGCGGGTCGCCACGCTTGCGTCGAGCCCGATGCTGCATCAGTGCGGTGTCGGGTGAGGAGACGTCGAGGATGCCCGGCGCGTACGGCAGGCCGAAACCGCTACAGGTCTCGCCCAGCCACGTAAGTAAGGCTCCACGACGCTAGGTGCGACTGCAGCCGAAGGCGAGTCCCCCAGACCACATCGCAGTCCGAATCCATAAGGAGAGTGTCATGAATCACAAGCTTCTCTGCGCCAGCGTGCTGTCATTGCTGGCGGCACATGCGGTCACGACCAATGCCGCCAACACCGCCGACGGCCACCGTCGTGCGCCCGCCAATTCCATGACGGCAGCCGGGAATGCATATCGGCAGGTGTCGCTCGACGAGAGTCGTCGCACGGTGGGAAGTCCGGTTTCCAGCCCGGCCCGCGATGCCGCGCTTGCGCCGAGCGACCGTATGCCGGTGGTGTCCCTGAGCTCGACCCTGGGTGATGTGGGTTTCGAGATCTTCGATGGGAAAACCAGGCGGTACGGCTTGGCCACGCTGCCGAAAAGCGCGACGGACGCCGTTGTCTACATCGACGTGGACAGCGTCTCGCTGAGCGAGCAGAGAATGAAGTCCGTTCTCAAGCTTGCGAACGATGTGGGCTGGGTGGTGATGGCGGAAAGCGGAACCTGGAATGTGCCTCGTCTCCATGCCTTCCTCGCCAAGTACTATCCGGACGTGAATACGAAGGGCCTGAAGAACGTCGCGGTGCGCATCGGCTCTGCAAAAGGACGCGCCGTCGCGACGGATCTGACGCCCAGCGAAGCGGCGGTCGAAGTCGGCATCGACTATGCGAACACATCGCAGGGCCAGGCTGAATTCCGGAACAGCTTCACGACCAAGGCAATCGCTCCGGGGAGCGTTTACGCCTGGTTCGCAAACGCCGCCTACAGCACCAATCCCGGGAATCGCGCGGTCGGCAACCTCAACTATATCCGGGTCGTGAACCTGGATGTCCTGAAAGTGTGGTCCAGCTACAGCAGCACGACGGGATACGACTGTGTCGTCGCTTGGCGAGGCAGCAACAGCACCGGCGACTGGTTGCGCAACATCGAAAGCCAGTTCGGCACTGTCGCTCGTGTGCCTGGCGAGTCCACCTCGAACGAGGCCAGGATCGGGCGCGGCTATGCGGATCGACTCAACAACTATCTGCAATACGTGGGGCAGGTGAACTGTGGTGCTAATTTCAAGGTGACGGGGCACAGTCTTGGCGGCGGGATGGCCGAGGCGCATGCATATACGCTTCGCAGGTTGAATCGGTTGCCGATCATGGAGTCCTACAACCCCGCACGTGTTGGAAACTGGGCCTTCCGCACCAATTACATGGCCACCCTGGGGACGCGTTCCAAAGTGTTCTGCAGGCACGGGGATCCGGTGTGGGGTGTTCCGGCTGCGCTTTATCATGTCGGATCGGACAGTGGGTGCACATACTGGGGGGCTCGTGCTTCCTGGGTCAATCCGGTCGCGAACCACAGCATGACGCTGTGGCTCTAGCGATGGTTTTTCCGGGGTGATGGACTGACTGGTCGCTTTGCCCTGTACCGGATCAAGGCGACGTGGCGGGCTTCGGCTTGCCACGTCGCCTTCGATTCTGCGATGAGAGTGGGCATTGATTCGAGCGCGTTGAACCTGATCGGGGTGGATTCGCGGTGCCGATACGGAGCGTGTGCAGGCCTGATCGCCGTTCCGCGCCTGGGTCTGGGAATGGACGGTTGCGCGGAAAGTGTCCAGGCCTCGGTTCCGGCTGTTGCAGCCTGTGTTGCAGGCGCTTTCAAGCGTCGGGCCTCGGGAAGGTGCGGGTAGGCAGGTTGAGTCATTACCCGGCCCCAGGACTTCGCTCGCTCCGGTCCATCGTCGGCCATCGCCCGGTCCGGCCTATTGCGGGCGTTCCGGCTCCCAGGCGGATCCGGGAATGCGGCGTTCGCCCGCCAGTGCCCGCAGTTTCTCGCCCAGCGCCTCCACGGCCCTGTCGTCGCCGGTGGCCACGGCCAGTCTCCAGCGCTGCACGGTGAAGGCGTAGTCCTGGTCGGTGCGTTCGCGGTCGAAGGCGCGCACATCCTCGAGCAGCCGTCTGGCATCGGCCGTGCGCCCCTGGCGCAGCAGCAGGTCGAGCATCGGTTCCGAGGCCAGCACCAGGTGGTAGCGCATGCCCTTGCGGCGCGCCTCGTCCAGCGCCTCGCGCAGGAGGGATTCCGCGCGCGCGTCGTCGCCCTGCGCCATCGCCCAGCGCGCGCCGGCGATCGTGCCGGCGATGGACACCGGGTTGCGCAGCGCGTTGATCTGGGCGGGTGAGGGCGTGGGCATGGCCGCTCCCGAATCGGCGATGCGCTGTGCCGCGATCATCCAGGCCAGCAGCGCCCCCTCCCGGGTGTCGAGCAGGATGTCGTCCGGGTCGTCGCGGTCGCCCTCCGAGAACGCGACGGCGCTCGCCTGCAGCGCGGAGGCCGTGCGCCCCGCCTCCAGCAGGTAGAGCACGGCGATCATGGAACTGGCTTCATCGCCCCGCAGTGTGCCGACCTCTTCCAGCAGCGCCCGTGCCTGGCGGAGGCGTCCGAGACCGGTCATGGCCTGCGCCCGCAACTGCAGCGCGCGATCGCGACGCTCGATGACGGGCGTCTCGCGCAGCACCGCCAGCGCGCGGTCGCTGGTCTGCACCGCGTCCTCCCAGCGCAGCAATTCCATCTGGATGCGGGCCATGGTGTTTAAGCTGCCGACCTGCCCGATCTTGTCGGAGCGTGCCTGGTAATGGTCGGCGACGCTGCGCATGGCGCGAAGCGCATCCTCCAGCCGGCCGGTGCGCATCCAGATCCGCGCGCGGTCGGTGCGCACGGCGATCGCGCTGCCCGCGTCGCCGATCCGCTCGTAGATCTGGCCGCTCCGGTTCAGGTCGCGCAGGGCCGCCTCATGCCGGCCCTGCAGCAGCAGGACGGTACTGCGGGCGCGGAGCGCATCCGCCAGCACCTCCGGCGCGGCGTCCTCGCCGAGCGGTTCGAGCAGATCGAGCGCGGCCTGGACCGAGATCTCGCGCTCGGACGCCGTGGCGCCCTGGCGGCCCTTGAGCATGGATTCGAACACCAGCAGCTTCGCCTGCCAGATCGGATCCTCGGCTTCGCGGGCCAGCGCCAGCTGGGCGTCGAGCTTGTCGCGGGCCCGCTCGAAACGTCCGCGGTGGAAGTCCAGGCGCATCGCGATGAGCATCGCGTCCGGGGATTCGGCCATGGACGGGGGCAGGGTGGTCAGCCCTTCACGTACGGCGTCGAAGTCCCCCGCGCGCATGGCGATCTCCAGCGCGCCGATCGAGGGGGCACCGGCAGGCGGCGCTTCGCGGGCGGGCGTCGGCGCACCGTCTTCGGCGCCCTGTCGCCACGCATAGCCCCCCACGCACAGCAGCAGGACCACGGTGACCGCGAGCACGAGCCGGCGAGCCCGGCCGGCCGCGGCCGGCACGTCGGGCGCAGCCGGTATGACGCCCTGCGGCCTGGGCAGGGCCTGCGGATCGGTGGCCTCGTCCCTGTCGAATGCAGGCTCCGGATCTGGTGTGGGCCCGGCCCCTGCATGGGCCGGGCGGATCGCCGCCGGCGGCATCGGGTCGGGGGGCGCGGCCACAGCGGACGGCGAGGCGTGTGCGGGGGCGGCTTCATCGAGCGGGCCCACCCACTGGTATCCCAGGCCGGAGGCGGTGCGGATCAGCCGCTGGTTCTGCCCGTCGTCGCCCAGCAGGCGTCGGGCGGACAGGATCACCTGGGACAGCTGATGGTTGCTGACGTTGTCGTGGCCCCACACCTTCCGGATCAGTTCGTCGTAGCCGACGACACGGTCGCGATGGCCGATCAGGTGCCCGATGCATTCCATCACCTTGCGCGATGCATCGACCGGACGGCCCTGCCGCTTGAGCAGTCCGGCGTCCCTGTCCAGGCTCCACTCCCCCCAGTGGTACTTCATCATCCTCTCCAAGCGGATGCTGCCGGTGCCGAGCCCGGCGTGAAAACAGACGGCCATGCATCACAGAGTCTACGTCGGCCCGGTCTCATCCCGCAGAACACGGTCCGGTGGGATACGGGTCGCATGCGTACGGGCCGCTTGCCGCGGTGGATGCAGGCCGCCGGGCTCGGCTGCAAACAGGGCATGCAGCGCCGCCGCTTCTACGCCAGCGGTCGTCGTGCGCTCATCGCTCCGGAGCGGCGACGGGGCCCGACCAGAGCGGGCCTCCTTCGCGATGCCGCCGCTCTGTGTACAGACGCTCCACACCCCGCGGCAGGCGACGCTCGCCGGCGAGCTGCAGCACCTTGCGATGGGCGTCGTCGTCCTCGTCGGTCGTGTCGTCCGCGAGCGCGATGCGCAGGCACAGCAGGTGGAAGCGATAGTCCTCGCCCATCGTGTCCGGGTCGTAGTCGTAGACGCCGTCGACGACCTGCCGCGCGGCGGCGGTGTCGCCCCGGCGCAGGGCCAGGTCCACGAGGGGTTCGGCGGCGAGCAGCATCCGCAGCCGCTGGTGCGCGTCCTGTGCCTCCTGCAGCGAGTGCCGCAGCTCACGCTCGGCGGCGGCGTCCTCGCCCTGCAGAGACAGCCAGCGCCCGCGTGCGATCCGTGCGACCGCATTGGTCGGCGATTCGAGGAGGGCCAATTGCGCGACCGTGGCGGCCGGCGGCCTCTCGCCGTGGTCGACCAGCGCCTGCACGGCCATCGTCCACAGCAGCAGCGCACCTTCGCGGTTCTCCAGCAGCAGGTTGGTGCGCGTATCGATGCGGCTGCTCTCGAATTCCCGTGCCGCGGCCTCGAGCGCGCGCTGCGGCTGGCCCGTCTCGAGATGGTGGATCGCCGGGATGATGCCGTCGCGGCGCTCGCGGGCGCCGGCTTCGGCTTCGTCCAGCAGCGAGTCCGCTTCGCGCAGACGACCGACACCGATCAGCGCCATCGCCCGCAGCTGCAGGCTGGGGTAGCGACGGTCCGAGTCCTGCATCCCGCGCAGCAGGCGGAGGCTGCGCTCGGTGCTGGCGAGCGCGGCCTGCCATTGCAGCGACTCGATCTGGATCTTGGCCAGGGTGTTGCGCGCCAGCACTTCGTTGACCTTGTCGTCGTGGCGCCGGAACACCTCCGCGACGTCGCCGAGTTCATCGAGCGCATCGCTCATGCGCCCCATGCGCATCCAGGTGCGTGCGCGGGTGGCGCGCACCATCGCCATGCGGTGCGCGTCGCCTTCGCGCTCATGGATGTCCAGCGCTTCCGCCAGGTCGCGCAGGGCCGCGTCCGAGCGGTGGGTGAGGTTGTAGCCGTTCGCACGCACGCGCAGCGCCTCCGCGAGAAGACGCTGCGATGCTCCTCCCCCCTGCGACAGCAGCAGCGTCACCGCCGCATCGGCCGGCGCGAACACCTCCGCTCCCGGTGCCTGACGCCTGCTGTTGAGCATGCTTTCGCGCAGCAGCAACCGGGCATGCCAGAGGTCGTCGCGCGACGGCCGCAGGGTCTTCGACTGCGCGTCGATCTTCTCCCGGGCGCGGTCGAACCGCCCAAGCTGGATCTCCAGATCGATCGCGATCAGCATGGCCTCGCGGCTTTCCGCCAACCGGGGCGGCAGCGTCGACAGCACTTCGCGCACGTCGTCGTGGCGTCCTGCCGCCAGTGTCCTGCGCAGTGCGTCGAAGATGGCGGCGTCGGCATCCGCATGTCCCTCGCTCAACGCCGGTAGCGTCCGCAGCCCCCGGTCCTGATGCTGCCAGATGATGCCCAGAGCCGCGGCGGCGGTGGCGCAGGCGGCCAGCGCGGCGAATGCGAGACGCCGGCGACGCCGGCCGGCCCGGCGCAGGCTGCGGAATGAGGCGGCCGCAGGCGGGGCGCCGATCGGTTCACTCGCGCTCGCGCCCGCGGCATCGGTGCCGGGATCCGCGGCCTCCACTGCCGTGGCAGGCCCGGGGGCTGTCGTGTCATGGCCGGCATGGGCGGTCGTGGGTGTGGTGGCTCCGGTCGACATGCTGTCGACGTCATGCCGGCCCGCCGTTTCGCCCATGGCGGCTGCCGCGGTTGCCGTCGTTGCGTCCGTGGTTTCGACGACCGGCGCGACCCAGTGGTAGCCCTGACCCGTGGCCGTGCGGATGCAGCGCTGGGCCTGACCATCGTCGCCCAGCAGGCGGCGTGCGGCCAGCACCACCTGCGACAGTTGGTGATTGGAGGCGTTGTCGTGCCCCCAGAGACTGCGGATCAACTCGTCGTAACCGACGATGCGTTCCCTGTGGACGATCAGATGGCGAATGCATTCCACCACCTTGCGGGAGGCTTCCACCGGCGCGCCCTGCCGCCTGAGTCCACCCTCGTTGCGCTCCAGCGCCCAGTCATTCCATTCGTACCGCATTCTCGTCTCCACTCGCCTCCGACGGTGTGTCGAGACGGTGCAGGCGCGCATGTCGCCGGCCGCACGTCCCGTTTGCATCGGGCTGAGTGATCTTAGAGTGTCGCGACCACCATGTGTTTGTTTGGGGTCACGGTGTACGCACGTTCACCGCACGCGGTGCAGCAGGCTGCACGGTGCCGGTCTGGGCAGAGGCGAAGGCGCCCAGGCGAACGGGCCGCGCCCGCGGCCGGCGTTCCCGCCGCAGCGTGCAGCGGGTTCGATCAAAACCTCGCCTTCACCGAGAGCCGCTTCACGAAATCCTCCACGGTGATCTCCACGAAGTCGCGGAATTCGCCGGCATCGTAGAAGCGGCCGTAGCAGGTCTTGCAGCTCTCGAACCAGATATGCGGCTGCTGCGCATCCACCATCCGCACCAGCGGCGCGTCGTGGGCGCAGGCGGGGCACTGGATCCTGTCCACCGCGTTGTAGCGTGCACCCGCCACTTCGCAGCCCACGTCGACCACATCCGCTTCCTCGCGCAGGGCCTCGTGTTCGAGCATCGGGAACCACAGCCCCTCGCAGCCGCCGCAGCGGTAGGCGGAGCCGGCGTCGTAATCGCGGCGATGCATGCCGGCGGCGCACTTGGGGCAGGCGAGCGAAAGCGGCAGGTCGGGGGTGTCCATGCGGGGTCGGTCCAGCGTGCGTGATGAGGGATGTGAAAGGGGAAGGCGGGTCAGTCCGCGAATGCGAATACCGCGGCGATGACCGGCAGGGTCACCGCGGCCATGCCCAGCGCGAGGCGCGCGAGATCGCGCTGGGCCGCGCGGAACTCGGGGGCGGCATGCCGGCGGACATGTCCCTCTGCGAGACGCCGCAGCGGCGGGATCGCCCACAGGATCGCGTTGCCGAGCATCAGGCACGGCGGCATCCACAGAAACAGCGCACTCAGCGACAGCAGGATCCCGGGCAGGTCGGCCACCTCTGCAGGCGCGATCCCGCGACTGCGCGCGAACAGCGCGATCAAGGACAGCACGGCCGCCAGGCCGCCCGCAACGAGGAGCGGCAGCAGCACGCACAGGTACACCAGCGGTTTGCGGGGCGGTGCGGTCACACCCATGCCCGTCGCCCTCAGTCGCCCAGCAGCTTCACGAACCGGACCGCGCCCTCGCTGAAGCCGCAGGCGCGGTAGAAGGCATGCGCCTCGGTGCGATGGCCGGCGCTGGTGACTTCCAGCCGTGCGGCCCCGCCCACCCGGGCGCGGCGCTCGGCATCGCGCAGCAGGGCGCGGCCGATGCCATGCCCGCGGGCATGCTCAGCCACCACCAGGGCGGTGACCCGGCAGGTGGTGGTGCCCAGCGGCAGGTAGTACATGAAATCCAGCGACAGCAGGCCGCAGGCGATCCCGTCGCGTCGGGCCAGGATCAGCGCCTGGCGCGGGTCGTGCTGGACCTGGGCGATGCGCTCGGCGGCATCTTCAAGCTCGCACGGATACCCGAGGACGCCCAGGAGAACTGCCACATCGGCGGCGTCGCCCGGCGTGGCGTTGCGCAGGTCCAGATCGGTCTCCGCCACGGACAGGGCAGGGGGCCTGACCTCGGGCATGGCCGGGTCAGCGCGTGCCGTAGACCACGACGGTCTTGCCGCGGGCGTGCAGCTTGCCGTCGGCCTGCAGCTTCTTGAGCACGCGCCCGGCCATCTCGCGCGAGCAGCCGACCAGGCGGGCCAGCTCCTGGCGGGAGACCCGGAGCTGGGTGCCCTGCGGATGGCTCATCGCCTCCGGCTCCTTGGTCAGGTCGTGCAGGGCGCGGATGATGCGGTCGGTGACGTCCAGGAAGGCCAGGCGGCCGGCCTTCCTGCTGGTGTCCAGCAGCCGGCGCGAGAGCTGCGCGCCGATGGCGTACACCAGCTGCGCGGCGTCGTTGCCCAGCGGGCCCTCCAGCAGCTGGTACAGCCGCTCGTAGCCGATTTCGGCCAGTTCGCACTGCGTGCGGGTGCGGAGCACCACTTCGCGCCGGTCGCTTTCCACGAACAGGCCCATTTCACCCACGAACTCGCCCGGGCCGAAGTAGCCCAGCACCAGCTCGCGGCCATCGTCTTCCTCGGTGATGATGCTGACCGAGCCGGAGATGACGTAGTAGAGCGTTCCTGCCGGGTCGCCCGGGCGGAAGACCTCGGTCCGCGGCGGGTAGCGCCGGCGGTGGCAGTGCGAAAGAAAGCGCTCGATGGTCGCGATCGTCGGCGCAAGCGGATTCGCGTTGCGGCGGAGAGGGGTCAGCGTAGCCACGGAGGGAGTGTTCATGTCGGTATCGAAGATGAATGCACGAGAGAGTAGGACTTTGTGATTCGATCCGCAAATCCTGTCGTGAACCGGTCATCCCGCACGGGCAGCATGTGCGGTCGGGATCTTCCGCCCGATCCGGGCATGCGCGCGCCCCGCACCGCACGGTCTGACGGGCCGTTTCGACCGGCCCGAAGGCCCGTCGGCGCCGGTGGGGCGACAGTCTTCCGGCTTTGGCGCATAATCCCGGCCCCTTACCCCCGTCCCGAGGACCCGATGCCGTGGTCAAGCCGCTGCCGCGTCTGAAGCTGCAAGGCTTCAACAACCTGACCAAGTCCCTGTCGTTCAACATCTACGACGTGTGTTACGCGTCGAGCGAGGACGAACGCCAGCGCTACATCGCCTACATCGACGAGGAATACAACGCCGATCGGCTGACACAGATCCTCACCGATGTGGCCGAGATCATCGGCGCCAACATCCTGAACATCGCGCGCCAGGACTACGACCCGCAGGGTGCGTCGGTGACCATCCTCATTTCCGAGGAGCCGGTCATCGACAAGAAGGCCGCCGGCAAGGAGATCATCTCCGACGCCGTGGTCGCACACATGGACAAGTCGCACATCACCGTCCACACCTATCCGGAAACCCATCCGGACAACGGCATCGCCACGTTCCGCGCCGACATCGACGTGTCGACCTGCGGTGTGATCTCGCCGCTGAAGGCCCTCAATTACCTGATCGAGAGCCTGGAGTCGGATATCGTGGTGATGGATTACCGGGTGCGCGGTTTCACCCGCGACATCAAGGGCAAGAAGCACTACATCGACCACAAGATCAACTCGATCCAGGACTTCCTGGCCAAGAACATCAAGTCGCGCTACGAAATGCTCGACGTGAACGTCTACCAGGAAAACCTGTTCCACACGAAGATGCACCTGAAGGACTTCGACCTCGACAATTACCTGTTCGAGGAAAAAGCCAAGAACCTCTCGTTCAAGGAGCGCATGAAGGTGGAAGCCCGCCTGCGCCGCGAGATCGAGGAGCTGTACCAAGGCCGCAATCTGGTCGAGTGATCGCGCGTCGCTTCCAGGCGAAGCCCATGAAAAAGCCGGCGAAAGCCGGCTTTTTCATGGGCGGGGCTCGGGATTCGGGATTCGGGTGGCGAGGGATCCGGCAAGCCCTGAAGCCGGACACTCAGGGCGTCGAGAAGACCCGCTGTGCCCATTCGGGATTCGCCCCCCCTGCCTTGTCGTCCCGGGCGCAGCGAGGAGCCTGCTTTTCCCGCTTTCGCTTCGATCCTCCAAGGCCCGCGCCGCGCTGCGCACCAGGATGACAGGGCAAACGAGCGATCGGCCCGAACGATCGCGAGTCAGGTCCGCACGCCACCCTCCGCACCCGCGCTCCCGATGGTTCTGGCGCCGGATATGCGCCGCATCCCACATTCGGCATCGCGGCCCGCCTTATATCCGGTACGCCACCGTCTTCATCAGCGTCGACGCCGCGGCCATCAGGCGCGGGATCGGCTGCGGCAGGGTGCGGGCGCCTGCGGCTTCGGCATGGTCCGCGTGGCGGGCTTCGTCTTCCTTCATGGTGCGCAGGATCGCGCGACTGCGGCCGTCGGCTTCGGGCAGGGTCTGCAGGTGCTCGTCCAGATGCGCCTCCACCTGGCGCTCGGTCTCGACCACGAAGCCCAGGTTCCAGCCGTCGCCGCGCAGGCCCGCGGCGACGCCGATGGCGTAGCTGCCCGCGTACCACACCGGGTTGAGCAGGCTGGGGCGGCTGTCCAGTTCGCGCAGGCGGTCGGCGCACCAGGCCAGGTGATCGGTCTCCTCCTGCGCGGCCGCCAGCAGCTGCGCGCGAGTCGCCGGGTCGCGGGCCACCGCGGCCTGGCCGACATACAGCGCCTGCGCGCAGACCTCGCCGACATGATTGATCCGCATCAGCCCGGCGGCATGCCGGCGCTCGGCCTCGTCCAGCACCACGTCGGCTTCCGTCTCGCCGGGGTTGCGGCGTTCGGCCTGCGGGCTGCCGGCGACGGTTTCCAGCGCGTTCTGGGCGTCGGCGAGCAGGCGGTCGAGCAGGGTGTGGCGGCGTGCGAGGGTCATGTCGGGGGTCCGGAATGGGCGTGCGAAGGCGCCTGCAGGCAGTCGCCGAGGAATTCGAGCGGGTGCTGCACCGGCAGCGCGGTGCCGCCGGCCAGGTGCAGGCGGCAGCCGATGTTGGCGCTGAGCAGGCGCGTGGCGCCGCTGGCGGCGAGCGCATCCAGCAGCGGCCGTCGGAAGCGCGCGGCACGGGTGGGGTCTGTCAGCATCGTGGTCCCCGCGGCGCCGCAGCAGCCGAAGCCGGCGTCGATCACCACGACTTCCAGCCCGGGAACCCGCGCCAGCAGTGCGTGCAGGGCGGCGTCGCTGCCGACCACGTTGCGCTGGGTGCAGGGCAGGTGCAGGGCGACGCGCTCGTGGCGCGGGGCGAACGCCAGGCGTGGCGCATGCTCGGCCAGGAAGCCGAGCGCGTCGACGGTGGTGGCGCCCAGCGCCTCGGCGACCGCCTCGTGGCAGCCGCTGGCGAGCGTGAGCACCGGGCCGTCGCTGCCGGCGAAGGCCGCGCGATTCCGTGTCGCGAGCGCCTGCGCGGTGTCGGCGTCGCCGGCGTGCGCATGCAGGCTGCCGCAGCAGGCCTGCCCCGTGCGCACTCGCAACCGGACGCCCGCCGCCGCGCACAGGCGCGCCAGCGCGGCGCGCGCGGGGGCTTCGTAGCCGCGGGCCACGCAGCCGACGAACAGCTCGGCCGACTCGATGCTCTCGGGGGCCGGCGCACCCGGTACGGGGACGACGATCCCGTCATCCGGCCGGGCGCGCGGCGGCCGTGGGAGCGGCCGCAGGCGTGCCGGCAGCAGCGGATACAGGTGCCGATACACCCGCAGCAGGGCCGACAGCAGGGCGGGGCGGGCGGCCACGTGTTCGATCGCCCGCTGCCGCCAGCCGGGCGGACGCCTGCGCCGCTGGGCACTGCGTGCGCCCACCAGCAGCCGTCCGTACTCTACGTGGGCGGGGCAGACCGACTCGCAGCGCCTGCAGCCCAGGCAGCGGTCCAGATGCGCGTCGCCGCTGGCGGTCGGTGCGACGGTGTGCTGCTCCCAGGCCCGGACCAGCGCGATCCTGCCGCGCGGCGATTCGGTCTCCAGCGCCTCCAGCCGGTAGGTGGGGCAGGCCGGCAGGCACAGGCCGCACTGCACGCAGCGGTCGGCCAGGGCGGTGAGGTCGAGCAGCGCAGGCATGTGCGCCGCAGGGGCCTGCGTCCCGGGGGCCGGTGCGGCGGTCGGCCGGGGCGGAGAGGTGGCAGACGTGGCGGCGGTCGGGGGCGCGATACTCACCCCGGCATTTTCGACGATGCCGGCCGCGGACGCGAGCGCCCGGCATCGAGCACCGGCGCCGGGGCTGCTTGCGCCTGCCACCGCCCACGGCTATGATTCCGCCTCTTTTGCTTCGCGACACAACGCGCGGCGACGTTCCCGCGGCACCGCTGGCCCCTGCAGAAGAGGGCCGCCGCCGGAACCAGCCCGACCAAACACCGCTCCTTGGGAGTTTCCATGAAGACTTACATCGCCAAGTCCGAGACCGTCCAGCGCGACTGGTATCTCGTCGACGCTACCGGCAAGACCCTCGGCCGCCTCGCCGCCGAACTGGCCTACCGCCTCCGCGGCAAGCACAAGCCCGTCTACACCCCGCATGTCGATACCGGCGATTACTTCGTCGTCATCAATGCCGAGAAGATCGTGGTGACCGGCAACAAGCTGCTGGACAAGAAGTACCATCGCTTCACCGGCTACATCGGCAACCTCAAGACCGAGAACCTCGCGCAGGCGCTGGAGCGTCACCCCGAGCGCGTGATCGAGATCGCGGTCAAGGGCATGCTTCCGAAGAACACCCTGGGCCGTGCGCTGTACCGCAAGCTCAAGGTCTACAAGGGCGCCGAACACCCGCACGCTGCACAGCAGCCGCAGCCGCTGGACATCTGAGGTCACCACGCACATGGCTACCACTCAAAATTACGGCACCGGCCGTCGCAAGTCCTCCATCGCCCGCGTGTTCCTGCGCAAGGGCTCCGGCAAGATCACCGTCAACGACCGTCCGCTCGACGAGTTCTTCGGCCGCGAGACCTCGCGCATGATCGTGCGCCAGCCGCTCGAACTGACCAAGACGACCGAGCAGTTCGACGTGGTCGTGACCGCCGTCGGCGGTGGCACCACCGGTCAGGCCGGCGCCATCCGCCTGGGCATCGCCCGCGCGCTGGTGGAGTACGACGAAACCCTGAAGACCGAGCTGCGCAAGGCCGGCTTCATGACCCGCGACGCCCGCGAGGTCGAGCGCAAGAAGGTCGGTCTGCACAAGGCCCGTCGCGCCACGCAGTACTCCAAGCGCTGATTTCCCTCGGCGTTTCGGCGCACGTCCGGCGCTTTGCAGCCGGCCGTGTGCGGCATCGGTCGGTTGTCCTGCGGGCCGTTTCGGCGCCGCATCGGGCTTCCGGTCGCTGCAGCGGCGCGCGCTCCGGCGCCCGCCGGTCCGGGCTGGTATGCAGTGCGCAGCCTGGTGTACAATTTCCAGTCTACAGCCCCGTCGCCAAGCGGTAAGGCACCTGACTCTGACTCAGGCATTCGGTGGTTCGAATCCATCCGGGGCTGCCAATTTCACGACATGCGATGCCCGTGCCGCGCACGGCGCCCGACCCGTCGGGCAGCCAAGTCGATCGCCCGGCTTCCGCATTGTTCGCGCTTCGGCGCACATGACCCGCCTGATGGCGGGTTTTTTATGCCGGTTCCGAAGCGTCCGCGCTCTTGGCATTCGTCATGCGTGAAGCCTGCCGCGTTGCCCCTCATGTCTCCGCCACGCCCCGTGGCGGCCCCTATGGCAGGCCCCGGGGGTGGCACTCGCACGCATCGCGATGTCAGTGCCAGATCATGCTCCACAGCGCATCCGCCAGCGCCGGGCGTCCGTCGATGGGTTCCTGAACAGGTGGCCATCGCCGCTCTTTTGGGCGTTATCGTGGCTCCGGGATCGTTTGCGGATGTGCCGAACTCCGGTCGCGTCGGAGCCGTCGGCGGACCGTTTTGCGCAGTTCGCGGGCGATCGAGGCTGTCGCGCCGCTGTCATGACGGCGGCAAAACGGGCATTCGGCCACAAAATCAATATGTTACTGCGCCGTCTGTCACGGCTGGGTGACATGGGCACTTGGCGCCGGTTCCGAGTCTGCTATGTTCATGAGGTACGGCTCGCACGCGCGCGCCGGTGTAGTCGACCGCCCGGCGCTGATGCCGGGCCAATCTCTCCGGTTTGATCGCCCGAGCGGATATCCGGGGGGATCCTGGATGCGACGCGCCGGCGTACCCCGAAGCGCATGCGGCAAGGAACGAACATTCTCAATTAGGACTACAGGGGTCTGCTGTGCTGGATATTTTCCGAAGGATTCTGGGTGGGAAGAAGGGGTCGTCTTCCCAGGCACTGCCTCAGGGGGTGCCCAACGTCAACAATCGCGGGCAGAGCGGGTTCGGGATCACCTACGATCCGGAACTGGTGCCTGCGCTCAAGCGCGATCATGCCGATCTGGTCAAGCTGTTCGGCAGCATCGGCGATGCTGCCAAACAGGGCAATTTCCGTGAAATTCCGCAGATGCTCAACGCCTTCAAGGTGCATCTGGAGGGGCATCTGATCGCGGAGAACGTGCGCTTCTACAACTACGTCGAGAACTCCATGCAGGGCGACACCGAGAGTGTCACCCTCGTCCGCAGTTTCCGGCGCGAGATGAACGCCATCGCCCGTGGCGTGGTCGATTTCGTCAAGAAGTATCAGGCGACAGAGTTCGATCAGCGCATGCGCGACGAATTCATGGTCGACTATCAAACCGTGGGTGGCCTGCTTGCGCAGCGCATCCAGCGCGAGGAAACCAGTTTGTATCCGCTGTATCAGCCACACTGAGGTCGCCCATCTCCCCGCGACGGGATGGCGGAGACGGTGATCGCGCCGATTCCGGGCCGACCGGGGCAGGGATGGGCACAGGGGGCGAGGCAAGGGCTGTAGCGACGAATTGGACGACGCACTGCGTCGCCACCCTCGGATGAGACGGTCCGGGGGGCAGGGTCAGAGGCGATGCGCTCGGCGCTCGCCGGAGAGGTCGCGGTGCGATCCGTGCGAACGGGCCGGACCGCGGGCACGGGCGCAGGCTCCGGTCTGCGCCAAACCTGCCGCGCAGGACGCGCGGTGTGCCGTTCCGTGGGCGTCGCCGACGCCCATCCCGACCAAGCGTCATGCTCAAGGAGAGCCCAGATGAAGAAGGAAGTCGATGCCGTCCTTACCCCCGCCATGCGTCGCGTCCGTGCCGGACTCGAAACGCATGCGGTGTTCGCTGAAATCCGTGACATGGACGCCTTGCGGGGCTTCATGCAGGCCCACGTCTACGCCGTCTGGGATTTCATGTCCCTCGCCAAGCGGCTGCAGCGCGATCTGACCTGCGTGACCCTGCCGTGGATGCCGCCCGCCGATCCGGCCGCGGCGCGGTTGATCAACGACATCGTGCTCGCGGAAGAGAGCGACATCGATGCCGACGGCAATCCGGCCAGCCATCTCGACCTCTATCTGCAGGCCATGCGCGATGTCGGCGCGCCGACGACGGCCTTCGTCGCCTTCCTGGACGCGCTGCGTGCGGGTGCGAGCCTGGAATCCGCCTTCGATGCCGGTGAGACGCCGGAATATGTGCGCGCCTTCGTGCGGCATACGCTCGACACCTGCCACACCGGCAGCACGCTGCAGGTGATGGCGAGCTTCCTCTACGGGCGTGAAAACGTCATTCCCGACATGTTCCAGGGTCTGCTGGAGCACTGGGGCCTGAATGCGACCCAGGCTCCGGGGTTCGTGTACTACCTGGAGCGTCACATCGAGCTGGACGGCGACGCTCACGGCCCGGCCGCGGAGCGCATGCTCGCCTCGGCGCTCGGCAAGCACGAAGGCGGCCTGGCCGAAGCGCGCGCATCCGCCCTGCAGGCTCTGCAGGCCCGCATGGCGCTGTGGGACGGCCTGGCCGATGCCCTGCGTGTCCAGCGCCTGAGCGATGTCGCCCGGGCCGGCTTCGGCACGGTCACCCATTCGGGGGCGCATTCGCGGCCCGAACTGGCGGCCTGAACGGGCCGAGCGGGTCAGGCGCATGCGCCCGTGACGCATGCGCCATGAAGGCGGATGGGCATCTTGAAACGCCCGCGGGCCGCAAACCGGCGGGGTCGCGTGCCTTCCGCACCGACCCAGCCGGGCAGGCCTGACACCGAAATGTCAGGCGTGTTCGATCAGGGAGGCCGGTCGCAGCCCGCCTGTGACCGGCTCAGGCCACGCGTGCGGGCTGAGGGTCGTGAATGCCTGCGACATCGAGGTTGTTGGCATCCATCGGGATGCTGAAGGCCAGGCTCATGACCCGTCCGATGCGCTGCGGCTTGCCCAGCCTGCGGACGTCCAGTCCCATGTGCAGCAGCATGCGCTCCACCGCGACCGTGGTGACGCCGACCACTTCGGTACCGGCCAGCCGGTCGGCGAAATGGATCATGCGTCCGAGCAGTGCGCCTGCCAGCGTGCCAAACCCGAAACGGTCTCCGGCACAGGCCGGGTCGATCGCGAACCGGCTGATTTCCCAGATCGATTCCGCGACCGGCATGGCCCGGCCGTCGAGCAGCGACGGGAAGACGTCGCGCAGCATGTTCGGCCCGGTGCTGGGCAGCAGGCGACAACACCCGAGGGCATTCTGGGCGCCGTCGTGGGCGACGATGTAGTACGGGCCCATCAGGTCGAACCAGTCGTGTTCGCGCCCGTCCTCCACGCGGACATCCCAGCCGAGGCGTTCGTGGAAGACCTGCGCACGCAAGCGATACATCGAGTCGAGCAGCGGAGCGCCCAGCCCGTAATCGCCGGCGTGTGCGGCGATGATCGGCGAGCGCGTGCCCGCGTCGCGCCAGGGCGGTGCGGATGCGTGCGACGCAGAGACGCGACTGGACGGCTCGACGTCATCGACCGGTGAAAACAGGGGCAGCAGAGCGGAAGCTGAACGTGCGGCCATGATGGCTCCTTGTGATGGGGGAGCCATAAGCACAGCCTGAACCTGTCGGATACGACAGCTGCAGCAACTGACAGGGTGAGAGCACGACGCAGCGGCGGTTGCAGAAGTCCGAGAGGCGCGAACGCATCAGGTCCGCGCGCAGCGGCGTCCATCCCGCGCCGGCATGCCGTTCCCGGGCGGCAGCGGCACATGGCCGCTCGTTTCTGCCGGAAACGCCTGGATCAGCCGCGTGGAGAGGCGATCAGGCCGAAGGAAATCGCACGCGCGACCGCGGCCTGGCGTCCACTGACGCCCAGTTTGTGGATCGCGTTCTGCAGATGGAAGATCGCCGTGCGCTCGCTGATATTCAGCATCTGCCCGATTTCCCAGCTGGTCTTGCCTTCCGCGGCCCAGGTCAGGCACTCGCGTTCGCGATGGGTCAGGCTGGGCATGTCGACCGGCGCGGCACGGTCGAGCAGGAAACGACGCGCGGCCTCGTGCACGTAGTGCGCCATCACATGCAGATCCGGCAGGATCCGCTGCAACTGGCGCGAGCGCAGGTGCTTGCTGGCGTAGGACATCAGGCCCCAGGACACGCCGGGCCCGTGCAGCGGAATGCTCAGGCCGGCGCAGAGCCCGAACTCGCAGGCCTCCCCGAACATCTGCCGCACGCGCTGTGCGGTGGGATCGAGCAGGCGACGGGTGCGGTCCACCGCGTCCTGCCAGATCAGCGGCACGGCGTGGTCCTGGCAATGGCTGATGACCGGGTCGATCTGGATGTATTCGCGTTCGAAGTAGTGCCGGACCCACGACTCGGGGTAGGTGCCGATTCGCAGTTCACTGGGCTGGTCCTTCACCACCGGAAGGTCGAGGGCGTAGAACCAGTAATCGACACCCAGCGGTGCGACCAGGGTCTGGATCTCCGCGCTCAGGGTCTCGGTGTCCGGCGCATCCATCAGCGCGCGCAGCGATTTCAGATCGAGTGGCATCCTGCTGGCCATGGCTCCTCCGTTCCTGATCACGAAGATGTTCGCCGCATGCCCGGGCCGCGTTCCTTGGCCGTGCAGATCGTCGTGTGTCCGGAACGCGTGCTCCGGCCGCCACGCAGAAACGGCGGATGACTGCTCCGACAACCATCGCCAACATAGCAGGAAACGCCGTATTTCGGGCGTGCATCGGTTCGAAAATGCATGGGGCGGCGGGATCGCTTCGGGATCGGGCCGCGATCACAAATGATGTTGAGGTAAATGTCAACTTCATGTTGAAGGCCGCGTGCGGCGAAGCACCATGTCCGGCCATGCCGGATGCAGGTGGCCGGTGCATCGCTCCCGGTGGATGCGTGTGCACGAGCCCGTCGTGCGGAGCGGCTGCGGGCAGGAGATCCGCGCCCCGGCTATCCTATGCACGCGCCGGCCGGGCGCGCCCGGACGCCCTGGCCTCGACCGCGACGCGGAGGGGCCGACATTCCCTGCAACCACCGAGGATTCGATGAAACTGGCTTCGCTCAAAGAAGGCGGCCGCGACGGCACCCTGATCGTGGTCTCGCGCGACCTGAGCCGCGCCGTGCGCGCCGACGGCATCGCGCCGACCCTGCAGCGCGCGCTGGAGGACTGGTCCAATCTCGCGCCGCGGCTGAATGCGCTGTCGGAAGCGCTGAACGACGGCGATGCGGAGGGCGCGTTCGCGCTCGAGATGCAGGCGCTCGCCGCACCGCTGCCGCGCGCCTACGAGTTCGTCGACGGCAGTGCGTATCTGCCGCACGTGGAGCGTGTGCGCCGCGCCCGCGGCGCCGAGGTGCCGGAGAGCTTCTACGTCGATCCGCTGATGTACCAGGCGGTCAGTGCCGGCTTCTACGGCCCGCGCGACCCGGTGCGTGTGCCCAGCGAGGACTACGGGATCGACCTGGAGGCCGAAGTGGTGATCGTCACCGACGACGTTCCGATGGCGGTGACGCCGGAGCAGGCCGCCGGGCACATCCAGCTGATCGGGCTGGTCAACGACGTGTCGCTGCGCAATCTGATCCCTGGCGAGTTGGCCAAGGGCTTCGGCTTCCTGCAGAGCAAGCCACGTTCGGCGCTGTCGCCGGTGTTCGTCACGCCCGACGAGCTGGGCGATGCCTGGCAGGGCAACAAGGTGCATCTGCCGCTGCAGACCCACATCAACGGCGCCTGGTTCGGTGCGCCGGAGGCCGGCGTCGACATGCAGTTCGACTTCGCTCAGCTGGTCGCGCATGCGGCCAGGACCCGGCCGCTGAGTGCCGGCACGATCGTCGGCTCCGGCACCGTGGCCAATGAGGACACCTCGCTGGGCGCCTCGTGTTTCGCCGAAAAGCGCACGGTGGAAACGCTCGAACACGGAAAGCCCTCGACGCCCTTCATGTCCTTCGGCGATGTGGTGCGGATCGAGATGCGCAGCCGCGACGGCGAGGACATCTTCGGCGCGATCGAGCAGCGGATCGAGCGGCCTGCGTGAGTCGTGGGGCACCGCTCGATCTGCAGGCCTTGCGTGCGCGGGTCGCCACGGGCGAGCGTTTCAGATATCTGTGCTTTTGGGGACATCGCTCGCCCTCCGATGGCCGGGCGTCCAAGGCCTGCCTGAGCCAGTGGTACCCGGCCCCTTTCGAGATCGAGGGCCTGCGCTACGCGACCGCCGAGCACTGGATGATGGCGGCCAAGGCACGCTTGTTCGCCGACGATGCCGCCCTGGCCCGGGTGTTCGCCAACGATGATCCCGGTGCCGCCAAGGCTGCCGGGCGCAGCGTCGCCGGTTTCGATGACGCACGCTGGCGCGCGCAGCGTTTCGCGCTGGTGGTGCAGGGCAATTTGGCCAAGTTCGCCCAACACCCCGAGTTGGCCGACTTCCTGCGCGCCACCGGCACGCAGATTCTGGTGGAGGCGAGTCCTCTGGATGCGATCTGGGGCATCGGACTTGCCGCCGACGATCCGTGCGCGCATGATCCGGAACGATGGCCGGGGCTGAACTTGCTCGGCTTCGCATTGATGGTGGTGCGCGAGCGATTGGGAGAGTCGATATGAACGACACACTCACGCTTCATGGTTACTGGCGCTCCAGCGCCGCCTATCGGGTGCGGATCGCACTCAACCTCAAGGGCCTGGACTACACGCAGGCACCGGTGCATCTGGTGCGTGAGGGTGGTGACCAGCACCGGCCGGAGTATGCGCAGGTCAATCCGCAGCGGCTGGTGCCGGTGCTGCAGCACGGGCAGCGGATGATCCGCCAGTCCCTGGCGATCATCGAGTATCTCGAAGAGTTGTGGCCCGACCCGCCGCTGCTGCCGCCGGGCGCGCGCGAGCGCGCACAGGTGCGTGCGCTCGCGCATCTGATCGCGTGCGACATCCATCCGCTCAACAACCTGCGCGTGCTGCAGCATCTGGAGCGCGAGTGGAACGTGCCGCAGCCGGAGCGCGAGGAGTGGGTGCGGCACTGGATCGTCGAGGGCTTCACCGCCTTCGAGACGCTGCTGCAGGAAGATCTCTCGCGCGGCGAGTTCTGCGAGAGCGACACCCCGGGCATCGCGGACTGCTGCCTGATCCCGCAGGTCTACAACGCGCGCCGCTTCTCGGTGGACCTGGAGCCGTACCCGACGATCCGGCAGATCGAGGCCGCGTGTCTCGCGCTGCCGGCCTTCGATGCGGCCCGTCCGGAGCGCCAATCCGACGCTCCAGCCACGTAGGGCGGGCCCCGGCCCGCCATCGCGCCTTTTCCGCGGCGGCTCCCTTCAACGGGCCCGCTCGCCCCACACGCCAGACAACCAGGACGGCCCCAAACGACGACGCCCCGGCGGCAGGCCGGGGCGTCGTGTGGTTCGCCGGGTGCGGGACGTCAGTGCTGGAAGGAGCTGTCCGCCTCGCCCTCGAACGCGACCGCGTAGGGGTCGTGTTCGTCGCTGCCGCCTTCGGAGAGGCGGAACTTCAGCGCCAGGCCGTCGCGGGAGTCGGCCGCGCGCAGCGCCTGCTCCATGTCGATCTTGCCTTCCTTGGTGAGCCGGAACAGGCACTGGTCGAACGACTCCATGCCTTCTTCCAGGGTCTCTTCCATCGCGGCCTTGATCTCGTGCACCTGGCCGCGACGCAGCAGGTCGCGGATCATCGGTGTGTTGATCAGCACCTCCACCGCCGGGATGCGGCGGCCGTCGGTGCCCACCACCAGACGCTGGCTGATCACCGCCTTCAGGTTCAGGGCGAGATTCATCAGCACGTTCTTGTGCGCGCTTTCCGGGAAGAAGTTGAGGATGCGCTCGATGGTCTGGTCGGCGTTGTTGGAGTGCAGCGTCGCCAGGCACAGATGGCCGGTTTCGGCGAAGGCGATGGCCGCCTCCATCGTGGTGGCGTCGAGGATTTCGCCGATCAGGATCACGTCCGGCGCTTCGCGCATCGCGTTCTTCAGCGCGTTGTGGAACGCATGCGTGTCCAGACCCACCTCGCGCTGATTGACGATCGACTTCTTGTGCTTGTGCAGATATTCGATCGGGTCCTCGATGGTGAGGATGTGGCCGGATGCGGTGCTGTTGCGATAGTCGATCATCGACGCCAGCGAAGTCGACTTGCCCGAACCGGTGGAGCCGACGATCAGCACCAGCCCGCGCGGGGCCATGATGATGTTCTTCAGCACCTGCGGCAGCTGCAGCTCCTCGATGCTGGGGATGACGCTGCGGATCGCGCGGATGACCATGCCCACTTCGCCGCGCTGCTTGAACACGTTGACGCGGAAGCGGCCGGCATCGGCCAGCGAGATCGCCATGTTGAGTTCGAGATCGCGTTCGAACTCCGGCACCTGGCCCTCGTCCATCAGCGAATAGGCGATCTTCTTCACCATGCCCGGCGGCAGACCGGTGTTGCCCAGCGGGTAGAGCTTGCCTTCGACCTTGATGTGCACCGGCGCGCCGGTGGTCAGAAACATGTCGGACGCGTTCTTGTCCGTCATCAGCTTCAGGAAATAGCCGATGTCCATCGGTACGTCTCCCCGTTGGGAACTGCTTGGGCGGAATGTGAAGTGCGGATGTGCGGGATGTCGGTGTGCGAGGTGCCGGCGGACATGCGCTGTATCACGCGGACCGCGACGCGGATGCGGCGGCCGGCATGAGCCCGACCTGCCCATGCCGTCCTCTCGGATGCGTGGGCGCATTTGGCTGGCGTTGGGCTGCGGCGTTGCATCGGGCGCACCGGGTCACGACAATCCGATGCGAACGCATACCATCGCCGGACCCTCCCCATGCCGCGAAGCTTCGCACAAATGTCCCCCGCGACGCAGCATCCGCCGCGCACGCACTCCGCCAATGCCGCACCGCGCCGCGTCCTGCGCGTGACCACGTTCACGGTTCCGTTGTCCGTGGCGCTGGCATCGGCCCTGTGGGCGGGCGCGATAGTCGGGGGCGTCGCGCAGGCGGCGTCCCCCGCGGACGAGATCACCGCCGCACAGTCGGCGATCGGTCGCGCCGAGCGTGCCGACGCCGAACAGTACGACCCCCAGGGCCTGCTCCGCGCACGCGAAGCGCTGCTGCGCGCGCAGAACGCTGCGCGCAGCGGCGACGCCGAAGAGGCGGCCCAGCTCGCCGAAGCCGAGGCCGATCTCGCCCGTGCACGCAGTCTGGAGGCCGCGAACGCCGCCCGCCTCGTGCAGCGCCGCAACGAGCTGCGCGAGCTGCGTGCGCGCCTTGAGATGGAGGTGCAGCCATGAGGATCGCGAACGTTTTTGCCGTTTCCGCGCGCGCCGCCACCCTTGCCCGGCCGCTGTCGATGGTGCTGTGTGCCGCGTTCGCGACCGGCGTGGTCGCGGCGGGCCTGGTGGTGCCGTCTCCCGTCGAGGCCGCGCAGCGCGACGAGCGCCCGGACCCCGAACTCGACCCGCTGCGCCAGCGTCTGCGCGCGCTCGACACCGACCCGCGCAGCAATGCGCATGCCGCGTACGAGCGCCTGCGCGCGCGGATCGCGCTGGAGGAGGCGGCCGATGCGCGCCGGCGCGACCGTCCGCATGCCCTGGCTCTCGCCCGGCTGCGTGTGGACACCGCCGAAGCCGCGGTGCGCAGCGAGCAGGCACAGCAGGCCATTCAGCTGCTCGAACTCGAACGCAGCGAGCTGCTGATCGAAGCCAGCCGCCGCGACGCGGCGCGCGCCCGGGCCGAAGCCGAGCGCCTGCGCGTCCAGTTCCAGGTGCAGGCCGAAGAGATGGCCAGGCTCCGGCAGTCGGTGGAGGCCGAAAGCCTGGCCCGGCAGGAGGCCGAAAGCACGCTGGACGATGTGGCCGGCGCCGAGGCGGAAAAGCTGCGCGCGGCGCGGGCCCGGGAGGCGGAGCTGAAACGGCTGGAAGCCGAGCTGTCCGGGGGCGCCACCCCGGCCGGTGGCGGCAAGCCCAAGCCCAGGTCCAGGCGTTGAGCCGTGCACGTTGCGGTGATGCGCTTCTGTCGCCGGCATTGCCCTCATTCTTGAATAAGTTCAATCAAATCAATTAATTGAATTCAAGATCCATCCTGTGGATCGAGCCCGGGCGAGGCTGGCCCGTCTGTTTGAATGCTGTCTGTCGGCATGGCCCGGCGGTGCTTGCCCCCGGCCGGGCTCAGGAGTAGGGTCGAACGTGTCGGGGCGCGATCCTGCCCCCCGATGCAGCGACCGAGGTGCCGATGACGCGTCACGATCCGACCCGGGAGGATGCCGCCGCAAGCGTGTTGCGGGCGGTCGCCCCGAGCGCATCGCCCGTCTGGTTTCAGGTTCCATCGCCCCCGGCCATTGTCGCCTCCGGGTGCCGTCGCCTCCATCCCACCGTTTTCATCGCGCACTGCCCATCGCACGGTCCCCATCGAACCGATGTCCTGCCTCCCTCCCGGCCGTGCCGCTCAGCCGCCAGGCAGGGCAGCGCGGCTGCCGCCGTGGTCACCACTGGTGGCGCAGACATACGACCCGCCATCCGTATGCCGCCTCTCGTCCGCAGGGGCCGACGCGTCGTGGCGTGTGGGGTGCGTGCCCGTCTCATCTCTTTCCGCCTCCGGCCGTGCTGGCCGGCGGGCTTGTCCGCCCCGATGGCAGCCGCCCAGTGCGGTGTTGTCCGGATGGGGCCGTCCTGCGGCCGGGGCCGTCCCGTGCCGCCCAACCTGCAGTGAGGAGAACGCCATGTTCGAAGGCCATTCCCAGAGCGAAATCGAAGCACTGATGAAGAGCAACACCGAGTTCCGGCAGTTGTTCCATCATCACCAGGAGCTGGACAAGAAGGTTCTCGACGCGGAGCTCGGCGTGCTGCCGATCGACGACACCAGGCTCGGCCAGATGAAGCGCGAGAAGCTGGCGGCCAAGGATCGTCTGCTCAGGATGTACGACCAACTGACCCACTGACCGACCTCCCCCCCACACATGCACCTGGTCCGTGGCGCCCAAGCCGGCGCAGGACGGGCCGGGTGCGGAGGTGGAGGCGGGCCCTGCAGCCGGAGCCGCGAAGCCGCTGCCGCAGGATCGGTCTCCCGCCTTGCCTGCCGGGTTGTCCGCGGCTGCACCATTCGCCACACCGGCGAATGCCTCCGGCCTCCGGATCACTCTCCGGACTACCCCTTCTGCCGTTCAGGCGCGCCGCGCGTCGCATGTGCCTCGTGCCACCCACCCCAAGGCATTTGGGGCATCCGGGGCAGCCGCGTCCGCAACGCCGGGCGCTGCGCGCGGCGTCGTGACGCAAGGCCCTGTCTCGCAGGCGGTACCCGCCGCACGATCACGGCGCGCCGCCAATGCGATAATCGCCGACTTTCCGACTACGAGCGGTCAGGCATGGCGACTCCAGCAACCGTCCACGATTCCATCCTCGCGCTGATCGGCGAGACCCCGGTGGTCCGCGCCCGACGGCTCGACACCGGGCCCTGCACCCTCTACCTGAAGCTCGAAAGCCAGAACCCGGGCGGCTCGATCAAGGACCGCATCGGCCTGCGCATGATCGAGGCGGCCGAGCGCCGCGGCGAGCTCAAGCCGGGCGCCACCCTGGTGGAAGGCACGGCGGGCAACACCGGCATCGGCCTGGCCCTGGTCGCCCAGCAGAAGGGCTACAAGCTCATCCTGGTGGTCCCGGACAAGATGAGCCGGGAGAAGATCTTCAACCTCAAGGCGATGGGCGCCGAGGTGGTGCTGACCCGTTCGGACGTGGCCAAGGGCCACCCCGACTACTACCAGGACATGGCCAAGCGCATCGCCGAGGAAACCCCCGGCGCCTTCTTCGTCAACCAGTTCGGCAACCCCGACAACCCGTCCGCCCACGAACACGTCACCGGCCCGGAGATCCTGCGCCAGATGGCCACGGTCGGCGGGCTGGACGCCATCGTCTTCGGCTGCGGCAGCTCCGGCACGATGACCGGCCTGTCGCGATGCTTCGCGGAACACTCGCCGCAGACCGAGCTGATCCTGGCCGATCCGGTGGGTTCGATCCTCACCGAGTACATCAACGAGGGCACGCTCAGCGAGAAGTCCGGCAGCTGGATGGTGGAGGGCATCGGCGAGGACTTCCTGCCGGACATTTCCGACTTCACCCGGGTGAAGAAGGCGTACGCCATCACCGACAAGGAGAGCTTCCTGGCCGCGCGCGAGCTGCTGCGCAGCGAGGGTGTGCTGGGCGGCTCCTCCAGCGGCACGCTGCTGGCGGCGGCGCTGAAATACTGCCGCGAACAGACCACGCCGAAGAACGTGCTGGTGTTCGTCTGCGACACCGGCAACAAGTACCTGTCCAAGCAGTACAACGACTACTGGATGCTGGACAACGGCTTCCTGGAGCGTCAGGCGCACGGCGACCTGCGCGACCTGATCCTCCGCCCCTACACCCAGCGCGACACGGTGGTGGTGGGGGTGAAGGATCTGCTGGTGACCGCCTATCAGCGGATGAAGCTGTACGAGATCTCGCAATTGCCGGTGATGGACGGCGAGCGCATCGTCGGCATCCTCGACGAGAGCGACGTGCTGCTGCACGTGTACGGCGACGAAGCCCGCTTCCGCGACCCGGTCTCCACCGCGATGGTCAGCAAGCTCGACATCCTCGATGTGCGTGCGCCGGTGGAGGACCTGCTGCCGGTCTTCGACCGCGGCCACGTGGCGATCGTGATGGACGGCGACCGCTTTCTGGGCCTGATCACCCGGATCGACCTGCTGAACTGGCTGCGCCGACGCGTGCAGTAGGCGCCCGCCCGCCGGGCCTGCGCCCAACGTCCCCGACCGGCGCGGTCCGGCTTCGGGAATTTGCTAGAATTCCCTCCCGATTCAGGTATTTGCATGCACATGCACACTCAGGACGACGGCGCCGACTGGGGCCTCGGTACGCGCGCGATCCACGCCGGCCAGGTGCCCGACCCCAGCACCGGGGCGGTCATGCCGCCGATCTACGCCACCTCCACCTATGCGCAGTCCAGCCCGGGCGTGCACCAGGGCTTCGAGTATTCGCGCACCCACAACCCGACGCGCTTCGCCTATGAGCGCTGCGTCGCCGGGCTGGAAGGTGGCAGCCGCGGCTTCGCGTTCGCCTCGGGCCTGGCCGCGACCTCGACCATCCTCGAGCTGCTGGACACCGGCAGCCACGTGGTCTGCATGGACGACGTCTACGGCGGCACCTTCCGCCTGTTCGAGCGCGTGCGCCGGCGCACCGCGGGGCTGGATTTCAGCTTCGTGGACCTGGGCGACCTGGGCGCGTTCGAAGCCGTGATCCGGCCGGAGACGCGCATGGTCTGGGTGGAAACCCCGACCAACCCGATGCTCAAGGTCGTCGACCTGCAGGCGGTCAGCGCCGTGGCGAAGAAGCACGGCCTGCTGATGGTGGTCGACAACACCTTCGCCTCGCCGATCCTGCAGCGCCCGCTGGAATACGGCGCCGACCTGGTCATGCACTCGGCCACCAAGTTCCTGAACGGCCATTCCGACATGGTCGGCGGCATGGTGGTGGTCGGCGACAACGCCGAACTCGCCGAGCAGATGGCCTTCCTGCAGAACTCGGTGGGCGCGGTGCAGGGGCCGTTCGACAGCTTCCTCGCCCTGCGTGGCCTGAAGACCCTGCACCTGCGCATGCGCGCGCACTGCGAGAACGCGCAGGCGCTGGCCGAATGGCTGCAGACGCATCCGGGCGTGGAGCAGGTGATCTATCCCGGTCTGGCCTCGCACCCGCACCACGCGCTGGCCGCGCGGCAGATGGACGGTTTCGGCGGCATCGTCTCGGTGCGGGTGAAGGGCGGCTACCCCGGCGCGCAGCGGTTCTGCGAGCGCCTGCAGCTGTTCACCCTGGCCGAGTCGCTGGGCGGCGTGGAGTCGCTGGTGAACCACCCCGCTGTGATGACCCACGCCTCGATCCCGCCCGAACGCCGCGCGGTGCTCGGCATCCATGACGACCTGGTGCGGTTGAGCGTGGGCGTGGAATCGCTGGAGGATCTGAGGCATGACCTTGCCGATGCGCTTTGAGTCGATGGCGCGTGCATCCGGTGAGCCGTCGATTCTGACACGCATATTCAGGCCGTTCGTCGACGTCGCAGCGCACAAGTCGCTGATCCTCGAACTCAGCAAGCGCGAGATACTCGGCCGTTACCGCGGCGCGAGCTTCGGGTTACTGTGGTCGTTGATCAGTCCATTTCTTCTGCTTGGCGTCTACGCGTTCGCCTTCGGCACGGTGATGGGCGGCAGATGGCCCGAGGTTCAGGCCGGCCGCACGTCCTTCGCGATCGTCCTGTTTTCCGGATTGATCGTGCATGGATTCTTCGCCGAGTGCCTCAATCGCGCGCCCACTTTGATCCTCGCCAACCCCAACTTCGTCAAACGCGTGATCTTTCCGCTGCAGATACTGCCATGGCCGATGATCCTGGCCGCCCTGTTCCACACGACCATGAACACGATCGTCTTCGTCCTGCTGCGGCTCGCGATGGATGGCGGCGATTTCGTGTGGACTATCGTCCTGTTGCCGCTGGTCATGTTGCCGCTGGTCGTCCTGACCGTGGGGGTATCCTGGTTTCTGGCCTCGGTCGGCGTCTATTTCCGCGATGTCGCTCAGGTCACCGGCGTGCTTTCGATGGCTTTCCTTTTCCTGTCTTCGGCCATCATTCCGGTGGAATCCGTCCCCGAATCCTACCGCTGGGTATTCCAGTGGAATCCGCTGACGTTCGTCATAGATCAGGCGCGGGAAGTCATGCTTTGGGGGCGCATGCCCGATTGGATCGGATTGGCTGCCTACATGCTGGTCGCCACGCTCGTCGCGTACGCCGGCCGCGCCTGGTTTGCGGTCACGCGGAGAGGATTCGCAGATGTCCTCTGACCCCAACGTCGGCGGTGCGCCCGCATGCGACGCGTCCGCGAACATCGCGATTGAGGCGCGGGACATAAGCAAGGTCTTCCCGATCTACGCTAAACCGCACCATCGGCTGATGCAGATGTTCGCCCCCGGCGACAAGCGGCGTTGGCATCGCGAGTTCCATGCGCTGAAAGGTATCGACCTCACCGTGCATCGAGGCGAAACCGTCGGCATCGTCGGCCGCAATGGATCCGGAAAGTCCACGCTCCTGCAGATACTCTGCGGGATCCTCGAGCCCACTGCCGGCGAACTTCGCGTGCATGGACGCGTCGCCGCGCTACTGGAGCTCGGTGCGGGCTTCAATCCAGAATTCACGGGTCGCGAAAACGTGTTCTTGAATGCCGCGGTCCTGGGGCTGCGGCGCGAGGAGATCCAGCGTCGTTTCGACGAAATCGCAGCCTTCGCCGACATCGGCGATTTCGTCGACCAGCCCGTCAAGACGTATTCAAGCGGCATGTATGTGCGATTGGCCTTCGCGGTCGCGGTGCACGTCGATCCCGACGTGCTGATCGTGGATGAGGCGTTATCGGTCGGCGACGAGGCATTCCAACGCAAATGTTTCGCCCGCATCGAGACGATACGCGATCACGGCGCCACGATCCTGTTCGTATCGCACTCTGCGACGGCTGTCGTCGATCTGTGTGATCGTGCCGTGCTGATCGATAGGGGCGAACGATTGCTTTCGGGCGATCCGAAGACGGTCGTGTCGTTGTATCAGCGAATGATGCATGCGCCATCGGACGCCGTATCGAGAGTGCGCGACGAGATCCGGGCGCTGTCTGCGGCCGAGACGGATGCGACTGCAGTCGCCGCATCGATATCGGCGACTTCGCCCGTGGCGCCGCTCGCCGCCCAAAGCCCATATTGGGACGAAGGGCTCGTGGCCTCGTCGACGGTCGCATACGAGAATCGTGGAGCGCGGATCGAGGATGTTCGTATCGAGACCACGAACGGTCGCCGTGTGAACGTGCTGGTGGCCGGCGAAACGTATATCTATCGATACGTCGTCCGCTTCGACGCATCGTTCACCGGCGTCCGGTGCGGCATGATGATCAAGACCGTGACCGGAGCGGAGCTCGGCGGAACCGCCACCGCAGATGGCTCCGGCACCGGCATGAGCGTGAACGCGGGTGCCGTACTCGAGGTGCATTTCAGTTTCAAGTGTCTGCTTTCCGGCGGCGTCTATTTCGTGAACGCCGGCGTACTTGGTCGGGTAGGGGAAGGAGAGGAGTTTTTGGATCGCAGGATCGATGTCGCCATGTTCCGGGTCTTGGCTTCGCAACGGCTCGTGACGGGTTTCGTCGACTTCGAGTTCGCCACAGGCGTCGGGGAAGCCGCATGAACGTTGAATCCTCCGTGGCAGGCTCTTCCGCGTTGATCGTCGTGGGGATGCACCGCAGCGGCACTTCGGCCTTCACGGCGGCCTTGTCCCGTATCGGCTTCGATCTCGGGCGCGAACTGCTGTCTCCTTCCGACGACAATCCGCACGGATTCTGGGAAAATACGCGATTCGTCCGACTGCACGAAGATCTTTTGGCGGAGCTCGGAACGAGCTGGGACGATCCCCGCCCACTTCCGGGAGACTGGTTGGACCGAACGATCTCCGGCGGCTATTTGGATCGTTTGCGCGATCTCGTCGTGCAGGAGTTTTCGGACAGCCGCCGGTGGGCGGTGAAGGATCCGCGTATCTGTCGCGTATTGCCGCTTTGGACGCAGGCGCTGGCGTCGTTGCGGGTTCGCGCCGCATACGTGAATGTGGTTCGCCATCCGTCCGAGGTCGCGGCTTCCCTGCATGCGCGAAATGGGTGGGGCGGTTCGATCGGCGAGATGCTTTGGTTGCGTTATGTGCTCGAATCCGTGAGCGCAATCGAGAAGGAGCGTCGTACTGTCGTCACATACGATCAGCTGCTTCACGACCCCGTATCAAGCCTCGGAAAAGTGATTGGAGATCTCGCGCTGGGCGAGATTCCAGTTCCGATGCTGCATTCGCTTCGAGCGCAGTTCTATCCAGAGGAGAGGCATCATCGCCACTCCCCAGATCAACGCGGGATCGGTGCATTCTCCGAGCTCGCGCAAAACGTCTACGCCGCGCTCGACGGCATCGCCAACGGTGATGGCGACTGGGGCGGCTTGGGCGAGCTGTCGAATGAATTCCAATCGATGTGGAATAGGCATGAATCCGCTTTGGATCAGGTGCTGGTACGGCTGCACGAGGTTGTCAAGCGCGATAAGGCCGCACACGTCGAGATATCCCGCTTACAACGCGCGATCGACGAAAAAGAGATCCTGGGGTCGCATCTCGACGACATGCGTGCCTCTCTGGCTCTGATCCGAGAGCATGTGGGTGTCGTGCGAGATGCCTCATCTGACCAATTCGCGGAGTTGGCGGATCTGCGTATGCAGTTGTTCGATACGAAAAGCGAGCAGTCGCGTCTTGTCGATGAATTGACCGCCCACAAAGTCGAGAGCAAACGGCTTCGAGAGGACCTCGCCGAGGTGCGCGCAAGTCTCGGGTCCGTGCTTGGACGCGTCGAGTTGGCCAATTCGGAGCTGGACGTTCTCAAAACCTGGCTAGGCCAAGCCGAGGCTGCCAACTCTTCGCTCGCGTCCGCATGCCAAGCTGCCGAAAGCCGTAAGGCGGCCGAAGATGTCGAGAATCGCCTGATCCTGGACGGTTTGCAGGCGCAAATCACGCTCCTGCAGAGCGCTAGTGACGATCTGATGCACAGGACGCGATGGATGCGCAGTCTGACGTCTCTGCCGACAAGGGGGCTGCAGAAGCTCAAGGCCGCGATGAAGGCGGCAATTCGCGCGGCAGTGCTGTCCTATCCGGGCGATGCAGCGACCAAGCAACTCCGCCTGCAGCGCACAAAAGACCTTTTCGGTGCCGTACGGAGCGGATTCAACGGGGCAGCCATCGCCGCCGACATCGACACGCTGGCCGAAGGTCGATGGACGGAGATCCCAGAATATCCATCAAGGAACGCGACCGCCTCGACCGAACCTGAGATCGATATCTCGATCGTGCTGTACAGGAGCGGTCGCTGGGTAGAGGGATTCGTCCGTTCCCTGAGAGGCCTCCAATATCCGCGGCATCGGATCAGACTCCTGTTTCGCGACCACAGTCCGGACGAAGAGACGCATCGTTTGCTGGATGCGGCGCTCGATGGCATCGCAGAAGAATTCTCGGAAATAATCTATTCGCGCGGCGAAAACAAGGGCTTCGGCGCTGGACATAATCACAATTTCAAGCATTCGGCTGCGGATTATTTCCTCGTATGCAACATAGACGGGTGCTTCTATCCAGACAGCTTGCTGAAGATCGCGCGAGTTGCCGGAGCTTCCGGTCCAGAAGTGGCTGCCTTCGAGTTCCGGCAGACCCCTTATGAGCATCCGAAATACTACGACCCGGTCACATCGCATACAAGTTGGGTTTCGGGCGCCTGTGTAATGTTCCGCGCTCGAGCCTATCGCAAGGTCGGCGGGTTCGATGACGCTATTTTCATGTACGGAGAGGATGTTGATCTGTCGTATCGATTGCGTTCGCTCGGCTTCCGCTTGGCTTACGTTCCAGCCGCGCGCTTCCATCACGAAAGCTACGAGGAAGCCGAAGAGTTCAAACCCTTGCAATTTCACGGCAGCACTCTGGCGAACATGTTGTTGCGGCTGCGCTTCGGTGGCGCGATGGACATCGCCGCCATCCCTTTGCTGTGGCATGGGTTATCGCGTACGGCCGGCGAACTGGGCGTCGCAGCGGGCCATCGCCAGAACACTTTCGTCTTGCTGCGCAAGGCGCCCGGCTTCTTTTTCTCGCGTTTCGGCATGAAGCGAATTCCGCTGCCGTTCGCGGGTTGGGATTACGGCATTCGTCGCGAAGGCGCTTTCGAGAAGATCGACGCCATTCCCGCCTCGCAGCCGCTGGTTTCCATCTTGATTCGAACGTATCGTGGGCGCGGCGCCCTGCTGCGTCACGCCCTGATGTCGGTTGCGCAGCAGACGTACGCGCGAATTGAGGCGGTGGTGGTCGAGGACAAGGGCGATACGCTCCGCGATCAAGTCGCGACTTGGGCGCGCGAGTTGGGGCTGGATGTCCGATATTTCGCGAACGTCAACCCGCAATCCAATCGTTGTCTGACCGGAAATATTGCGCTGCATGAAGCGCGAGGCGAGTTTTGTTGTTTTCTCGACGATGACGATCTGCTGTACGCCGACCATGTCGAGTATCTCGTCTCTTGCGCACTTAAAAATCCCGATGTCGATGCCTGCTACTCTCTCGCGTGGGAAGTCAAGATCATTCGCGATCCTGATTCGCCTCCGAAATACCGCGAAGTGATGCACAGCACGCTTTCCGGGATGCGCCGTGAGTTCGACGCCGGGCTGCTGCGCAGGCACAACTACATACCCATCCAGGCGATTCTCTTCAAGCGGGCTCTCTATGCGATCCATGGCGGCTTCGATCCGAGGCTGGAGAATCTCGAAGACTGGGAGCTGTGGCGACGCTACAGCTCGAATGCCGGTTTCAAGTTCTGCCCGAAGACCACATCGCTCTACCATGTGCCGTTCGATCCCGAGCAGGTCGCGGCCCGTCAAGCGCTCATGGATCGTTACTACCCGATAGCGAAAGCGATCGGCGATCAGGCCGAATCGCGTACGAAATCCCAGAGCGCTACGCTTTCAGGCCAGGAGCGCTGAGATGCGATCTCCAGCGTTTCGCGACTACGCCCCGATCGTTCTTTTGCTGGTCGCGACGGCCGCGGTGTTTCATGACCACATCCTAGGGAATCTCACGTTCCCGTGGGACTTTCACGGCCCGTACATCAGCCACGCCGTGGCCAGAATGCGCGATGGCACCTTTTTGTCCCCGCCGCTGTGGATGCCTTGGGGGGGGTTCGGCGTGCCCTCGCACCAAAGCCTGCAGGACGGCACTTGGTATCTGCCGCAATATCTATTCGATTTCTTCGGCTGGCATTACGATCTCGTAGGTGCGACTAGGCTCCACGTCGCGCATGTTTTCCTGGGCGCGATCGGAGTGAACTTCTTCGTCCGCCGGATAGGCGCGAGCCACGCGGCGGCTTGCGTGGCGGCTTTGGCGTTCGTCTTCAATCCCGCTTTCTTTTCAAACGGTCAGCATGTGGACATCGCCCGCGGAACGGCGATGCTGCCATGGCTCTTTCTTGTGCTCATAAACCTATATCGATTCGCCGACGCGTGGCGTTTCATCGCTTTCGTTCTGGTGCTTTGGCAGTTCCTCGTCGGCGCGTATCCTGGCATGATCGTGGCGGCGGCGTACGCCTGTGCCATGGTCAGCGCTTTTGAAGTTCATTTCCTCAGGAAAAAGACAGATTCCCCATTTCCCATCGTCCTCGTGGCATTGGCTGTGACGACGGCCGTGGGACTGTCGATGGTGAAATTTTTGCCTGCATTGGCCGATATCGCCAGCTCCAGGCAAAGCGTAGGTGACGTATCCGGCGTCCCTCCGGAGTTGCTGACGACATTGCTGTTCGGCTTCGATCTGGACGGCATGCCGAACGACCTTTCCATGCGCGATTTGTTCGTCGGCCTGCCGATCCTCTGGCTCGCGATGGTCGGTACGATCCACGGGGGGAGCAGCAGGCTGCCTTACGCGCTGTTCGTGATGGCGTCGATACCGTTGGTCGCAGATCCTTCCGTGCAATCGGTGGTAGCCAAGTTGCCGTTGATGGATATCAGTCGATTTCATATCAGCGATTTCAGGCCGATCATGCATTTGGCCGTGTTGATTTTCTCGGCTTACGGCATCGACCGATTGGCTCGCAGCGACGAAGCTGGCATCCCGGTCTTGGCCATTGCAATCAGCACAGCGTCGATCATCACACTATCGGTCTACGCGTGGCGCCTCGGTCAGCCGAAAGAGCTGTTCGTGTGGCTCGCCGTATCGGCGTTATGCATGCTCCCTGCCATCTTCATCTGGTCGCGCAATCCGGATGCGAATCGTGCTACGTCCGTCATCGCGGCATCGTTGATCAGCGCAGTCGCCGTATCCGGCTATGGTCATATCCTGCATTCGGAAAGGGTATGGCGCATGCCGCGTTCGGATGAGCTCGAGATCGCCGCATATGGTTCGACAATACGCGAACTGTTGGCGGCCAGCCGCAGTGGCGCCATCGAGCACAGGCCGCGTCGATTCGTGGTGTCTTCTCTGCCGGCAAAGCGTGACGAGCTTTACGACGAGCGATACAACTTCGCCTGGTTCGCCCAATCCTATGCTGCCTTCGGCTACAAGAACATGAGCGAATCGCAGATGCTGAAGGCGATATACACCGCCGCTTCGTCGCCGGAAAGGACTGCGCTTACCGAAGAGATCGAATGGATGATCGAGCGATCATCCGTGCAATTACGCTCCGACATCGACACCTTCGATCCGCGAAGTCTGGACGAATGCATCGGTACATGCGCGGTGCCTCAGGATATGGAAGAATCGAAAGCACGGATGATCGCTTTCAGGCAAGATGGTGCTGTGTACCAGATCGAGGCCCGCTCGGCTCTCGTCCTGGTCGAGAACGAGCCGTATTATTCGGGCTGGACGGCTTTGATCTGCGACATGGACGGCGTCTGCGCCGACGACCTCGTGCAGTCGCAACGCGTCGGGCAAGTGCTCCGCGGCTGGCGGTTGCCCCAGGGAAAATACCGTTTGGTGACGTTTTATCGTCCCCCCGCCTGGGGAATGGCTGCACGCATAACTCAGGCTTCATCCCTTGTCGCTGTTTTTTCCTTCTTGGTGCTTCTTTTCGCCGTGAGAAACAGATACGCAAAGCCGAATCATCCTCCCCCTACTTCCTGACATGCAAACATGGCCTTCCAAACTGTCGTCATCCGCGCTCTGACCGTTCTGTCCCTGCTCTTTGCCGTCGCCTGTACCCCCGAAGCGCCGTCTCCGGAAACGCCGGCCGTCAAGCCCGTGAGCAGCGTTCCCGAATTGCCTGACCCGTCGGCTCCGCCTGCGGTGAAGATCGTTTACGCGCAGACTGGCACCGATCTGGCGCCGGATGGGCTTATCAAAGAGCCGAAATCCGAAGTCGGAACCTCCCCCGTTTTTTACGCGCTCGGCGTTTTCCAAGGTGAAGCCAAGAAGGCGTCCAAGGTCAAGATTCGTATCTTGGACATACAGGATGAGATCGTCTACGAAGCTCAGAAAAACTTCATCCCGACCGGCGAGAACCCGATACTGTTCGAAATCGACCGTGCGTCGACCGGATTGAGTGCGGGGAATTACAGGGTCTTCTTCGACCTGGACGGCCGCCCGTCCTGGGAGCTGCCCGTAAATCTTGAATGACCGCTGGCTCGGATGGTAGCCATGTCCCGACGATGCCTTTCCTCGTCGGACACCGGCCCTCCATCTCTGCGCCAGCAGCGCACTTGGATCGTCGCCATGACTGAGAAGAAAGAAGCCGAGTTCGACCGTTATGCGGGATCTTATCGCGATCTGCATGCGGAAAGCGTACGGATGAGCGGTGAGCAGCCCGACTATTTCGCGAAGATGAAGCTCGATTTCATCGCCCGCATCGGGACCCTGTCTGGGCCTGGGCCTGTGGATTTCCTCGATTTCGGTTGCGGCGTCGGCGGAAGCCTTGGCCATATCGCCCGTGTCGCTCCCGGCGCGCGTATCAAGGCGGCTGATGTGTCTGAAGAAAGCTTGTCGTTAGCCAGAGCGCGTCACGCCGATGTCGATTACGGTTTGATCGACGCGGTTATCCCCTTCGCCGACGATTCGGTCGATGTCGCGATGGCTGCCTGTGTATTCCATCATATCGAGCCGGAGCGGCGCGCACACTGGGCATCCGAACTGCGGCGCGTACTTCGACCCGGCGGGACGATGTTCATCTTCGAGCATAATCCTGTCAATCCCCTGACGCGAAAGGTCGTGCGCGACTGTCCGTTCGATGAGGATGCTGTGCTGTTGCCCGGCTCTGAGAGTCGTGATCTGCTGACCAACGCCGGTTTCCGCGACGTGCGTCTGGACTACATTTTGTTCTTCCCCAAGTTCCTCGCCGTGCTGCGGCCCTGCGAACCGCTGTTGGGTTGGTTGCCGCTCGGAGCCCAGTACGTAGCTTACGCTCGCGCATGAATCACTCTATCTTCCCTTGCTTTTCGTGCGGACGGTCCAGGCGGAGGCCGTCATGATCGTTGGTCGAGGCCTGCTCGCCCAGCGCTTCGCCGCGAAGTTCGCTGACGATAATGGGGTGGTCGTCTTTGCGTCTGGCGTGTCCAACTCCGGCGAACGCAACGATGCAGCGTTCGACCGGGAAGCAGGGATGCTGCAAGCCGCATTGACCCGTGCGGAGGGGCGTTTCGTCTATTTCAGCAGCTGCGGGGTCGCCGCTTCGTCCCTGGCGACGCCTTACATGCGTCACAAGTCGCGGATGGAATCGCTGGTGCTATCCTACGCCGATGGCCTGGTGCTTCGCCTTCCGCAAGTGGTAGGACGCACCGCGAATCCGCATACGCTCACCAATTTCCTGTCCGCCAAGATAATGGCTGGCGAACGTTTCGATGTATGGGCCAATGCGGAGCGGAATCTGATCGATATCGACGACGTTTTCGCCATCGCCTGCGCCCATATCGACACGACATCCGGCGGTCAGGCGGTCTCCATCGCGTCCGATGACACCCTGCCGATGCCTCGCATCGTCGAGATATTCGAAAGCGTCATCGGTCGGTCGGCGCTTTACGACACCGTCGATGCCGGCGAGCCCATGCCGATCGAGAATCGCGTATCGTCCGTTTTGGCCAAAAGCCTTGGTATATATCTGGGCCGCGGCTACACCGAAACCACCATCAGAAAATATTATGGATAGTTCGCCCAAGTTCGACCTTTCGGTGGTGGTGCCGGTCTACGGAAGCGCCAGCATCCTGCCGAGGTTGATGATGCAGCTGGATGCGTTGTTCCTGGAGCGCTATCCCGACAAACGCTGCGAAGTCCTGCTCGTCCACGACTGCGGCCCGGACAACGCCTGGAGTGTGATCGCGCAACTGGCGAACGAACGCGACTGGGTGCGCGGGATCGATCTTCAGAAGAATGCCGGCCAGCACAACGCGATCATGGCGGGACTGCACTATGCCAAGGGCGAGGTCATCGTGACCATGGACGACGATCTGCAGCATAGTCCAGCGGATATCCCGGCGATTGTCGACGCTATCCACGCCGGCGCGGACCTCTGTTACGCCCAGTTTTCCGAAAAGAAACATGCTCTCTGGAAGCGTGCGGGCAGCGCTTTCAACAATTTCGTCGCGAATCGGCTTTTGAAGAAGCCGAAAGGATTGTATCTCTCTCCTTTTCGAGGGATGACCTCAAATCTGCGCGACGAAGTGCTCCGCTACGGCGGGCCGTTCGTCTATCTCGATGGGTTGCTGCTTCAGGGGACGCAGAATGTCGCAACAGTCTCGGTCAGGCATCATGTCCGCGACGATGGCCGTTCCGGCTACAGCTTGCGCAAATCGATCTCGCTCTGGCTCCAGATGGCGACCAGTTTCTCGATCGTTCCGCTCCGCTTCGTCTCGTTCGCGGGTTTGATTTCCTCTGGTTTCGGGTTCTTGTTCGCCGCACTGGCATTCGTGGAGAAAATCAAGAATCCGGAAACTCCGGTAGGCTGGACTTCATTGATCATCGTGATCCTGATCGCTAGCGGTATGCAGCTGTTGGCGCTGGGTGCCATCGGGGAGTATGTCGGACGCATACTGCTGACCGTCAACCAAAAACCGCAATATGTGATCCGCCGGAAGGTGAATCTGTGAGCCACGGAGTGACGTCGGAACAATCGGCACGGCCCCGTCGGGAGCTGGCGCTTCGGATCCTGCGTTTCGCCATGGTCGGTGGACTCTGTTCGATCTTGTATCTGCTGTTCGCGTGGTGGTTGATTCAGCTATCGGCCGTGCCTGCGGTGATCGGTACGGCGGCTGCCTATCTGTTGGTGGTGCCGATCAATTTTCTCCTGCAGAAGCATTTCACCTTCCGTTCCTCAGCTTCCCTGACGGCGGAGTTACCGCGTTTCCTGCTCGTCCATGGGATGAACTTGGCCCTGTCCGTGGGCATCATGGCGCTTGTCGTGACTTGGTGGGGGCTTTCCCCGATTTGGGGCATGCTCGCTACGGTCGTGATCGTACCGCTCGTTGTATACCTGGCCTTGGATCTATGGGTTTTCTGCATGCGTTGACCCGCTGCAGCAGCTGTCTGCCGCCAGGACTTTGGTGACGGTGGCGGGAGTACCGAGTTCGTTCTTGGATGCCGGTTTCTGTTCTTGGGCGGTGAGCGGCAAAGCGTCGCGTGAAGCGCGAGATCCGCAATTCCGCAGCGGTGCCTGTGCGCTCGCGTCGAGCCGCTGCTTGGTGGGCAGGGGGTGTAGATGGTTGCCGCTTCGCCAGCGCCGTTCGCATGCATGTTTCTTGCGTACGTTCGGCCAGTATCGATAGACGGTCGAGTGCGGCGACACGCAGCTGATCAAGATGCTATAGATGATCCCGTGTACAGCGAGCCGGACTGGAAACTACCGCTTGCGCGTCGGCGGCGTCCGTTCAGTGCGAGCGGATGTCGCTCCATCTGCCATTGCAGCGGGCTCAGGCCCGGCTCGCCGATTTCCTCCTTGATGTATTGATCTATGGTCGCGGGGTCGCGGTGTATCCGGGCCTTCAATGTGACCGAGGACTTCGGTCGTGAGGCCGTGCATATCGCGAGCGACGCCAGGATCGGCCCGTGGGGCGCGCTTCGGGTGTTCGAGCATCCGCACCCAGAGCGCCATTGCCGCAGGCCCTGCGCACGTGCGAAAGTGGCCCGGAGCTCCTGGGCCAGGCGTCAGTACAGTGGGCGAAGGGGCATGGAACGACGTTCAGCCGCCCGGCCGGACGAACCGAACCAGATCGACCGCATCGTGCATTACGACAGGACCCGTCTTGCCTTGCCGAAGCGCTCGATGTCCACAGGGCCGTCTGTGCCGATGATGCGTGCTCCGCGATCTGGAGGCACCTCGTCGACGACGACGAACGCCAAGCGCCCGAGGCGCGCTCGATACAGGACTGCGGTCCACAACGGCTCCCCGCGTCGGATTATCCGGTTTGGAATGTGAGTGCGAGGGGGGCGCAGTCCCCTGAGGTCGAACGCGCCCTTATTTCGACCCGCCCAAAATGAGACCGCCCGACAGAAGTCGGGCGGTCGTCAGGCACGAACGGGAATGTGGCTCGCAGGTCGTTTACTTTACCGCCACCCAGCCGCCTGGATAGGTCCCGGCGGCCTGACCCGTAAAGGTATTGCCGTTGCCGATCCACATGCGGATATCGCCAGCGCCGCCGCGTGCGATCACATCCGCGATGCCATCGCCGTTGTAGTCGCCCGCTGCCACGGCCGTATAGCCGGTCAGCGCCGCGCCGCCGGTGCGTACCACGGCTCCGGCATTCATGATCCAGTAGCCCAACGTCTGCGACGGGGCGTGGAAATACACGATATCCGACTTGCCGTCGCCATCGACGTCGGGGCACTCCAACAACTCCCAGCCCGCGGGGAACGTGCCAGCGGCCGTGCCGATGAACCCGGTGCCGGTGCTTATCCAAAGGCGCAAGTCACCAGCCGTGCCGCGGGATGCCAAGTCGGCCAAACCGTCGCCGTTGAAATCGCCGGCGGACAAAGCCGTGTATCCAGTGATCGCCTGACCGCCCGTACGCATGACAGTCGTCGCGTTCATGATCCAGTAGCCAAGCGTCTGCGACGGAGGGTGGAAGAACACGATGTCCGACTTGCCGTCGCCGTCCACATCGGAGCTGTCGATCGTGTCCCAACCCGCCGGATAAGTGCCGATATTGGTGCCGGTGAATCCGGTGCCGGTGCTGATCCACATCCACAGGGCCCCACCGCTGGTGCGCGAGATGGCGTCGGTCAAGCCATCGCCGTTGTAGTCGCCGGTCGAAAGCGCCGTATGGCCCGCCCCCAATGACTGACCTCCGGTGCGCACCTGAGTCGATACGTTCATGATCCAGAACGCCAGCGTCTGCGATGGCGGATGGAACCAGACGAAATCCGACTTCTCGTCGCCATCGACGTCGCGGATGTCCTTCAGTTTGCGACTGCCGACGACCTGCCAGCCTGAGGGATAGGTGGCCACGGTTGCGCCCGAGAACAGGTTGCCGTCGCCGATGAACATCCGCAGCTCGCCGTTCGGGCTGCGGATCAGCACGTCCGCACGGCCGTCGCCGTTGTAATCGCCGGTGGCGAGCCCCTGATTATTACTGCCGATTACCTGCCCACCCGTGCGGGCGACGCTGGCGCCGTTCATGATCCAGTACGCCAAGGTCTGGGTCGGGCCGTGATACCACACGATGTCCGAACGCCCGTCGGCATCGACATCCTGGCTGCCGATCACCTGCCAACCAGACGGGTACGTCGCCACGGTGGAGCCGGTGAACGTATTGCCATCGCCGATGAACATGCGCAATTCGCCGGTCGGCGTACGGATCAACACGTCGGCGCGGCCGTCGCCGTTGTAGTCGCCGGTCGACAAGGCCTGATTGTTGCTGCCGATCACCTGGCCGCCCGTGCGGACGACGGTGGCGCCGTTCATCGCCCAGAAGGCAAGCGTCTGAGTGGGGCCGTGATACCAGACGATATCCGCACGACCATCGGCATCCACATCTTCACTGCCGATCACCTGCCAACCCGAGGGATACGTCGCGACGGTCGCTCCGGTGAAGCTCGAGCCGTCACCGATGAACATCCTCAGCTCGCCTGTGGGTGTGCGGACCAGGACGTCGGCGCGGCCATCGCCGTTGTAGTCGCCGGTCGACAACGCCTGATTGTTGCTTCCGATCACCTGGCCGCCGCTGCTAGCCAAGGTCGCTCCGTTCATTATCCAGTAGGCCAAGGTCTGCGTTGGTCCGTGATACCACACGATATCGGAGCGGCCATCGCCGTTGACGTCGTCGCGCAGTCGTACATCGCCGGACGGCACCACGGCCGCACGGAATTGCGCCACCAGCGGCATCGACTGGTTGAGGCTCAGGGCGTTGTTGGCGCTGGCGGTGCCCGTCGGACGCCCGGTCGCGGTGTCGTTGACTGAGGGATTGGCGAAGTAGGAGATCGGGTACTGGCTGCTGTTGACCGGCGGGTAGGCCATGATGGTGAAGAAGCCGACGGTGCTGGCTTCGCGGTAGCCGTAGGAATAGCTGTGCGTACCCGCTTGACCTTCAGCGTCCTCAATGTTGTGCGCCTGGCCCATGTTGTGACCGAGTTCATGGGCCAGGGACTCGGCGTAGCACAGGTAGGTATTGCCGTCGGTTTCGTCCAGGTCCTGGCCATCGCCTACAACCGAATAGCCGAACGGGGCATAGGTATTGTCGATGGGGTTCTCGCCGCCACCGTTGACCCAGGCGATGCCGCAGCCGTCCTGCTGCGGGGCGCGCAGCGGGCGGACCAGCGACACGAGGTCGGCGCCGTACTGGTCGCGTGCGTTGCGCAGGGGCTGCAGCTCGGCGGGAACCGATGCGGGCGTGCAGTTGGGGGTGCAGTTGAAGCCCGTCAGCGCGGCCAGCGCGGCATCGTTGGAATTGGTGTCGGTGTAGTTCACCTGCATCGTATGGACGAGGCGCACGCGCGGCGTGACCTGGCTGCGCTGATAAGCGGCATTGGTCACCGCGACCAGATTGGTCAGACGGGTATTCACCGCGGACACGGAGCCGTTGTAGCTGGCGACCAGGCCCGGGGTGTAGCCGAGCAGCAGGTCCACGGTGTTCGTCGCGCTGGCCTTGACCGCGAAGCCCGGCTGGGCAGGAGCGGCCTTCGGGCCGACGAGGGTGGCGCCTGCGGCTGCGGCGATGCGGGGAATCATCACGTCCGGCCGGCCCTTGCGCAGCAGGTGGGCAGACAGGGCGCGGGAGCTGTCGATCACGCCCAGCCAGGTGCGGCCGTTGCGCGTGGTGAGCTGCAGCGGAGCCGCGCCGGGCAGGGCGATCTGGCCGAACACGGCGTCTTCGCCGAAGGTGATGACAGCGCTGAGGCCGTCCATCGTGTTGCCGATCCAGGTCCAGTTGCCGGAAGTGTCCTCGGTGTGGCTGGCATAGGCGAAGCGCATGGTCTTGCCGTCGGGCGTGGCGATGTCGATCGCGCGCCCCGGCGCGGCCGCGTTCAGCGCGTGCGCTTCGCTCATCCGGATCGGGTACAGCGTGGTGGCCCCCGCGCTGGACGGCGCACTGACCGTATCGAAGGCCAGCAGGGCGCCGCGGTCGGGCAGTGAGGCCACGCTCGACCGAACGGTGGCCCGACCGATGGCTGTGGCCAGAGCGGCCCTGGCGGGCTGGGCCTGGCTGTCGACGGCGCTGGAGATCGGATGGTCCGACTCGGACGTGCAGCCAGCGACGGCGACGGCGGCCGTGAGGCAAAGGAGCAGCTTGCGCATGATTCGGTCTCGACGTGACTTGAAGGCCCTGCGGGGGCAGGGGGCCGGGCAAGGATAACGCGATCATGCCGCCTCCGGCGGCCTGAACTGCGGCGTGTCTCGTACACGGGACGCGCGTCGTGCCGTGTCCGGATGCACGAGTGGCGGTCCATCGGCCTGTCCGTATGGTCGCGACGCGTCCCCTTCGCCCGGAGAAGCACGGACGGCGGCGAAGCGAGCATCGGGTACGCCCCATTCTAGGCAGGTCCGGATCGACGAAACTGCGAGCTGTTGCCCATTCAGGGGGTATCCACTGCGTGAAACGGGCGGTTCCGGGCGGACCGTGTTCAGCCGGGCTGTCCTCGCGGGCGTTCATCCACAGGTCCGGGCTTTGCCGTCCGGCGGGTGGTCGAGCACAGGTGCCGTGCGCATGGGGCGTGTCGCGAGTCCGGCGCATGCCGGAATTCGCTCAGGGTGAATCGAGCGCGCGTGTGCTTCGTCGAGGCGATTTTCCCTGGTTGCCTGATCGGTCGTGTGTTCGACGGCCTGTCGGACAGGCCGGGGTGAAAGCGGCCCTGGCCTCTCCGGATCCGCCGACCGATGGGGGCCCACCGCGTCTGGTCCTCCGCGGTG
>CBFGMS010000029.1:0-47348 GCA_965649985.1 uncultured Gammaproteobacteria bacterium | reverse complement strand
CAGCCATCAGGGCTATCGCCTGAAGGGCCGAACGCCCGCTCAGGCGCTACGCGAGACACTCGCGATCGAGACGCTTCCGCCCAACGTTCCCGAGCAGGAAGTGACAACCGGAAACGAACCCGACACACTCGCTGGCGTAGGCGCCACTACCGAGGCCCAAGTGTCGGGTAATTACTAAACTTGTACATCCGGGATTCACTCGGCCCGCCAGATCAAATTGCCCTCAGACAAATCAAGCAATTTAATAACATTTGATAGAATTTTTTCCTTTTCACATTTTGAAATATCGCTTTTTACAACCAGACTCAAACCTTTAATCGGAGCATTAATATAATACATTAAAGCGACCATATAATTATCCATTAACAATACAGCGCCATCAAATGAGTCTAAATTATCATAAGACCTACTGAAAGTTATTAGTTCAGAGTTGATGCTTTCGGGAACCACATCCAGCAATGCATAATGCTCATTCAGACTTTCCGGCCAATCTGATAGGGGGATTTGAACAATCATAATTAAGTAAGCTCATTGCGTGGTTTTCGTAACGTTAACAGGAATACTGACCCAGTCAATATCAACATCATCAACCCCTTCATTGTTTCTGTACCAATTGACAGCTCCAGGCCTAGACCCCGCAGCAGGCCGAATCGGCGTCATAAATTCGATACCCCTCACCCCAGCGGGAAGAGGGCCGTTATAAGCCTGAACTACAGGAATCCCCCTACCGCCGCCAACCTGTCTTTGACCTTGACCGAAAAGTCTCCCAGACTCAATTATCAATCTGGCAACTTCTGGCGTCTGGGTAGGCGATTCAACCCTATGAAAGGGACCATAAATTACAGGAACATTCCCTGATCCACTTAAATTTGGGTTAACATCAGCGCCTGGTCCATTTGTCGTGTTATCAGGTTTCGGATGAGGCTTATGCTTTCCAAGCTCATTCATCACCGATGCAAAGGTGCGCAGAACTCTGAATACGGGAATTACCACCTCAGGGTAAACCGGCTCGACAGCGCCCTGCCCTTCAACATAATCCTGAAAGTATCTTTTTGCCGCCTCCTTTTTGGCATTTGATGTCTCTCTAGCGTGATCCTTACGCTCACGATCAAGAAGCCCATCAGGATCAACAAAGCGATATGGATTGTTTGCAGCATATTTGTACCGATTAAAGTTCGCCCCGGTGCTGCTGCTAGCGACGACAGGATCCACCGACAAAAACCTCCCAACGGACTGATCATAGTACCGCTGCTGCATGTAGGTGAGCCCAGTCGCCCCATCCATCACATGCCCGGTATACCCAATGCCGTTGTGGCCGGGCTTGCCGATGATCGCGCCCCACGGCTCGTAATCCATGCGCTCGATCACCTGGCCGGACGCATTGGTCACCGCCACCGGGCTGCCGAGGGCGTCGGTGTGCTGGTACTTGACCGCGATCAGCGCGTTGCTGGGCCAGTCGTGGTCGATGCTTGCCACCAGACTGCCGGCCAGATACACGTGCTCATGCGTCTTGTGGTTGAGATAGCCCGAGCCCTCCCAGTCGCTGGAGAACACCATTTGCCCAGCCTGGGTGTATTGCCACAGCTCGGCACCGCCGTTGTTCTTCCAGGTCGTCACCCGGCGACCAAGGCCGTCGTAGCGGTAGGACTCCTTGCCCACGACATCGCGCAGGCGATTGCCGTAGTCGAACACATGGACCTGCCCGTTCTTGTTCTGCAGATTGCCCTGAGGACCATAGGACAGCCCGACAACCGTCGCGCCCGCGGTGTTGCGGATATTGGTCAGGCGGTTGTTGACGTCGTAGATGTAATCGGCGTAGTCCTTGACGCCGGCCAGTTTCCAGGACTTGAGGTTGTCGAGCGCATCGTAGGTGAAGCGGTGCCAATGGTCGCCCCCGAAGTGGACAGACCCCACGTCAGTCAGGCGATCCAGCGCGTCGTACTGCATCCACCGGCTGAACTGCTCGCCGCGGCCATGGTCGGCGATGTGCGATACATTGCCGTTGTTGTCGTAGAAATAACCCAGATCCAGCGTGCCCCCGCTCGAGGTGCTACGGCTGGGCAACTGCCGCGCATTCTGGTACATCGCGTGCACGATGCCGTTGCCATAGGTGAACTGCTTGATCGCACCGTTGGGGTAGTACTGCGCTCCACTGGCATAAGCGCCGGCCTTGGTCGCCTGGCCCAATGCATTGGGCGCATAGTCCACCATCAGGCCGGTCGGATACGTCTGGTGCGACAGATGCCCCAACCCGTTGTAGGCATACCCTGTGGTCCATGTATACCAGTTGGGCTGGGTGATGGACTCGCCGGTCAGCAGGCGGCGATTGTTATAGGTGTAGGCGGTGATGACGCGGGTGCCGGAGCTATCCGAAACGTGCGTGTTGTAGGCGGTGACCGTGGCAGGCAGGCCGTCGGCGGTGTATGTCCACTCCTGGTTGCCGCGGCCGTCGGGGAAGGCCAGGTTGGTCAGCCGGTTGCGTGGGTCGTAGCCGCGATGGACCATGCGCCCGGAACCGCCTGCCTCGGCTTGGCTACAGCTGCCGACGGAGGCATAGCTGCCTCCGGTCAAGCCAGTGGCCGACCAGCTGAGATTGCCGGCGGCGTCGTAATCCATCACCGTCGCACCGGTCTCCGGCTCGATGGTCTTGCACAGCTGGCCATGTACGTCGTAAACATACTGCCGCGCAACGCTCAAGGTATCCGCGGCATTGCGCTGCCTGAGTTGCAGTGGCCAGCCGAATTGCGGATGGCGGGCGATCTCCACCACCTTGTCTTCCGGCTGAACGCTGGCGATGGGGTAATCATAGGTGGGGATATCCCAGGCCATGAAGCTGGTGACGGTCTGATTTCCCTTGGGATTTGTCACGCGGGTCTGCAGGCCATCCAGGTACTGGGTGGTGGTGGCAAGTACCGCGCTGTTCTCCGCATCCTGCTCTACCCGTGTGACGCGCCCGAGCGCATCGTAGAACGTGCGAGTGCCCATTGCGGCCGGGACTGTCGCGCTGGATGGGTACGACTGAAATTTGACGCGCCCATTCTCGTCGTACGCCATGCTGGTCGAACGCAGCGTGCCGTTGAGATTGATCGCATCATATTCATGGATCAACACCGGCCGCCACATGGCGTCGTAGTAGGTGAACTTGCGATAGTCTCCATGCGCGACGGTATGACGCCACTGCCCATGGCTCACGCCCGGCGGGACCCAGTCGGTTGCGGGGATCGGTGCGAACGAAGAAAACTGCACTTTCCATGTCGAATTGTCGCAGACACCCGCCTGCGCTTCAGACGGTGATGTCACGCTGGAAGTGCGTCCCATCGGGTCATGTGTATAGCAGGTCTTGGCGCCCGTCTCGTCGACGACCGAGGTGATCCAGCCGTTGCCATCGACCGTCGCCGACTCGGTCGCACCCGCAGGAGATTCCGGTGTCGCGGGATGACCGATCAGTCGCGGAACGCCGCGATGGTAGTCGCCCAACCATGTCGTATTGCCGCGGCCGTCGGTAATAGTCTTGAGTTGACCGTCGGGCCAGTGGCTCAACGTGTACTTGAGCTTTAGCCCGAAGCCATGGACCCGCTCCGGCAATGCCTGCGCATTGTATTCAACCTTGGAGAGGACCTGACCGGTATTGATGCTGGTGGTGCTCGCAGGCTGCGACAGCACCCACAGTATCGTATCGTCGTGGTACGTGAAGGACTCCGATCTGCTGTTGACTCCGTTGCCACCGATCGTCGATGCGGGACGCGCTAAAACATCAAAGGAGAGATGTTCACGAAAGAAGGTCATCCCCGAGTACAGCGTCGTCTCACGCTTGACCGGACGGACCTTGACCGAATTCGGGTCGCCCAGCCCACCGAGCAGGCGGCCGTACACGCCGTGGAACGGCTGCTGCGCCGCTTCGGCATCGGTCATGTACTGGAAGGTCTGCGACTGCATGACATTGCCGGCCGTATCCAGCGTCTGCGACTCGAGCCTGCGACCGTCGTTGACCCGATAGAGGATACCGAACCTCTCGCGGGTCTTCGTTCCGTCCGGGTTGGTCACCGTCACCCACTTCGAGGGGGTGCAGGTGGTGCAGGGGTACTGCGGGGCCTGGGTGCGACTGCCCCAGAGCATCGTATAGAAGCCGGCGGGAGCGTACTCGTACTGCCATGTCGACGGCTGCGGGATGCCCGGCCCGCTGAGCACTTTCGACGTGAGGCTCATCACATCGAAGAAATGCGGAACATCGAGGCGGTAGTTGGGGTGAGTGTCGTAACGCGGATCGAAGCTCGTCTGGACGCACTCGGTCGCATGCACTCCGCTTCTGTAATGGCGCTGATAGGAAAAGCTGAAACTGCCCTGTGCGCCCCCGGGGTGCGTGGCGAGAACTTGATACGCATTGTCGAAGCCGAGCGGCTCGCCCCGACACTCCGGTAAAGCAGGAATGGTGTCGTCCCCTAAAGTGGAAGGTCGCAAGGTGCCGGAATAGGCATAGGCCCAGCGACTACTATCGGGGAGAACGACCTGGGTCAACTCGTGATAGCCATTACCGGGGTCCTGATACGAGAACGTCCAGGAGCGCTCGCCGGCGACGGCCGTTGTCAGACGACTTCCAGTGTATGAGAGCAGGATTTCACGACCATCGCTCGACCAGATGCGGGTCGGATGGCCGTTGCTGTTGTACTCGTACTGCACCCAGTTTCCGAATCGATCCTCGATTCTGCTGGCGAGTGCATAGTACTGATTGCGCAGATAAATGAGCTCGCGCGACTGAATGTCCGACCCTGCATCGATGACGGAAAAATTCGACGCGTAGTCCGCGGGAGAATGGAAAGAAAAATTACTGTTGAACGTCGGAAAGCGCTCAAGGCCAGGCTCGGTTCGCGGCCTGAGGGGGTCGTCGAACAGGTCGAAGTAGCTGTAGGAGCCTCCTGTTGGTGGGGAAGTGTAGTAAGAAGAACCCGGTCCAGGCACCCAGATATGGGTCAACAACGACGAAGCTTTTCGCACAACGCCCACGTCAAGGTAATAACGCAACCCCGACGCGGTCGTCATGCGGACACCGCTCCCCGCAAATCCGCTCTTCATCGGAATGCATTCGAACGCGTCTCTCTCGGATGTCGTCGCTCCGAACTCACCAACGCTGGGGCGCGGCACGCCAGTCTCGAGGCCCAGCATCCTGGTCTGCCCGCGGCCGGGCACATTGATCGTGACGCCCTGCCAGATTTCCCACCGATGGAACTTACCGCCCGACCCGGCCGAAATCCCCGGAATTCCGCCGCCGTAGGTACAGGGCTGCGTCGACCACCCCGTGTCCGCGCCCAGCGTCGCGGTCATGTAGGGCACTTCGATATCCCAATTGCCCAGCCCGCGCAGGCGTGGGTCGTAGGGGAACCGGGTTTCCGGCTCGTTCTCGATGGCCAGCCGTCGCGACAGGCTGACGGGCAAGGCATTGTTCCCGGGAATGTCGATGTCGGTCACCACGAACGAGGTGGACCCGTCGTAGAGACTGATCTGATCGCCGAACAAGCTGTCGCTGAGGGCGCCCACCTGTGCGGAGGCGTCGGTGCGCTTGCGGTAGTCGAAATAGGGATCCACGCCCGCACTGGTCGCGCGAGCCTCATGCATCGACAGGACGCAGAGCATGGAGGCGGCGATGCCCAGCATGCGGAGGGAGCCGATGGCCTTGCTAAAGCCCTTCGGGGAAACGGGAAAAAGAGGGGTAACATCCATGAGAAATGCGCTGTGTTGTGTAAGCTGTGGGTTGGGTCGGATCAGTCTATAGACGATCCGTCTCAGAAATCGATACGACCAGGGCCATCTGCCATCGTCCAAGCATGGGAACCTGCGATACAGGCCGATTGATGATGGCGTGCGCATCACACGCGTGCCGGCGGACTTCGGAACGAGTGACCGCCTGTACCGAATGGTGTCGGCCTTCCAGCGTCAGAACAATCCGCCGAAACGCAGCAGCCCGGCCACCGCCATCGCCGCCAGTGCGATCCAGGTGAACAAGGTCCCGTAGAAGCGGCCGAACGAGATGCCCGATTTGCGCGATAGCCCGCGTGCGTGGAGCAGGCGTCCGGTGAGCAGCAGCGTACCGAAGATCCACAGCCAGATCGCACCCAGGCCGGACAGTTCCAGCAACGCCAACATCAGCAGCGCGAAGGGCACGTACTCGATGAAATTGCCGTGCACGCGGACCGCGCGTTCCAGGGTGTAGTCGCCGCCGGTGCCGAGGCCGATTTTCGCGGCGCGGCGCTGCGCGACCACGCGCCAGGCGAGCCACAGCATCAGGACGACATGGAGTGCAGCGAACAGCAGGGTGATCCTGGGCATCGGGAATATCCTTGGGTGCGATCGGAAATGGGACGGGAGTTATGAGGAGGAATGCCGTCACGCCTGCGGTTCGACACACGGACAGGTCGAGCGAGTGTCGCGATCGAGTCGAGCATGCGCCGGGCGCACCCGGCGCACCGCCGATCAGGACGTCTGCGCCTCCGGCAGCCCACGGGCCTGCAGTGCGGGCACCTCGTGCGCCGTGCCGAAGCGCCCCTGCGCATCGCACACCACCTGCGCGAGGGCGCAGTCGGGGTCGTGGGTGAAGAACAGGTGCACGTCGCGGGCGAGCTTGTCTTCGAGGAATGCGCGCTTCTCGTCGATCAGCAGCTCGGGGTTGCGGTCGTAGCCCATGGTGATCGGCACGTGCACCCAAGGCCGGCCGGGAATGAGATCGGCGCAGAACACCACGCCGCCGTGCGCGTCGCCCTGGTCCTGCGGGTTGCGATGCACGGGCCCGACGATCTCCGCCAGCATCAGGCCCGGCGTATGCCCGTCGCTGTAGTGGAAACACACGGCGGGCCCGAGCGCATCGCAGTGCGGGCCGTCGACGATCTGCAGCCGGCCGCTGGCACGCAGCAGGTCGGGCAGTTCGGGAATGAAGCTGGCGCGGTCGCGCGGGTGCGGCGCCTGCGCGCGCTCCCAGCAGCCGGCGCTGACCACATACGTCGCATTGGGGAACAGCAGCGAGGGCGCTCTGCCCTCCTCCCACGGCGCAAGCAGGCCGCCAGCATGATCGAAATGCAGATGGGACAGCACCACCACATCGATGTCTTCATGGCCGAAGCCGGCCTCGCGCAGCGAATCCAGCAGTACGTGGCGGTCTTCGACCACGCCGTAGCGCTCGCGCATCCTGGGTGCGAAGAACGCACCGATGCCGGTCTCGAACAGGACGGTCTTGCCCGCGAGCGGGCTGGCGAGCAGCGCGCGACAGGCCAGCGGCACGCGGTTCTGCGCGTCCGGCGGCAGCCAGCGCGCCCAGAGCGCGCGCGGGGCGTTGCCGAACATCGCGCCGCCGTCGAGCATCTGCGAATTGCCGAGGATGGACCAGAGTTTCATGACCGGACTCCTGCGGGCCGCGATGGCCGCATGGGCGAGGCCGTCAAGTATCGCAGGGGGCGGCGCCGGGACGCACGCGTTCGAAGATCTGCTCCTCGCAGGCTTCGCCCTTGCTGACCACGCCGCGCAGGCCGCAGTGGTGCAGGCCGGCCGCTTCCAGCATGCGCAGGCAAGGCAGGTTGCGCACATCGGCCGCTGCGCGGATGCGCTCGACGCCCGCATGCGCGAAGAGCAGCTCGCACAGCGACGCGATGGCCCACCGCCCCACCCCGCGCCCCTGCGCCGCAGGCGCGACGCTGATGCCCAGCTCCGCCGCGCGCGCGTCGGGGAACAGCCAAATGCCGACATCGCCCAGCAGCCGGTCGTTGGCGGCATCGGTCACGCCGATCTGGCGCCAGGTACCCGCCGGCTGCGGCGATGCCCAGGCCTGTGACTGGAGGAATGCGAGTGCCGTGGTCGCGTCCATCGGCATCCAGCCCTGATAACGCGCGACCTCGGGGTCAGAACGCCAGACAAGAAACGCGTCCAGGTCGGTCGGGCGCAGCGTGCGCAGGCGCAGGCCATCCGCTTCCCAGGGCAGGACGCGCAGCCAGTCGCGGGCGACAGGAGCGGCGGGGGGAGAGGAAGTGCCCATCGACGCAGTCTGCCTCAAGGGCCCTGCGGCAGGCGCGGTGGCCCGCAGGGCCGCCTCGACCGCCTTCACAGGCACCCACATGAACCCTCTGGGTGCCCACGGCCTGCCCACACGTGTTCAGCTTGAGAGTGCCGGGCCAAAACCGTACAATTTTGGTCCTGTTTCCAGCCGCCGACACCCGCCCGGTGTCGCCCATCGCATGCTCCGCATCACCCGCCTGACCGACTACGCGACTGTCGCGCTCACCGTTCTGGCCTGCGAGCAGGCCTCGGTGCTGAGCGCCAGCGCCCTGGCCGAGCGCACGGGGCTGGAAGCGTCCACCGTGGCCAAGGTGCTGAAACCGCTGGCCCAGGCCGGCCTGGTGCAGGCCTACCGCGGCGCCACCGGCGGCTACCGCCTCGCGCGTGCGCCGCAGGAGATCGGCCTGGTCGAGATCCTCGAAGCGATGGAAGGCCCGCTGGCGATGACCGAATGCAGCATCCACGACGGCCAGTGCGGCCTGGAGCAGGATTGCCGCGTCCGGCCCAACTGGCGGCGGATCAACGACGTGGTGATGGACGCACTGCGCGGCGTGAGTCTCGCCGACCTCTGCCGCACACCCGCCACGTCCGATGCGCGCACCATCCCGGTCGCGCTGCACGTCGAATGAACCCACCGGCGCCCCTTTTTACGAGCCGTCTGCCATGACCAGCCCCCTGCAAAACGCCGAGATCCACGAACAGCTGGGCCGCCGCTACGCCGCCGGTTTCGTCACCGACATCGAGACCGACACCCTGCCGCCGGGCCTGAACGAGGATGTGGTCCGCTTCCTGTCCGCGAAGAAGGAAGAGCCCGAGTGGATGACCGAGTGGCGCCTGGCCGCGTACCGGCACTGGCTCACGATGACGCCGCCGGAGTGGGCGAAGCTCGAAATCGACGCCATCGATTTCCAGGCCATCAGCTACTACGCCGCGCCCAAGGGCCCGAAATACAAGTCGCTGGACGAAGTGCCGCAGGAATTGCTGGACACCTACGACAAGCTGGGCGTGCCGCTGCACGAGCGCGCGAAGCTGGCCGGCGTGGCGGTGGACGCGGTGTTCGATTCGGTGAGCGTGGGCACCACCTTCCGCAAGGAGCTGGCCGAGAAGGGCGTGATCTTCTGCTCCATTTCCGAGGCCATGCGCGAGCATCCCGAGCTGGTGCAAAAGTACCTGGGCAGCGTGGTGCCGGTGGGCGACAACTACTTCGCGGCGCTGAATTCGGCGGTGTTCTCCGACGGCAGCTTCGTGTTCATCCCCAAGGGCGTGCGCTGCCCGATGGAGCTGAGCACGTACTTCCGGATCAACGCGATGAACACCGGGCAGTTCGAGCGCACGCTGATCATCGCCGAGGAACGCAGCCACGTGAGCTATCTGGAAGGCTGCACCGCGCCGATGCGCGACGAGAACCAGTTGCACGCCGCGGTGGTGGAACTGGTGGCGCTGGACGATGCCGAGATCAAGTATTCGACCGTGCAGAACTGGTACCCCGGCGACGAGGAAGGCCGCGGCGGCATCTACAACTTCGTCACCAAGCGCGGCGAGTGCCGAGGCGCGCGCAGCAAGATCAGCTGGACACAGGTCGAGACCGGCTCGGCGATCACCTGGAAATACCCGTCCTGCGTGCTGATCGGCGACGATTCGGTGGGCGAGTTCCACTCGGTGGCGCTCACCCATCACCGCCAGCAGGCCGACACCGGCACCAAGATGATCCACGTCGGCAAGCGCACCAAATCGAAGATCGTCAGCAAGGGCATCAGCGCCGGCCGCGGCCAGAACACCTACCGCGGACTGGTGAAGATGGAGCGCGGCGCCGACGGCGCGCGCAACCACACCCAGTGCGACAGTCTGCTGATCGGCAAGCGCTGCGGCGCGCACACCTTCCCGTATGTGGAGGTGAAGAACCCGAGCGCCACGGTCGAGCACGAGGCCACCACCTCGAAGATCAGCGACGACCAGCTGTTCTACTGCCGCAGCCGCGGCATTTCCGAGGAAGACGCGGTGTCGATGATCGTCGACGGCTTCTGCCGCTCGGTGTTCCGCGAACTGCCGATGGAATTCGCGGTGGAAGCGAAGAAACTGCTGGAAGTGTCGCTGGAAGGTTCGGTGGGATGAGCCCTGCCCTCGCCACTCGCGAAACAGCCGGCGTAGGCATCGGCGCAGGCGAAACCGACCTCGCACGCCTGCTCGCGGGCCTCGCACCCGCGCTGGCGCCGCGCCCGCGCGCGGTCCGCACGCAGGCGCATGACGCGCCCATGCCCGCAGGTGCGCTCCTCTGGTTCCGCGAGGACGAGGCGGCGACGGTCATCGTGGAGATCGAGGACGACGGCTCCCATCCCGACGACGCCCACTGGGCGCAGGTGCAGTTGCGCATCCACTCCAGCCTCGAAGCCGTCGGCATGATGGCGGCCATCTCCACCGCGCTGGCCGAGCACGGCATCCCGTGCAACGTGGTGTCGGCGTATTTCCACGACCACCTGTTCGTGCCGTGGACACGTCGCGAAGACGCCCTCGCCGCGCTTGCCGCGCTGTCGGCACGGCATGCACGCGGGACATGTGGCGACGGAGACATGGCATGAGCGTCGCCGACCTCATCGGCACGATCGGCGTGTCGCTGCTGCTGATCGCCTTCGTGCTCAACCAGCGCGAACGGCTGTCGGAGCACTCGCGCGGCTTCCTCGCGATGAATCTCGTCGGCGCCTCGCTGTGCGCGACCTCGGCGTGGATGGTGAAGTTCTACCCGTTCCTGGTGCTGGAAGCCGTGTGGGCACTGGTCGCGCTCTGGGGCCTGCTGCGCTGGTCGGCGCAGCGGCAGCAGCGCGATGAAGGCGGGAGTGCGGCATGACCGGCATTCAGCACGTTGATCGCGCACGGCTTCATCGCGCACCGTTTCGCGCATCCACGGTGCATGCGCAGCCCTTGCGCTCACGTCGCGCACCATGGAATGCCCCGAACTGCCGATCTTCCAAGGCTCCACACACCTCATCTGGCTCGCACTTTTTTTCGCACTTTCCGACCTCAACGCCGGGCGCGAGCGCCTGATCGCCCAGCACGCCATCTGTACCTGAGACCCTCATGCTCACCATCCAAGACCTCCACGCCAGCATCGCCGGCAAAGACATCCTCAAGGGCCTCTCGCTGGAGGTGAAACCCGGCGAAGTGCACGCGATCATGGGGCCGAACGGCGCCGGCAAATCCACCCTGGGCAACATCCTCTCCGGCCGCGACGGCTACGACGTGGGCAGCGGCAGCGTGCTGTTCGAAGGCGAGGATCTGCTGGCACTGGAGCCTGAAGAACGCGCCGCCGCCGGCATCTTCCTCGCGTTCCAGTACCCGGTGGAAATCCCCGGCGTCAACAACACCTACTTCCTGCGCAGCGCGCTCAACGCCCAGCGCAAGGCGCGCGGCGAGCCGGAACTGGATTCGATGCAGTTCCTCAAGCTGGTGCGCGAGAAGCTGGCAGTGCTGCATCTGAAGGACGAGCTGCTGCACCGCGGCGTGAACGAAGGTTTCAGCGGCGGCGAGAAGAAGCGCAACGAGATCTTCCAGCTGGCGGTGCTCGAACCGAAGCTCGCCATCCTGGACGAGACCGACTCCGGGCTCGACATCGACGCGCTCAAGGCCGTGGCCGACGGCGTGAACACCCTGCGCAGCCCCGACCGCGCGTTCATCGTCATCACCCACTACCAGCGCCTGCTCGACTACATCAAGCCCGACGTGGTGCATGTGCTGGCCGACGGCCGCATCGTTGAAAGCGGTGGCCCGGAGCTTGCGCTTGAACTCGAGGCGCACGGCTACGCCTGGATCCGCGACCGCATCGCGCCGGAGGCGGCGGCACGATGAGCGCACTGCTCGATTCCTTCGCCACAGCCTTCGATGCGCTGCGGCAACCGGATGCCGCCGGGCTGGCTGCATTCCGGCGCGACACGCTTGAAAACGCACTGCGCGACGGCCTGCCCGGCCCGCGCAGCGAAGCCTGGAAATACACCACGCTGCGCGCGCTGGAGCGGCGCGCCTTCGCACCGGCCGGCGATGCTGGCGAAGCCGAACGCGAGGCGCTGCGACAGGACCCGCGCATCGATCTCCCAGCCCCGCGCATCGTGTTCGTGGATTGTCGGTTTTCGGCCGAGTTGAGCGATGTCTCGGGCGTGCCCGACGGCGTGCAGATCGCTCCTCTGTCGAGCGCACTGCGCGCGGACGATCCGCGCGAGGTCAACATCCTGCAGCGCAGGTACGCGGGTGCGGATTCGGTGTTCGCCGCGTTCAACACCGCACTGGCCGAGGACGGCGCGCTGATCCGCGTCGAGGCCGGCACGGCCTGCGACGCGCCGCTGCACCTGGTGTTCGTGTCGAGCGCGGGCGCCGCGGAGACGGCGACGCATCTGCGTCACCTCATCGACCTGCGCAACGATGCCGCCCTCAGCGTGGTCGAACACCACATCGCGCTCGGCGCGCACCGCGGGCTGGTCAACCACGTCGCGCACGTGCACCTGGGCCAGCGCGCGCGCCTGACGCATGCGCGCGTGCAGGACGAAGCCGCGGGCGCCAGCCTGTTCGCGCGCACCGATGCCGTGCTGGCGCGCGAGGCGGAGTACCGTCGGCTCGATCTCGAACTCGGCGCGGCGTTGTCGCGGCACGAACTCAACGTCCGCCTGGAAGGCGAAGGCGCCCGGCTCACCGCCAATGGCGTGCTGCTCGCGGACGGCAAGCGCCATGTCGACACCCGGCTGGGCATCGAGCACATCGCGCGGGACACCGCCTGTTCGCTGATGTGGCGCGGGCTCGGCACGGGACGCGGGCGCGCCGTGTTCCACGGTGGCATCACCATCCGCGAAGGCGCGGACGGCAGCGACGCCGAACTGTCCAACAAGAACCTGCTGCTCTCGGCGGATGCCGAGGTCGACACCCAGCCCGTGCTGGTGATCCACGCCGACGAAGTGAAGGCCGCGCACGGCGCGACCGTTGGGCAGCTCGACCCCACCGCGCTGTTCTACCTGCGCTCGCGCGGCCTGCCGGACGCGCAGGCGCGGGCACTGCTCACCGCCGCGTTCTGTCGGGAAACGCTCGCCGCGATCGACGATGCCCGGTTGCGCGACACGCTCACCGATGTCCTCGACACGCATCTGAACCGGGTCACCGCCGGATGAACGCCACCGCACAGCCCACCCGCAACTGGGACGCCATCCGCGCCGATTTCCCGCTGCTCGCCCGCGAGGTGCACGGCAAGCCGCTGATCTATCTGGACTCAGCCAACACCGGGCAGAAGCCGGCGGCGGTGATCGAAACCGTCGACGGTTTCTATCGCCGTCACAACGCGAATGTGAGCCGCGCGGTGCATGCGCTGGGCACCGAGGCCACCGAGGCCTACGAGGCGTCGCGTGCGAAGCTCGCCGCCTTCCTCAAGGTGCGCGCGGACGAGTTGGTGCTGTGCAGCGGCACCACCTTCGCGATCAATCTGGTGGCCTATTCCTGGGCGCTGCCGCGGCTGAAGGCCGGCGACATCCTCCTGGTGAGCCGCATGGAGCATCACGCCAACATCGTGCCGTGGCAGCTGGTGGCCGAACGCACTGGCGCGACCGTCCGGGTGGCCGAGATCCTGCCCGACGGCACGCTCGACATGCAGGCGCTGCACGCGGCGATGACGCCCGAGGTGAAGCTGCTCGCGCTCACCCACGTGAGCAATGTGCTGGGCACGGTGAACCCGGTGAAGGACATCTGCCGCGAGGCGCACAAGCGTGGCATCGCGACGGTGATCGATGGTTCGCAGGCCGCGCCGCATCGCGCGCTGGACATCGCCGCTATCGGCTGCGATTTCTACGCCATCACCGGGCACAAGATGTGCGGCCCCACCGGCACCGGCGCGCTGTGGGCGCGGCGCGAGCATCTGGCGGCGATGCCGCCGTTCCTCGGCGGCGGCGAGATGATCAAGGAAGTCAGCTTCGAAGGCACCGTCTTCAACGACCCGCCGCACCGCTTCGAGGCCGGCACGCCGAATATCGCCGGGCACATCGGGCTGGGCGCGGCGGTCGATTATCTGTCCGCGCTCGGCATGGACGCGGTGGAAGCGCGCGAGGCCGAACTGCTGGCGCACGCCACCCAGGAGCTGCAGCGCGTCGACGGCCTGCGCATCCTCGGCACCGCACCGGAAAAAGCCGCGGTGATCAGCTTCCTGATCGAAGGCGCGCATGCGCACGATCTCGCGACGCTGCTCGACCTGGAAGGCGTCGCGGTGCGCTCCGGTCATCACTGCGCGCACCCGCTGATGCGCTTCTACGGTGTGCCGGCGACCTGCCGCGCCTCCTTCGCGTTCTACAACACGCACGCCGAGATCGAGCGCTTCGTCGCCGCACTGCGCAAGGTACGCGGCCTGCTCGGCTGACGCCTACCTGGCTGAAGCCCCTCGCGCAGAGACCGACGCCCACTCCATCTGCATCATCACGCCGCCATGACCCAGTTCGCCTATCGCGACGCGACCGAAGCCGACATCCCCGCCCTCATCGCCCTGGTCACCTCGGCCTACCGCGGCGACGCCAGCCGTGTGGGCTGGACCACCGAAGCCGACATCCTCGATGGCCAGCGCATCGACGCGGCCATGCTGCACGAGGACCTGCAGCGCCCGCAGAGCGTGATCCTGCTGGCGGAAGAGACCCGGGACGATACGCCCCCGCGCCTGATCGCCTGCGCGCACATCGCCGTGGAGCACGGCGACGACGATGGCAGCGACGACGGGCGCGATGCCGCGTATTTCGGCATGTTCTCGGTCCGTCCCGAACTGCAGGGCGGCGGCATCGGCCGCATGGTGCTGGACGAGGCCGAGCGCCTCGCGCGCGAGCGCTTCGCCTGCACGCGCATGCGCATGACCGTCATCGACTGCCGCGACGAACTCATCGCCTACTACGAACGCCGCGGCTACCGCCGCACCGGCATCAAGAAACCCTTCCCCCACGGCAACCCGCGCTACGGCCTGCCCAAACGCGACGGCCTGCAGTTCGAAGTGCTGGAGAAACCCCTGTGAGCGACTGGACCTTCGTCTGCACCACCGCCGAACTGCTGCCCGGCGAAAAAGCCGTGGCCTGGGCCGACGACACCCCGATCCTGGTGGTCAATCTGGACGGCGAACTCTACGCCGTCGAAGACCGCTGCACCCACGACGAATTCGAACTCTCCTCCGGAGACGTGGATACCGCCGAAGGCAGCATCACCTGCATCCTCCACGGTGCCCGCTTCGACCTCCGCGACGGCCGCGCCCTCTGCGCCCCGGCCTACGACCCCGTGGCGAAGTTTCCGGTGAAGATCGAGGATGGGGGGGTGTGGGTGAGGGATGATCGGGAGGGGTGAGGGTTGGGCGACTGGTTTCGTCCAGAAGCAGACGCAGCGGTCGTCACGCCACCTGGCCGCCTCGAGACTACCGCCATGTTGGACGCTTATGCAGGCCACATTCGCAGTTGCTCAGGCGGCTTCTCTGCGCGCTCCAGCAATGATTGCCACTATTTTTTGAAGTCATGTACGTGGCTGCAATCATGACCAAATGCTGTGCCTAGCATTGCGACGGACGGCGCGAGCCTGCTCGGCTCGTCAGGTCACAAGCTCTTGCAGGAAGTCCGTGAGCGCTGCCTTGGGATCGTCCTGATCGGACACGATCATCTCAATTCCCCAGTGTCTCAGCACTTCTCCGGCCGCCGGGTTCGGGCGATTGGTGAAGACGTACGACTTGGGTCTCGCCGAAGCCAGCGGCGACTTCCTCCACATTTCGGTCAGGCGATAGAACAGCAGCCGGATATTGAAGTCGGTCAGGCTGTAGCCAATGAAGAGGACAGAGTTGCTCAGCACGTCGTTGCGGAGCTTGATGTCTAGCGGCGTGTCGAAGGTCAGTCGCTCGTAGTAGCTGGTCTCGTCGAGGACGATAGACTCGTCGGCTGCGAAGTCACCATGGAACTTGATGATCTGGCGGTGACCGTCCCTGACAGCGACCATGTCCGCTACGCTGGCAATCCTGTCGTACTTCACACCGAACTCGGCGTGAGCGATTTCAAGCCACCGGTCGTAGTTGGTGGTGTAGATCCGCGAGAAGTTGCCCAGGGTGATGAACCGGTGAATATCAGACGTCTTGATGTCCGTGGAAGGCTTGTGCCATTCGCGGTCCATCCAGCTGCGCAGCTCGCCGAGGCCACCTCTTTTCTTTTTGTAGAACTCAGCCAGAGTCTGATAGTTTCCATAGGTGGCAAACACCGCCGGGTCGTAGCCCAGCTCTTCGGCAATATGCGCGATCAGTTGGCTCCAACTCGGCAAACCAAGGTTTGCAGACACACCAGCTCCGACAAATAACATTAGCTTGCCATTGCTGTGGGCATCTAGAAGTTCAGCTCTCATGTCGGGACTCTCGAAATTTTAAGGTGGGCAGCAAATCTGTCCAATGCTAGGCGGCGCATGGATATGTCGTCCTTTCCGGCACCCATTTGGGCAAACGTCGTCGTGTAGCCGTCAGGTATAAACACGCAGTCCCATTGAAAATCCTCCGGCCCAGCAGGTGCGCGCGGAACCGCCCCCTCGATTGAGCCTTCGAACAGGTGCATCTGGCGCCCGTCGCAGTACCCAAGAACCGTCTTCGCGATGACCTTGTCGTCACCAAGAGCGGCCACGAGATCCGCGAAGCGCCTGGCTTCCAATCGGTCCCAAAAAATCTGGGTTAGGCCTGCGGGAAGCTCGTTCAGTCCCCGAAGATACAGCCCTGTGTGCTCGACGAACAGGGGGCGACCAATCTCGTGAAACGCCTTGATCAGCTTGTCCCGCACGAGCGCATAGACGTCCTGAGTCTGCAGTTCCTCGATCTTTCTGGATACAGGCACGATGTCCACACCAATCGGGCCAAGGATGCGTTGTACTTCCTTGATCTTGTGCTCGTTGCCGGACATGAATCGAATCTTCATTTCAGACCCTCCATGAATGAAAAGCGCTTGGCCACTTCGTACTGCTGTTGCATGTCGCAGATGGACAAGCCTTCGGCCATGGCGGCGGCTTGGTCGTCAGCCAAGCCGCGTTGATGGATCGCCGGATTGTCGGAGCAGATGACGAACGGCACACCATGGCGTCGGAACTCCTGCAGAGGATGGGCCTCATCACTGGGAACGGCGCCCGTCAGCCGGTTGCTGATTGGGCAGACCTCAACGCAGACCCCCTTCGTAGCCAGCAGATCCATCAAGTACGGATCTTTGACTGCAGCCGTTCCGTGGCCGATCCGATCAGCGTGGAAGAGCTCCACGGCAGCTCGCACATTCTCCACGCGCCCAGTCTCTCCAGCGTGGATCGTAATGCCGAAGCCGTACCGGTCCTTGGCCTCACGAATGATCGCGGGCAGCTCAACCGAATAGGGCGTCTCTTCATCTCCCGCAAGGTCGAGTCCAACGACATCCTTCGGCCATCCGATGTCCTCGTAGGCCTGCAAGAGCGTGGCGAGATTGAAGGCGCCGTAGTCGCCCCGAGTTACGGTGAGGATCAAGCCCCGCCGGATGCCGTATTGTTGAGAAGCACTGCCTGTCGACTCGATGAGGCGTTCCAATGCCTGCGCCGGCGTGCAGTTCTGAAGTCCAGTCAAGTACAGGATGCTGCTTCGGAGCTCGACGAAACGAACGGCGTTCTCTGCCAAGCTCCCAAGAACAGCATGGGCGAGGCGGTCGAGGTTTGCGCGCTTCTTGGGGAAGAGCCGCAACACCTGCCACGGTGCGAGGTAGTCCACCAGCGATTTGCAAGGGACAAGGCGGGTCATATCACGCTCGAAATCGAACCCTGCCGGAAGCGAAGTTGCTTCGTCGGCCATGATCTCCCGGATGGTCGACACAGGGACGGCGCCGTTCAAATGCACGTGGAGTTCCCCCCGATCATGCACGCGGGCTCGCACGCCGCCATCGTCGCCGAGGTCGTCGGCCACGCCCGAGAGGCCTGGTAGATCAAGTTGCCGCTGATTCAAGCGCTGCCCCAAATCTTGTTGTGGGCTTTAGGCCGTTCCATGTGATGCTGGCACCATATCCCCATTGTGCGACTTCTAGTAGACCCGCAATTGAGCAAGCCTCCTTTACACCTAGGTATTTGAAAGTCGGACCTCTGGATCTAGCCATGCTTTTTATCCAGAGCGGATTGGATGTGATCCAATCCAACGCCTCTTTACCTCTCGATCCTAGGGGCGCTGAGTGCGGCTTGCGAGCCGATGTGCGGCCAGCCCCAGATATCGGGACAGAGAGCCATGCTTGATTCGGGCGAGCGGACGTCCGCTTTGAGTCGGAAGCTGCCACTTGGTCACTCATCACCCCAACCGTGGCCCCTTCATCCCCTGCTCCTCCGGCCCCACCACCCCCTGCCCCAACACCGGCTGCGCAATCCCCTGCCCCAGCCCCTGCTGCTGAACGATACGATCCACCTGGTCCGTGCTCTGCTGCAAGGGCTGCGCAGCCAGCCGGGCCACATCGCCGACTGCCGTCCTGCCCCACGGGCAATCGAGGTCGGCGGTATCGGTCATGCCCACCTTGCTGCCATCGGCATTGAAACTGGCCGCACCGACGGTGCAGAGGCCGCGGGCGCAGGCTTCCTGCACTAGGCCGCCGGCCAGTTGCGCGCTGATGTGGTCGGGCTCGCGGCCGAGTTGGCGGTCGCGCTGATGCACTGCGTCAAGCAGGGTGGTGTACATGGCGTGGTTGGGGTGAGCGGGGTCGTCCAGCAGCAGACCCTGCCGCCCGTCCGGGCGCGGCATGCCGGTCGGGTGTTCGTGCGGCGGCGGGCCGTACTCGCCGGGCGGGTTGGGCATGCCAGGCCCCCAGCGCATGTCGTTGTGATCCGGGCGGTCCAACTCGCGCCTGGGCGGCATCGGCACCAGCGCAAGCGTGGCATTGTCGATATCGCCGGTCTGCGCGACACCGTGGTCGCGCTGGAACGCCAGCACAGCCGGCTGCATCTCCAGCCGGTAGACGCCGTCCTGCGCCACCGGCGCACCATCCCGACCGCGATAGCCTTCCTCCGCGAGCAGTTCCTGCAGATGACGCACCCGCTCGCCGGATTCGCCGATGCGAAAAGTGCCGTCGTTGTGTACCGGCAAGGGCTCGATGCCCTGCGTGCGCCGCTCCGGATCGATGGCCAGCCGGCCGCTGGTGAGGTCGGCGATGTAGTTCTCGTACTGTTGGTAGTAGCGGGTGTCCATTTCGAGATGGACGTGGATGGCTTCCGTCGCCACATTGCTCTGGGTGCCTAGGGCTTGCCCATACTCGACGGTGTCGCCCACGCTGACCGGGATATCCCTCATGTGGCGCACACGCGCGGTCACTTCGCCGCCTTCGCGGTCGAGAATTTCAACCAAGCCTTGCCTAGCATCGACTCTGCCAACATATCCAGAAATCGGAGAGGGCACATCGACATTACGCACACCTCGACCACCTGATGCGATGCGAGAATCTTCCAGCATGAAATCCTTGATCAGCAAGACCTGATCGGCGCCAAGAGCCCGATATTCGTCCGTGCGCCTCGTCTCTATCTCTTGCAGTTCCGCTCCAACGACAGCATAGGACCTCGTTCTGGGGTTTTCCACGTTGACAGGCACGCCATCAACGATCTCGGCCCCGGCATTTGCGCCTGGGTGGTGAGTCACAAGACTGTCGAGATCTGTGACCCCTTCATTCCTTTGCACTCCATTTCGATTCGGAGCACCAAGCTGAATGACCCGATAGCGAGGCAGCTCTACAGGCTCCATGCTGCGCACCCTCCTTTATTTGCACCGAGTGTAGACGCGGGCACTCTCACCATCGGTGATGGTCATCCGCGCACCATTTGTTACGAAAATCTCATGCTGACCCTGAACATCCGCGGGCGCAACATCTGAAATCCTGAGTATTCTCCATGCGCCCGGAGAAGCGGATATCCTGTCCACCGATTTGATCACATCTCGATTTTCATAGCCGATGACTTCCGTGCTTTCGATCTTTATCACGGAATCGCCTTCTCCGAACGCAGAAGTCGAACATTTCGCATACCCATATTTCCAAATGCCGAGCAGCTCTTCGGGCATTTTGCCGCGATCGCTTGCCGACACTGAAGCACAAGAGCATAGAAGAAGAACGTGGACTCCCAACAGCATGATCATCAAATTTTTCACCCAACGCCTCCTGTCTCAATTAAAAATAATCGCCCTTCATACATCATCCGATCGTATTATCTTCTTCCGTTGAAACACATGTCCGCCTTCTACCTGCATCACAAGCAGCGAACATAAATCTCCGGCCGGCTCTCGTCTACGACCGTCATGGCGCGGTCGCCGCTCAGTGCGAAAATCGCAGCGTAGCGATCGTTGTAGCCGCCATACGTCTCCAGATACTCGATACGCCATGCCGCTGGCGATGCCGATACCCTCGTCACCTTGAGCGGCACGCTGGAGTGCTCGTAGCCCTGGATCACGTACGTTTTGATCTCGATCCTGCTGTCGCTGTCGAGATTGCCAGGGAGGACACATGGCTCCGGGCCCGGCTGCCATACGCCTTGCAATTCCATTGGCATGGACACTGGGCCGCCGCTAGACACGGAAGCGCAGGAGAACAGCAGAAGACTCGGCAGGACGAATCGCATCTTGTCTGCGACATGCATTCGACATCTCCTTATCGCTCAAACCCGGGCGCTGTGCCGCGGGCAGCTTCGGCAGAGTCAACCACAGTCGATTCGAACATGGAAGCGGGCGGGCGCGGTTAGTCGCAGATGAGCTTTGCCGGCAAATGACCGCCGATAGTTTGTGCTACCAAGACTCACCGTTCTTCGTCGTTTGTTCTCGAACACCCTCCATCAACCGCCCAACACCCCCACCCCCATCTCCGCCAACATCCCCACCATCCTGCCGGCCTGCACGGCCTGTTCGCTCGATGCATTGCCCTGTTCGGCGCGTTTGGCGACGCCCTGGGCGATGGCGGCGAGGCGGAAGAAGCTGAAGGCGAGGACGAAGGGCCAGTCGTCGGGGATGGCGCGGCCGGTGCGCTCTGCGTAGCGGGCGAGCATGGCGGTTTCGTCGGGGATACCGAGTGCGCTGCGGTCGAGGCCGGCGAGGCCGGGCAATGCGGGATTGCGCGGGAGGCGCAGGGTCATGCAGTAGTAGCCGAGGTCGGCCAGCGGGTGGCCGAGGGTGGAGAGCTCCCAGTCGACCACGGCCAGCACGCGCGGCTGTTCGGGGTGGAACATCAGGTTGTCGATGCGGTAGTCGCCGTGCACCAGGGACACGCTGCCATCGTCGTCGGGGCAGCGCGCCTGCAGGGCGTCGATGAGCGCGTTCATCGCGGGGATGTCGCGCGTTTCGCTGGCGCGGTACTGCTCGCTCCAGCGCGCGAGCTGGCGGGCGAAGTAGTTGCCGGGTTTGCCGTAATCGCCCAGGCCCACGGCGGCGGGGTCGATGGCATGCAATGCGGCGAGGGTGTCGATCACCGCGTGATGGATGGCGGTGCGCGTGTCGCGGCCGGATGCGCCCTCCACCTCGGGCAGCGACGGGTCCCAGTACACGCGGCCGTCGACGTGCTCCATCAGATAGAAGGCCGTGCCCACCACGGCCTCGTCCATGCACAGGTGCAGCGGGCGCGCCACCGGCACGATGCTGCCGTGCAGCGCCTGCAGCACCCGGAATTCGCGGTCGACGGCGTGCGCGGAGGGCAGCAGTTTGCCCGGTGGCTTGCGGCGCAGCACGTAGGCGCCGCTGGCGGCGTCGATGCGATAGGTCGGGTTGGACTGGCCGCCCTTGAACTTGGTCGCGGTGAGCGGGCCGCGGAAGCCTTCGACGTGCGCTTCGAGATAGGCGGCGAGCGATTCGGCGGGGAGATCGAGCGGGTGGGTCATGGGGATTCCTTGTCCGTTGCGGCATGGGCCGCGACATCGATGTTCAGCGGCCTTCGCGCGCATCGCAGCGGGTGGTATTCCGAATCGTCCGGAAGCAGGCCCCTCGCGGCACTCGGCACGACGACAAGCATGCGTCCTGCTTCGCGTTGCATGGGGCGTGTGCGGTCTTCAGGCAGGCCATGCCGACCTCAGGCCTTCAGCATCGAACGCGCGAGGGACGCGATGTGCACCTCGTCGGGGCCGTCGGCGAGGCGCAGCGAGCGGGCGCCGGCGTAGGCCTGGGCGAGGAAGTGGTCCTGCGAGAGACCGCCGGCACCGTGCAGCTGCATCGCGCGGTCGATGACGGCGCAGGCCATGCGTGGGGCGACGATCTTGATCATGCCGATCAGGTCCTTCGCGCCCTTGTTGCCGTGCGCGTCGAGCGCGGCGGCGGCCTGCAGGGTGAGCAGGCGCGCCTGTTCGATCTCGCAGCGCGACAGGGCGATGGCCTCCTGCGCCATGCCGTGCCCGCCGAGCGGGCGGCCGAAGGCTTCGCGCGTGCGTGCGCGGGCGACCATCATCTCCAGCGCGCGCTGGGCCAGGCCGATCAGGCGCATACAGTGGTGAATGCGGCCGGGGCCGAGCCGCACCTGCGCGATCTCGAAGCCGCTCCCGGATGCGCCCAGCAGATTGGCCGCCGGCACGCGCACGTCGTCGAACTGGATCTCGACATGGCCGTGCGGCGCATCGTCATAACCGAACACGGTGAGCGGGCGCAGCATGCGCACGCCGGGCGTGTCCATCGGCACCAGCACCATCGACTGGCGGCGGTGCGGCGGCGCGTCGGGGTCGGTCACGCCCATGACGATCAGCAGCGCGCAGCGCGGGTCGCCGGCGCCGGTGGTCCACCACTTGCGGCCGTTGAGCACCAGTGCGTCGCCGTCGCGCACGATGGGCAGCGCGATATTGGTGGCGTCGGAGCTGGCGACCTCGGGCTCGGTCATCGCGAAACCCGAGCGGATCTCGCCGGCCAGCAGCCGCGGCAGCCACGGCGCGCGCTGTTCGGGCGTGGCGAAGTGCAGCAGCACTTCCATGTTGCCGGTATCCGGCGCGCTGCAGTTGAACACCTCGGGCGCATGCAGGCTGCGGCCGGTGAGTTCGGCGATGGGCGCGTAGTCGAGGTTGCTCAGGCCGGCGTCGGGTTCGCCATCGGCATGGGCATCGGTATGGGCGGCGGGCGGCAGGAACAGATTCCACAGGCCCTGCGCACGCGCCTCGGCCTTCAGTGCTTCCAGCAGCGGCGGAATGGTCCAGCGCCGTGCGGGCTCGGCCGCGTGGGCGGCGAATTCGGCCTCGGCCGGCAGCACCTTGTCGTCGACGAAACGGGCGACCTCGCGCTGCAGCCGGCGCGAGCGCTCGGAAAACGGGAAGAGCCCGGCCTGCGGTGCGTCCGGCGACGCGGACGGGGATTTCGGGTGGGACATCATGTGCATCGCGCTCCCGTGCGATACGCCCGCAGGCCTGCGGGCGAGGGTGAGACAGGCCGGTGCCGACGCCCGGTTGGCGTCCGGGCAGGGCATGCGTTCGAACAGCATGCGTTCGGACAGCATCCGTTCGAACGGCATGCACTCGAATGGCATGCACTCAATAGTAGGTCCACAGCGCGCGTTCGCCGTGCAGATGCGGCAGCGCGTTCCACGAGCCGATGCGCAGCCGGCCGGCATGCGGATGGAATTCGGACAACGCACTGTTGCGCAGCGACAGGTTCAGCTCGATCGCACGCGCCTTCGGCACGTCCAGCGCGATCTGCGCCAGACGCGAGATCACGCCGCCCGAACTGAGCACCAGCGCCTCGTCGCTGCCCGCGAGCGCCTGCAGACGCTCGCTCGCCGCATGCACGCGTTCACCGAACTCGCCCCAGCGCTCCGGCAGGTCCGGCAGTTCGTCGTGCGCCCAGGCCAGCAGCGCCGCGCGCAGCATCGCGCCGACCGCGTGCGGTTCGCCGCTGCGGCTGGCGATGGCGATGGGGTCGTCGGCATTGCGCGCCAGCCAGGTGTCGAACACGGTGCGGTGATCGAACTCGGCGAAGCCGGGGTCCTCGACCATCTCCGGCAGCGGCTCGCCGCGCGCGGCGAAGGCCTCGCCGACGGCCACGGCGGTCTCGCGATGGCGGCGCATGCCGCCGACCACCACATACCGGAACTGGTGGCCGCCGCGCGCCAGCCATTCGCCGAGCCGGCGCGACTGCTCCCAGCCGCGCTCGGACAGCACGTCGTAGTCGGCCGCGCCGTGGCTGGCCTGGCCATGCCGCACCAGCAGCAGGCTCATGCGCGGCCCCTTCGCCATCCGGCCAGACGGGCGGGCGTTGTTCGACAGGCTGCAACGGGCATCGTGGGCTCCGGATGTGGGCAGGCAGGCATCGTACGACGGTAGCCCGCAGGCGTCTGCGACGACGCACCAACCCATGCGAACGGATCGCATTCGAAACTCTGTTGCATTTGATAATGACTCTCACTAACATGCGCGCATCGGCGGGCGGAGCCTGCCACTTCACCACGAGAGACCCGCATGCATTCCCTGCCCCCCCGCACCCCGCTCGCCGTCGCGCTGACGGCCCTGCTCGTCGCTTCCACCGTCGCCCCGTCCGCCGAGGCCGCCCTGCCCCCGGACGCGCCCGCCGCCGAGAAGGAAGCGGCCGATCTGGACTACGTGATCGTGCGCGGTCTGCGCAACCCGGGCTACGCCGCCGAACGCAGCAGCACCGCGACGCGCACCGACACCCCGCTGCTGGACGTGCCGCAGTCGGTGACCGTGATCACCGACCAGCAGCTGCGCGACCGCGGCGTGCAGTCGATGACCGACGCGGTGCGCTACGTGCCGGGCGTGGGCATCGTGCAGGGCGAAGGCAACCGCGACGGCCTGGTGTTCCGCGGCAACACTTCCACGGCGGACTTCTTCATCGACGGCATGCGCGACGACGTGCAGTACTACCGCGACACCTACAACATCGCGCAGATCGAGGCCTTCCGTGGCCCGAGCGCGATGATCTTCGGCCGCGGCAACCCCGGCGGCCTGCTCAACCGCGTCACCCGCGTGGCCGACGGCCTGCAGCACCGCGACGCCACCCTGCAGTTCGGCTCCTGGAACAAGCGCCGCGCCACTGCGGACCTGTCGCAGCCGCTGGGCGCAGCCAACGGCGTCCGCGTCACCGGCGTGTATGAGGACTCGGAAGGCTTCCGCGACGGTTTCGAGCTGGAGCGCCGCGGCATCAACCCGACGCTGGCGATCGCCGCCGGCGAGCGCACGCGCCTGGTGTTCGGCTACGAATACTTCAGCGACGCGCGTACCGCCGACCGCGGCGTACCGTCCTACGCCGCCGCCTCGGGCGATGCGCGCTACGCGGTGGCGACCGCGCCGGAGACCTTCTTCGGCGACCCCGAACTGAGCCGCTCTGAGACCGACGTGCACGCGCTGCAGGCCTTCGTGGAGCACGACTTCGGCGACGGCGTGGTGCTGCGCAACCGCACCCGCGCGGCGCGCTACGACAAGTACTACAGCAACGTGTTCGCCGGCGGCAGCGTGGCGGGCGATACGGTGCAGCTGTCGTCCTACGACAACGCGACCGAGCGCGACAACGTCTTCACCCAGACCGACCTGATCTTCTCCGCCGACACCGGCGCGGTGGCGCACAAGTTCGTCGTCGGCGCCGAGTACGGCCGCCAGCGCAGCGACAACGAGCGCCGCAGCGGGCGCTTCGACCTCGGTGCGGGTTCGCCCTGTCTCGCCGGCAGCACCGCGACCGGCTGCCGGGTCTCGATCTTCTCGCCCAACGTGCGTACGGACGTGGACTTCGTGAACAACAGCGCCGGCGGGTCGGGCGATGCGCGCAACCGCGTGGACGTGACCCTGGGCGCGCTGTATCTGCAGGACCAGATCGAGTTCTCGCCGCAGTGGCAGGCCATCCTCGGCGTGCGCTATGACCGCTTCGACCTGGATTTCAACGACCGCCGCGAAGGCGTGAGCGCAGCCAACGCGAAGCTTTCCTCGTCCGACGGCATGTGGTCGCCGCGTGCCGGCCTGGTGTGGAAGCCGGTGGAACAGGCGTCGATCTATGTCAGCTACGGCGTGAGCCACCTGCCGCGTTCGGGCGAGCAGTTCAGCTCGCTCAGCGCCGCGACCGCGTCGCTCGACCCCGAGAAGTTCGAGAACTACGAAATCGGTGCGAAGTGGCGGATCGACGAGGACCTGGTGGCGGAAGCCGCGGTCTATCGCCTGGACCGCAGCAATGCGGCGGTGGCCGACCCGAACGACGCCAGCCGCCTGATCCTGCTCGACGGCGCCAGCCAGCGCGTGGACGGCGTGGAGCTGTCGCTCGGCGGCAAGCTGACCGACGCCTGGCAGGTGGTCGCCAGCTACGGCTGGCAGGATGCGCGCACGGTGCGTGCGGTCGGCAGCGTGCCCGCCGGGCGCGAGCTGGCGCAGACGCCGGAGCACAGCATCGGCGTGTGGAACCGCTACGACTTCAACGAACGCTGGGGCGTGGGCCTGGGCGCGATCTACCGCAGCGCCTCGTGGGCGACCATCAGCAACGCCGTCCGCCTGCGCAGCTACACCCGCTACGACGCCGCGGTCTACTACACCCTCAACGACCGCCTGTCGCTGCAGCTGAATCTGGAAAACCTCACCGACAAGGAGTATTTCCCCTCGGCGCACAACGACAACAACATCACCACCGGCGCGCCGCTCGGGGCATGGGTCAGCGCGAACTTCAAGTTCTGACCGTACTCCACGCAGGCCACGCAGCCACCGCCATGCAGACCCCCACCATCGCCGCGCCGCGACGCGGCACCGGCGGCGCCCGCTGGATCCGCACCCTGCACATCTGGATCGGCCTGTGGGGCGCGCTGGGCGCGGTGCTCTACGGCAGCAGCGGGTTGATCATGAGCCATCGCTTCGGCGATGGCGCGTGGCCGCAGGGCGACAGCAGCGACGCCGGCCGCAGCACGCTGGCGGTGCCGGTGCAGGCACGCGGCAGCGCCGAGACGCTGTCGCTGTGGCTCGAAGACGCGCATGGGCTGGACGCGCAGCTCATCCGCAAGCCGCGCGAAGGCGAGACCGGCAAGCCGTGGACGCTGTCCGGCGGCAGCGCGCGCGACGGCTGGAGTCTGGACTACGTGCCCGGCAGCGCCGAAGCGCAGCTCAAGCGCACCCGCTACACACCGCTGGCGGCCTTGAACCGCCTGCACAAGGCCATCGCCGGCGGCATGGGCTGGCGACTGCTGGCCGACAGTTTCGCGGTGTGCATGGTCCTGCTGGGCCTGTCCGGCCTGTGGCTGTGGCTGCGGAGCCGCAGCGCGAAGACCATCACCGCGGGCATCGCCGGCACGTCGGCCGTGGCGACGGCACTGGTGCTGGTCCTCAATCTGCTCTGAGCACAGGCTGCCGCGAAGACGGCTCCACGCACCGGTGCGTGGAGCCGTGCTGGCGTCCCGAGCATCGCAAGGCATGTCGCTCGCATCCGCTGCATGATCGATTCGCGATCAATGATCAGCGATGAGAATGGGACGTCACGTGATTTATTTCGCGCCGAGCCTTGAGACCACACCGCCTAGCGCCGCACCAGCGCCTCCGGCAGGCGATAGCCCTGCGCCGACAGCAGATCGACGCCGCATTCCAGCCCCTCGAGCCACGCAAGCATCCGCTGCATCGCCTCGCCGCGGAACGGCATGCCGTGCTGCGGGACCACCATCACCGGATCCAGCGCGCGCACCATCTTCACCCACGCCGAGAGTGCCCGCCGGGAGGCCATGTAACGTGTATGGAAGCCTTCCATGCGTGGCCGGTAGCGGTCGAAGTCCTCGACGAAGGCATAGGCTTCGCCGCTCGGCACCAGGCCCGAGCAGACATCGCCCGAGAACAGGATGCGCGAGACCGGGTCGTAGAACGACAGATTGCCCACCGAATGCAGGAAATGCGCCGGCAAGGCATACAAAGCCGCGTCGCCGAGCGGGATGCGGCCGCCTTCGTCGTCGATCAACAAATAGCGATCGCTCCCGCCGTGATCGATGAAATGCGGAACCAGGTGCGGCACGAAACGCCCCCAGAGCCGTGAGCAGACGACCGTGGCCTTCGTGTAGAGCAGCCACTTGTCGACGGAGCCGATGATGTCCGGGTCCTGGTGCGAGCAGAGAATCAGCTCGACCGTATTCGATTTCACCCAGGCGCTCATCGCCAGCACCAGCGGGTTGTACAGAAGGCCGCCGCCGGGATCGATCAGGGCGGAACGTTCCCCGTGGAGAACGAGGAACTGGTTGGCCTGGATACCGTCGTCGCCGCGGACGAGGTCGTTGAAGACGATGCAGCGGTGCTCGCCGTCGTCGAACAGAACATAAGGCACGCGAATGCTCCTTGCCTGGAAGGAAGTTGGGGAAGGCGAACGCATCCGGGCATCCTGCGCCGAACGCGGGCGCAAGCATGGGGCGCCGCGCGTCCGCGCTTCTTGATCCACCGCAATTCCTGCGCCGGGCGACGGCAGGGACTTGCCGGCCGGCACACTCGCGACACAGCCCCGCGCATCCGCCGTGGGGGTGCGCCTCTTCGACCAGGCTCTTCGACCCGCCGTGGGCCGGTGGCGCGCGGCAGACGGCGATCAGTCGGTCGACTGACGGCCGGAGGCGTCCACGGGACGCAGGCGGGCCAGCAGGATCTCGCCCCCGCCCTCGATCATGCAGCGCAGGCGCGCGGCGTGTGCGGCGATGAGCGCGCTGTCGCCTGCGGCCAGATGCAGCCGCCGCTCGCCATCGCCGACCATCGCGTGTCCGGCGAGTGCGTACACGACCCACTGTTCGTCGGGGACGGCGAACAGCACCATCGAACCGACCAGGGGCCGGCGCCACAGATCGGCCTCGAGGCGGCCGCGGCGCCACATGAGATTGAAGACATGCACGGGACCGGCATGCAGCACCGCGCGCACGGCGCGGTCGCCGTCGAAATCGCAGCGGCCATGCGGCGGGTCGACGGCCGAAACGGACGGCACGGCGCCGCCCGCGTGGGTGTGTCCTTCGGCATGAAGCGCCAGGCCTTCGCCCTGCAGCAGCACCAGACTGCGCTCGATGCCGGGAAAGCTGGAAAACGCCGCATCCGCCTCGATTTCGGCCACCGAGGCCCGCCAGTCCCAGTCGCCGTCCTCCGGCCACTGCATGACCTCGCGCGTCCATCCCAGACCATTGCGCCAGCGCACGCGGCGATAGTCCTGCGCGGGGATGTGGCGCAGCAGTGCGTCATTCCGCACGTGTGCGGCAGCGGGCGGTGGGCGAGGTGGCGGTGAATGCGGCATGGGCGGCGGAGGGCGCGGGCTCGGTCCGGCAGATCGGCCGAGTCTATCGCAGGCCCCGCCCCGCGCTTCCACCGCAGGCAGTGGAAGCCGGGGCGCATGCACGCTCAGCGCTTCGCTGCGGGCTTCGCCGGTGCCTTGCCGGGAGCCGCGGACTTGCCTGCGGCCGGGGCGGTGCCGACCAGGATCGACTCGCGGTTCTTCTCCACGGTCTTCAGGCCGATGCCCTTGACCTGGGCCAGCTGTTCGGCGCTGCGGAACGGGCCGTTCTGCCTGCGGTAGGCCACGATGGCCTCGGCCTTGGAGGGGCCGACGTTCACCAGCACGCGGTCGAGCGTGGCGGCATCGGCAGTGTTGATGTTGACCTTTTCCGCGGCGAAGGCGGCACCGGCGAGCACCAGCGACAGGGCGGTGGCGGCGAGGAAGGACGGCAGGCGACGGAAGCTACGCATGATGGAATCTCCTTGAGGGTGGTGTCGTGGGCCGGATGGCCCGCGGGATGTGTGGCGCCGGTTCTTCCGGCGGCCGGCACCGCAGCGCCGACAGGGACAGTGTCCGGATTCGGCCGGTGCGCTCGTATCGGCATTCCGCGTATCGCCGGGTGCGGGAATTCCGCTGCCGGGGGTAGGAAAACCCCTACATCCGCGCCCCCGGGAGACCCGCGGCGTACAATGCCCGCACACTCATTCCGCCGGTTTCGTCCATGGATACCCGCACACCCGACTCTGCACACCTCTCGTCCGCCGCCATCGAAAACTTCGTCGGCGAGAAATGGGACGACGACATCGTCCCGCAACTCGTCGATTACATCCGCATCCCCAACAAGTCGCCGATGTTCGACGCCGACTGGGCCGCGCACGGCTACATGGACGACGCGGTGGCGCTGATGGAGCGCTGGGCGAACGCGCAGAACGTGCCGGGCATGCAGGTCGAGGTGGTGCGCCTTGAAGGCCGCACGCCGCTGATCTTCATCGACATCCCGGCCACGGCCGATGCCGGCACGGGTGAAGACTGCGTGCTGTTGTACGGCCATCTCGACAAGCAGCCGGAAATGACCGGCTGGGACGACGACCTGGGCCCCTGGACACCCGTCCTGCGCGACGGAAAGCTGTACGGCCGCGGCGGTGCGGACGATGGTTACGCCCTGTTCGGTTCGATCGCCGCGATCCAGGCGCTGCAGGCGCAGGGCGTGCAGCATGCACGCTGCGTGGTGATGATCGAGGCCTGCGAGGAATCCGGCAGCTACGACCTGCCCGCCTATGTCGACCACCTGGCGGAACGCATCGGCAAGCCCTCGCTCGTGGTGTGCCTGGACTCCGGCTGCGGCAACTACGACCAGCTGTGGTGCACCACCTCGCTGCGCGGCCTGACCGGCGGCAACCTCAGCATCCAGGTGCTGGAGGAAGGCGTGCACTCCGGCGACGCGTCGGGCATCGTGCCGTCGAGTTTCCGCGTGCTGCGCCAGTTGCTGTCGCGTCTGGAGGACCAGCAGAGCGGGCGCATCCTGATCGAGGGCCTGCATGCCGAGATCCCGGCCGACCGCTACGCGCAGGCGCGCAAATGCGCGCAGGTGCTGGGCACCGAGGTCTACGACAAGTTCCCGTTCCTGCCCGGCATGTCGCCGATGCGCGAGGACCTGACCGAGCTTGTGCTCAACCGCACCTGGCGCCCGGCGCTGTCGGTGACCGGCGTGGACGGCATGCCGCCGCTGTCGTCGGCCGGCAACGTGCTGCGCCCGTTCACCGCGGTGAAGCTCAGCCTGCGCCTGCCGCCCACCCTCGACGGCAAGCGCGCCGGCGAGCTGCTTCAGAACGAGCTGCTGCGCGACCCGCCGTACGGCGCGCACGTGTCGCTGGAACTCGAGAAGGCCTCGACCGGGTGGAACGCGCCGACGATGACGCCGTGGCTGGAACGCGCGATCGACGCCGGCAGCCGCGAATTCTTCGGCAAGCCGGCGATGTACATGGGCGAAGGCGGCACCATCCCGTTCATGGGCATGCTGGGCGAGAAGTTCCCCGGCGCCCAGTTCATGATCACCGGCGTGCTGGGCCCGCATTCCAACGCGCACGGCCCGAACGAGTTCCTGCACATCGCGATGGGCAAGCGCGTGACCGCCTGCGTGGCCAAGGTGATCGCCGAACACCGCGAAGCCAGCCTGCGCGGCGAAACCGTCGGCGTGGCCGCGGTGGAAGGCGGCGAGCACCACGGCAGCCACGGCTGCTGCTGAGTCGACGCGGCCTCAGGCCCTTCCGCCGGACACGATGCGGCGGAAGGGCAAGCGCAGGGGCAACCGGCGGGATGCGTGCGAAACGCGCGACCTGAACGGCATCCTGCACACCCGCCTGAATGCCCCGGATCGGGGACTACCATCCGTTCCGCGTCGATCCGACGCGAACGAGTGGAGAGCCCGCATGTTCGAGAGCATTCTGGGTTACATCATCGGCGGTGCCGTCATCGGCCTGCTCGCCCGCCTGATCAAACCCGGCGCCGACCCGATGGGCTGGATCATGACCATCCTGCTCGGCATCGCGGGCGCCGCCATCGGCGGTTACCTGTATGCCGGCCACGGCATCATGACGTGGGTGGTCGCGATCCTGGCCTCGATCGTCGTGCTGTTCGTCTTCGAAGCCCTGCGCAGGAAGAGAAGATGATCCGCGCGATGGCCGCATGGGCCGCAGACATGCGGGCCGCACTGAACAGCCGGGTCGTGGACCCGCGCCTGCTGGCACAGCGGATCACCGATCCGCTCTGCCTCGGGCCGATGGCCGACCGCGACCCGCAGGACAGCTCGCGAGGTCGCGCCTACGCCAGGCTGCCGTCCGCCGCATCCTCGCCCAGCAGATAGGCGACCACACGTTCGGCCAGGGCTTCGGGCGAAGCATCGGGCGTGTGCAGTCGCAGCTCGGGCGATTCGGGTATCTCGTAGGGCGAGGAAATGCCGGTGAAATTGGGGATCGCGCCTGCGCGCGCCTTCGCGTAGAGCCCCTTGACGTCGCGCCGCTCGGCCTCGGCCAGCGGCGTGTCCACGAACACTTCCACGAACTCGTCGGCCTCGAACAATTCGCGCGCCATCCGCCGCTCGGCGCGGAACGGCGAGATGAAGCTCACCAGCACGATCAGGCCGGCGTCGACCATCAGCCTGGAAACCTCGGCCACGCGCCGGATGTTCTCCACCCGGTCCTGGTCGGTGAAGCCCAGGTCCTTGTTGAGGCCGTGGCGCACGTTGTCGCCGTCCAGCAGATACGTATGGCGGCCCAGGGCCGTGAGCTTCTTTTCGACCAGGTTGGCGATGGTCGACTTGCCGGCGCCGGACAGACCGGTGAACCACAGGCAGCGTGGCGCCTGCCGCAGCCCGCGGGCGCGCGCGGCCTTGTCCACTTCCAGGTGTTGCCAATGGATGTTGGCGGAACGACGCAGCGCGAAATCCAGGGTGCCCGCGGCGACCGTGGCGTTGGTCTGCCGGTCGATCAGCACGAACCCGCCGAGCGCGCGGTTCTCCGCATACGGCGCGAAGGCCGCCGGGCGGTCGAAGTAGAGATTGCACACCCCCACCTCGTTGAGCTCCAGGCGCTTGGCCGGCAGGTGCTCCTGCGTGTTCACGTCCACCTTGTGCTTGATCTCGGTGACCGAGGCACCCACCGTGCGCGCGCCGATCTTCAGCCAGTACGGCCGGCCCGGCAGCAGCGGCGCATCGTGCATCCACAGCAGGTGCGCGGCGAACTGGTCCGCCACTTCGGCGGGCGCGGCGGCGGCGGCCAGCACATCGCCGCGGCTGATGTCGATCTCGTCCTCCAGCGTCACCATCACCGCACGGCCGCAGGCGGCTTCGCCGATGTCCTCGCCGCCTTCCAGCACGCGCGCCACGCGCGAGCGGCGGCCCGAAGGCAGGGCCACCACCGCATCGCCCACCGCCACGCGGCCGGACACCAGGGTGCCCGCGAAGCCGCGGAAGTTCTGGTCTGGGCGGCACACCCACTGCACGGGCATGCGCATCGGCGCATCGGCGGCGGGCTCCGCATCGAGCGGCACCGTCTCCAGGTACTCGAGCAGGCTGGGGCCTTCGTACCAGGGCGTGTGCGCGGAGCGCGCGATCAGGTTGTCGCCCTTCAGCGCCGACAGCGGCACGCAGACCACCTCGGGGATGCCCAACTCGGCGGCGAGCGCGCGGTAGTCGGCGACGATGCGCGCGAAGACATCGGCGTCGTAGTCGACCAGGTCCATCTTGTTCACCGCCAGCGCCACCCGGCGGATGCCCAGCAGCGAGACGATGAAGCTGTGGCGGCGGGTCTGGGTCAGCAGGCCCTTGCGCGCGTCCACCAGCACCACCGCCACGTCCGCGGTGGAGGCACCGGTGGCCATGTTGCGGGTGTACTGCTCGTGCCCGGGGCAGTCGGCGACGATGAACTTGCGCTTGTCGGTATCGAAGAAACGGTAGGCCACGTCGATAGTGATGCCCTGCTCGCGCTCGGCTTCCAGCCCATCGACCAGCAGCGCGAAATCCAGCTCGCCGTTCTGGGTGCCGTGACGGCGGCTGTCCTTTTCCAGCGCGGCCATCTGGTCGTCCAGCAGGCGCCGGGTGTCGTGCAGCAGGCGGCCGATCAGCGTGCTCTTGCCGTCGTCCACGCTGCCGCAGGTGATGAAGCGCAGCAACTGCTTGTGTTCGTGGCGCTGCAGATAGGCAGCGACGGTATCGGCGGCATCCTCGTGCGGCGGCGGATTGGCGTGGGAAGCGTCCATCAGAAATACCCCTCCTGCTTCTTCTTCTCCATCGACGCCGCGGGGTCGTGGTCGATCACCCGGCCCTGGCGCTCGGAGGTGGTGGCCACCAGCATCTCGGCGACGATCTTCTCCAGCGTATCGGCTTCCGATTCGATGCCGCCGGTCAGCGGATAGCACCCCAGGGTGCGGAAGCGCACGCGGCGCATCGCGGGGGTTTCGCCCGCCTGCAGCGGCATGCGGTCGTCGTCGACCATGATCAGCACGCCGTCGCGCTCCACCACCGGCCGCACTTCGGCCAGATACAGCGGCGGCAACGCGATGCCTTCGCGCAGGATGTACAGCCACACGTCCAGTTCGGTCCAGTTGGACAGCGGGAACGCGCGGACGCTTTCGCCGCGATGGATGCGGCCGTTGTACAGGTTCCACAGTTCGGGACGCTGTTGCTTGGGGTCCCAGCGCTGGTGTGCGTCGCGGAAGGAGAACACCCGCTCTTTGGCGCGCGACTTCTCCTCGTCGCGGCGCGCACCGCCGATGGCGCAGTCGTAGCCGCCGTCGGAAAGTGCGCGCTTCAGCGCCTGGGTCCGCATGATGTCGGTGTAGACCGCGGCGCCGTGGTCGAACGGATTGATGCCTTCACGCACGCCTTCTTCGTTGATATGCACCCGCAGTTCGACGCCGAGACGCTCGGGCACGCGATCGCGGAATTCGTAGGTCTGGCGGAATTCGAAGGTGCTGTCGATGTGCAGAAGCGGGATGGGCGGGCGCGCCGGAGCGAATGCCTTCAGCATCAGGTGCAGCAGCACCGTGCTGTCCTTGCCGATGGAATACAGCAGCACCGGGTTGCGGAATTCCGCCGCAACCTCGCGCAGGATGTGCACGCTCTCGGCTTCGAGGCGGTCGAGATGGCTCATGCGCCGCTCGAGCGCATGCGCGGCGAGTTCGGAGGGGGACGGAGCGTGGATCGAAGTGGGCACGATAGCGGGACGGGAAGCCGAAGGAGTGAGGGGACGCAGGGGGACGGACGCGGCAGGGAGCGGATCAGCTCAGCGCCTGGTAGAGCGTACGCAGGCTCAGGGCGATGACCAGCAGACCGACCACGCGCATCATCAGCCGGGGATTGATGTGGCGCACCAGCCAGGCGCCGAACGGGGCGGCCGCCACGCCGCCGAGCGCGAGCGCGGCCACCATCCACAGATGGAAGGTGCCCAGCGTGAGCAGGAACACCGCGGATGCGGTCACGGTGACGAAGAACTCCACCGCATTCACGCTGCCCACCGTCAAGCGGAACGCATGTCCGCGCATCAGCAGATTGCTGGCGACGATCGGCCCCCAGCCGCCACCGCCGATGGCGTCCATCAGCGCACCGAAAAACCCGAGCGCCGGCACATGGCGCACGACTTCCTTCGGCACGATGACCTTGTGCATCGACTTGGCGAGGATCAACAGCCCCATCACCGCCAGATAGCCCGCGATCCAGGGCTTGAGCGCGTCGCCGTCGATGTTGCCCAGCAGGTAGGCGCCGATCGCGGCGCCGAGCATCCCGGGCAGCAGCAGCCGCCTGAACAGCGCGCGGTCGATGTTGCCGAACGCGCGGTGCGAGATGGCCGAGGCGCCGGTGGTGAAGCATTCGGCCGCATGCACGGTGGCGCTGCTGACCGCCGGCGGCACACCGAAGCCGATCAGCAGGGTGGACGCGGTGACGCCGTAGGCCATGCCGAGCGCACCGTCGACCAGTTGTGCAGCGAACCCGATGGCGACGAACAGCAGGAAATCCGGCGGGAGGTCCATTCAGGGGACTCGGTGGGACGCGCGCTGTTCGGGCGGCATCGGGGGAAGGAATGAAGTGCGGCGCAGTATCGGCGACCCTGCCGGTTACCGGAAGGGTCCGCGAAAGAGCCCGCGGGCATAAGGCTATGCCGGTCATTCCTTTCCGTGCATGAGGGCCGGCGCCTAGGCTGCCCGTGTTCTCTTCGGTATGGACCCTGCCCCGAGATGGCGACCGCCCCCCTCCCCGCCGCCCTGCCGCTGTCGCCCGAGCAGCTGTCCGCGCTCGAGCGCGTCGCCCTGGAACTGGACGGCTCAGGCCTGTGGTGGCTCTCCGGCTATGCCGCCGGACTGGCCCGCGGCCGTGCCGGGCTGCAGCCGCTGGCCGCCACCCAGGCGGCCGAAGCGCTGCCGGCCGACGCCGCCGATGCGGCTCGCCTGACCATCGTCTACGGCAGCCAGACGGGCAACGCCCGCCGCGTCGCCGAGGCCCTGGCCACGCAATGCGGCGGAGAAGGCCTGTCCGTCCGCCTGCTGCGGGCCGATGCCTACCAGACCCGCGAGCTGAAGGACGAGCGCTACCTCGCGATCGTCATCAGCACCCAGGGCGACGGCGACCCGCCGGACGACGCCATCGGTTTCGTCGAATTCCTCGAAGGCCGGCGCGCGCCCAAGCTGCCGCAGCTGAAGTACGCGGTGCTCGGCCTGGGCGACTCCAGTTACCCGCAGTTCTGCGCCATCGGCCAGCGCCTCGACACCCGCCTGGAAGCCCTCGGCGCCAGCCGCTGGCTGCCGCGTGCGGATGCCGATCTGGACGTGGACACGGTTGCGGACCCCTGGCGCGAAGGCCTGCTCGGCCAGGCGCGCGAAGCGCTCAAGGCCCGGCCGCAGCCGCTGGCCAGCGTGACCCCGCTGCGTCCGCATGCGCAGGGCGCCGAGCCTGCCGCCAGCGCGTGGAGCCGCGAGCGCCCGTACGCGGCCGAACTCATCCTCAACCAGCGGATCACCGCCACCGCTCCCGAGCGTGCGGTCTCCGACAGGGACATCCGCCACATCGAGCTGGATCTTGGCGATTCCGGCCTCGACTACGCCCCGGGGGATGCCCTGGGCGTGTGGGCGCACAACCCGCCCGCGCTGGTCGAGGCGCTGCTGCGGGCCCTGCGCCTGGACGGCGAGACCGCGGTGGCCATCGGGTCCGACACCCTGCCGCTGCGCGAATGGTTGAGCAGCAGGCGCGAGATCACCCGGCTGTCGCGTCCGTTCGTGGCCGCGCATGCCGAGCGCAGCGGCGATGCCGCCCTGCAGGCCCTGCTCGCGCCCGACGCCCAGCCGGCGCTGGCCGCACTGCTCGCCGCGCAGCAGCCGCTGGACCTGCTGCGCGCGCACCCCGGCGACTGGACCGCCGACGCACTCGTCGCCGCGCTGCGTCCGCTGCAGCCGCGCATGTACTCCATCGCCTCCAGCCGCAGCGTGGTGGGCGAAGAGGCGCACCTGACCGTCGCCCATGTCGAATACACCCATGGCGGCGAACTGCGCTGGGGCGCCGGCTCGCATTACCTGGCCTCGGCCGCGGAAGGCGCGCGGGTGCCGGTCTTCATCGAGCGCAACGAACGCTTCCGCCTGCCGCAGGACGGCAGCCGCGACATCCTGATGATCGGCCCGGGCACCGGCGTGGCGCCGTTCCGCGGCTTCGTGCAGGAGCGCGAGGCCGCGGGCGCCGGCGGACGCAACTGGCTGTTCTTCGGCAACCCGCACGCACGCAGCGACTTCCTCTACCAGACCGAATGGCAGGACGCCCTGCGCCGCGGCGCATTGCACCGCATCGACCTGGCGTTCTCGCGCGACCAGGCCCGGAAGGTCTACGTGCAGCACCGCCTGCGCGAACGCGGGCGCGATGTGTTCGCGTGGCTCGACAACGGTGCGCATCTGTATGTCTGCGGCGACGCCACGCGCATGGCCAAGGACGTGCACGCGGCGCTCCTCGAGATCATCGCCACGCACGGCGGAAAGTCTGCCGAAGACGCCGCCGACTACCTCAGCGACCTGCAGCGCCAGGGCCGCTACGCCCGTGACGTGTATTGAGACGGAGAGACCCGGATGAGCAGCCACTCCGTCGAAGACATCAAGCAGAAAAGCGGCCGCCTGCGCGGCACGCTGGTCGAGTCGCTCGGCAATGCGCTGACCGGCGCGCTGGCCGAGGACGACCAGACCCTCATCAAGTACCACGGCAGCTACCAGCAGGACGACCGCGACCTGCGCGAGGATCGCCGTCGCCAGAAGCTGGAGCCCGACTTCAGCTTCATGATCCGGACCCGCACCCCGGGCGGCGTGGTCACGCCCGCGCAGTGGCTGAAGCTCGACACCATCGCGACCACGTACGCCGAACGCGGTCTGCGCGTCACCACGCGCCAGGCCTTCCAGTTCCATGGCGTGATCAAGCGCGACCTGAAGAAGACCATGCAGGCGATCAACGCCGCGCTGATCGACACCCTCGCCGCCTGCGGCGACGTCAACCGCAACATCGCGGTGGCCGCCAATCCGTATCTCTCCCAGGTGCACAGCGACGTGCAGGCACAGGCCGAGGCGCTGTCGAAGCACCTGCTGCCCAACAGCCGCGCCTACTACGAGATCTGGCTGGACGAGGAGAAGGTGGCCGGCAGCGGCGAGGAGGAGGAACCGATCTACGGCGCCACCTACCTGCCGCGCAAGTTCAAGATCGCCTTCGCGGTGCCGCCGAGCAACGACGTCGACGTGTTCGCGCAGGACCTGGGCTACATCGCCGTCATCGAAGACGGGCGCCTGGCCGGCTACAACGTGACCGTCGGCGGCGGCATGGGCAGCACGCACGGCGATGCCGAAACCTACCCGCGCGTGGCCGATGTGCTGGGCTTCATCCCGGCCGACCAGGTCATCCCCGTCGGCGAAGCGGTGGTCACCACCCAGCGCGACTGGGGCAACCGCGCCGTGCGCAAGCGCGCGCGTCTGAAGTACACCATCGACGACCACGGCCTGGACAACTTCCGGGCCGAAGTGGAGCGGCGCAGCGGCGTGACCTTCACGCCCGCTCGCAGTTATGCGTTCGACCACAACGCCGACGTGTTCGGCTGGTCGCAGGGCGACGACGGCCTGTGGCACCTCACCCTGCGCATCCTCGCCGGCCGCATCTGGGACCGCGACGGCCTGCGCCATCTCAGCGGCCTGCGCGCGATCGCCGCGCTGCTGGACGACGGCGGCAAGGCCGAGTTCCGACTGACCGCCAACCAGAACCTGCTGATCGCCAACCTCGACGCCGCGCAGCGCGAGGCGGTCGACACTCTCGCCCGCGAGTACGGGCTGGACACGCACGCCACCGCGTCGCCGCTGCGCAAGGCCGCACTCGCCTGCGTGGCCCTGCCCACCTGCGGCCTGGCGATGGCCGAGGCCGAGCGCTACCTGCCTGCGTTCGTCGACCGTCTCGAAACCCTGCTGGCCACGCACGGCCTGGAGCAGGCGGATCTGCACCTGCGCATCAGCGGCTGCCCCAACGGCTGTTCGCGCCCGTTCTTGGGCGAGATCGCGCTGGTGGGCAAGGCTCCCGGCCGCTACAACCTGATGCTCGGCGCCGACCACATCGGCCGCCGGCTCAACACCCTGTACCGCGAAAACATCGACGAGGCCACCATCCTCGCCGCACTCGACCCGCTGCTGGCACGTTACGCCGCGGAACGCACGGACGCGGAGCGCTTCGGCGATTTCCTGATCCGTGCGGGCGTACTGGCCTTCGACGCAGAACGCAGCCGGGTGCTGTCATTGGAGTTGGTGTCATGACGACGCACGCACAGTCCACCTTCCACCCGAACGCCACGATTCCCGGCGCGCCCGCCGCGAACAAGCCGGCCGCGAACAAATCCCCAGCAGCCCTCGCCGACCTGCTGGGCGATGCCCAAACCTCGCCGCAGGCCCTGGCCGACATCAATCGCCGCCTGGCCGCCTACACCGCGCCGGAACGCATCGAGTGGGCCCTGCGCCATCTGCCGGGCGAACACGTGCTGTCCTCGAGCTTCGGCGCCCAGGCCGCGGTGGGCCTGCACCTGGCGCATCGCATCCGCGGCGACATGCCGGTGGTGCTGGTCGACACCGGCTACCTGTTCCCCGAGACCTACCGCTTCATCGACGAGCTGACCGAGCGCCTGTCGCTCAATCTCAAGGTCTACCGTCCGCTCGTCGACGCCGCGTGGATGGAAGCCCGCCACGGCCGCCTGTGGGAACAGGGCGTGGAAGGCATCCGCGAATACAACCGGCTGCGCAAGGTGGAACCCATGCAGCGCGCCCTGCGCGAGCTCGGCGTGGGCACCTGGATCGCCGGCCTGCGCCGCAGCCAGGCCGACAGCCGCAGCAGCATCGACTATCTGGAGCGCAAGGACGGCCGCTGGAAGCTCCACCCCATCGCCGACTGGACCGACCGCGACGTCTGGCGTTACCTCAACGATCACGAACTGCCCTACCACCCGCTGTGGCACGAAGGCTATGTGTCGATCGGCGACGTGCACACCACCCGCAAGCTGGAAGACGGCATGCGCGAGGAAGACACCCGTTTCTTCGGCCTCAAGCGCGAATGCGGCCTGCATGAGGACTGGGGCGACGAAGCGCTGGCGAAGACGGCGTAACGGCATCCCTCCAGCACGCAGCTCTTCTGCGAGCCGATCCGACAGTGCCCAACCGGCGGTGCCGCGCCCCGACGCCACCGAAGCATGCCGCGTGACCTGCGCCTGAGTCGCCGGCTGCCCGGCCTGCCCCTCGCCCGACGACCGGCGGTATAGTCATCGGCCGATCCAAGGCAGGGACCCGACATGACCATCGCCACCGCCCGCGCATCCGCGCTCGCCGCAGCACTCACCGCCGCCCTCGCCGGCCTGCTCGCCACCACGGCCGCCCCGCCCGCAGCAGCCGCCGAGCCCCAGAGCGCCGCGAACGCACGCACGGCCCAGGCCCCGGCGCCCAAGCAGGCCCGCAGCGCGGCCAAAGCTCCCGCCGGCAAGGCCCTGCCCACCATCACCGTCCACAAAACCCCGACCTGCGGCTGCTGCGCAGTCTGGGTGGAACACCTGCGCAGCGCCGGCATGAGCGTCGTCGTCCGCGACCACGACGACCTCGGCCCGATCAAGCAGCGCCTCGGCATCCCCTACGGCAAGGGCTCCTGCCACACCGCCGAAGTCGCCGGCTACTTCGTCGAAGGCCACGTCCCTGCCGTCGACATCCGCCGCATGCTCACCGAAAAACCCAAGATCAAGGGCCTCGTCCTCCCCGGCATGCCCCTGGGCTCACCCGGCATGGAAGTCCCCGGGCGTCCGATCGACCCGTACACCGTGGAAGCCGTGCAGCCGGATGGCCAGACCAAGCCGTATGCGAACCACGGCGGCATGGTGACGAGGAATTGAGCGCTGAAATCAAGCGCTGACCCGGGGCTGCTTCCGACCCGACACCCGGCAGGAACGTGTTTCGGCACAACATAGGGCGGCAACGCCACTGCAGGCGTTTCCTTGCGCTGCTTCCGGGCACTGACGGCTACTGCATCCGCCTCACCTCAGGCGCCACCACATCCACCTGCCGCTCCCGCTGCATGAAGGCCCGGTCGCCTTCCGGGAGCTGGCAATTCCGGCTGAGGATTTCGAGCTCGTCACCGGTTCTGGCCGCGCCGCTCTGCAGATTGACCACGACGGCCAGGGTGTCGCCCAGCGGGTCGAGTTCCCGGCAGATGGCGTCGATGGTGACGTGGCTGCGGGCGGGGTTGGTGGCGACGATGGCGAACAGGTTTTCGCGGTCCAGCCAGACCACGGAGCGCACGCCGGGGACGCGCTTGGCGGCGGCGCGGGCGGCTTCGGGGTCGATACGGCGGCTGATGTCGGGGACGCGCATCGACCGGCGGACGTCGTCGCTGAAGGCTTTGACGCCTTCCTGCACGGCCTGCTGATCGCCCGCGACGGCGGCAGCCTCGATTTTCGCGAGGTGGGCGACACCACGTGCGGCGGAGACCGGCTCACCGGCTGGCTGCGATTCTGCGGGCACGCAGGCGGCGGCGCAGAGCGCCAAGCCTGTTGTGGCAAGCCATGTTGCTGCAAGCGGCCTCGATACGGCCGGTCGTGGATCCCCCGACATGCGACATCCCCCTGTCTGCGCTCGCGGCGGCCGTCCATCGGCCTCGCCGCGATGGGCCAACGCTACGTTCGCGCGGACGGTGCGGGCAAGCTGTCAATTCTTACAGGGTGAGGGTGGCGGATGAGTGGCATGCTCAATCGCGCTCCTCCGCCTCTTCCCGCCCCTGCTGGCGGATGATCGCCTCCTGGCGTGCATCTTCGATCGACATGCGCACCGAGGCGACATCGGCGCGGCGGGTGTCGAAGGTGAAGCGGCCGGTGAGTGCGGTGTCGGGGCGCAGGGCGCCTTGTTGGTAGAGCGCCCACATTTCTTCGCCGTAGTGCGTGTCGACCAGTTCCGGGGCGAAGCGGCTCAGGGTATCGCGCAGGTTGTGGACGTCGCGCAGCAGCATGGTGCGCGCTTCGTTGTTGCCGGCGGCGCTGACCACCTGCGGGAAATCGATGATGACCGGGCCGTCGGGCGCCACCAGCACGTTGTATTCGGACAGGTCGCCGTGAATCATGCCGACGCAGAGCATGCGCACCACATCGCCGATCAGGCGCGCGTGGAAGGCGCGGGCCTCATCAGGCGACAGCTCCACTTCGCCGAGGCGCGGCGCGCTGTGGCCTTCGGCATCGACGACCAGATCCATCACCAGCACGCCATGGAAATAGCCGTGGGCCCGCGGCACGTGCACGCCGGCTTCGGCCAGCGCGAACAGCGCATCGACCTCGGCATGCTTCCAGGCCTCTTCCTGTTCGCGGCGGCCGAACTTGGTGGCCTTGCCGATCGCCCGCGCCTGGCGGCTGCCGCGCACCTTGCGGCCTTCCTGATACTGCACGCGCGCCTGGAAGCTGCGCTGGGCCATGTCCTTGTACACCTTGGCGCAGCGGATCTCATCGCCCGCGCGCACCACGTACACCGAGGCTTCCTTGCCGCTTTTCAGCGGACGCAGGACGGCGTCGATGATGCCGTCGTCGATCAAAGGCTGCAGGCCTTTGGGGGTCTTCATTGCATCGTCGCGCCGTCGGAAAGTCGGCCATTGTGGCGCAGCGGGCGGTTCGGCGCGCATCGACGGCGCATGCGCGACGCTGTGCGCGGGATGTGTTCAGCCACCCAGACAGGCGCAGGCAACCCGCGGGCGGGCCGGCGTCGCTGCCGCCCGCTCCTGCACCACCGTCATCAGTTGGTGATCACCGCACACAGCTCCGTCCATGTCGGTGCGGCAGGCCAGTTGGGTTCGCTGTGGCCGGCGAGCACGCGGCGGAGGTCGTGGCGGTCGAGCTGGGGCGCGAGGGCCACCAGCAGCTCGACGGTGTAGTCGCGCAACACGCGCTCGCGAGGCAGCACGGCCCAGGCGATGCATTCGGGGATGGCGGCGGGCGCGGGGAGCGAGGCGAGGTCGCTGTCCTCGGCGGCGCTGAAGGCCATCTCGGCCAGCAGGCCGATGCCGATCCCGGCGCGGACGTAGGTCTTGATGAGATCGGCGTCGCGGGCGGTCATCGCCAGCTGCGGGTCCAGGCCCTGGGCGGTGAAGGCACGGCGCAGGGACGACTCCGGCCGGATCGAGGATTCGTAGCTGACCAGCGGCACGGCGGCGAGATCGGCCAGCGTGGGCGGTTTGCCGTCCTTGGCCAGCGGGTGGCCGCGCTGGGCCAGCACCACGCGGCGCCAGCGGAACAACGGGACGGCGATGCCATCGACCGGCGGCGGGCCGGCGGTGCTGATCAAGGCGAGGTCGGCTTCGCCGCGGCTGAGCTGGGACAGCACGTCGCCGTCGGCGCTGGGCTGCAGATGGATGCTCAGCTGCGGATATTGCCTGCGCACCTGGGCCAGCACCGGCGGCAGCACGAAGCGGGCCTGGGTATGGGTGGTGGCGATCAGCAGCCGGCCCTGACCGTCGCGGCGCTGGTTGGCGGCGTAGGCGCGGATGTTGCCGGCCTCGGCCAGCAGGCGACGGGCATGGGCCAGCACCTCGCTGCCTTCGGCGGTCAGCCCTTCCAGGCTGCGGCCCTTGCGCACGAACAGGAGGAAGCCGAGTTCGTCCTCCAGTTGCTTGAGCTGCTTGGACAGGCCCGGCTGGGTGGCATGCACCTGTTCCGCGGCCTGGGTGATGTTGAACCCGGCGTCGGCGATGGCCACGAAATAGCGCAGCTGGACCAGGGTCATGCCCAATTCCTCCGCCTGCGCGTGGCGGCGCCCCGGCGGTGGGCCGGCAGCGGGCTGCGAGGACGGGTATCGACGGCGGTGCGCATGGGAGCAGGCGGATCCAGGCCGGGCACAGGCCGGCGTCTGCCGACCTTATCCATAACCGCCCGGCATGAACAGCCCGGCGTTATGCCATTGGGTTATCAGGCAAGGCCGGCCGGTCATTTCCGGGGGCGGAGCCCCGGGTCTAGCGTGAGGGCTCGCCATCGAGCGCCACCGCCATGCCCGTTGCTCCGTCCACAGCCTCTCCCGAACGCGCTGCGCCCGCGCGCGCGCCGCTGGACCCGCTGGAAGACCGGCTGTTCCCGGTCTTCCTCGACCTGCGCGGCCGGCCGGTGCTGGTGGTGGGCGGCGGCGCCGTGGCCCGGCGCAAGGTGGAGGCACTGCGCGAGGCGGGCGCGGCGGTCCGCGTCGGCGCACCGGCGCTCTGCCCCGAACTGGCGGCACTCGCCGCGGACGGCGGGATCACCGCCCTGCCCGGCAGCTTCGAGCCGGCCTGGCTCGACGGGGTCTGGCTGGTGGTGGCGGCCACCGACGACGCCGAGGTCAACCGCCATGTGGCGGCCGAGGCCGAGGCACGTCGCATCTGGGTGAACGTGGTGGACGATGCCCCGCTGTGCGCCTTCCAGGTTCCGGCCCGGATCGACCGCGGCCCGCTGCAGATCGCGGTGTCCAGCGGCGGTGGCGCGCCGATGCTGGCGCGGCATCTGCGCGAACGGCTGGAAAGCGAGCTCGACCCCTCGCTGGGCGATCTGGCCCGCCTGCTGGTCCGCCGCCGGCACGAGATCCGCGCGGTGCTGCCCGACATGGGCGCACGCCGGCGTTTCTTCGACGCACTGCTGCGCGGCGAAGTGCCCGCGCTGCTGCGACGCGGCGACCTGTCCGGTGCGGAGGCCGCGCTCAGCGCGATGCTGGCGCGGATCGGGCCTGCAGGGGCCGAAACGCCCGTCGGGCGCGTGGCGCTGGTCGGTGCCGGCCCGGGCGATGGCGGCCTGCTCACCCTGCGCGGGCTGCGCCTGCTCAACGAGGCCGATGTGATCCTGCACGACCGTCTGGTGAGCGCCGACGTGCTGGCACTCGCCCGCCGCGACGCCGAGCGCATCGAGGTGGCGAAGGAATCCGGACGGCATCACGTCCCGCAGGACGGCATCCACGCACTGATGCTGGAACACGCCCGCCAGGGCAAGACGGTGGTGCGGCTCAAGGGCGGCGACGGTTTCGTGTTCGGCCGTGGCGGCGAGGAGCTGGAGTTCCTGCGCGCGCACGACATCCCGTACGAAGTGGTGCCCGGCGTGACCGCCGCGCTCGCCTGCGCCGCCTATGCCGGCGTGCCGCTGACCCATCGCGATCACGCGCAGGCGGTGCAGTTGCTGACCGCACACCAGAAGTGCGAGGACGACACGCTGGATTGGGCCGCCCTGGCCGCTCCCGGACAGACGCTGGCGTTCTACATGGGCGTGGCCGGCCTCGACCGCGTGCGTGCGCGCCTGCTCGCGCACGGGCGCGCGCCGTCGACGCCGTTCGCCCTGATCGAGAACGGCGCGCGGCCCGAGCAGCGCGTGGTGATCGGCACCCTGAACGATCTGGCCGAAACCGCAGCGGCGCATGCGGTACGCTCGCCTGCCCTGCTGCTGGTGGGCGAAACCGCCGCGCTGGCCGAGCGCCTGCACTGGTACGGCGCACCGCCGCTGACCGCAGCCGATGCCGACACCGGGCAGGATGGCCATGGGCAGGCCAGGCTGCCGGCAACGCCCGCTGCCCCGGCGGAAGCGCCGGACCGCATCGCCGTCGCCGCCTGACGCATGCCGGCCTCGATGCCGCCCATTGCCGTTCGATCCGTTCCCTTCGAATACATGCCGAATACAGGCGCACCTGCCTGCATCCACACTGCTCCCACGCAGTCGCCCCCCATACGTACCCATCGCACAGGACACGACCATGGCGCTCTACGACAACATCCTCGACACCATCGGCGGCACGCCCATCGTCAAGCTGCATCGCGTCGCACCGGCGCATGTGGATCTGTACGTGAAGGTGGAAGCCTTCAACCCCGGTGGCTCGGTCAAGGACCGTCTCGCCCTGGCCATCGTGCTCGATGCCGAAGCCAAGGGCCTGCTCAAGCCCGGCGACACCATCGTGGAAGCGACCTCGGGCAATACCGGCGTCGCGCTGGCGATGGTGGCCGCGGCGCGCGGCTACAAATTCGTCGCGGTGATGACCGAAACCTTCTCGGTCGAACGCCGCAAGCTGATGCGCGCCTACGGCGCCAAGGTGATCCTCACCCCCGCCGCCGAGCGCGGCAGCGGCATGGTGCGCAAGGCGAAGGAACTGGCCGAGAAGCACGGGTGGTTCCTCGCCCGCCAGTTCGAGAACGAGGCCAACCCGGCCTATCACCGCAACACCACCGGCCCGGAAATCCTGCGCGACTTCGCCGGGCGCAGGCTCGATTACTTCGTCAGCGGCTGGGGCACCGGCGGCACGATCACCGGGGCCGGCGAAATGCTCAAGCAGGCGCGACCCGGCATCCAGGTCATCTCCACCGAACCCGCGGGCGCGCAGCTGCTGGGCGGCGGCGAGTGGAAGCCGCACAAGATCCAGGGCTGGACGCCGGACTTCCTGCCCGACGTGCTGAGCCGCACCATCGCCGACCGCATCGTGCCGATCGACGACGTGGTGGCGCGCGACACCTCGCGCCGCCTGGCCGCCGAGGAAGGCCTCTTCGTCGGCATTTCCGCCGGCGCCACCGCAGCCGCCGCGCTGGAAGTGGCGAAGGACGCGCCTGCAGGCTCGGTGCTGCTGGCGATGCTGCCGGACACCGGCGAGCGCTATCTGTCGACCTTCCTGTTCGAGGACGTCAGCGAGGGCTCGGACGACGAGTGGTTGGCGTCGCTGCCGTAAGGTCTCGCCACGCGCGCAGCAGGGAACCGGCATGGCAGCGCGAAGTCGTGCTGCCGCGCGCACCGACGCGTCATCTCGCCCGTTCATGGGGATCTGCCCTGCGAAAAGCGCCGAAAATGTGCGCGGGGTCCACGCCGGCGAACGTCGATCGCACTAGAGTGTCCGGGCAGGGGGTGTTTCCCAACGACAAGGAGTCGTCATGAGACGTTTCGCCCCGAAACCGTTGCTTTCCGCTCTCGCGGCCGTCCTTCTGTGCGGAGTCGCCGTGCTTCAGGCGCAGGCCGCGGTCAACTCGAACTGTTCGCGATGCTGGCAGAGCTATCTCGACTGTCGCGCCAGCGGCACATCGCCGGACGAATGTTATTTCCGGTACGAGATGTGCCTGTACCGCAACGGCTGCCCGGTTCCCTGAGTCCATCGTCGCGAGGGGGGGGAGAGGGAGAAACAACCGAAAGGG
>CBFGMS010000028.1:0-47388 GCA_965649985.1 uncultured Gammaproteobacteria bacterium | reverse complement strand
TGCGGGGTGGAGCAGTCTGGCAGCTCGTCGGGCTCATAACCCGAAGGTCGCAGGTTCAAATCCTGCCCCCGCTACCACGTTTCTTCGATGCGCCAGCCGTACGGCGCATTCGAAACGGGGCCGTCGAAGCGATGCTTCCGCTTCGGCACCGACATCCAGAGGTATTGGAGAAGGGGCCCGCAGGGCCCTTTTTCTTTGGTTTTTTTCCGGTTCGCCACGCTGCATGCAGTCTGGTGTTTTCGATCGTTCAACCTCCGGTTTCCAGATTTCGATTCGTCGCTTCCATGTCCGACAAAGCCACCGACATCGCCGCACTGCTCGCGCCTACCGTCCAGTCCCTCGGGCTGGAATTGCTGGGTGCGGAGTACCTGCCCATGCCGGGTGGGGCGGTGCTCCGGCTGTACATCGACAAGCCCGGCGCAGCGCCGCTGCACGGCACGCTGGAGGATGGCGTGCACAGTGCGCAGCACGTGGGGATCGAGGACTGTGAAGCGGTCAGCCGGGAGGTCTCCGCCGTGCTGGATGTCGAGGACCCGATCAGCGGCAATTACACGCTGGAAGTGTCCTCGCCGGGCGTGGACCGCCCGCTGTTCAACGCCGGACAGTGCGCGCGCTTCCTCGGTGAGCAGGTCAAGGTGGTGCTGAAGCTGCCGCAGGACGGGCGTCGCCGTTTCCAGGCCCGCATCGCCGAGGTCGAGGGCGAGCAGGTGATGTTCGAGGTCGAGGCCAAGCCGGAGCTGCTGCGTCTGCCGGTCACCTTCGACAACATCGAAAAGATCCGGCTGGTCCCGGACTGGGTGGCACTGGGCCTGGCGCCGGTCAAGCCGGGCAAGGGGCCGAAAGGCGGCAAGGCCAAGCCGAAACCGGCCGGGGCTGCCGACTGAGGTCCGCGGCGTTTCCCACCGGCCGAGCCGACCCGGGCGTCCAGGGCCCGGATTCGAAGATACGGTTCCGGGATCGAGGCCCGAGGGTGTACATCCCTCGCCCCGCTCGGAACACAATGGAGGGCAGGGGCGCGGTCACACGGCCTCCGCTCACCGAAGACACGATGCCCAACGCTCTCGAGCCATGGGGTTGCGTCGAAAACGCGCTGCACGCGCCTCCTCGCGTCGAGGGGGCGGCCGGATCCGCAGGGTCTGGCGGGGGTGGTGGAGGCACCGTCTCCATTCACCGAAGAACATGAAACCCAATGCTCTCGAGGCACCCGAAAGATGAGTAAGGAACTTCTGCTAGTCGTCGATGCCGTCGCCAACGAAAAGGGCGTGCCGGAGTCGGTGATCATCGAAGCGCTGGAAGCGGCGCTCGCCACCGCGGCCAAGAAGCGCTACGTCGATCAGGACGTGCTGACCCGCGTGTCGATCAACCCGAAGGACGGCAGCTATGAGACCTTCCGCCGCTGGGAGGTGGTCGCCGACGATGTGGTGATGGAATCGCCCGACCGCCAAACCCGTCTGATGGATGCCGTCGACGAAGTCGAAGGCGTCGAAGTCGGCGATTACATCGAAGAGCAGATCGAGAACCCCGAGTTCGGACGCATCGCCGCGCAGGCGGCCAAGCAGGTCATCGTCCAGCGCGTGCGCGAGGCCGAGCGCCAGCAGGTCGTGGACGCCTGGAAGGAGCGCGTCGGCGAGCTGGTGACCGGTGTGGTCAAGCGCGTGGAGCGCGGCAACGTCTACGTCGATCTCGGCGGCAACGCCGAAGCCTTCATTCCGAAGGACAAGGCGATTCCGCGTGACGTGGTCCGCGCCGGCGACCGCATCCGCGGCTACCTCTACGACGTGCGCAGCGAGCCCCGCGGCCCGCAGCTGTTCATCAGCCGCGCCGCGCCGGAATTCATGATGGAGCTGTTCAAGCTCGAAGTGCCGGAAGTGGGTCAGGGCCTGGTGGAGATCAAGGCCTGCGCCCGCGACCCGGGCGACCGCGCCAAGATCGCGGTGATCGCCTACGACAACCGCACCGACCCGATCGGCGCCTGCATCGGCATGCGCGGCTCGCGCGTCCAAGCGGTGTCGAACGAGCTCAACGGCGAGCGCGTGGACATCGTGCTGTGGTCGGACAACCCGGCGCAGTTCGTCATCAACGCGATGGCGCCGGCGGAGGTGCAGTCGATCATCGTCGACGAAGAAAAGCATTCGATGGATCTGGCCGTCGCCGAAGAGCGCCTCGCCCAGGCCATCGGCAAGGGCGGGCAGAACGTGCGCCTGGCCAGCCGTCTGACCGGATGGCAGCTCAACGTGATGACCGCCGACCAGGTCCAGGCCAAGAGCGAAGCCGAGCAGCACGCCGCGCGCCAGCTGTTCATGGACAAGCTCGAAGTCGACGAGGAGATCGCCGGCATCCTGGTGGCCGAAGGCTTCAGCACGGTCGAGGAAATCGCCTACGTGCCGGTCGGCGAGCTGCTGGCGGTCGAGGGCTTCGACGAGGACATCGTCGAGGAGCTGCGCTCGCGCGCCCGCGACTCCCTGCTCAACGAGGCCCTGGCCGTCGAGGAGGAGCTGGAGGAACACCAGCCCGCCGACGATCTGCTGGCGCTGGACGGCATGGACAACGAGACCGCCTATGCCCTGGCAGGCCATGGCATCCGCACGGTCGAGGATCTGGGCGAGCTGGCCGCCGATGAGGTGATGGAATTCGGCATCGAGGGCATGGACGAAGCGCGGGCCGCCGCGCTGATCCTGGCCGCCCGCGCCGAGGAGATCGCCCGTCTGGAGCGTGAAGGCTGATCGGCGCCCGTCCCACCCGGCGTGGCCGTACCAGGCGCCCGTCATCGCAGTAAAATCGATCCATTCCGCGCCGGCCTCCGGCCTGCGCACCCAGATACGGACACCGAATGTCGAAGCAAACCACCATCCGTGAGCTCGCCGAACTGGTCAACACGCCGGTCGAGAAGCTGCTGGAGCAGCTGGCCGAAGCCGGCATGAAGTTCAGCGGACCCGACCAGATCGTGACCAGCGCCGAGAAGCTCAAGCTGCTCGGTTTCCTCAAGCGTTCGCACGGCAAGGCCGACGCCGCCGAAGAGGATCTGGCACCGAAAAAGATCACCCTGAGCCGCAAGCGCACCCAGGAGATCACCGTCGGCAGCGGCAAACAGAAGTCGACCGTCGACGTCGTGGTCCGCAAGAAGGTCACGCTGGTCAAGCCGCAGTCCGGCGCAGGCGGTGCGGGCGGAGACGACGAGCGCGCCGAGATCCTGCGCAAGCTCGAGGAGTCGCGTCAGCGCAACCTCGAAGAGCAGCAGCGTCTGGCCGAAGCCGACCGCGCGCGCGCGGAAGAAGCGGCCGAGCGCAAGCGTCGCGAAGAGGAAGAGGCCGCGCGCGTCCGCGCCGAGGCCGAAGCCGCCGCGGCGAGCGTGGCCACGACCGAGCCCGAGGCCGATGCCGCGCGTCCGGCCAAGACCGGGGCGCATGGCCATCCCAAGCCTCCGCGCACCGATGCCGCGCCGCGTGTCGACGACCGCAATGCGCACAAGCAAAAGCCCAACCGCGGTTCGCACGCGATGGTGGCCGAGGTCGAAGACGACGAGAGCACCGCGCGTTTCGCCGGTCAGCTGCATCTGTCCGCCTCCGACCGCGAGCGCCGCAGCACCGCGCGCGGCAAGCCCCGGTCGCGTCGTCAGATCGAACAGTCGCGCAGTGGTGGCGGCCAACATGGATTTACCCGTCCTACGGAGAAAGTGGTGCGCGAAGTGGCGATCGGCGAGGCGATCACGGTATCCGACCTCGCGCAAAAGCTTGCCCTGAAGGGCGGCGACGTGGTGAAGGCCCTCTTCAAGATGGGCGTGATGGCGACCATCACCCAGACCATCGACCACGACACGGCCGCCCTGGTGACCGAGGAACTGGGTCACAAGCCCATCCGCGCCGAGAGCGACGACGCAGAGTCCGAGCTGCTGGCGCACATCGAAGACCAGACGCAGGGCGACAAGGTGTCGCGTCCGCCGGTGGTCACGATTATGGGCCACGTCGACCACGGCAAGACTTCGCTGCTCGACTACATCCGCCGCACCAAGGTCGCCTCCGGCGAAGCCGGCGGCATCACCCAGCACATCGGCGCGTATCACGTCGAGACGCCGAAGGGTGTGGTCAGCTTCCTGGATACCCCCGGCCACGCGGCCTTCACCGCCATGCGTGCGCGCGGCGCCAAGCTGACCGACATCGTCATCCTGGTGGTCGCCGCCGACGACGGCGTGATGCCGCAGACGATCGAGGCCATCCAGCATGCCAAGGCGGCCAACGTGCCGCTGGTGGTCGCGGTCAACAAGATCGACAAGTCCAGCGCCGACCCGATGCGGGTGAAGAACGACCTGCTGGCGCACGGCGTGGTGGCCGAAGACTTCGGCGGCGACGTGCAGTGCATCCACGTCTCGGCCAAGAGCGGCGAAGGCATCGACGCGCTGCTCGACGCCGTGCTGCTGCAGGCCGAAGTGCTCGAGCTGAAGGCGGTCTCCGAAGGCCGCGCCAGCGGTACCGTGATCGAATCCGCGCTCGACAAGGGCCGCGGCCCGGTCGCCACCGTGCTGGTGCAGGAAGGCCTGCTCAACAAGGGCGACTATCTGGTCTGCGGCGTGCAGTACGGCCGCGTGCGCGCGCTGTTCGACGAGACCGGGCGCCAGGTGCAGAGCGCCGGCCCTTCGATCCCGGTGCAGGTGCTCGGCCTGTCCGGCGTGCCGGATGCCGGCGACGACTTCGTGGCCGTCGCCGACGAGCGTCTGGCCAAGGACGTCGCCCAGCAGCGCGAGACCAAGCGCCGCGAGCTGCGTCTGGTGCAGTCCGCCGGCAACCGCATGGAAGACATCATGGCCCAGATGGGCCAGAGCGAGGCGCAGCAGACGCTCAACCTCGTGGTCAAGGCCGACGTGCAGGGCTCCAGCGAAGCGCTGCGCCAGGCGCTCACCAGCCTGTCCAACGACCAGATCCGGATCAACCTCATCGTCTCCGGCGTGGGCGGCATCACCGAATCCGACGCCAACTCGGCGCTGGCGGCCAAGGCCACCATCATCGGCTTCAACGTCCGTGCCGACGCGTCGGCGCGCAAGGTCATCGAGGCCAACGGCCTTGATCTGCGCTACTTCTCGATCATCTACGACGTGATCGACCAGGTGAAGCAGGTCGCGTCCGGTCTGCTGGGCGTGGAGATCCGCGAGGAGATCATCGGCATCGCCGAGGTCCGCGACGTGTTCCGCAGCTCGAAGTTCGGCGCCATCGCCGGCTGCATGGTGGTCGAGGGCGTGGTCAAGCGGAACAAGCCGATCCGCGTGCTGCGCGACAACACCGTGGTCTTCGAGGGCGAGCTGGAATCGCTGCGCCGCTACAAGGAGAACGTCGACGAAGTGCGCAACGGCACCGAGTGCGGCATCGGCGTGAAGGCCTACAACGACGTCAAGCCGGGCGACCAGATCGAGTGCTTCGAACGCATCGAAGTGCAGCGCACGCTCTGATGCCGAAGAAGACCTTCCACCGTACCGACCGCGTGTCCGCCCAGCTCCGCCGCGAGCTGGGCGCCATCGTGCACGCCATGGTGCGAGAGCACGCGTTGCCTTCGGTGAGCGTGTCCGATGTCGAAGTCACCCGTGATCTTGCGCATGCGAAGGTGTTCTTCACCGCGCTGCAGCAGGAGCGTGCGAAGGAAGCCCTGACCGGGCTGAAGGCGCTGGTGCCGGAGATCCGGCGCACGCTCTCGCTCGCGGTGCGCATGCGCCACACGCCCGAGCTGCATTTCGTCTACGACGATTCCGTGGACCGCGGCGAACGCATCGACACGCTGCTGCGCGAGATCGGCGAAAGCGAAGACAGGCCGGACGACGGCCGGGATCCGGACGAAACGTCCGGCGGCTGAGTCGCGCGGCCGCGCTCACCCGGGCGTGCACGCACGCCTCGCGCAGGTCTTCGAATCCCGCCTATCATCCGTCGATGTCCCAGCGCCCGCGCACGAAATTCCGACCGCTCGACGGCATTCTGCTGCTCGACAAGCCGCGTGGCCTGAGTTCCAACCAGGCGCTGCAGCGCGTGCGCCATCTGTTCCGTGCCGAGAAGGCCGGGCACACCGGCAGCCTCGACCCGCTCGCCACCGGGCTGTTGCCGGTGTGTTTCGGCGAAGCCACAAAGATCGCAGGCGGCCTGCTGGGCGCGCGCAAGGCCTACGACACCGTCGCACGTCTGGGCGTGGTCACCGATACCGACGATGCCGAGGGCCAGCCGCTGCGCGAGCGGCCGGTGGAGGCCTATTCGATCGCGGCCCTGGACACCGCCCTGCGTGCGCTGACCGGCCGCATCCAGCAGCGTCCTCCGATCTACTCCGCGCTCAAGCGCGGCGGTGAGCCGCTGTATGCCAAGGCGCGCCGCGGCGAGGCGGTGGACGTGGAGGCGCGCGAGGTCGAGGTGCATGCCTTCGCCCTGCAGTCCGCCGCCGATCTGCTCGACGGCCTGCTCGACAACGGCGCGGCGCCGCTGCTGCGCCTGCATGTGGAGTGCGGCTCGGGCACCTACGTGCGCAGCCTGGTCCGCGACCTCGGCGAGGCGCTCGGCTGCGGTGCGCACGTGGCCGAGCTGCGCCGGCTGTGGGTGGACCCGTTCCGCGACCCGCGGATGTGGACCCTGGAGTCGCTGCAGGCGATGGCCGAGCGCGACCCGCAGTGCCTGGATGCCTGCCTGTTGCCGCTGGAAGCCGGGTTGATCGGCTGGAAGCGCGTGGACCTGTCCGCGGACGGCGCGCGCCGGTTCGCCCTCGGCCAGCGCATCCGCACCGGCCTGCCTGAAGCCGGCGAATGTGCGGTGTTTACCCCCGACGGGCGGGCCTGCGGACTGGCCAGCATCGATGCCGGCGGCCTGCTGGCGCCGCTGCGGGTGTTCCGTCGGGTGGACGGCGGAACCTGAGCGCCCTGCCTGCCGCTCGTTCGCATCGCTCGCAGTTCGTTCCATCTTGTTCACGACCACACGTCCTCACCCTTGGAGCCATGCATGTCGACTCTGATTCCTGAACGCGCGCGTCGCCTGCTTGCCGCAGGTCTGCTGGGCTCGGCGCTGTTCTTCGGCCATGGCCCCGTCGTGAGTGCTGTGCCCCCGCCGTCGACCACGCCGGAAGAAGTCGCTGCCGCTGCGTTCGCGCACATGCAGGCTGGCGATTGGGAAGCCAGCGCAGAATTGTTCGATCCGACAGAGCTCAAGCGTTTCCGCGACATGATGCAGACCGTGCTGGACTCCGGCGCTAAGTCGCCGGACGCGAGCTCGTCCGGCGCAGCGGATCCGACTCTGGAGGCCTTTTTCGGCCCCGGAGTCAGCATCGAATCCCTGCGGGCGATGTCGGATTCCCGCTTCATGGCATCGGTGATGTCGGCAATGATCGGCAAGACCGGCGTCGACTTGCGTGAACAGCGCTTGTTCGGGCATGTCGCCGAGAGCGACGACACTGTGCACGTGGTCGCCCGGACCATCCTCTCGATGAACGGGGTGACGGTGTCCAAGATCGATGTGGTCACCTTGCGCCGTACCGCCGAGGGTTGGCGTCTCGCTTTGAAGGGCGAGATGACCGGCTTGGCCGAAGCGCTGTCCGCCGCGCGGGAACGAGGTCGGGCCGGGCAGGCGCCCGCGGGCGAGGCCGATCATTGATCGCGCGCTAACCGCTTGTTCATAAAGGCCCGGCGGGCTATACTCTGGCGGCTTTGTCGGCCCGATGTCGACAAGGCGCTCTCCCATCATCCACGGCGAACCATGCGGTGCAGCCCCCGGCGCCAACGTCCGGGAGGCTGAGCAGACATGCGCAGGCTGTCTTCTGCAGGTGTCGCGTCTACGAGGTCAACATGTCCATCGATTCGAATCAGGTCATCCAGGAACACAAGCGCAGCGAGAACGACACCGGCTCGCCGGAAGTCCAGGTCGCGCTGCTCACCGCGCGCATCGTGCAGCTCACCGACCATTTCAAGGCCCACAAGCAGGATCACCACAGCCGTCGCGGCCTGCTGAAGATGGTCAACCGCCGTCGCAGCCTGCTGGACTACCTGCATCGCAAGGATGCGCAGCGCTACAAGGCCCTGATCGAGAAGCTCGGTCTGCGCCGCTAAGTGTCGGACCCGCCGCGGCGCAGCAATGCGCCGCGGTTTGCTTTTGGGGAGTCGCAGCCGTCCGCGGCGCCTCCCCGCCGCAGAACCACGCGGCAGGCGCCCTGATTACGCTGCCTGCCGCGACATCGCACCACCAGGCCGCATGTTGCGGCCACCCGGACGGGGCAGGGGCCACGTTCCGGTTTCCAAGACAGGCCTTCCAGGGCCGCAATCGCAGATGCAAGGGATACCAACGTGGCAAAAGTAACCAAGCGTTTCCAGTACGGCCGGCATGAAGTGGTCCTCGAAACCGGCGAGATCGCCCGCCAGGCCGGCGGCGCGGTGATGGTGTCGGTGGACGGCACCGTGGTGCTGGTGACCGCCGTCGCCGCCAAGAGCGCGCGCGAAGGACAGGACTTCTTCCCGCTGACCGTCGACTACCAGGAGAAATTCTATGCCGGTGGTCGCATCCCGGGCGGCTTCTTCAAGCGCGAAGGCCGTCCGACCGAAAAGGAAACGCTGATCTGCCGCCTGATCGACCGTCCGATCCGGCCGCTGTTCCCGGAGGAATTCCGGAATGAAGTGCAGATCATCGCCACCCTGATTTCGCTGAATCCCGAAGTGGAAGGCGACATCCCGGCGATGATCGGCGCCTCCGCCGCGCTGGCTCTGACCGGCGCCCCGTTCCAGGGCCCGATCGCCGCCGCCAAGGTCGGTTACAAGAACGGCCAGTACATCCTCAACCCGTCGGTCAGCGAGCTGAAGGAATCCGAGCTCGAACTGGTCGTCGCCGGTACGAAGGACGCGGTGCTGATGGTCGAGTCCGAAGCCAAGGAGCTGTCGGAAGACGTGATGCTGGGCGCGGTGGTGTTCGGCCACCAGGCGCAGCAGATCGCGATCGACGCCATCAACGAGATGGTCGCCGAAGCCGGCCGTCCGAAGTGGGACTGGCAGGCTCCCGCCAGGAACGAGGCGCTGATCGACGCGCTGAAGGCCGCCATCGGCGACCGCCTGGGCGCCGCCTTCCAGATCCGCGACAAGCTGGAGCGCCGCGATGCCATCTCCGCCCTGAAGAAGGACGTGATGGCCGGCCTGGCCGGGCAGATCGAAGCCAACGGCTGGAGCGCCGCCGAAGCCTCCAAGGAATTCGGCGAGATCGAGTACAACACGATGCGCGGCTCGGTGCTGTCCACCAAGATCCGCATCGACGGCCGCAAGCTGGACGACGTGCGCGCGATCACCTGCAAGGTGGGCGTGCTGCCGCGCGTGCACGGCTCGGCGCTGTTCACCCGCGGTGAGACCCAGGCCTTGGTGGTCACCACCCTCGGCACCGCGCGCGACGGCCAGATCATGGACGACATCGCCGGCGAGTGGAAAGAACACTTCCTGTTCCATTACAACTTCCCGCCCTACTCGGTGGGCGAGACCGGCCGCTTCGGCGCGCCGAAACGTCGCGAGATCGGCCACGGCCGCCTCGCCAAGCGCGGCGTGCTGGCGATGATGCCCAGCATGGAAGCCTTCCCGTACACGGTGCGCGTGGTCTCGGAAATCACCGAGTCCAACGGCTCCTCGTCGATGGCTTCGGTCTGCGGTTCGTCGCTGGCCCTGATGGATGCCGGCGTGCCGGTCAAGTCCCCGGTCGCGGGCATCGCGATGGGTCTGGTGAAGGAAGGCGGCGACTTCGTCGTGCTCTCCGACATCCTGGGCGACGAGGACCACCTCGGCGACATGGACTTCAAGGTGGCCGGCAGCGAGAACGGCATCACCGCGCTGCAGATGGACATCAAGATCCAGGGCATCACCGAAGAGATCATGAAGGTGGCGCTGGGCCAGGCGAAGAACGGCCGTCTGCACATCCTCGGCGAGATGGCCAAGGCGCTGACCACGCCGCGCGCCGAGCTGAGCGAGTACGCGCCGCGTCTGCTGACCATCAAGATCCACCCGGACAAGATCCGCGAAGTGATCGGCAAGGGTGGCGCCACCATCCAGGGCATCACCAAGGAAACCGGCACCCAGATCGACATCCAGGACGACGGCACCATCGTCATCGCTTCGGTGAATGCCGCCGCCGCCCAGGCCGCGAAGGCGCGCATCGAGCAGATCACCTCCGACGTCGAGCCGGGCCGCATCTACGAAGGCAAGGTCGCCAAGATCATGGACTTCGGTGCGTTCGTCACCATCCTGCCGGGCAAGGACGGCCTGGTGCACGTCTCGCAGATCTCCAGCGAGCGCGTCGAGCGCGTGGGCGACAAGCTGAAGGAAGGCGACGTGGTCAAGGTCAAGGTGCTGGAAGTCGACAAGCAGGGCCGTATCCGCCTGTCGATGAAGGCCGTGGCCGAGGGCGAGGGCATCGTCGAGTAATCGACCGTCTCCACACGCTCGAAGCCGCACTCCGGAACGCCCCGCAAGGGGCGTTCCGCGTTTCCACAACCGCGCATCCCCGCATCCACGTGCGTGAGGGAGTACACCCGAGCGCGGGTATCCGGGTGATTCCTGCCGTCGGCTGCGCTGAGCCGACTGGGTGGGTTTTCACCCGGATCGGCCTGTACGAGACCGGCATCTTCCCGGCAAGTGCGTTTGCAGGAGCTTGATCTTATTGGTTTTTTGGGGGTTCCCCGGTTGGCACCAGATGTGCTTGCGGCCAGTACACATCGCGCATCGCAGGAGGCTCCACATGTCGAACGCCGGACGCGGCGGGAAATCCCGATCGGGCAAGCAGGGCGGTTCCGGGCTGAAGCGGGGTTCGGCGCTGGCCGACCAATACCTGAGACCGCATCGACCCTCGCCGAAGGAGGTGACACGGGAGAAGCTCGCCGAAAAGCGCGTGCATACGCGCAGCAGCGCGCCGAAGATCGATGCCACCGCCTTCCGCGCCCTGCTGGAGAGCGGCGAAAAGCTGGCCCGCGGCGCGCGCAAGGGCGGCGTGGGCATTCCCGGCGGGAGGAAGGCGAAGGATGTGGTCAACTTCACCAGGCTCTCCTGGGACAAGGGCTTCAACAGCGAGCTCAAGGCGATCCTGGAAGCCTCCCGGCAGGCGCGGAACCTCTCACTCGCGCGCAAGCGCGATCTGGCCAGGACGACCAACCGCGTCGTCGAGTTCCAGGAAGGTCAGACCGGGCATTTCTCGCTGCACGTCGCCAACGATATCGCCGGCGTCTGGAATTCCCCCAAACATGGCGCCACCGTCTACGACTATCCGGATCTCACCCCGAGCTTCGAGAAGCGCGTGACCCTGGGGCAGCGGAGCGCCAAGCGTTATTTCAGCGCCGATGTGCCCGCGGACGAACGCAGGAAGCACATCGCACACGGATTCCAGCATCTGATCTCCGGCAGGCTCGACCAGGCCAATCAGTCCTTCGGCTTCGCCGGCCCCACGGCGCGCGGCTACAAGTGGATCAACAAGTTCTCGACGCTCATCCTGAGCGAGCGCGGGCGCGAGTTGAATGCGGGGATCGAGGACTCGACGCAGGGGCTGACCCATCAGGCCCTGCAGGGCATCGTGTCCAAGCAGGCCACGTTCGGGCAGATCTTCGACCCGTCGAACAGGCGTGCGGCGAAATTCGTCTCCGAAGGCGGCGCCAAGACCCATCGCGAACATGCCGAGTCCCTGAAGCGGAACAGGTAGAGGACGCCGGCATAAAGCCGCTCCCGGTTGCGGCGTGGGAAAATCGGCGCATGAGACATGAACGATGGTTCATCCTGCCCCTGTCGTTCGCCTGCGCCATCGTCGTCGATGTCGCGTCGGCGTTCGAACCGCCCACCCATGCAGCACTCGACCCGCCGGATGCACAGGCCGACGCACCAGCCGACGACGCACGCGACCTCGACACGATCCGGATCTTCGGCGCCCCGCGTCCGCGGCGCGCATTGCCGGGTACGGTGGATACGCTCGACGCTGCGACCCTGCGCGACGGCCAGCGCAGGGTGCATCTGTCCGAGGCGCTGCAGCGGGTGCCGGGCGTGAGCGGCTTCGACCGCAACAACTACGCGCAGGACCTGCAGATCCAGTCGCGCGGGTTCGGGGCGCGGTCGACCTTCGGCATCCGCGGCATCCGCCTGATCGTCGACGGCATCCCGGCCAGCGCGGCCGACGGGCAGGGCCAGGCGGCGACGTTTCCGCTGGACACGCTCGACCGCATCGACATCCTGCGCGCGCCGCTGGCGCTGCAGTACGGCAACGCCAGCGGCGGCGCCATCGTCGGCGAGAGCGTGCTGGACGGACTGCCGGCGCATGCGCTCGACGCCTGGGCCGGCAGCCACGGCAGCCGGCGCATCGCGTTGCGCAGCGACGGCGGCGCGCACGACTGGCGATGGCGTGCGTCGGCGAGTGCGTTCGAGACCGATGGATTCCGCGCGCAGAGCGCCGCCGAGCGCCGGCAGTTCAACGCCATCGCCGAATGGTCGCCTTCGGACGCCGGACGGCTGCGCGTGGTGGTCAACAGCCTGCGCCAGCCCGAAGCGCAGGACCCGCTGGGGCTGGATCGCGCGAGTTACGCCCGTGATCCCGACGGCACCGCCGCCGCGGCCCTGGCCTTCGATACCCGCAAGCGCACCGCCGAAGACCAACTGGGCCTGGACTGGCGCCATGACGGTGAGGCTGCGACGTGGTGGGCCGGCGCCTGGCGCACGCGGCGCGAGGTCATGCAGGTGCTGTCGATTCCCGTCGCCGCGCAGCGCGCGCCGACCAGTGCCGGCGGCGTGATCGACGTGGCGCGTGACAGCACCGGACTGAATGCCGGGCTGCGCCGCGACTGGTCGGCGCTCGCGTTGACCGTCGGCGTGGAAGCGGCGCGGCTGGACGAAGTGCGCCGCGGCTTCGAGAACTACACGGGCAGTGCCGCCGCACCCACGCTGGGTGTGAGTGGCGCACTGCGTCGCGATGAGCGCAACCGCGTGGATACGCTCGATGCGCATCTGCTCGCCGATGTGCGCCTGGGCGAGCACTGGAGCGGTCTGGTCGGGGTGCGCCGCGCGTGGCTGCGCTTCCGCAGCGATGACCGCTACCTCGCGCCGGGCAACGGCGACGACAGTGGCGGCGTGCGCCGCGCCGAAACGGCGGTCTCGGTCGGCCTGTCCCGTCAGTGGACCCACGGCGAGGCCTTCGCGGCGTGGGGCCGCGGCTATGAAACGCCAACGCTCAACGAAACCGCCTACCGCCCCGACGGCGGCGCCGGCTTCAACATCGCGCTGCGCCCGGCACGCACGCGCTCGGCCGAACTGGGGCTGCGCTGGCGCTTTGGTACCGCGGGTGACGCCGCAGGCGCACTGCGCGCACCGGCCGGTGGCCCGCATCGGCTCTCGCTGAGCGTGTACCGCATCGACGGGCGCGACGAGATCGTGCCGGCCACCAGCGGCGGCGGGCGCAGCAGTTTCGTGAACGCGGGCGGGACCCGGCGCGAGGGCGTGGAGGTGGGCCTTTCGGGCCCGCTCGGCCGCGCCTGGCGGTACACGCTGGGAGCCAGCGCGATCGATGCGCGCTTCACCCGGACCTACCGCTTCTCCGCGAACGGTGCCTTGCGCACGGTGCCGGCAGGCAACCGCGTGCCCGGCATCCCGGGTGGCGAGGTGTATGCCGACGTGGCCTGGGCCTCGCCCACCGACCGCTGGCGCATCGCGGCCGAAGCGCTGGCGGTGGGCGAGGTGGCGGTGGACGACATCAACAGCGACACCGCCGCGGGCCATGTGCGTGTCGCCCTGCGCGCGGAGTGGCGTGGGCAGGCCCGCGCGAGCGGGCCGCGCCTGGGCGCCTTCGCGCGTGTGGACAACCTGTTCGACCACCGCCATGTCGGTTCGGTGATCGTCAACGAGGGCAATGCCCGTTTCTTCGAGCCGGCGTCAGGGCGCACGTGGACGGTGGGCCTGCGCGCCGACTGGTAGGCGCCCGGCCGGCCCTCGCCCGGCAGCCCGCGCGCGGCGCCCGCACAGGCGGGCGCGCACGGAGGGACGTGTACGCGAGCGCTGCCCTCAAGCGCTCGTGGCGTGGCGCAGGGAGACTGCCATGACGATGGCGGCGCCGAGCAGCAGCGCCATCAGGATGCGGTAGTGGCTGCTGGCCGCGTCCACTGCCTCGACGTGGCGGAAGGGCATCAGATGCGCCACGGCGATCTTCAGCACGCAATGCAGGAGCAGGGCGGCGACCACCGTGACCAGTGCGCTCCGCCACGGTGACGCCGATGCGGCCAACGCCTGCGCTTGTGCCGGCCACAGCACGTCGCGCTGTGACGCGAGCACCAGCGCGAGCATCGCGACGCCCGCCTCCAGCCCCGGCGACATCTGCAGGCGTCCACCGCAGTGGGCGCAGGGCCGATGGCCGCGCAGGGCAGCCATCGGCGAGAAGCGCACGAGGCGTGCGCTGTGCGTGCACGTGCTCACGGCTGCACCCGCATGGCCTTACACCCGCAGGATCGACATCAGCCGGTCGATCCAGCGCAGGCGTTCGCGGCGGGTCTGCGGCGCTTCCTGCATCAGGCTGCGCAGCGATTCGCCGTACTCGGGCTGCGGGTGGACCGGCAGCGCGGCCGCGTGCGGCTGGCCCGCCTGCCCGGACATGTCGCCGGCAGCGCCCGCCACCGCGGCATGGAACTGCGCGTACTGCGGCGCGATGTCGCTGCCCTGGAAGATGCCGAGCGGGCTGTAGCCGCTATAGCCGGGGAACACTGCCCCGAGCTTGTTGTTGCGCATGCGCCGGATCAGCAGTTCGCTCATCACCCGGCGGTAGTCGGTGGTGACCGGGATGTCGCCGAAATAGGGCGAGAGCACCTGCGGGTCGAGGCCGAGCCACTGGCCGTAGAAGCGGCGCCCGTTGACCGGCCCGCCCAATACCAGCAGGGGGTTGCCGTAGCCGTGGTCGGTGCCGCGGCTGCCGTTCTCGCGCACGCGGCGGCCGAACTCGGACTGCACGATCACCGTCACCCGGCCGATTTCGCCGCCGGCCGCCAGTTCGGTGTAGAAGGCCGCGAGCGCGGACGACAGTTCGGCGACGCGGGAGGCGTACGTGCCACCGCCGCCCGAGCCCTGGTTGTCGTGCGTGTCCCAGCCGCCGAGGTCGACCGTGGCGTAGCGCAGGCCCAGGTCGAAGCGGATGCTCTGGGCGATGGTCCACAGCTGGCGCGAGAACGAGGTGTCCGGCCAGCCGGCCGGCAGCGTGCCGCTGTAGGACTGCGCGGCGATGGCGCGCATGGCGCCATCCGCGCGCTGGCCGGCCACTTCCACGCCGGTGGCGATGCCGGCGGACGACCAGATGTCGGCCATCATCTCGGTCACGCCCTTGGTGCCTGCCGGCATGCTGCTGGTCCGCGCGCGCCACTGCGATGCGCCGGAATTCAGCTGGAAGTCGGACGGGCTGGACATCGACAGCGCTTCGACCGCGCCCAGCATGCTGATCGGGGTGCTGCTGCCGACCGCGAGAATCGGCAGCGTGGCCGCACCCGTGCCCCCGCTCTGGAAGGCACGGGTCAGCCAGCCGCTGGCGCTGCGCGAGCCCGGTGTGCCGAGGTCGAGGTAGGCCTGGGCATCGAAATGGCTGCGGGTGACCAGGGTCTGCATGCCGCAGCAGTGGACCACCGCCAGCTTGCCGGCGGTCCACACATCGTGCAGCCCGCCGGCGGAGGGGTGCAGGCCGAAGCCGGTCTGCGTGCCGTTGGCCAGGGTGAGCGGCAGTGCCGCCGTCGCGCCGCTCACCGGGACCTGGATGTTCGGGCGGGCCTGCTCGTAGAAACCGCGGTCGTTGCCGGCGATCGGCAGCACCAGGTTCAGGCCGTCGATGCCGCCGCGCAGGAACACGTGGACCACGGTGTCGTAGCCGTTCACCGCGGCCTGCGCGTCCTCCGCGAAGAACAGCGACGGCCCGGCGGCGCCGACGGTGGCCGCGGCACAGCAGCCCTTGAGGAAGCCGCGACGATCGATCTTGATATGCGACATGGCGGGGTCCTCAGCGGCTCATGAATTCGGGGGACAGCAGGATCAGCGACACCATGCTGCGCAGGCGTTGTTGGTTGTAGTGGCGCTTCATGTCGCTGCTGACGCGGACATCGGTGTCTTCGATGACGGTGTTGGCCGGGTCGCCGTTCTGGGCCATGAACCCGACGATCTGCTGCCGGCGCTGGCCGGTCAGCACCCGGCCCAGCAGCCGGTTCGACCAGAAGTCGACCAGGTTGTTGGCGGTCCAGGTGGCGACGCCGCTGCGGCTGAGCGCCAGCACCGGGCACAGCGGCGCACCGCTGTCGTCGTTGGTCTCGGTGAGCCAGTTCAGCGTGCGCCAGGTCATGACCATGCTGTTGGACCCGGACCAGGCCGGTGCGATGTCCGGGAACCCGTTCGGCGCGGGCCAGTTGTAGGGCACGTGGCCGGTGCTGCCGAGACGGCGCATGAAGTCGTCGCTGCGGCTGCCGGAAGGCGCCAGCGTCCAGGTGCTGCCCAGCGCGCGCAGGGCGGCGACGATCGATTCGAACGGGCGCCTGCGCTTGCGGCCCCAGCTGTTGCGCAGCTCCTGCGACAGCAGGATGTGGCGCAGCACCTGCCGCAGCTGGTCCGGGCTCTGCACGTTGGCGAGGAAGATCTGCGCCGCGCTGTCGATCAGGCTCTGGTCGGGCATGTCGCCGACGAAGCGCCGCACGATCTTGCCGCAGACGTATTTCGCCACGCGCGGGTGGCGCACGATGCGGTCGAGGATGTCGCGGCCGTCCTTCATGATCGGCTGCTCGGGCAGGATGTACATGCCCAGCACCAGTTTCGGGCCGGCGTCGTGCAGCGACTGCACATAGGCGAAGGTGCCGGTGTCCGCGGTGCCGTTGCGGCCGTCGGCCACGGTCCAGCCGGTGAACGCGGCGGCCGTGTCGTACACGTCCAGGTCGGTGTAGCCGATGGGGAAGCTCGGGTCCTCCGGGCACGGCGGCACCTGCGAGGGGCTGACGAAGCCCAGGTAGTTCTCGGCGCCGAACGCGTGCAGTTCCAGCAGTTCGCGCGCGAAGTTCTCGTTGGGGCCGGCGCGCGTGTTGCTGTTGTTGTTGAGGTAGTAGAGCATCGCGGTGCTCTGCGCCACCGCTTCGAGCATGGTGCGGAAATTGCCGAAGGCATTGGCGCGGATGACGTCGCGGACGTAATGCGGGAACACCGGCGCCGCATTGCTGTTGCCCACGTGCACGTTGAAGTGGTTGTGCCAGAAATCGGTCATCACTTCCTGCAGCTGCCGCCGCGAATACGTCGCCCGCACCAGCGCCGCGCGCTGCGTCTCCCGGCCCGGCAGCGTGCGGATGCCGAAGTCCGCGTTGCGATAGTGTTCGGTCCACAACTGCGCGAGCGATTTGTTCAGGGTGGTGTAGCCCGCCGCGGTCAGACGCGTGTCGAGCGCGCTGTCGTTGATCGCCGACGGGTTGAGCTGGGCGTCGACGAAGGCGGTCAGGCGTGCGGTGTCGTTGGCGCCGAGCGCGTTGAATTCCGCGATCGATGCGGCGGTGGCGCCGAAGGTCAGGTGGTTGAGCATGCGCACCGCGAACGGCGGGCGGGCCAGGTCGACCCGCTGCGGGCGCCTGGAGCCCGCGGTGTTCGGAGCGACGCTGCGCCCGGCCGTCGGCGCGGTGCCCGCAGGGCCGCCGTGTTCACCAGGGCGCGTGGGCAGGACGGGTTCCGATTCGACGGCGCGGCTGCGCAGCGCGCTGGCCCGGACGGGGGATGCGGAGGGCGGGGTGGGGGACATGGTCGGCTCCGACGCGGGGGCGGGAAGATCGGTGGAGGGGGCTTGAGCGGGGGAAGTCTGGTGCGGATGGACGCTTCGAACGGGATGGCGTGTGCCGGCCGCTGCGGATGCCTGCAACGGCATGGCCGGGCGGACATCCGCGCCCACGCCATCACGGTGACGGCATCTGCCCCGTGACTGGCCGGGCGGTGCGGGTGTCGGCCCGCTGCCGCCCGTGCCGGCCGAGGGCTAGACCCGGAGGATCGACATCAGCCGGTCGACCCAGCGCAGGCGTTCACGGCGGGTCTGCGGCGCTTCCTGCATCAGGCTGCGCAGCGACTCGCCGTATTCGGGCTGCGGGTGGGCCGGCAGCATGGCCGGCCGCGGCTGGCCGGCATCCCCGAACGCGGCACCGGCGGCCGCGGCCTGGAACTGTGCGTACTGCGGCGCGATGTCGCTGCCCTGGAAGAGACCGAGCGGGCTGTAGCCGGTGTAGCCGGGGAACACCGCCCCGAGCTTGTTGTTGCGCATGCGCCGGATCAGCAGTTCGCTCATCACCCGGCGGTAGTCGGTGGTGACCGGGATGTCGCCGAAATAGGGCGAGAGCACCTGCGGGTCGAGGCCGAGCCACTGGCCGTAGAAGCGGCGCCCGTTGACCGGCCCGCCCAATACCAGCAGGGGGTTGCCGTAGCCGTGGTCGGTGCCGCGGCTGCCGTTCTCGCGCACGCGGCGGCCGAACTCGGACTGCACGATCACCGTCACCCGGCCCATCTCGCCGCTCGCGGCCAGTTCCGCGTAGAACGCCGACAGCGCCTGCGACAGCTCGGCGATCTTGTTCTGGTAGTAGTGATAGCCGCTGCCGGCCGAGCCCTGGCCGTCGTGGGTGTCCCAGCCGCCGAGATCCACCGCGGCGTAGCGCAGGCCGAGGTCGAAGCGGATGCTCTGCGCCACCGTCCACAGCTGGCGCGCGAAGCCGCTGGTCGGCCAGCCGGCCGGGAGGGTGCTGGTGTAGGGCTGGGCGCCGACCGCGCGCAGGGCATTGTCGGCGCGTTGGCCGGCGAGCTCCTGGCCGGTAGGCGTGCCCGTTCCGCTCTGCCACAGCGCCGCCATGGTTTCCTGCACGCCGCGGGTGCCGGCCGGCATGCCGTCGCGATAGGTGCGCCACTGCCAGGAGCCTGTGTTGAGCGCGAAGTCGTTGGGGTCGGGGATGCTCAGCGCGGCCGTGGCACCGAGCAGGCTGGCCGGCTGGCGCGTGGCCACGCCGAGCATCGGCATGAGCGGGGTGCCCCCGCCCTGCGCCGTCCAGGCGCGGGTGATCCACCCGGTGCCGTTGCCCTGCGCGCCCGGGGTGCCGAGATCCAGATAGAGCTGGGCGTCGAAATGGCTGCGGGTGACCACCGTCTCCAGGCCGCAGCAGTGCACGATCGCCAGTCTGCCGTCGTTCCACAGGTCGCGCAGACCGCTTGCCGACGGGTGCAGGCCGAAGCCGGTCTGGCTGCCGTTGGCGAGGGTGAGCGGCAGCGCGCCGTAGGTGCCGGATGCGGCGATCTGCAGGTTGGGCCGCGCTTCCTCGTAGAAGCCGCGGTCGTTGCCGGAGATCGGAACGACCAGGTTCAGGCCGTCGATGCCGCCGCGCAGGAACACGTGCACCACGGTGTCGTAGCCGTTGACGGCGGCCTCGGCCGATTCGGCGAAGAACAGCGCGGGCCCGGCCGTGCCGACCGCGGCGGCGGCGCAGCAGCCCTTGAGGAATTCGCGCCGGTCCAGATGGGAATGGGTCATGGCGACGTCCTCACAGGCTCATGAATTCGGGGGACATCAGGATCAGCGCGACCGTGCTGCGCAGGCGCTCCTGGTTGTAGTGGCGCTTCGGGTCGCCCGCCGCCCAGCTGTTGGTGTCGGTGATGACATAGCTGGCCGGGTCGCCGTTCTGCGCGAGGAACTGGGTGAGAGTGGCGCGTCGCGAGGCCGCCGGCAGATGGCCCAGCAGGCGCCGGCACCAGAAATCGACCAGATTGTTGGCGGTCCAGGTGCCCACGCCGCTGCGGCTGGCGGCGAGGATGGGCGTCAGCGGCACGCCCCCGTCCTGGGTCTCGGTCAGCCAGTTCAGCATGCGCCAGGTCATGGCATAGCTGTTGGAGCCCGACCAGGCCAGGGCCGTGTCCGGGTAGCCGTTGGGCGCGGGCCATGCGTAGGGCGTGTGGCCGGTGGCGTCGAACAGCCAGAAGAACTCGTCGGTCTTGCCGTCGATGCGGGGCGTCCAGTCGCTGCCCAGGCCGCGCAGCGCGGCGGCGGCCAGCTCGAACGGCCGGCGCACCTTGGTGCCCCAACTGTTGCGGAACGCGTCGGAGAGCAGGATGTGGCGCACGGTGCGGGCGATCTGGTCCGGCTGCTGCCAGTTGCTGCGGAACACGGCCGCGGCGCTGTCCACCAGGTCCTGGCCCGGCGTGTCGCTCACGAAGCGGCGGATGAGCTTGCGGCAGATGAACCTGGCCACCCGCGGGTGGCTGGCGAGGCGGTCGAGAATGTCGCGCCCATCCTTCATCGCCGGCTGTTCCGGGTTGAGGAAGCGGCCCAGCACGAACTTCGGCCCGGCATCGTGCCAGGCCTGGCGGTAGACGAAGCTGCCGTCGTTTTCGCTCGGGTACTGCCAATGGCCGTCGCGCACCGACCACCCGGTGAAGGCCGAGGCGGTCTCGTACACGTCCACATCGGTGTAGCCGATCGGATAACTGGGGTCTTCCGGCGCGGGCGGCACCTGGAAGGGATCGACGAAACCGAGGTAGTTCTCGGCGCCGAAGGTGTGCAGCTCCAGCAGCTCGCGCGCGAAGTTCTCGTTCGGGCCGGAGCGGGTGTTGGACGCGTTGTCCAGGTAGTAGAGCATCGCGGTGCTCTGCGCCACCGCTTCGAGCATGGTCCGGAAGTTCCCCAGCGCGTTCGCGCGGATCACGTCGCGGTGGTAGTGCATGAACACCGGACCGGCCGAGAAGTCGCTGGCGGTGACGTTGAAGTGGTTGTGCCAGAACCCGACGAGCACCTCCTGCAGCTGGCGGCGCGAATGCACCGCGCGCGCCAGGGCGCCGCGCTGGACTTCCCAGGCCGGGCGCATGCGCGTGGCGTAGGGCGGGTCGGAGGTCACGTGGTCGGTCCACAGCTGGGTGAGCGACTTGTTGAGCGTGCTGTAGCCGGCGTTGGCCAGGCGGGTGTCGAGCGTGCTGTCGTCGATGCCGGCCGGGTTGAGCTGGCGGTCGACCCAGGCGGTCAGCCGCGCGCCGTCGTTGGCGCCGAGCGCGTTGAAGGCCGCGACGTCGGCCTCGGTGGCACCGAAGGTCATGCGGTTGAGCACGCGCACCGCGAAGGGCGCACGCGCGAGGGTGACCAGCGCGGGCCGGCGCTGACCGCTGGTCGTGGGCGATTTCGGTGTGGACTTCGCGACGACGGCGCCGTCGACTCCCATCTCCCGCAGGCCCTCGGCTTCACCGCGCAGCAGGCCGGTGGCCGGGACGCCGGTTCCGTCGCTCCAGTGGGTTTCATGGGGCCCGATGGCCGCGGCACCGGCCATCGGCGCCGCCGACGGGGCGGTCACGCCGACGGTCTCGGGATCCACGCCGCGCAGCGGCGGCTGGAAACGCAGCGGGCCAACAATGCGGTGGCGCTTGGCCAGGGTGGCATACACATGCTGGCGCAGGCGTGGCGAGGCGCTGTGGTCAGGGGTGCGTGGTGGGGTGCGTGACATGCAGATCGGCTCCGGAAAGACGCAATCGGACGGCCCGGTGCGGACCGGCGCCGCACCCGCGGTGTCCAGGGACGCCGCGGTGCGGTGCGCCGGCCGACAGCCGGATTCCGCGCACGGCACGCAGGCGTCAGCCGCACGTCGATGCGCGTCGTAACCACTGTTCGCTTGACCGGGTGTGGATACACCCTCGATCGCACCGCGCACATCCCTGCACGGCGGTTCCAGACCCCCGCGACAGGATGCCAGAACGCCCACCTCGAAACGTGACACCACGCACAGAGCCTTTCACGGTCTGTCGAAAGCCGCGGCCTCCATCGCCCGGCGACGCGGGCTTGATCGAAGGCGTGAGCGGGGCCTGAACCGTTTGCCGTCGCGTGCCCGGCACGCGCGACGCCACGGGCCGCGTGGACGCGCCCGGGGGTGAGGGCGGTGCCCGCCTGCGGGTTACTGGGCGGTCCAGCCGCCGTCGATGGGGAAGCTCGCGCCGGTGACGTTGTGCGCCTCGCGCCTGCACAGCCAGAGCGCGAGCGAGGCGATGTCGTCCGGCAGCGACATCCGCCGGCTCGGCTGCTTGTCGCCGACCAGTGCGCGCACGCCGTCGTCGCGGCTGGCCTCGCCGCCCAAGGCTTCACGTCGGGCCTGGATCTGCGGCTCGATCAGCGCGGTCTCCACCCAGCCCGGGCAGATGCAGTTGACGGTGATGCCGCCGCTGTCGCGGCTGCCGTCGGCGGCGTATTCCAGTGCGGCCACCTTGCTCAGGCCGACGATGCCGAACTTGCTGGCCACGTAGGGCGCCTTGTGGGTGGAGGCCACCAGTCCGTGCACCGAGGCGATGTTGACCACCCGCCCGTAACCGCGCGCGGCCATGCCCGGCATCGCCAGGCGCATGGTGTGGAAGGCCGCGCTGAGATTGATCGCGAGGATGTCGTTCCACTTCTGCGTCGGCATCTCGGCCAGCGGCACCGCGTGCTGGATGCCCGCGTTGTTGACCAGCACATCCGGCGGCGACCAGGCGTCGATCCCGGCCATCATCGCCTCGATCGCATCGGAGTCGCGCAGGTCGGCATCGAAATGCCGGACGTCGGTGGCGCCGGCCTCGCGCACCGCGCGCACCGCGTCCTCGATCTGCTCGCGCGAACCGAGGCCGTTGATCGCCACCCTGGCACCGGCACGCGCGAACGCGCAGGCGATGGCCAGGCCGATTCCGGACGTGCTGCCGGTGACGAGGGCGGTGCGGTCGGAAAGGAAGCGGTCGGTCATGGCAAGTGTCCGTGGGAGAAGAAAAGAGCGCCGCCAAAGCGGCGCAAGAGGGGAATTATGCGCGAGCGGCCGGCGCATCCGCCGCCCGCGTCCGGCCGATGCCCGTGCAGAGCGATTCGAAGCCTCGCTGCGCGACATGCTGCAGATCCTGCTGGCCGGCAGCAGCGGGTCTGCGGTCCGCTCTGCAGGAATGGATCACACCAGGCCCGTCGCGTAGTACGCGGCGATGATCGCGAACACCGCCGCGGTCTTGATCAGGGTGATCGCGAAGATGTCCTTGTAGGCCTGGCGGTGGGTGAGTCCGGTCACGGCCAGCAGGGTGATCACCGCGCCGTTGTGCGGCAGCGTGTCCATGCCGCCGGAGGCCATCGACGCCACCCGGTGCAGCACGTCCATCGGGATGCCGGCGGCATTGGCATTCGCGATGAAGGTCTCCGACATGGCCGCCAGCGCGATGCTCATCCCGCCCGATGCCGAGCCGGTGATGCCGGCCAGCGAGGTGACGGTGATCGCCTCGTTGATGAGCGGGTCGGGGATGGCGCCCAGCGCGTTGGCCACCACCAGGAAGCCGGGGAGGGCGGCGATGACCGCGCCGAAACCATACTCCGAGGCGGTGTTCATCGCCGCCAGCATCGCGCCGCCGACGGCGGTCTTCGCGCCTTCGGCGAAGTGCGCGGTCACCGGCTTCCAGGCCAGCACCAGCACGCTGAGGATGCCGACCAGCAGCGCGCCCTGCACCGCCCAGATCGCGGCCACCTTCGAGACCTCCTGCACCACCGGCGCGGCGTTGCCGATCACCGCGGGCACGAACTCGTGGGTGGTGCCGTAAACCTGAGGAATCCACACGGTCAGCAGCTTGTTGACCACACCGACCAGCAGCAGCGGCAGCAGCGCGACCAGCGGGTGCGCCAGCCTGCTCTCGGCGAACGGCGCCGGCTCGTTGAGCAGCGTCGCCGGGTCGCCATAGCCTTCGCCGGCGCGCTGCGCCACGCGCCTGCGCCATTCCAGATAGCTCATGCCCACGACCAGGATGAACACCGCGCCGATGCTGCCCAGCCACGGCGCCGCCCAGGTGGTGGTGCCGAAGAAGGACGTGGGGATGATGTTCTGGATCTGCGGCGTGCCCGGCAGCGCGTCCATGGTGAAGGTGAACGCGCCGAGGGCGATCGTGCCCGGGATCAGCCGCTTGGGGATGTCGCCCTGGCGGAAGAGCTCGGCCGCGAACGGGTACACCGCGAACACCACCACGAACAGGCTCACGCCGCCGTAGGTCAGTACCGCGCACACTGCGACGATCGACAGCATGGCGCGCTCGGCGCCCAGCAGGCCAATGATGGCCTTCACGATGGACTTGGAGAACCCCGACAGCTCGATGAGCTTGCCGAAGATCGCGCCCAGCAGGAACACCGGGAAATACAGCTTCAGGAAGCCCACCATCTTGTCCATGAACAGGCCGGTGAACATCGGCGCGACCAGTTCGGGGTCGGTCAGCAGCACCGCGCCCAGCGCGGCGATGGGGGCGAACAGGATGACGCTGTAGCCGCGATAGGCCACGAACATCAGGAAACACAGTGCGGCCAGAACGATGAGAAAGGACATGACGCCGGCGGGTCCGTCGGAGGGGCGGGGCCAGTGTCGGCAGGGGCGCCGCCGCGGCCCATTGTCCGAAGGTACGATGCCGCCCGCACGCGCCCGGACCTAGGCTTCGCCACACCACCCGGCCCACGCCGGGTCCGCCCGTGCGTCCTCCGACCGCGGCACGCCATTCGAGGAGAGCCCCGCCGATGTTCCGCCCGTCTTCCGCCGCCCGTCCTGCCGCCTCCATCGCCCGTCCGCGCCGCAACGCGCTGGGCGTGGCGATCTCCTGCGCCCTGTCCTGCGTCCTGTTCGCACCCACCGCCTTCGCCCAGGACGCCGACGCGCCTGCGGAGGCCGGCAACGGCCAGGCGACGCTGGACACCATCACCGTGACCGCGCGTCGCCGCGAGGAAACCCTGCAGGACGTGCCGGTCGCGGTCACCGCCTTCACCCCGGACACGCTGGACAAGCTCAACGTGCAGGACCTCTCGGACCTGGACGCGCAGGTGCCCAACCTGACCGTCTATGCCGCGCGCGGCTCCAGCAGCACGGTCACCGCCTACATCCGCGGCGTGGGCCAGTCCGACCCGCTGTGGGGCGTGGACCCGGGCGTGGGCATCTATCTGGACGATGTCTATATCGCGCGTCCGCAGGGCGCGCTGCTGGACGTCTTCGATGTCGGCCGCGTCGAGGTGCTGCGCGGCCCGCAGGGCACGCTGTACGGCAAGAACACTATCGGCGGCGCGATCAAGTACGTCTCGAAGGCGTTGCCGGAGGAGATGGAAGGCTTCGCATCGATCACCGTCGGCGAATACGACCAGCTCGACGTCAAGGCCGCGATCGGCGGGCCGCTGTTCGGCCCCAACAGCGGCCTGCGCGCGCGCCTTGCGGTGGCCAGCCTCAACCGCGACGGCTTCGGCGAGAACGTCCTCACCGGCGCGCAGGTCAGCGACAAGAACGTCGACGCCGTGCGCTTCAGTCTGGGCGCGTATGCCGGCGACTACTTCGATGCGCAGCTGGCCTTCGACTGGGTGGACGACACCTCCGGCGTGCGCGGGGCGCGGATGCTCGCGCCGAACCGCTTCACCCCGGCCTATCCGCCGATGGACAGCCGCTACGACGTGCGCAACGGCATGCCCAACATCAACGACACCGAGCTGAAGGGCGCGTCGCTCACGGTCAACCTGCGTCCGAACGACGACTGGGCGTTCAAGTTCGTGGGCGCCAGGCGCGAATCCGACACCGAGACCAACATCGACTTCGACACCACGCCGCAGAGCATCGCCGACGTGAAGGCCTTCTACAGCGACGAGCAGACCTCCTGGGAACTGCAGGCCAACTACGATGGCGGCGGCAGGGCGCGCGGCGTGGTCGGCGTGTACGGGTTCGACGGCGTGGCCGGCGGGCGCGTGCTCAACAACTTCTTCGGCCTCCTGTTCGGCGACACCCAGGGCAAGGTGGACACCGAAAGCGTCGCGGTCTACGCCGACTGGACCTTCGACCTGACCGACCGTCTGCGTCTGGACGTGGGTGCGCGCTACACCGACGAGGACAAGCGCGCGCGCGTGCTCAACCGCGGCTACTCCGACGCCACCTACACCACGCCGATCAGCGTGGTCGCCAACTTCGACAAGACCATCGGGTTCAAGAACACCTCGCCGAAGATCGCGCTGAACTACGACGTCACCGAAGACATCATGATCTACGGCCTCGCCAGCCGCGGCTTCAAGTCCGGCGGGTACAACATCCGCGCGCAGGCCACCGCCGTGCCGCGTTCGGCCGAGCCCTTCGACGACGAGCAGGTCGACAGCTTCGAGATCGGCGCGAAGATGGCGCTGCTCGACAGCACGCTGTTCCTCAACCTGGCCGCCTTCCACAACCAGTACAAGGACATCCAGCTGTCGGTGTTCACCGCCTACGACAGCAACGGCGACGGTACCGACGATGCGTTCTTCGGTGACTTCACCAACGCCGGCGAAGGCACGGTCAACGGGCTGGAGGTGGAATACCAGTGGCTGCCCTCCACGCACTGGGCGATCACCGGCAATCTGGCCTGGCTGGACGGCAAGTACGACCGCTTCCTCTATGCCGGCGTCGACATCGCCGACGAGCAGACCTTCACCAACGCTCCCGAGTTCTCGGGCGCCCTCAACGTCGAATACCGCACCACGCTCGGCAGCATGGGGAGCCTGTCCGCGCGCATCGGCTACAGCTGGCAGGACGATGTGGTGGCCACCACCGAGATCGTGCGCACCGGCGCCGCGCCGATCTCGCAGGAGGGCTACGGCCTGATCGGCGCGGGCGTGGTCTGGAAGCCGACGGACACCTGGACCTTCTCGCTGCAGGGCAACAACCTGGCGGACGAGGAGTATCTGACCACCGGCTACAACCTCAACACCGCGCTGGGCGTCTACACCGGTTTCTACGGCCCGCCGCGTCAGGTGTCGCTGACCGCGCGCTACGACTTCTGACCTCGCCGCACTCCGGCCCTTCGGCCTGCGATGCCTCCCGCGTCCGCGTGTGGAGGCATCGCGCGTTGGGTGAGGGGGTGCGCTATCCTCGCCGCCACGTCCGTGGACGGCAGGGGAAAGGCGTGAAGCCACACGCGAACCGAGAGCGACTCCGACGCGCGCACCGACGCGGGGCAGCACCGCGATGCTGAGCGTGGGTGGCGTGATCTTCGCGGGCCTGGCATGGCTGGGCCTGATGTTCGCCGTCGCGGTGTATGGCGAGCGCAGGCCGCAGGCCTTCGCGCGCCGCTGGGGCGAGATCTACGCGCTGTCGCTGGCGGTGTACTGCACGTCCTGGACCTTCTTCGGTACGGTCACCCAGGCCGCGCGCTACGGGTGGCCGGTGGCGCCCACCTTCGTCGGCACCATCCTGCTGTACGCCTTCGGCTTCGGTCTGTTGATGCGTCTGGTCCGGCAGGTGCGCGAGAGCAACAGCACGTCCATCGCCGACTTCGTCGCCAGCCGGCTCGGCCAGGACGGCTGGCTGGCCGCGGCGGTGACCGGCGTGGCCGTGCTCGGCATCGTGCCGTACATCGCGCTGCAGCTGAAGGCGGTGGCCATGAGCTACGCGCTGCTGCTGCGTACGGACAACCCGGCCGCGAGCACGCCCGCATGGCAGGACGGTGCACTCTACGTCGCGCTGGCGATGGCCGCGTTCGCGATGCTGTTCGGCACCCGCAGCGCCAGCGCCGCCGAGCACAATCGCGGGTTGGTGCTGGCGATGGCGTTCGAGGCGCTGCTCAAGCTGGTCGCCATCCTCGCCATCGGCGCCTTCGTGCTGACCCTGCCCGCGGTGCCGTCGCCGCCCGAGCTGCTGCGACCGGAGCGGGGCGACCTGTCCGGGTTCATGCCGCTGGTGCTGCTGGGCGTGCTGGCGATGTTCACGCTGCCGCACCAGTTCCACGTCGGTGCCGTGGAGTGCCGCGACGAGCGCCACCTGCGTCGCGCACGCTGGCTGTTCCCGCTGTATCTGCTGCTGATCGCGCTGCCGGCGCTGCCGCTGGCGCGTGCCGGCGATGCGTTGCTGGCCGCGCAGGGCGTGCCTTCGGATCTGTACGTGCTGGCGCTGCCGCTGGCGCATGGGCGCGAGGATCTGGCGCTGTTCGGCTTCCTCGGCGGCCTGAGTGCCGGCACCGGCATGGTGATCGTCAGCACGCTCACGCTCAGCCTGATGATCGGCAATCACTGGCTGACCCCGCTGTGGCTGCGCGGGCCATGGGCGCCGGCGCGCCGCGATGCCGCCACGGCGGGTCTCGCGAACGTGCCCGGCACGGATCTGCGCGGAGCGGTGCTGATGCAGCGCCGTCTGGGCATTCTTGGCATCGTGCTGCTGGCCTGGGGCTACGGCCGCCTGACTGGCGGCAACGCGGCGCTGGCCGACGTGGGCGCGGTGTCGTTCTCGGCGCTGGCGGCGCTGGCGCCCGCGCTGGGTTATGCGGTGTGGCGCCCGCAGACGCCGCCGCGCGCGGTGCTGGCCGGCATCGCCGCGGCCGTGGCGCTGTGGGTCTGGGTGTTGCTGGTGCCGGTGCTCACCGAGGCGCTCCAGCTGCCCGCCGACTGGCTCCGCGACGGCCCCTGGGCCTGGCGCTGGGTCGCTCCCGATACGTTCTTCGGGCTGACCGGCTGGAGCCGGCTCGGCCGCGCGGTCGGGCTCAGCCTGTTCGCGGGCATCGTGGTCACCTGGATCGCGGCCACCCGCGGTACCGCGTGGTGGCAGGCGGGCCCGCGTCCCGCGGGTCCGCGCGGGCTCGCGCGCGAAACCCTGCGCGACGCCGCGCTGCGCTTCCTGCCCCGGGAAACGGTCGATGCCGCGCTTCAGGGCGCGCCCCAGGACGGCGTGGTGCCGGCGGTCCAGGAAGCGCGGATCGAGCGCGAACTCGCCACCGTGCTCGGCGCCGCCTCCGCACGCCTGCTGCTGGATGCGGCGCGGCGCGAGACCGGTCGCGATTTCGACACCGTGGCCGCGATCGTCGGCGAGGCCTCGCAGGATCTGCGCTTCAACCAGCGCCTGCTGGAAGCCGCGCTCGAGAACATGAGCCAGGGCATCAGCGTGGTGGATCGCGAGCTGCGGCTGGTCGCGTGGAACCGCCGCTACGCCGAACTGTTCGGCTACCCCGAATCGCTCCTGCGCGTGGGCGTGCCGGTGGCCGACCTGCTGCGCTGGAACCTGGCCCAGGGGTGGGCGGCGGACGTGGTGGAGTCGGAGATCGACAAGCGCATCCGCCACATGCATGCCGGCACGCCGTATGTGAGCGAGCGCAGCTTCCCGGCAGGTGCCGGCGGGCGGGGGCAGGGCACCCCCGTGCTCGAACGCATCATCATCGAGATCCGCGGCAATCCCATGCCGGACGGCGGGTTCGTCGCCACCTTCACCGACGTGACCGCCTTCCGCAGCGCCGAGGCCGCGCTCAAGCGCAGCAACGAGACCCTGGAGCAGCGCGTCGCCGACCGCACCGCGCGCCTGGAACAGGCCCGCGCCGAGGCCGAGCGCGCCAACGACGCCAAGAGCCGTTTCCTCGCCGCGGTCGGACACGACCTGCTGCAGCCGCTGCACGCCGCGCAGTTGTTCACCGATGCGCTGACCGCGCAGTTGCCCGACGCCGGCCATCGCACCGGCGCGCAACGCATCCGCGGTGCGCTGGATTCCACCGGCGATCTGCTGGCCGGCCTGCTCGACATGTCGCGGCTGGAAGCCGGCGGGCTGGTGCCACAGCCGCGCGCCTTCCCGCTGGCCGAAGTGCTGGACCCGCTGGCCAGCGAGTTCCGCGCGCTCGCCGCCGAGCGCGGCCTGCGTTTCCGCTACCGCGGCAGCCGCGCCTGGACCCACAGCGACCCGCAGCTGCTGCGCCGCGCGCTGCAGAATTTCCTGGCGAACGCCGTGCGCTACACCGCGCGCGGCGACGTGCTGCTGGGTGTGCGGCGCACGGCCGAGGGCCTGCGCATCGAGGTCCACGACACCGGCCCGGGCATTCCGGTCGCGCAGCGCCGGCTGATCTTCGAGGAGTTCCGCCGCGGCGATGGTGCGGCCGGGCAGGGGCTGGGCCTGGGCCTGGCCATCGCCGACCGCATCGCGCGGTTGCTCGACGCACCGCTCGCGCTGCGCAGCCGGGTCGGGCAGGGCACGGTGTTCGCGCTGACGCTGTCGCGCACCCAGCCCGCGGCGCCGGAGACGCCGGCCGCCGCCACCGCGACGCTCGAGGGCCTGCCGGTGCTGCTGGTCGACAACGACCCGCAGGCGCTCGCGGCGCTGGCCGCGATGCTCACGGCCTGGGGCTGCCGCGTGCACGCCTGCGCCGATGGCCGCGCGGCGGACGCGTGGCTGCGGGCATGCGTCGCCATGCCGGCGCCCGACCTGCCGGCACTGTGGCTGTTCGATTTCCACCTGGACGAGGGCGACACCGGCGTGGCGCTGCATCACCGTCTGGCGGCCGGCTTCGGCGCACGCCCGACGCTGATCCTCAGCGCCGATGGCAGCGGCGAGGTCCGCCGCATCGCGCTGGAACACGGCCTGTCGCTGCTGCCCAAGCCGGCGAAGGCGTTGGCGTTGAAATCGATGCTGCGCAGGATGCTGGCCGCGCGCGGGGCGTGAGCCTCCGCCCGTACGGGCGCGGGATGCATGGGTGGCTCATGCGTGGGCGCCGGATGCGTGGGCGCGGGATGCGTGGGCGCGGGATTCGTGGACACGCGCGCGCCGCGTCCTCCGCGCGCTCTCGCGCCAGACTCACACCACGTCGCGCCGCCCCGCCCACCACGCGCCCAGCGGGAACAGCACCACGGCAAGGCTCACGGCCAGAGCGAGCGCCTGCAGGCGCAGGGCGGCATCGCCCGCGTTGGTGGAGATCAACGGATAGGTCCAGGGCAACAGGGGCCACAGATCGGAGCGTCCGAGCTGGATCGACACGAAGGTGGCGACCACCGCCACCGCCAGCGGCGGCACGATGGAACGCAGGCGCCAGCTCAGCGCGTGCTGTACCGCCAGCATCGGCAGCGCGGCGACCGGCGCGGCCCACAGCATCGCGCGCGGGGTCACGTCGAAGGCACCGGCGAGCGGGTAACCGAATGCGCCGAGCGCGAACAGCAGGCCCACGACCGCGATCAGCAGCACCAGATGCGCCGACACCATCAGCAGACAGGCCACGGCCGCCTTCGCCGCGTACAGCTCCCAGCGCCGGATCGGCAGGCTCAGCATCAGCCGCCACGCCTGGTTGCGGTGTTCGTTGCCGTTGATCAGGCTGGTGGCCAGCGCGACGTACAGCGGCAGCATGAACCACGACCACATCGCCGAGACGCCCGCCCACATCAGGTTCCACTGCTCGGGCGTCGCCTCGCCCGGCGCGGCGTTGCGCAGATTCATGCCGAACACCATCGCCACCACCGCCAGCGGGCAGGCGAGGGTCATCAGCAGCACCAGCGAGCGGCGGATCTTCAGCAGCTCGATCGCACACAGGCGCAGGATCATGCCGAGCCCTCCGCGGCGGCACCGGTGAGCCGCAGGAACCACTCTTCCAGCCGCGGCCTGCGCAGCGTGGATTGATACAGCGTCACCCCGGCACCGAACAGCGCGGCATTGATCCTGCCGGCCGCGGCATGGTCGATGGCCGGCACGGTGAGTGCGGTGGGCCCGCCGACCTCGGGCGCATGGCCCTGCGCACGCAGCACCTCCGCCGCGCGCGCGGCGTCGTCGACCTCCAGCGCCAGCGCGCACGCCAGTTCGGCCTTCAACGCGTCCACGGTGGAGCGTGCGCGGATCTTGCCCTCGTGCAGCACCGCCAGGTGGGTGGCGGTCTTTTCCACTTCGTCCAGGTAGTGGCTGGCGAAGAAGATCGTGCAGCCGGTGCGTTCCGGCAGCCCGCGCAGCAGCGTGCGGATTTCCTGGATGCCGTCGGGATCCAGCCCGTTGGTGGGTTCGTCCAGCACCAGCAGGCGCGGTGCGCCCAGCAGGGCGTGCGCCAGGGCCAGGCGCTGGCGCATGCCCAGCGAAAAATGCTCGATGCGGCGGTCGCGGTCGTCGTGCAGGCCGACCAGGCGCAGGCAACGCGCGATTTCGGCTGTGGACAGCGATTTCAGCGTCACGCCGATGCGCAGGAATTCCGAGGCGGTCAGATTGGGGTAGGCGCTCGGCGCCTCGATCAGGAACCCGGTTTCACGCAGCGCTTCACGGCGCGCACGTGCGATGTCGCGGCCGAAGAGACGGATGCTGCCGCGGTCCGGCGCCGACAGGCCCGAGATCAGGCGGATGGTGGTCGACTTGCCATGGCCGTTGTTGCCGAGGAACGCGAACACGCTGCGTTCCGGCACCGCCAGGTCCAGGCCCCTGAGCACCGGATATGCGCCGTAGGATTTTTCGATGCCTTCGAGCGCGATCGCGTCGCTCATGCGCGGGCCTCGGCGGATGGAAGGAAGGGGGCGTGGGTGCGCGGCATGGTCAGGTATGCCCCACGCTGACGATGGTGGCGGGCGATGCCGCAAGCAGCGCCGTCAGCCGTGCCTGCAGCAGTGTATCGAGATTGGCCATCGGCTCGTCCAGCAGCAGCAGGCCGCAGTCGGACGCGAGCGCCGCGGTGAGCGCCAGCAGCTGTCGCTGCCCCCCGGAGAGCGACAGGCCGCCCTGCGGGATCGGCGTGTGGTAGCCCATCAGCAACCCGGCGACGACCTTGTCGAAACCGGTCTGCGCCGCCGCCTCGAAAATGCGCGGCATGGGCGCATTGCCGGAGAGATTGCGCAGGTTGTCCATGATGGTGCCGGCGTGCAGGCTGACGAACTGCGGCAGGTACAGCATTCTCACGTTCGTCGCCGATGGCTCGCGACCGCCGATGGTCACCGACCCGCGCTCGGGGGCGTACAGGCCTGCCAGCAGGCGCAGCACGGTGCTCTTGCCGCTGCCCGACGGGCCGCGCAGCATGTGTTTTTCGCCCGGCGCGACCCGGAGCACGTAATCCTGCACCACCCAGGGCGCATCGGGCGCGTAGCGGAACCAGACATCGCGCATCTCGATCGCGACACTCGGCGCGACACCGCTGGCGCCCGCCGGCGCCGGCCTGCGCGGGGGCAGGGCCTCGACCCCCAGCAGCGCATCGGCCGGCGCCAGTTGGCGCGTGACCATCGCGATCTGCAGGTAGGTGCCCAGCAGGTTCAGCAGCGAGCCCAGGAAAGCCTCGGCCAGCAGCACGAAGGCGAACAGCGTGCCCACGCCGATCTCGCCCTGCAGCACGGCGTAGCCGCCCCAGATCAGCAGCGCCATCGATGCGGTCTGCCGCAGCGACTGCAGGCCGACGTCGTTCCACAGCCCGACCCGGTTCTTCTTCAGCGTGAACGCCAGTTCCCTGCCGAAGCGCGCGCGCCACAGGCCATGCACGGCGCGCTCGGCGCCTGCGGCCTTCACCACGCGGATGCCGGTGATGAGTTCGGTCAGGTAACCGCGCTGCGACGCCTGTGCATCCACTTCCTCGCCCTGCAGGCGCGCCTGCGCGCGCGCGATCGGCACCGCCGCCGCGGCCATGGCCAGGGCGAACGCAACGAGCGCCAGGGTGGGCTGCCACAGCTTCACGCCCATCAACGCGAGGAAGCCGAGCGCCAACACGCCGTCGACGAAGGCGGCGAGGATACGTTCGGCCAGCTGCGAACGCGCGCTGGCGATGCCGTAGAACGCCTGCATCAGCCCGCCCAGGCTGCGCTTCTGCAGTTCGGCGAACGGCAGCCGCAGCGTGTGTTCGAGCAGGCCGCGACGCAGCGTGAATTCGACGCGCGTGAGCAGGTACAGCACCAGCCGCTGACGCAGACGGCCGAAGGCGCCGCTGAAGACGCCGACCGCCACGGTGGCCACCGCGAGCAGCCGCAGCAGCGACTCGGCGTCGTTGGGCAGCGCCGCGCCCATGACCCGGCCGGTGAGTTCCGGCGTCGCCACCGCCAGCGCCTGCAGCAGCAGGCTGGCCAGCGCGAACTGCAGCAGCACGCGGCGATGGCCCAGCAGCAGCGCGCGCAGGCGCGGCCACAACCCGGCGCCCGCCGGCAGGTCGGCGCTGGTTTCCAGCCCATGTCCGGCCAGCAGGGGTGCGAGCGCATCCAGGCGCATGCGCTGCAGCCCGTCGGCGCCTTCGACCACGGCGTGTCTGCGGCGGCAGTCGCGCAGCACGACCCAGTGCCCGGTCTTCAGCTGCAGCAGGCTGGGCAGATCGATCGCGGCCAGCTCGCGCGGATGATCGATGCGGATGGCGCGCGCGTGCAGCGGATGGTGCGAGAGCGCCACCTGCATCGATTCCAGCGAGTCGTCCAGCACGGACTCCTCGCGCAGCCGCGGCAGCGACGCCTCGATGCCGCGCGCGGACAGCAGACGCCAGAGCGCGACATCGGGCGGCAGGCCATTCAGACCGGCGGACTCAGTCATGCGCCTGCTCCCTGCCGGCCTCGAACGACCGCACCAGCTCGCGGAACAGCCCGGGCTCGGCCACCAACTGCGCGTAATCGCCCTGCTGCGCGATCCGGCCTTCATCCAGCACCAGGATGCGGTCCGCATCCATCACCGTCGCAAGACGGTGCGCGATGACGATGCGGGTGCAGCCCAGACTGGAGAGGTTGGCGTGGATGGCCGCTTCGGTGGGCAGGTCCAGCGACGAGGTGGCCTCGTCCAGCAACAGGATCGCGGGTCTGTGCGCGAGCGCGCGGGCGATCGCGAGCCGCTGCCGCTGGCCGCCCGAGAGCAGGCTGCCGTTTTCGCCCAGACGATGGTGATACCCCTCGGGCAGCGCATCGACCACCGTGTCGATGCAGGCCATGCGCGCCGCCCAACGCAACCGTTCCAGCGGCATGTCGGGGTCGTTGAGCGAGAGATTGGCGCGCACGGTGTCGTCGAACAGGAAGGTTTCCTGTTGCACGACGCCCATCTGCCGCCGCAGTTGGGCGAAGTCGAGCGTGCGCATGTCCTCCCCGTCGTAGCGCAGCGTGCCCGCGGTGGGCAGGTGCATGCCGAGCAGCAGGCGCGCCAGGGTGGATTTTCCGCTGCCCGACCGGCCGACGATGGCGATCTTCTCGCCCGCCGCGATCGACAGCGAAATGCCGTCGAGGATGCGCGGCCCGGAGCGCCCGTAGGCGAACGCGACGTCCTCCAGTGCGATCGCGCCGGTGGCCTGGATGTGTGCGCGGCCGTTGTCTTCGACCGGTGTATCCAGCACGTCGTCCAGGCGCTGCAGGTGGTTGTCGAGGAACTGCAGCTGCGCCGCCGCCTGCATCAGCGACTCCAGCGGCTGCATGAACAGCACCTGCAGGGTCATGAAGGCCGCGAATACGCCCAGGGTGATCTCTCGATCGATCACCGCCTGGCCGCCGACCAGGAAGACCGCCGCCAGCGCCACCGCCTTGAGCACCACCACCGCCTGTTCGACGTCGATCTCGATCCTGCGGCGCGCCAGCTGCTGGTTGACGCCGGCCACCGTGGGCCGCAGCCAGCGCGCCACCATGCGCGCCTCGCCGCCGATGGCGCGCGTGGTTTCCAGGCCCGACAACGCAGCGACCAGGGCCGCACCTTCCTGGCCCGAGGCCAGCAGCTCCGCGGCCATGATCCGGCGGTTGCGCCGGAGCAGGGCGAAGAAGATCCACGCGCGCACCGCCGCGAAGGCGAACACCACCAGCCCCAGCCGCCAGTGGAACCCCAGCATCAGCAGGGCATAGCCCAGCAGCAGCAGCGCATCGAGCAGCGCCGACAGCGACTGGTTGCTGAACACCTGGCGCAGCATCGCGTTGCTCTGCACGCGCTGCACGATGTCGCCGCTTTCGCGGCGCAGGAAGAAGGTCAGCGGCAGATGCAGCAGGTGGTCGAGAAACCGGCTCATCAGCGCCATGTCCATGGCGTTCTGCAGCCCCTGCAGCACCCAGCTGCGGACCAGCGACAGCACGGCACGCGCGATGGCGGTAGCGCCGAGCAGGAAGGCCAGGCCCCAGAGCCATGGCGTCTGCTGCGGCGCGATCACCCGGTCGACCAGCAGTTGGGTGGCGACCGGCGGCACCAGCGCCACCAACTGCAGGCACAGCGTCGCCAGCGCGATCTGGCCCAGGCTCGGCAGCGACTGCGCCAGCAATGCGCGGTAGCGGCTCAGGCTGGGACGCGTCGGCGGGCGTTCGCGCAGCGCGGGCGTCTTCTCGAAACACAGCACGATGCCGGTGAACCTGCGCCCGGCCTCGGCCATCCCAACACGGTAGCGACCGCCGTTGGGGTCGACCAGACTCAGCCCGCGCGGCCCCACCGCTTCCAGCACCACGAAGTGATTGAAGTCCCAGTGCAGGATGGCCGGCAGGGTGAGCTTGGCCAGCGCCTGCGGGTCCTCGATGCGCAGCGCGACGCCGGACAGGCCGTAGCGGCGCCCGGCTTCGAGGATGTCGAAGGCATTCGCGCCGTCGCGGCCGACCGAACAGGCCTCGCGCGCTTCGGCCAGCGGCACATGGTGCCCGTGATACCCGAGCACCATCGCCAGGCAGGCGGCCCCGCATTCCACCAGCTCCATCTGGTGCACCACCGGCACCCGGCGGCGGAACGGCACGATGCGCGACATGCGCGCGGTCAACGCAGCCATTTGCGGATCGGGTCCAATGCGATCGCGATCGGGCGCTGGCGCCGGAGGGTATAGCGGACCTGCATCAGCATGCCGCTGCGCAGACGGATGCCCGCGGCCTCCGCGGCCTGCGCGTCGGTGATTTCGAGCGTGACCGGGAACGACGGCACCTGCAGGCTGCGCCCGTCGCCGAGCGCCTGCTCGACCTCGCGCGCGGAGGCGAGGTCGTCGCCGATCCGCACCACGCGTGCGCCCAGCGTGCCGTATTCGCCGTAGGGAAGCTGGTCCAGCTCCAGGCGCACCTGGTCGCCCACGCGCACGAAGGCGCGGTCCTTTTCCGGGAGGAACGACACCACGCGCAGCGGCGCATCCACCGGCACCAGCTTGGCGATGGTCTGGCCGGGCCTGACATCGTCGCCGGGCTTCACCAGCAGCGCCTCGATGGTGCCGGCCTGCGGCGCGACGAGGTTCGACTGCCGATGCGCCAGCCGGGCCGAATCGCGGCGTGCCCGCGCGCCATCCAGCGACTGGCGTCGCTCCCACAGCTCGTTCTCGCGCTGGCTGTCGAGCGCCGCCAGTTCCTTCCGCGCGGACGCCAGGGCCTGCTCGCTGCTGGCGAGGCGGATTTCCGACTGCGCCACGGACTGCTGCGCATCGAGCACGGAGAACCGGCTGACCACCGCGCTGTCTTCCAGCGACTTGATCGCCTCGTACTTGCGCCGCTGGATGTCCAGCGACTCGCGCTCGCTGTGCACCTGTTCCTGGAGTTTTTCCAGACGCTCCCGGGTGCGTGCGAGCTGCTGTTCGAACAGCGCGTCCTGACGCACGGAGGTCTCGCGGAAGTCGGATTCCAGCAGCGCCGTCTGACGCTCGGCCTGCAGCAGATCGCCTTCGAGCTGCGGCGCATCGATCCGCAGCACCGGGTCTCCGTCGTCGACCCGGGAGCCGGAACTGACCGATACCGTCGACACCGTGCCCGCCACCTGCGCGATCAGCGCACGCACTCCGGTGGTCGGGCGCACGATGCCCACGGCACGTGCGTTGACTTCGATCGAGCCGACGATCGACAGCACCAGCGCCGTCGCCAGCACCGCGGCGGTCAGCCACAGCAGCGCCCAGGTCCAGGGCGGCGAGATGTCGATGCGGCGCAGGCCGTCCTCGCCGCGCAGCATGTGGTCGCGGGCTTCGCGACGGAACAGATCGTCGGCGCCGGGCGTCGCTGTCACGGGACGGGCTCCGCGGTGGCCGCGACGTGCCCGTCGCGGCGCGTCGCACCGGCGTCTTCACGCGCGGGCAGCCGGCTGGTGCCGCAGAGCACCGAGGGCACCTCCTGCATGCGCGCCAGGCGCAGGCACTGGTAGGCGATGCCGGTGGCGCCGGCGAGCATGCCGAGCGGGTAGGGCGCCGGCGCATTCAGGCGCATGCCTTCGCTGCTGCAGCGCTCGAGCAGGCCCGATGCGATCCGCGCCAGCGAGCCGTCGTCGCGTTCCGGGAAACATTCGCGATGGCAGATCAGCAGCTCCAAGTTGCCGAAATTGCCGAAGATCAGCGAGTCGTTGCCGTCGAAGCCGTGCGCACGCGTGGTGGCGACGGCCATGTCGAGTTCCTCGCGGATACGCGGCGTGTCGATGCCCGCGCGCAACAGGCCCAGCCGGGCCAGACCGATCCCGGGTGCGCCGTGCGACCAGCCGGTCGAGCACCACCGCCCCTCGCCCTTCTCGGCCACCACGTGATCGCGGCGGTCCTCCCAGTTGCCCGCCTCGGGCACGAACAGCGTGCGCTCGAAGTCCAGGCACGAGAGCGCGGCATCGCGATAGCGCGCTGCACCGGTCGCCTCGTACAGGCGCGCGAAGGCGAGGGCGAAGCCCGATGCGCCATGCGCGAGCCCCGACAGCGGGCTGCGGCTGCTCACGCGCCAGGCCAGCGCGTCGGATTCCGGCCAGCGGTGCGCGAACAGATGCTCCGCGCAGGCTTCCGCCAGCGCGAGCGCGCGGGTCGAACCGCAGGCCATGTGCATCTCGCTGCAGGCGATCATGAGCCCGGCGGAGCCCTTGATGATGCTGAAATTGCGATCCTTCGCGATCAGTTCCTCCAGCCGCGCGTCGGCCAGCAGGGATTCGGCATGCTCGAAATGCGCGTACTGGCTCTGCAGCTCGGCCAGCGCGGTGAACATGCGCACCAGGCTGCCCCAGCCGCCGTAGAGACCGACGCCGCGGATGGATGCGGAGGATTCGCGTACGCGTTCGTTGAGATGGTTCAGCGCCTTCTGCGCGAGCTGCATGTGCCGGAAATCCCCGGACACCTGCGAGAGCTGCGAGAACAACAGGATCTCGCCCGGCATGCCGCCGTAGATGTCGTAGAACGCGGGGACGAGCGAGTAGCTGCTGTTGTCGATGGAGGTGGTCAGGTGGACCAGCCAGCTCGCGGTATCGTCCGCGACATGCATCTGCTCGCGCAGGTGCGATGCGACCGTGCCGGCGAAACCGATCAGGCGTTGCGACAGACCCTGCCCCTGGCTGTCCGGTGTCGAGAGCTGTGCGCCGGAGCGCCCGCGCGCGCTCGCGCGGGTCGCATGCGCGGCGAAGCAGTTGCCGATGATCCACAGCTGCCGTTCGAGGTCCTGTGCGGACAGCCGGGCCAGATTCCGGTGCGCCATGTCCAGGCCGCTGCGCGGGAAGAAATCCGGAATGTAGGCGTCGTCCGCGTACCACAGGTCGCGCCCACCGGCGTGCGCGGTGAACATCGGCACGTCGCCGCGCCGCAGATCGGCGATCTCGAAGCCCACGAAGCGCTCCGCCGCGGGGTAGTCCGGCACGCCGAGCCGCAGCAGGTCGAAATGCCGTGCGGTGTCGGCTTCCGATGCCATCAGGCTCGGATGGCGCGATTCCTCCAGCACGTGCGCGTAGGCCGCGGTGTGCCGGAACAGCACGCGGACGGGCGAGTCGGCGCACTGCTCGATCAGCGCGGTGAACCCCGGGGTGTCGTCGAGGATCGCGCGATAGACCCGGGCGAAACCGTCCGCCACATGCCCGGCAAAACGTGGTTCAAGCTGGATCCGCGCACCGTCCAGCATCGGGACGTTGAGCGCCGCGGGCATGACGCCGCGGCTGCGGATGAGTGCGACCGAGTCGTCGCCCTGGCGCACCAGGAACAGGCCTTCGAGACTGAGCTGGCCTTCGGTGTCGGACAGGCCGCTGATTTCCGGCATGTCGCCGGAAGCCGCGATCCGGTTCGGCAGGATGCCGACCTTGAGCACCGAGGTGTCCGGTGCCTCGGCATCCTCGACGCCGAACGGCGGACGGAAGAAGGATTCCAGGTCGATCAGCACCGGATGCTCGCCGGCGGCGATGATGTTCTCGTAGTGGAAATCGTACCCTTCCAGGATGTACAGCATGGCCAGCAGGTTGCCGATGCGCGCGTAGAAGCGGCCGACGGCGTCGGCATCCGCGCATTCCGCATGGGCCACGAACGCCGCCCAGCCGTAGCCGGCGCGTTCGAGATGCGCCGGCGTGCGCAGATCGGTGCCGCAGCGCGCATTCACCCAGTCCAGGAGCCGCGCGAAATGCGTGTCGATCGACATGTCGCGTGGCTTGTAGACCAGTTTGCGCCCATCCGCGAACTCCAGGATGGCCACGCTGCGCCCGCCGCGATGATGATCGCCCGCACCGAACCGGATCTCGCGGATCGCGGCCGGCGGGGCGCCGGGCAGCAGCGCGGATGCGATCGCCTCGCGGTCCTCGGCGTAACGCGCGAACACGGTGGAGGCTTCCTCGACCCATCCGTCGCGCGCATGGTCCATGGCGCTGCGAAGCAGAGGGTAGCGCTCGTGCAGATAGGTCCGGATCTCGGGTTGCCGCAATGAGGCGCAGTACGCGTCGAAGCTGACCTTTCCCTCGATCAGCTTGTAGTGCGCCACGAGGATGCGATGCGTGATGCCGAACAGGCTGCGCATGAGATTGGTCTGGCTTGCGCCCAGCCAGGTCTCGGCGTCCGGGCCGGTGCAGCGGTGCAGGAAAGCGCTGCGTGCCTGTTCCACATCGTCTTCGAAAAACCAGGCCAGCGGTTTGAGATCCATCTTGGTCGCTCTCGAATTCAGTTCGTTCTGCGCATCCCGCCCGGGCTGTGCCGGCGAGCAGGATGCGCGATGGTGCGTGTTTCAGGAGGCGATGGCATCCGTCGGTCCGTGGGTTCCCTGCGGATGCCCTTCAGGCCCTGCGTGCGATCACCGCCAGCGGCGCGACTGACGCGACCAGATCCGACCAGACCACGCGCTCGATGTCGCCCCATCCTTGCAGGCCATCCTGCTGGCCTCGCCGACGGTGTCGACGCCGTGCCGTCCGAGGCCGGCGTGCGGCAGAGGCTTCAAACAAAGGAGCGGCCGAAGCCGCTCCCTCTGCTGCGATCGATCTCCGTACTCCGGAAATCAGAACGGCCAGCAGGAACGGCCGCCGTTGCACTCGCCGCTGATCGTGCAGAAGTAGCCCGAGGAGAACTCGCGCTGCATCTCGCCGCCGCCGATCTGGCGCAGCAGGCTCTCGTCCACCACGACCTGGCCGGCGATCGACTGGGTGTCGTCCGTTTGCTTCCATGCATCGAGAATCTTGTTGGTATCCATGATGACCTTCCTCTTGGTTGAGTAGCGCGGCACCGTCTCGCGATGCCGAGGTAGATGCCGACGACATCGATTGCCATCGGCCTCCGCACCATAGGCGCGCATCGCGCGGCCGTCAACGTGACTTTCTACCCGCCTGTCCATCGCACCGCCGCGCTGTGGGCTGCAGTGTGTCGTGTCTTCGAGTGCGAGGCGATCGTGCGCGCGCCTGCGGCAGGCACCCGGCACGCGGGCAGCACGCGCATGCATGCGTGCACGAAGGTTGCATGGCCGGGCGGCCATGAGGCAGACATCAGTGCCTGCAAGCAGAACTTGCTGCATGCGCTCGAAACGAGGGAGCGGCAAGGCCGCTCCCTCGTTTCGAATCGACTGCGACGCACTGCGATCAGAACGGCCAGCAGGAGCCGCCACCCCAGCACTCGCCGCTGATGGTGCAGAAATAGCCGGACGAGAACTCGCGCGCGACGCCGCCGCCGACCTGGCGGAGCATGTTCTCGTCGACCACGACCTGGCCCGCGACATCGGTGATCGACTGTGCGCCGTCGGTCTGCTTCCACGCGTCGAGAATCTTGTTGGTATCCATGTATGACGTCCTCATTGTGTGATGGTGTCGGTCTCGTACGACGAGACCGAGTCCTTGCCGGCATCGCCCCCCCTCCGTGAGCCGACGCATTCACGTTAGTGGCGCGTGTCGAGGCTTGTCAATGTGCCATCCCGGGCCGCGTCACGCGACGCTTCGCCGCGACGCGAAGCACCCGAGCATCGCAAGGATGTCGGGTGCGGCGTGTGGTCTCAGGCCACATCGCGTGCGTCGGTCTTGTCCTTGTAGCGGCACACATCGCGTACCGGGCATCGCCAGCATTCCGGGCGGCGGGCCTTGCAGGTGTAGCGGCCGTGCAGGATCAGCCAGTGGTGGGCGTCCTGCAGGAATGCCTCCGGTACGCGCTTGAGCAGCGCCTGTTCGACCGCGAGCACGGTCTTGCCCGGTGCCAGGCCGGTGCGGTTGGCGACACGGAAGATGTGCGTGTCCACGGCCATGGTCGGCTGCCCGAACGCGGTGTTCAGCACCACGTTGGCGGTCTTGCGGCCGACGCCGGGAAGGGCTTCGAGGGCCGCGCGGTCCTGCGGCACTTCGCCGTCATGCTCGGCGAGCAGGCGTTCGCACAGGGCGATCACGTTCGCCGCCTTGGTGTTGAACAGACCGATGGTGGAGATGTACGGCTTCAGGCCATCCACGCCCAGCGCGGCGATGGCCCGTGGCGTGTTGGCGACAGGAAACAGGCGCCGGGTGGCCTTGTTCACGCCGACATCCGTGGCCTGTGCCGACAGCACCACCGCAACCAGCAGTTCGAATGCGCTGGCGTATTCGAGCTCGGTTTCCGGGTGCGGGTTGAGTTCGCGCAGGCGGGCGAAAAAGGTCTCGCGATCCTGTGCCGGCATGCCGCCGCGTGTGTCGGATGCGGTGCGGCGCTTCTGTGCCGGCGTGGCCGCGGCGCCGATCGCGCGTTCGGCCGCACGGTTCGCCGAGGCTGCCTTCGTCACCGGTGTCTTCGCGGCCTTCGTGTTCGTCGAGGTTTTGCCTGTCGTGCTGTTCTTCACGGGAGATGCCCGCGGCGCCGTCTTCTTCGTGCTGGTCTGTCGCTTGCCGCTGTCGTTCGCCGTTGCGCTGCCGGCGACCGTACGTTTGATGCCTGTGCCCGCCATCGCGCTCAATCCTTCCCGCCGCGTGCGGCGGCCCGTGCCTTCGCGCGTGCGAGCGCGGCGGCGGCGGCGGGCGGCAGGGCAGACGCCGTCGGCAGTGCAGGCGCTGCGGAGGGCGGTGTCGCGAAGTCCGACGCATCCATGGTGTTCGTTTCCGATATGGCTGTTGCCGCGGGCACGGGCGGTATCGCGGATGCGCGACGGCTCGCGCGCGCGTCCGCGCGCCTGCGCAGACGCGCCTCGCGTGCACGGTGGCGCTCGCGTGCGTCGAGCGCGCGCAGCCGTGCGTCGCGCGCGGCGCCCACCAGCCTATCGTGATCGAGGCAGTCGGGGCAGAGCATGGGTTGCGCCGCAGCGTCCGGTCTCCCGTCGTGGCCGGCGACCGCGCAGGGCGTGACGTAATCCAGCAGACCCAGCGCGATGGCGGTATCGAGGTCGTCCGCAGCCACGGCCTGCGCCAGTGCGCGCAGGGCCTGGCGGGCATCGGGTGCCAGTACGCAGGCCGTGGTGCAGCCCCCCGGAGGATGCGCGCTCATCGCGGGTGCTCGCTCAGCGGCCGGTGAAGGCCGGCTTGCGGCGTTCGAGGAAGGCCCGGGTCCCTTCGCGCATGTCTTCGGTGGCGAAGGTCAGGCCGAACTGGGCGGACTCGTACTCCAGGCCGTCGTCCAGGCCGCATTCGCCGCCGACATGGATGCAGTCGAGCATGCCGCGCAGGGCCAGAGGCGCGGCGTTGGCCAGTTGTTCGGCAAGCCGCATCGTTTCGGCCTCCAGCTCGGCGGCCGGCACCACGCGGTTCACGATGCCCAAGGCCTGCGCGCGCGCCGCGTCGATCGGCGTGCCGGTCAGGCACAGCTCCAGCGTGGCCGCGCGTCCGCACAGCCGTAGCAGGCGCTGGGTGCCGCCGAAGCCGGGAATCAGGCCGAGATTGATCTCGGGCTGGCCCACCTTGGCACTGTCGGCGGCGATCCGCAGGTGGCAGGCCATCGCCAATTCCAGCCCGCCGCCCAGAGCGAAGCCGTTGACCATGGCGATCACCGGCTTGGGCATGCGCTCCAGGCGCCGCATCATGCGCTGGCCGCGCAGCGAGAAATCGCGGCCCTGGGTCGGCGTGAGGTCGGCCATCTCGGCGATGTCGGCACCGGCCACGAAGGCCTTGGGGCCGCTGCCGGTCAGCACCACCACGCGCACGTTCGCGTCGTCGGCGGCCGCCGCGAAGGCGGCGTCGAGGGCGTCGAGGGTGGCGCTGTTGAGCGCGTTCAGGCGCTCAGGGCGGTCGATGGCGATCAGGCGCACGGCGCCGCGGTCTTCGATGCGGAGCGGGGAGGAGGTGTCGGAAGTGGTCATCGCGATGGGAATGAAGGGGGAAGGAGGGGCGACCGGGCGCTGGGGTCAACGCAGGCCAGGGGCCATGATGAAGGCCGACGGATCGATCATGGCACCGGCGCGGCAGCGCACCAAGGGGGCGTCCTGCCGCCGGGCCGACGCCGAGGCGATGGGGGGCGGCGAGTCCCGCCAGGCGGTGAGACTCGGCAGGGCGGGAGGTCCATGCCCGCCGACAGCGGCGTTCGCGGCTCTGCCCGGAACCACGCACCGCTGCTGCATGCCCGATCGGGGTGGAACCGCGTTGTCGCCTCCGGGGAACTTGTCGCCCGGGAACGGGTCCGAAGCCCTTGTCCGCAGTGGCAGCCGTGCACGGCGGACAGTATCCTAACCCGCTTTGCCGGCCCGCTCGGGCCGGTCGCCCCCGCGGCGGACGCGTCACAGGGCCCTCGGCCGGGTCTTCCCGGCATGCAGCGGTCGCCGTCCGTCTCAACCCCGCCACATCCGAACGTGGCGTTCTCCGGAGAGTCACTGAATGAAGTTGCGTCTTCTCGCTGCCGCCACCCTCGCGGCCCTGGCCCTTACCGCCGGCACCGTCGCCGCTCAGGACACGACGTCCGAGAAGGGCAAGCTGAGCTACGCGCTCGGCTACTCCACCGGTCAGGACATCGCCCGGATGACCAAGCGCGGCGAACAGGTCGACATCGCCACGCTGATCAAGGCGATGCAGGATGCCGCCGCCGGCAAGGAACCCGTCGTTCCGCGCGACCAGCTCCAGGCCGCCGTGGACAACATGCAGCGCCGCGAGCTGGCGCGCGCCAAGGCCGAGTTCGAGAAGGTCTCGGCCGACAACAAGACCAAGAGCGAAGCCTTCCTGGCCCGCAACCGCACCTCGCCGGGCGTGAAGGTGATGCCGAGCGGTCTGCAGTACCGCGTGATCGAGAACGGCAGCGGCGCCAAGCCGACCCAGGCCAGCGAAGTCCAGGTGCAGTACAAGACCAGCCTGCACGACGGCCAGACCATCGCCGACACCACCCAGCCGGTGAACGGCCAGCCGGGCGGCCCGCTGACCGTCAAGATCAGCGAAGTGGCGATGCCGGGCCTGCGCGAAGCGCTGCTGAACATGAACGCCGGTTCGCGCTGGGAAGTCGTGCTGCCGGCCAATCTGGCCGCCGGTACCGGCCAGGATGCCGGGCGTCTGGTCAACCAGGCCCTGGTGTTCGATCTGAAGCTGGTGTCGGTGAAGTAATCCGCGCCGGTCGTCGGCAACGCTCATCCGTGCCGGATCCGGCACGGCAAGGCCGACCCGGCAGGATTCATCGACACGGCGTGCGGCCTGGCCGCACGCAGCTCCAGCGCCCGCTGCGGCCTTGCCGCGCGGGCGCTGGCGTTTCCGGCCGGCGGTACGCAGGCAGCGCACCTCGCCTGCAGTCCCCGCGCATGTGTGGCCCGCCTCGTTCCGCAGGCCGGACGCCCCGGAACCCTCATACAGACCCGTCCACCCCACATGACCGCAGCACGCCCTTCCGTCCTCACCCCCTGCATCGGGGTCTGCAGCCTCGATCCGCAGGGATTCTGCGACGGCTGCTTCCGCACCGGAAACGAAATCGCCGCCTGGCTGCAGATGAGCGATGCCGAGCGTGCGCATCTGATGGATGTGGTCCTGCCCGCGCGCGAGGCGGCACTGGGCGCGGCACGAGGCTGAGGCCTGCGCGGCGCGGCGGTTCCGCCCTGCATCCCTGCGCGTCGCTGCGGTGAGCGTACGTTCCCTGCAACTGCGTGACGCCCGGCGCCGCGGTATGCGCGCCCGGCTTGGGCGATAATCGCCCCTCTCCTTTTTCGCGAGCGTCCGCGCCTTCGTGCGACGCACAGGCCACATGGTGTTTCCCATCGATTCCGCGTTCCCCGCCTTCGAACAGCTGCGTGCCGCACTTCACCCGCTGGATGCGGTGCCCGCCACGTCCCCGTGGAACCTCGAGGAACTCGCCGACCTCCTGCCGCATGCCGCCCCGCTGCGCGAGGCGGTGGTGCTGCTGGGCGTGGTCCCGCGGGCGCAGGGGCCGCAGGTGCTGCTGACCCGCCGGACCGACAGCCTGCGGGAGCATGCCGGGCAGGTGAGCTTCCCGGGCGGGCGGGTCGACGACAGCGATGCCGGCCCGGTGGCGGCGGCGGTGCGCGAGGCGTCCGAAGAAATCGGCCTGGCGCCCGCGCAGGCCCGGCCGCTGGGTTTTCTCGACCCGCTGGTGACGATCACCGGCTTCCGCGTCCTGCCCGTGGTGGCCACGCTGGCCATCGATTTCGTGCCCGTGCCCAACCCGGACGAGGTGGCCGAGGTGTTCGAGATCGATCTGGACTTCCTGCTGCACCCGGACCATCTGGAGCGGATCGCGCTGGACTGGCGCGGGCGTACCCGACAGGTGCTGCAGTACCGCAGCGCGCCGCAGGCCCCGCAGCAGCGGATCTGGGGCGTGACCGCATCGATCCTGTTCAATCTTCGCGAACGGCTGGCGTCGGTCGCGCTGGAGGCCTCCCGATGAATCGAAGCGACCGGCACGCGGGTGATGGAGAGGCGCGGCAGGCCCACGGCTGGCGCACGCTGGTCCAGGCCGAGGCCCTCGCGGAGGCGCTGCGCGCCGGTGACCGGCTGGCCGCCGATGCCGTACACGACCTGCCGGAGGCCGGCTGCCAGGACCTGGTCGTCTTCGACTGCCGCTTCTCGCTGGCCGACACCGCCGCCGGCGAGGCCGCCTGGCGCGAGGCACGGCTCCCCGGCGCGCGTTACGCGCACCTGGATCGCGATCTCTCCGGCGCGCACACGCCGGGCGCCGGGCGTCACCCCTGGCCCACGGCGCAGGCCTTCACCGCCTGGCTCCGGCGCGAGGGCGTCGCACCGCACACGCAGGTGGTCGCCTATGACGCCGGCGACGGCGCGTTCGCCGCCCGGCTCTGGTGGCTGCTGCGCTGCCTGGGCCATCGCGATGCGGCGGTGCTGGACGGCGGCTGGGCGCGCTGGACGGCGCTGGATCTGCCGGTCGAGACGGACGTTCCGCAGCCGGTCGAAGCCGAGTCGGAGTCGCTCGCCGCTGCGGCATCAGGCGGCTCCGACGCGGGGTTCGACATGCGTCTGCTGCTGGATGCCGACGCCGTGCGCACGCGCCTGGAGGAGGGCGACGCGCTGATCGATGCCCGTGCCGCGGAGCGTTTTCGTGGCGAGGTCGAGCCGATCGACCGTATCGCCGGACATGTGCCGGGCGCGCTCAACCGACCGTATGTCGACAACCTGCGGGAGGGCCGTTTCAAGCCGGCGGCCGAGCTGGTGGCGGAGTTCGACGCCCTGCTGGCGGGGCGTGCGCCGGCACGCGCGATCGCGATGTGCGGATCGGGCGTGACCGCCTGCCATCACCTGCTGGCGCTGGCCCAC
>CBFGMS010000027.1:0-48338 GCA_965649985.1 uncultured Gammaproteobacteria bacterium | reverse complement strand
TGGAGCGGGTGGGCCGCGAGGACGGGTTCTTCGAACTCGGCGGGAACTCGCTGCGCGTGGTCCGTCTGGTGCACATGGTACGGACACGCTTCGGCATGCCGTTGGAGCTCCGCGACATCTTCGCGTCCCCGACGCTGGCCGCCATGGCGGCGCGACTGGGGGGATCGTCCCCGGCGGAAGGCTCCTGCGCCGTGCCGATCAAGCCCGAGGGCGACGGAACACCGCTCTTCCTCGTGCACCCGGTGGGTGGCGACGTGATGTGCTACTGGTCGCTCGCCACGGCCTGCGGACACGATGGCCGCGTCTACGGCCTGCAGCGCGAAGACATCGCGCAGGGTGGCGAGGTGCGCTATCGGGACATCTCCGCGATGGCCCACCGGTATCTGCAGGATCTGCGCGCGCTGCAGCCGCAGGGCCCCTACCTGCTCGCCGGCTGGTCGATGGGCGGGGTGATCGCGACCGCGATGGCCGAGCGACTCGTGGCGGAAGGAGAAGAGGTCGCCTATCTGGGGCTCGTCGACAGCCGCTTCAGGACATCGGACGACGTCGCCGATGCGATCGCGGGCGCCGCGCATGGCGAACAGGCCTATCTCGACCTGCACGCCGCACTGCAGGGCCCGACCGAGCGCGGCCGTTTCGATCGCGAGATGCACCTGCAGGCGTTCGCCGACTCTCTCGATGCGGAGGCCATGGATCGCATCCGGCGCATCCACCTGGCCGGCATCGCGGCCATGCGCCGTCATGGACCGCCGCGACGCCTGCCGCTCACGGTCCACTACTACGCTGCCGACGCCAGCCGGAGCGATGTGCACGAGGGTGCCGCAGGCCTCCTTCGCGCAGCAGGCGCAACGGTAGTCGCGCGCTCGGTGGCGGGCACCCATCACAGCGTGATGCAGTCGCCGCAGGTGGAGGCGCTCGCCGCCGCCGTGACGGCTGATCTGCACAGGGCGCAGGGCACACCGGCGTCCCCCACCCACCACGATTCGGAGATCCCCGCATGAGTTCGGTCCAGGCCACCGCCCCCCTTCAGGTCGGAGCAGCCTCCGCCTCCGACCGGGATGCACTCCCGGTCCACGTGGATCTCTGCGCCTGCACGGACGTCGACGCCGTGGTGGCGGCGGCACGGGCGCACATCGACCGCCATCTGCACACGGTCGGCGGAGTGCTGTTCCGCACCGAAGCCATCGATGGTCTGCCTGCCTTCGAGCGGTTCGTCGAGGCACTGGGCCAGGACCTGATGCGCTACGACTTCGGCTCCACGCCGCGCAGCCAGTTGCTGGGACGGGTGTATTCATCGACCGAGTATCCGGCCGAGCATGCGATCGCCCTGCACAACGAAATGGCCTACACCACCCGCTGGCCCTCGCGCATCTGGTTCTATTGCGACATCGCACCGGAGCAGGGGGGCGAAACCCCCATCGCGGACAGCCGCGCCATCTACCGACGCATCGATCCGGCGATCCGCCGGCGTTTCGAGGAGCGCGAACTGCTGTACGTACGCAACTATCGCCCCGGCCTGGATGTGCCCTGGCAGCAGACCTTCAATACCGGGAACAAGGCGGACGTCGAGCGCTATTGCCGCGACGCCGACATCGGGTTCGAGTGGCGCGGGGACGACGAGCTGAAGACCTGGCAGCGTTGCCAGTCGGTGCTGCGCCATCCGGCGACCGGCGAGATGGTGTGGTTCAACCAGGCGCATGTTTTCCATGTCTCCAGCCTGGAACCGGAATATCGCGAGGCACTGCGCGAGATGTACGCCGAGGACGAGCTGCCGCGCAACGTGCTGTATGGCGACGGCGGTGCGATCGGGGACGACGTGCTGGATGAGGTGCGCGCCGCGATCGAAGCCGAAAAGCGGCTGTTCCCCTGGCGCAAGGGCGATGTGCTGATGCTGGACAACCTGCTGGTCGCACACGGCCGTGAACCGTTCAGCGGGGCACGTCGCATCGCGGTGGCGATGGCATGAGTACGCACACCCGACAGGAGACGACGACAGCGGTCCAGGCGGAAGGCGTGTCCGATCCACCCGCCGTTCCCGCAGCGGATGCGCAACCGCCCGCAAAGGCCCGGCTGCGCGATCATCCCGGTTTCATCGCTGTGTGGATCGGTCAGTTCCTGTCCGCGATCGGCACACAGACCACCGCATTCGCATTGAGTATCTGGGTGTTCGAGGGCACCCAGTCGGTCGGCAAGTTCGGCATGGTCATCGCGGCACAGATGGTGCCGACCGTGCTGCTGGTGTCGCTGGCCGGCGTGGTCGCCGACCGTTACGACCGCAGGCGGATCATGATCGCCTGCAAGCTTGCGGCGGCGTGCGTCGCACTGCTGACGCTCTCGCTGATCGGCGCGGGGAAGCTCGGCCCGGCCAGTGTCGGGGTGATGGTCGGCGTCGCGGCCTGCTTCGCGGTGTTCCACCAGATCGCCTACGCCGCATCGGTGCCGATGCTGGTGCCGCGCCCGCTCTATCAACGTGCCAATGGCCTCATCCAGCTGAGCATCCACACCAGTGCGGTGGTGGTGCCGATGGTCGCGGTGCTGGTGCTCGAAGCGGTCGGGATCGACCGGGTGCTGTGGATCGAATGCGTGTGCGCGCTGCTGGCGGCCGGCACACTCGCGCTCTCGCGGTTCTCCACGTCGCCCGGTGCGGGTGAACGTGCAGCGGCATCCGGCCCACGTCGCGGACTGTTCGCGGCGCAGACCGAGGGTGTGCGCTATCTGCTCGGCAGCCGTGCGCTGACCGCGCTCATGCTGTATCTGGCCTTCGCCAGCTTCATGAACGGCTTCGTCTACGTGCTGTTCCGTCCACTCGTGCTGATTCTGGCCGACACCGAGACGCTGGGCGTGCTGGTCACCATCGCCGGCGTCGGCGGCCTGGCGGGGGCCGCGTTCGTCGGCTTCGCCGCGCGCTTCCGCGACCGCGTGCTGGTCCTGTTGGGGTTCTCCACGCTCACCGGCACCTTCATGCTGATGGCCGGTCTGAGCACCTCCATCCCGCTGATCGGCATCGCCGCGTTCGGGTTTTCGTTCTCGATCCCGGTGGCGGTGGTCGCCGTGCAGACCCTGCTGCAGACGCTGGTGCCGAACGCGATGCACGGCCGTGTATTCGCGGCGCGCAGCCTGATGGCGAGCCTGGCCTTCCTTCTGGCGGTCACGGTCTCGCCGTTTCTGGCCGAAGAGGTGTTCGAACCCGGCCTCGTGGCCGGTGGGGCGCTGGTCGATGTGCTGGGTGGGCTGTTCGGAACGGGGCAGGGCAGAGGTATCGCCGTGCTGTTCGTCTGCGCAGGGCTGGCCATGGTCGGCATGACCCTGTTCGTCTCCCGCCTGAGCGCGCTGCGCCTCTTGCGGCGCGAGGCGATCGCGGTGGAGGTGGGCGCATGAGCGGCGTCTTGAACACGCATCCCGCCGGTCATTCGGCCCGCCATCGACTCGGCGACGCGATACGCCGGGGCATGCTCGCCTTTGTACTGGCCACGCTGCCTGCGCTGTCCGCACTCGGGCAGGGTGCCGATGGCGCCGCCAACGTCGCGCCCTCGCGTTCACTGGACGACTCCGCCACCGTTTCGCGCAGTCCCCCGGCAGCCTCGCCTGCTGCCGCACCGCAGTCGACGGCACGCTACGACGCCGAGAGTTGCATCTTCTCGGGCCGAGACTGGTTCGATCCCGCACGCATGCGCTGTGGCACGCTGATCGTCGACGTGCCCGGATTCGCGCCGGGGTTCCGTGTTCCGGTCCTGCGCATTGCCGGCCCTGCCGCAGCGGCCGGCAAGCCGCCTGTGGTGTTCTTCAATGGCGGTCCCGGTGGCCGCAGCATCATGGAAGTCTCCGACTGGCTGGCGCACCCGCTTCTGGGCGAACGCGACCTGATCCTGTTCGACGCCCGCGGCACGGGGCGCTCGGAGCCGGTGCTGTGCGCAGGCCTGGGCGCTCACGTCATGACCGCGATCGCGGCCGATCTCGACCGCACCACCGAAGCGCGGATGCGGGGCGAGGCGGTCGAGCGTTGTCTGCGCGAAACGGGCCTGCTGGGACTGGGTGCCATCTCCACGGCCGCCATGGCCGCCGATGTGGAGGCGATCCGCCAGGCCTTCGGCGACGAAAAGCTGGTGCTGTACGGCGTGTCCTACGGTACACGCGGCGCGCTCGCCTATGCCAGCGCACACCCGGAACGGGTGGCATCGATCGTGCTGGACTCTCCGGTGCCGCCGGCCTCGGACTACTACGCCGACATCCCCGCCACCTTCGATGCCGCATTGTCAGCGCTGTTCGAGGCCTGCCGCACGGATGCCGCCTGCGACGCACGCTATCCCGGACTGGCCGACCGCCACGCACGTCTGCTGGAGCGTCTGCGCGCCACACCGCTGCGCGTGGAACTGCCGGCGACGCACGCTCGGCCCGCCGTCGCGCTCACGCTCAACGCACGCGATCTGCGCCTGTTGCTGCACCAGGCGATGTACGGACGCGAACTGTTGCCGGTGATTCCCGCCTGGATCGACCAGATCGAGCGGGGCCGGATCGAGACCCTGCCGCTGTGGTTCGAACTGTGCCTCGAGATGCGCGTCGAGCAGCTCGGCTTCGCCGCCTACTACCTCACGCTCGCAGCGGAAGAGACGGCGGCTGGAGCCGGGGAGGGCGATCTGGCCTTCTTCGATGCCGATTTGCCCCTGCTGGCACGTCTGCGTGCGATGCAGGCCACGTCGACGGTGAGCCCGGGCATCTCCATCGACCTGGGCAAGGTGAAAGCCCCGGTCCTGCTGTTGAGCGGCCGCTACGACCCGATCGCATCCCCGACCTATGCCCGCGACATTGCGGCGGCATTGCCGGGTGCGAGGCTCCTGTCGTTCCCCGATGTCGGGCATGCGGTCGGCGTGTCGGTGCCGTCCGCGGGCGCGGCGATGGTCACGTTCGTACGCGATCCTGCAGCCGTCGCCGCCGGTGATCCGTCGGGCGGAGCGCGCCGGCCCGCCTTCGCGACCGATCAGGTCGAATCCGACCACGTCGCACGCCTGCTGCAGAAGGTCATGCTGCCTCGCAGCCTCATGCCGCTCGCCCCCCTGGGCTACGCCGTGGCGGCCTATCTGCTGCTGGCAGTCATCCTGCTGGCGTCCTGCGGGCTGCGACTGCTGCGCCGCCTCCGCGGCAAGCCCCGGAACCACCCATGGCCGGTTTCGGGGACGAGCATGCTCGCTGTCCTGGCGGGTCTGCTCGTGCTGGCACTCTGGGCAGGGATGATGGCAGTGGCGGTGACCGGCCCAGCGCCGGCCGTGCTGCTGATCGGCATCCCCGCAGGATGGGTCTGGCCACTGCGCATCGCAGCCATGGCCTTCATGTTCACGACGCTGTGGCAGATGGCATCTGCTCCCCGGGAATGGCGGAACCGGACCCGCAGGCACCGCATCGTGTGGGTGCTCGCCCTGAGTGCGAATGTGGCCTTGCTCTACATGCTGTTCGCGAATGGGCTGGCGTGGCCCTGATTCGGGCCGCCGAGGATGGCGAACAATTCCCGCATCCACCCCGTGGCGCGATTCGCGCCACGGGTCGTCCTTGGTGGATGGCGTCTCGACGGGATTCGGAAGGATGCTTTGGCAAAGCCTCTGGCTGCGGTTTCATATTGACATAATATGCATTATGCGAAGTAAAAGGCTTGCCTTTGGCACGCATTGATCCGGTCGTTCCGCGGTCGCTCGCAGAAATCCGGAGCTTGAACCGAGTGGTGCCTTCCCCTCATCCGGCTCCCTCGCCATCCAGCCAGCCCAGCTCGCGCGCGCGTCCGAGATCCTGCAGATCGTCGACGTCGAGGAGCAGTTCACTGGCGACGAGGCCGAACACTGTCTCCAGGGGAAGTTGGCGCAGTCGGGAGCCGAACCCTCGATCACCCGCCGGATGGGCCTGATCGAACCAGGCGGATGGGACGACCGCTGGAACCCCTGGAGCATCAGCGTGCAAGGTGGCGGCACAGCCGGACTCCGCCGATCGCGCGCCCTCCAGCAGTGCCTGCAGATGGTGCCCTTCGAGCGCGGGCTGGTCGCAGGCCAGCACCAGGACCGAGTCCGCCTGCGCTGACAAGTGGCTCCCGGCCACCCGCAGGCTGGTCGACAATCCCTGCTCCCAGTCCTCGTTCGCGATGCATGCGCAATCGAGACCCGCCAGGCTCGCAGCGATGGCGTCGCGATTCGCCCCCACGATCACCAGCAGTTGCGAGGGCGACGTGCCCGCCGCCAACCGCACCATGCGGTGGACCAGGGGTTCGCCGTCGCGCGTCAGCAGCTGTTTCGGTCGTCCAAGCCGCATGCTGCCGCCCGCCGCCAGCACCACGACCGCGTGGCGGCCGCTCATGCGGCGACCGTCGCTCGCCAGTGTTGAAGTTCCGCGGCGATGCTGAGGGCGATCGCCTCCGGGCCACGGCCACCGATGTCCATTCCGACCGGCGAGCGCAGGCGCGGCACGAGCCTTTCGCGCTGCTGCGGAGTGAGCAGCCTGAACAGATCGTCCCGGCGTCGGCGCGGGCCCAGCAGTCCGACGAGGCCGATATCGCTGCAGGCCAATGCGTCCAGCGCTTCGCGATCGAGTTCGAAATCGTGATGCATGACCAGGGCCACGTCGCAGTCTGCCTCGGCGATCGCCCTGACGGACCCTGCCAGAAAGCGCGCATCGGCGCCCTGCGCGGCCTGGTCCCAGCGTGCCCGGCGTTCCGCCACGCCGACCCACCAGCCCAGAGCGCGAAGCATCGGGACGAGCGTCGGCGTTTCCGGCCCGGCGCCCAACACCAGCGCGCGCGGCAGCCTTCCAAGCGGCAGCGACCATGAGCCGCTGACCGGCAAGGACGCATCCCGCAGCGCAGGCAGTCGCCAGTGTGCAACCCGGTCGCCCACGCGGAACAGGATCTCGCCCGTCGTCCGCAATTCGCGCTGAAGCTCTACGCCTCCGCGCAGCCAGACGGCGAACAACTCCGCGATGCCGGGCATCGCGCGCAGCGGCAGCAGGACGATGCGCAGCCGCCCTCGGCAGCCGAGGGCGGACCCGGACAGAAGATCCTCGTCGCCACGGGTATCGATCTCGACCCATTCGATTCGACCCATGGCATCCACCCGCTCCGCGCGCGTCGCCAGGTCCTGCTCCAGGCAACCGCCGCTCAGCCAACCCACCTGCGTGTCATTGGCGAACAACACCATGTCGCCTGCACCGGCGTAGGTCGAACCTTCGGTGTCCAGGACCAGGGCGAGTACGGCCTCCTCACCTGCCTGCATGCGCCTGCAGGCGGCATCCAGCACCGTGCGCGGATTGCCTTCCCGAAGGAACCCACGGGGCACCGCTACCGATCGCTCGCAGAATGCGCTCTGCGCCCTGCCCGCCTCGACCTCGTCCACGGGTGACCGATCCGACGGGCGGTCCATGCACGCTGTCAACCGACGGGAGGCAGTTTGTCGATCAGCTTGTCCAGCGTGATCGGGTAGTGGCGCACGCGCACACCGGTCGCGTTGTACACCGCATTCGCGATGGCTCCGGCGACGCCGCAGATGCCCAGCTCGCCCACGCCCTTGGCCTTCAGCGGCGATATCACCGGATCCTGCGTGTCCAGGAAGATGACCTCCTGATGCGGAATGTCGGCATGCACGGGCACCTCGTAACCGGCGAGGTCATGATTGACGAAGAACCCGTAACGCGTGTCGACGACCAGTTCCTCCATCAGGGTCGCACCCGCTCCCATCACCATGCCGCCGATCACCTGGCTGCGGGCGGACAAGGGGTTCAGGATCCGGCCGCCATCGCACACCGCCAGCATGCGGCGGATGCGTATCTCGCCGGTATAGGCATGCACGCCGATTTCGCAGAAGTGGGCGGCGTAGGTGCCGACGTCGTACTCGCGCCGGAAGTCGCCGAAACTCATCGCGTCCTCGGCCGACAGTTCGCCCGCATCCTTCAGCGAAAAACCACGATCGCCCGCCTGGATGCGACCGTCGGCAAAGGTGGCCGTGTCGGGGTCGACGCCCAGCGTTTCGCCGATCTTCCTGCGCAGGGCGACGCAGGCCGCGTACACCCCCGCCGTGGCGCTGGCGGCACCCCATTGACCACCGGAACCGGCGGACACCGGATGGTTGGAGTCGCCCAGCACCACGTTGACATGATCCAGCGGCACTCCCATGGTCTCCGCGGCTGTCTGCGCGAGGATGGTGTAGCTGCCGGTTCCGATGTCGGTCATGTCGGTTTCGACCACGATCCGCCCATCGCCATCCAGCCGGACCCGCGCCGCGGAGCGCATGATCGGTGCGGCGCGATAGCCTGCGGCCACGCCCATGCCGACCAGCCAGTGGCCGTCCTTCACCTGCGCGGGTGTGGGGTTGCGACGGCTCCAGCCGAAACGCTCCGCGCCTTCGCGCAGACAGCGCACGAGGTTCCGGTCGGAGAATTGCTTGCTCGGGTCGCCCGGCACCCTGTCGGGCTCGTTGCGGACACGGAACTCGATCGGATCCAGGTCGAGCTTTTCGGCGAGCTCGTCCATCGCAACCTCCAGCGCCATGTGTCCCGGCGCTTCGCCCGGGGCGCGCATCGCGTTGCCTTCGGGCATGTCGAGGGTGGCGATGTAGTTGGCGACGAGCCGGTTGGCGCCGGCATACAGCTTGGGCGTCTGCAGGGTGCCGTTTTCCCCGCCCTCGCCGTTGAGATTGCCCGACCAGTTTTCGTGCGCGATCGCGGTGATCCTGCCGTCGCGATCAGCACCGATCCGCAGGCGCTGGACGGTGGCGGGCCTGTGGGTGGTGTTGTTGGGGATCAACGGGCGCTGGAGTGCGATCTTGACCGGGCGGCCCACTTCCTTCGCGGCCAGCGCCGCCAGCACCGCATCGGACCGGATGAACAGCTTGCCGCCGAATCCGCCGCCGATGAACGGCGAATCGACACGCACGTCGGCAGGGTCGATGCCCAGGATCTTGCCCATGCTGTCCTGGGCCCACTGGATCATCTGGTTGGACGTCCACAGGGTGAGCTTGTCGCCCTCCCATGCCGCGATGGTCGCATGCGGTTCCATCATCGAATGACTTTCGTGCGCGGTCTGGAAGGTCGCATCCACCTTGACCGGCGCCTCCTCGAAAGCGGTCTCGAAGTCGCCGAGGGTCTGCTTGTCCGGCCGCCCCCTGCGGCCGGTCGCCAGGGGGGCGGACGGCGCCAGACGCGGGAAATCGAACCGTCCCTTCCCTCGCTCGTACCGGGTCTTGATCAGCCCGGCCGCAGCACGCGCCTGCTCGAAGGTCTCGGCCACCACGCAGGCGATCGCCTGGTGGTAGTGGGCGATGTCACGCCCGCCGAACAGCGGCGCATTGTTCTGCATGCCCTTTCCGACGGGCTTGGTCGCCGGCGCCGTGATCACCGCCAGCACACCCGGGGCGGCCTGCGCCTGCGATACGTCCATGGATGCGATGCGCCCCTTGGCGATCCCCGCGCCCACTACGTAGCCATAGGCCTGGTTGGGCGCCACGTCATGGCGCTCGTAGGCGTAGGGCGCCGTGCCGGTGGTCTTGAGCGGGCCATCGATGCGGGGCGTCGACTTGCCGACCAGCTTGGCCTTGTCGAACATGTTGGCGCCGGCAGGCGCATTGAATTCCATGGCCATCAGCGTTCTCCCCCGACCAGTACGGCCGCCAGCGTCCGCTCGGCCAGGGTGATCTTGAAACGGTTCTCTTCGGTCGGCCGCGCGCCCTCGAACACCTTCTTCGCCACGTGAGGCACGCCGGCCTCCAGCATCGATTCCGCCGCCTCCACCCGCCACGGCCTGGGCGCCACGCCACCGAAGGCGAAGCGCGCTGCACCATCCTCCTGGATCACGGCCGCCACGGAGACCAGGGCGAAGGCATACGATGCCCGGTCACGCACCTTGTAGTACACGTGCCGGCCACCGATCGGTTTGGGCAGCACGACGTGGGTGATGAGTTCGCCACGTTCCAGGAGGGTGTCCTGCTGCGGCCTGGTCCCGGGCAGACGGTGGAAATCGGCGATCGGAATGCTGCGCGACGTACCGTCCGCCTTGACCGTGTCGACCGTGGCATCCAGCACACGCAGGGCGACGGCCATGTCGCCTGGATAGGTCGCGATGCAGGCATCGGACGTGCCGATGACGCCCATCTGGCGCGAAGCCCCTTCCAGCGCTGCGCAGCCGGACCCGGGCTGGCGCTTGTTGCACGCCATGTTGGTGTCGTAGAAGTACGGGCAGCGCGTGCGCTGCAACAGGTTGCCGCCGGTGGTGGCCTTGTTGCGCAACTGCCCGGAAGCACCGGCCACGATCGCGCGCGTGAGGACCCCGTATTCCCGCCGGACCTCCGCGTGCGAGGCGAGTGCGGTGTTGCTGACCAGGGCGCCGATCCGCAGCCCCCCTTCTTCCGTCCGCTCGACCCGGTCCAGGCCGATGTCCTGCACGTCGACCAGGTGCGCCGGGGTCTCGATCTCGAGCTTCATCAGATCGAGCAGGTTGGTCCCGCCTGCGATGAACTTGGCGCCCGGAGTCCCGGCCACCGCCTTTGCGGCATCCGCCGGCGTCTTCGCGCGTTCGTAACTGAAGGCCTTCATGCCCCGCCCCTCCCCGCCTTGCCGGCGGCCACTTCGGCGACGGCCTCGGCGATGTTGGAATAGGCGCCGCAGCGGCACAGGTTGCCGCTCATGCGCTCGCGGAGTTCCATGTTGCTCGCGAGCGGGCGCGCGGTGATGTCGTCCTGCACATGGCTCGGGACGCCGCGGTCGATCTCATCCAGCACGGCCACCGCCGAGCAGATCTGTCCCGGCGTGCAGTAGCCGCACTGGTAGCCGTCGTGCTTGACGAACGCTGCCTGCATCGGATGCAGGTCGTCGGGTGTGCCGAGGCCTTCGATGGTGGTGACCTCATCGCCATCATGCTGCACGGCAAGGCTGAGGCAGGCATTGATGCGCTGGCCGTTGACGATCACCGTGCAGGCGCCGCACTGGCCGTGGTCGCAGCCTTTCTTGGTGCCCGTCAGGCGCAGGTGCTCGCGCAGGGCGTCCAGCAGGGTCGTGCGGGTATCGAGTTCGAGTTCCTGCCTGGTCCCGTTCACGGCCATGACCACCTTGGCGTTGACGGGTGCTTTCGGGGGAGCTGGCGACATCGCCTTGTCCGCGACAGCCGCAGCGGTGGGAGCCACCGTGGCCGCCAACGTTGCCGTGCTTGCGAGCAACAACTCGCGTCGAGTCAGCTTGAACGCATCATCGGAGCTGTGCACGTCGATCTCCCGGCCTGGCGCTGCCCCCGACCATATCGCGGCGGCGCGGCGGATGCCAGCATTCGGGCAATACGCATTCATGCTGAAGGCCACCCATTCCCAGCAGAAGCCCCCCAGAAGGCATCCGAAACGCGGGCGTTCAGCGTCCGAACCGTCCCTGCAGCCGGTGCGATCGCACCCAGCCGGCTTCGGCATAGGTATCGACGAAACATATCCGCACCTCGGCCATCCCCAGGCTGCAGACGTGGATCCAGACGGTGGCCTCCTGCTTGTCGCGGGTGATGTACCACAGCCCGTCGCCATGGGCCTGGCCCCACGTGCCGACACGGTGGACGAGCAGGTCCGCCATGCCGCGGGCATCGACCACCGCGACCCGGATGTGGGCTTCCCCGAGGGTGGCGGTCTGATAGACGCGGGCCATGTCAGAGATGCCGCCTGCCCGCATGCGGCGGCACGGCGCCGGCGGGGCACGCCAGCGCGAAGGCATGCAGGCATGCGATGCAGAGCGGAATGCGGCGCGCCCGCCGGGTTGTCGCCGCCCTGCCCCACGCGCATACTCGAACCGGCCCGACACCGGGCACCACTGCGCAAGGAGCCGTCATGCTGCTCGAAGTGTTGCTGCATCTGCGCCGGGGCGATGCGCCGGTCGCGGTGATCCAGCGCGAGGGACAGAACCGGCCGGAACTGGGTACGGCATATCCGTACGATGAGGATGTCCGGCGCAGCACCCTGCCCGCGCTGTGGGGCCTGCTGCAGCATCCGACGCGGGTGGAGCCGCCGGCGACCATCGACGTGCCGTTGCCGCAGCGCACCCAGACGGTCCTCTCGTACCGCGTGCCCGTGGCGACGCAGCACGCCTTGCGCACCGACCCCACGCCACCGCCTGCCGGACGCAGGCACAGGCTCACGCTCGACCTGCGGCTGTAGCGTTCCGCAGTCCGTCGTACGGACGACCGCGCCGGATCTGCTGCCCCATGGTGCGGCGCCAGCGCTATGCGATGCGCACGTGCAAATGCTTCAGACATGCCAATCGTCGCGCGCTCCGCTGGCCTGGATCGACAGATTGCGGGTGCGATCGGTGCTGACCGGGCCCCAGCGCAGGGTCTGGATCATGCGCTGGCGTTCTTCCTGCATGCCGGGCCCGGACAGATCCTCGAATGCCGAACGGGACCGGTGCGAACTGGTGACCTGGCCCAGCGGGTTCGCGAACAGTTCGACCAGTTGCCGCGGCTGCTGCATCGGCTGCGGCATGGCGAGATCCAGCGCCACCGCCAGATGGTTGCGCGTGGTGCTGCGGGTGTCCGGAAACGCCCGATCCACCGAGCGCAGCGTCGAACGCGGTACGTTGCCGAAGAAGACCTCCGGCCCGTGCTGCGGATGCGCGCCGACGTTGTCGGCGTGGGAATGCTCCTGCGTCACCCGGCCGGCGGGCGCATGGGTTGCGGCATTCATCAGGTAGACCGTCGGATGCTGGGTGGGCGTCGCCTGGGTGAAGCCGCGCACCTCGTGTTCGGTCACGGTGCGGGTCGGCGGCATGTGGGTCAGTTCCTTGGACGCGGTCAGCACCGTCGCCGTCTGTGTCGGCTGCGGTGCGGAAAAGGAATTGCTTCGGGCGGTGCGTCGGCGGTCCATCGTTGCTCTCCTGTGGCGGCGGATGCGGTGGTCGGACGATGTGCCGCGGCGCAGCGCGGCACCCGCATCATTTGATGTTGAGCGTGCCCAGCGTGCTCAGCAGTTTGGTGTTGCGCGTGGTGACCTTGCCGAGGTCCGAAAACCCGTGTTTCGTCGGCAGGTCGATCTGCTGCGCGATCGGTTTGAGCGTGCTTTCGCCCTTGCCCTTCAATGCGCCACGCCCTGCGCCCTTGCCCTTGTAGGCGTAGGAGCCGTGAGGGTCCATCTGCAGCATCTTGTTGATCACGTGGGCGTAGGCGATCTGGTGCGCGCGGCTGGGCGTGGCGATGGTCTGGAAGCCCAGCATGCGCTTGTGGCGCTTGGCGTAGATGTCCATCGCGATCTCAGCGCGATGGCGCTTGGCGTGCCCCGAGGGGATCTCCGCCTCGATGCGCGACTTGTAGTCGCTGGGCGACGGCAGGATGCTCGCGAACAGATCCAGCTTGCCCTGCTTTCTGGCTTCGACCAGACCGGTATGGATGCCGTGGTGCGGGAAGGTGTGCGGCCCCTGGGGCACGGCGCCGAACTTGCGCGGGTCGTTTTTCCGCTTGTCCTGGAGGATGGTGTAGAAGGTCGAAACACGCGCCTTGCGGCTCTTGACGACGCCTCCCTTGAACAGCATGGAGCGGTCCTGACGCGCCTTGTCCTTGGTCGGGAACAGCGAGTACGGGTCGAGATCGTGGAAATAGCCGCGCGCGGTGCTGGTGATGCTGGTCTTCGGCTTCTTGGTCTGTTTGGGCATGGGTCACCCCGTGGTGGTGTGGATGTCGGGACGGCAGTGCCGTGCGGCATTCGGTATGTCCGACAGCGTGCGTTTCTTCGAGTTGGACATCGTGATGATCTCGCGTGGAATCAGGACGTGAACCGGTAGGGCGTCGACGGCCCGGAGGCCGGCGGCTGCTCGTGTTCGCCCTGTTCGCCGGACGCCTGCCCGCTGGGCGGCGGATATCGCCGGCGTTCGCTGCGCTGGAGCATGCGTCGCATCCGGAGCGCGGCGCCGCCGTCGGGCACGCGCAACGCGTCGGCCGATGCGATCGACAGCGCGTCCACCGCCCGCGGGTCCGCATGGGTGGCATGCAGCAGCGACAGGCACTGCGCCGGGGCAAGACCGCGCAGCCCGGCCATGGCGTCCAGCAGGGCGATGTGATCGTCCGGATGCGGCAGCTCGGTCAAGGGCGACAGGCAGGCGTGAAGACGCCCGCCGTCGCGGTCGTGCACGGCCAGATGCAGCACGCGGCCGCGTTCACTGCGCTGGCTGTGCACGGCACCGCCACCGTTGGCGCGGTGCCAGCGTGCGAGCGCATCGAAATTGACCGGCAGCCGCTCGGCCGCGCGCGGCGTGGATGGGTCGATGCGCGAGCCATGCAGGAAGCGGGCGTCCAGGATGGTCTGCGCATCGTCGATGCCGCGATCCACCGCGCGCACCAGCATGCGTCCGCCACCGAGGCGCAGCAGCGCATCCAGCGTGCGCATCGCGCCCAGCGGCAGGCCTGCAGTCACCGGCTGTTCCGCGTCGGCATAGGGGGACAGCAGACGCAGCGGGCCGTCCGGACGTGCGACGGCCCGCCAGTCCCGGCCACCGTGCCCGTCCGGCACGGCATGCTCCAGCGCGCCGCTCTTCCCGCCGCCCAGGCGATAAAGGCCCTGCTCCGCAGTGGAAAACGCCTCGTACGCCAGCACGACCAGAGGGTTGCGCGGCGCCGACAGACGCAGCCACTCCCCCTCCACATCCAGGCGCAATCGGCCGTCGTCCAGCAAGGAGCGCAGCGGCGGATGCGCGGCCAGCGCATCGCGGTGCGCAGGATCGCGGCAACAGCAGAGATAGCGGATGGCCGGGCCGCGCGGGGCCTGTTCGCGCAGGGTGTGCAGCACACGCCATGCTCGCTCGCCGTCGGAGGGCGCGAGATCGATCACCCACAGCGTGCGGTCCGGATCCACCGCCCCGCAGGCCAGAGCGGTGCGCAGGAACCCGAGGATGGAGGCGCAGTCGTCGCGGGTTTCGCCCAGGCTGCGCACCCGGCCGGCCATGGGACAGGCGGCTGCAGCCCGGCGTTCGGGGGCGATGCGCTCGGCGGGCGTGTCCGCTGGCGTGTTGCCGATCTTCATGCGGCGCCCTCCCCGTCGTCAGCAGCCGCGTGCGCCTGCGGCATCCACAGTGCGAGTCTCAACACATGCCCGGCACCGGTGTGGTGAGCGGACCCACCGTCTCCGCCATCGGCATGACCGAGGGCCATCGCGCCGAATGCGAACCCGGTGGCCCGCAGCACCCGTGGTCCGGTGCCATGCCCTGTCGGATGCCCGGCATGCAGATCTGTCGCGGCGCCATGAGCGACCTCCTGGTTGCGCGGCCACGGGCTGTCAGTGACCGCGAGGCCGGTCCTGGTCGTTCCGGCATGCGTGGCGGCACCCGCGCGCCCTGGCCCAGGCGAAGGTGTCTGTGTACTGCGCGCGCGCTCCTGCGCCTGCATCTCCGACAGCCCGGCGCGCAGGCCACGGGCGATGCCGACCCCTTTCACGGCTGCGCCCAGCAGTGCGCGCATGCCCTCCGGCGGCATGGGCTTGCCGGCCGCCCTGGCCTCGGCACGCGCGTCGGCACGCTCGCGGTTGAGGGTCTTGCGCTGCTCGCGCATGATCCGGGTGCCATGCCAGGCCGCCGACAGCAGGCCCAGCCCGCCGCGCCGCAGGCCGCGTTCCGCGGCGGCCGCGTGTCGCTGGCCACGCTCCGACAGCCCGTGCGAGGACGCTGTTTTCACCTCGCCACCGCCCTTGCGGAAGTCTTTGCGCATGTCGCGCCGCAGACTGCCCAGTCCGCTGCTCACGCCCAGCCCCTGTTTCAGGGCCGCGAGCGGGCTGCGTGCGGGGTTCGCGGCCAGCGCCCGTGCATGCGCGCCGATCCTGGCCACCGCTGCCGGGTTGCGCCGGAAGGCCGCCTGCGCAGCCTGCGAGGACTGCGCGGCCTTGCGCATGGCATCGGCGACCCGCTGTTGCGATGACGGGACCTGCATCGCTGCCGCAGGCGTCTTCGCCGCGGGCTTGAGCCCGCCATGCGTGGCCTGCCCGAGCGGCACGAGGATGGCGACCAGCACGGCCTTGCCCTGCCCGCTTCCGATGCCACTGCCGGTCCCGCTGTCTGTGCTGTTGCCGCCTGTCTGCATTCCGCCCTCCCGTCGCACCGTCGATCACGTCATCCCGAAACCGCACGTGTCCGCACCGCCCTGCCCCGCCGGCGAGACCGCGCTCAGCCGGCGCCGGCGTGGGTGTCCTCGTCGGCCGGATGCAGACCCAGCAGTTCGAAAATGTTGATCTGCCCGCCGCAGCGCACGAAGACCTCGTTGTAGAGCTGTGCGGTGTTGAGCCCGCCCCAGTCAACGGCACGCCGGATCAGATACGGCACCGGGCTGTGCGGCTCGATGCGTTCCAGGGCCTGGGCGATCTCGGCGAGCGCCGCGTAGACCTGGCGCCGGTCGGCGACGGCGCGCAGCGTCACCGGCAGCGGCACGGCCTCTGCGGCCTGTCCGTGTTCGCGTGCGTCCGCCTCGTCGCCATCGGCATCGTGGTGGGCCACCTCCGCATCGCTGTCGTCCGCAAAAGCGAGCGCTTCGGCTTCGCCGGGCAGCGGCAGCCCACGACGCCGCGTTTCGGCCTGCAGCGCGACCTCCACGCGTTCGAGGAGGGTCTGCATCGCGCCGAAGCCGGGGGCATCGCCGCCCAGCGTGGCGTCGAGCGTGGCCTGCAGGCGCTGCAGCGCGGACAGCCCGGCATCGAGCACCTGCAGCAGATGCACGACGCGTGTCTGCGCGGTCGAGGCCAGTGCCGCGCCTACGTCCTCCAGGCTCGGGCCTTCGATCTCGCCCTCGCCCTGCCGCCCCATCGCGCTGCGCAGCTGCGCGTTGCGCTGCGCATGCTCCCAGTCGTTCCAGGCATATTCGCGCGGACCGCCGGCGGCGGTGATCGGAATCCGCCGCAGGGGCGGCAGCAGCTTCTGGCCGATCCACAGCAGCAGGTTCTCGCGATGCTCCGGGTCGTGCGGGTGCAGGCGCTCGCCGTACTGGCGGATCAGCGCGTCGATCAGATCCAGCCCCGGTGCCAGCGCGTCGAACCCGGTGCGCGCGATCAGCGCCTCCAGCAGCCAGGCCGCGTACTGCAGGTCTTTCGAAGCCCCCGCCAGGCCGCGTGCGGCCAGCCCGCTGGCCATGTTCCAGTCGGCGCGCTTGAGTTCGCGCTCCCACGCGCCCATCGGCAGGCTGGCGTCTTCTTCCTGGCGCGCCACGCGGATCCGGCGGTAGCGTGCTTCGTCCTCGGCCGCCGGGATGCCCTCGGGGACCTCGCCCGGGATCGGCGCCAGCAGCGCCTGCAGGCCTAGGCCAACGGTGTCGAGGAAGTAGCGTTCGTACGGATGCGTGTCGTCGTCGGGGCGCCGGCCGCCGTGCGGGCCGATGTGTGTGCCTGGATCGATGCTTCTGGAATCGGTACTTCTGGAATCGCTGTTTTTGGAATCGCTGTTTTTGGAATCGCTGCTTTTGGAATCGGTGCTCTGGTGCATGCGCATCCTCCGCTCATTCGATGCCCGGCGCCGCGCGCGGAAAAGCCGCGGGCAGCTGCAGGTCGGTTTCGGTCTTGGTGGTGGGGTCGTCGGCGAACAGGCGCAGATGCAGATAGACCTGTGCCTGCGCGGTCTGCGGCACGGCGGCCACGGGTGTGGCGTGCTTGCCGTGCGAACGCCTGTCGGCATTCGTCTCGGCGGCGATGTCGGCCGGCAGGTGCACCGTCGGCACCGCGAAGCGCAGCGTCAGCGGGTGCTGCGGGCTCAGCCCGGTGCCAGGCACGCGGTGCCGTTCGATCATGCGCAGCAGGGCCCAGCCGCCGGCTTCGCCGAAGGTGGCGGCCACGCCTTCGCTGCGCAGGTCGGGCTGCCGCGGGTCGGCCATCGGCCGCCATGGCGAGCGCGCCGCCCAGCGCAGCTGCAGCGCGACGGGCTCACCGGGGTACCACGACAGCGCCTTCAGGCCGTTCGGGAACACGGCGGCATCGGTGTCGGCCGAGAACCGCCACGAGACCAGCTGCTCCGCCCCCGTCGCGCGGCCGGCATCGGCGGGGAAGACCGCATCGAGACCCAGCGCCGCATCCGCATCGGGTGCCGCCAGCGTGCTGGCGAAGAATGCCGCCACATCGTCCAGCGCTTCGACGAAGGCCCGGGCCTGGCGCCAGCGTTCGCCCGACTGGCCGCGCAGCGCGGATTTCACCGCATCGCGGCCCGCCTCGTTGTCGGCCAGGTAGTCGACGAAGAACGCGCGCACCGCCGCCGGGCTGGCGTCGCGCGCATCGAGGGCGGCGAAGGGATAGCGCCCGGCCAGATCGCGGTTGAAGCGCACCGCCAGGTCCTCATACAGACGGGCGGCATCGGCACCCCGGCGGTCGCTGCAGCGCAGGGCGACCGCTGCCTCCAGACTGCGGCGCCGCGCCGAGAACAGGTCGTTGCCGCTCTCGGGCGGGACGTAGGCGGCCAGACGCCCGGCGCAGTTGTCGTAGGTCATGCCGGTGAGCTGGTCGACGAACAGCGCGTCGAGATTGGCCACCTGCCCGGCCGGCTCCTTGCCCTTGGTGTAGCGCTCGATCTCCGCGAGCGTGTTGCGCCAGTAGTCGGCGGTCTGCTGGTTCTGCCGGGCGGCGGTATCGGCGCCGGCACCGTCGATGAGCGCCAGGAACGGCTGCGCATAACTGCCCAGCACCTCGGCCCGCGCGAGTTGGCGCTGCAGGAAATCGCGCACCACCGGCAGGCTGCCGAACGCGAACAGCGCATCGCCGCTGGCCGGCGGTTGCGGCGCATACAGCCGGCTGGCTTCGGCCAGGGCATCGACCGAACCCAGGTGATCGGCGGCGAAATCGCTGGCGCATTGACGCACGCGCGCACCGCCGTCGGCGAAACCGAGGCTGTCGTAGGCGGCGAACACCTTGAACAGCGGGTCGAGCCCGCGCGCGAGCTCGCCACCGGATTCGGCCAGCACCGAGTCGCTCGGCGTCGGTGCATCCACCGCATAGGCGCCGCCGGGCGGGGCCTGCTGGGCGCGGCGCAACGCATCGTCCATCGCCAGACCGAGCGACTGCAGCGCCAGACGCTGATAGAGCGGCCTGGCGCCCACGGGCATGTCGTCCGTGGCGGGATGCGACTGCGTGAAGGCCTCGTACTGTTGCAGGTAGCTCTGCGCCTCGATGATTTCCTGGGCGCGCCAGGCGACGGCCGTGCCCATGCAGCTGAAATCCGCCACGCTGCGCAGCTGCATGAAGGGCTGTCTGGCCAGATCCGGCAGCCCGCCCAGTTCGCGGCGCAGCCCCGGGGCCATCTCCAGGCGTCCGCCGATGTTCACGAACATCGGCCCGTAGGGCGAGAGCGTCATCGACCGCAGGCGGTCCATTTCGGGCCTGCGGCACTGCGCATCGCCGAAGTCCTGCAGCACCGGCGTCAGGGTCTCGTATTCGGCCGACATCGACACCAGCGTGCGGACATCCAGGTCGTTGGCCTGCACGATCGCCTGACACGGGCTGCGTTCGGCGGTGGAGCCCAGCCATTCGCTTTCCACCCAGGCCATCCATTCGCCCAGGCGCCGGGTCTTGAACAGGATCGGGCGCTCGCCGCGGTCCAGCGAGGAAATCAGATCGTCGCCGATGCCGACCTCGATCGACATCGCCTGGCGCAGCAGCGCGGCGCGCTGCTGGATGCGCGCCGCCAGCGTGGGCCGCAGATTGGTGCGCAGCTGCGGCGCGTCCACATCCATGGGTTGACGGAAGGCATCGTCCAGCACCCCGCCGGGGCGCTTCGCGGTCTCCGGAAGAGCCTGACCGAAGGCGTACAGCGCCAGCGCATCCAGCGCATCGAGGATGCGCTTCTCCTCGAAATGCTCGCCCGACTGCGACAGCGCGCGGAAGCGCAGCAGATTGGCCTCCAGCCGTCGGGTCTCGACGACCAGGCTGCGGAAGCCCGCACGGCGTTCGGCCAGGCTCGGGCCGGGCAGCAGGGTGGAGTCGGCCAGCAGTTCGGCGGAGCGCTTCTCCAGCCTGCAGGCCAGGGTGGGCATCAGGATCTTCTCGACGCTGGAGGCGCCGATGGCCTTGGCGGTACGCGTGGTGATGCGATCGTCCACCCAGGACATCGGGATGGCCGGGTAGCGCGAGCGGGTGTCGATGCGCCCGATCTGCACCAGCAGCGGGTACACATCGCCCGCCGCCAGGCACTGGCCGCTGCCCGCCGGCGGAATGCGGCGCGCGACCTGGTCCAGCTCGGACAGGCTGTCGGCGATCGCCCCGGTCTGCGCGTGGACCCGGTAGGTGGCCACCCCCAGCGCGGCGAAGGCCCCCACGGCGGCGAAAAGCATCGCAACCTGCAGGCTGCGCAGCAGACGGTTGCGCGACCACACGCCGCGCCGCGTCGGCCGCGCCAGGGCCACTTCGCGCAGCACCTTCTCCGCCACCAGGGTGTCGACGAAATCCACATCCCCGCGGCCGGCGTCCGAGCGCTCGCCGTCGGCCTCGACGCTGCCGGTGAAGTACACGCCGCGCAGCAGATGCCCGCTCTGCCAGGCGGTCGGCCGGAAGACCGTCTCCAGCCATTGCCCCAGCGGCTCGCGCAGGGCGCGGAAATGCCCGGGGAACAGGAAGAAGCGATCGACATCCTCGATGTATTCGCGATGCGCCGCGGCGTCCACCTGCAGCTCGCGCAGGCGCCCGCCGACACGATCGCAGGCGTGCGCCATCCATTCCGCGGGCGTGCGCTCCTTGTCCTGGTCGTCCGAGGAATACCCGAACATGCCCGCATGGCGCTCGCCACCCACCGCACGCCAGAAGGCCGAGAATCCGGGGATCTCGTCGCAGCGCGTCACCACCACGTAGATCGGCAGGATGAAATCGGTGGCGGCCTGCAGTTGTTCGAGCTGGCGTGCCGCTTCCACCCCGAGGGCCTCGCGCCCGCTGCGCCCGGTCAGGCGCAGGGCGCCGGCGGAGATGCACAGCACGGCACCGTCGAGAGCGCGCTCGGGGCGCAGCGCGTCCAGCGCATCCAGACCGGCCTCCCAGCGCCGGGCTTCCGGCGTGCCGGGCCCGGCGGACGCGAGCGCGCCATCGCTGTCGATCAGCACACCCGCACGCAGGTAGTGCCACTCCAGACCATCGGCCTTGAGTTCGGCCGCGCGTGCCGGCGGACGATAGCGCAGGCCCTCCGAGAGCGAACCGATCAGGCTGCTCTTGCCGGCCGCACGCTGGCCCAGCACCAGCACCCAGGGCTGCGCGTAGCGCCATTCCCGACGCGTGGCCAGGTAGTCGATGGCGGCGAACAGGCGCTCGAGCCTGCCGGCCACCCAGCGGCAGATGCCGCAGCCGCCGTCGTCGCCCTCCACCGCCACGATCTTCGGCCGCTTCAGCCGGCGCGTCAGCCAGCCCAGCAGCAGCAGCGCGAACACGACCCCCGCGCACAGCAGCGCCGTGCGCAGGACATCGATCCCGCTCCACCACTCGCCGAGCGCGCCGGAGTCCATCAGCCGCCGTCTCCCAACGCGCCACGGAAGGTTTCCACCAGCGCCAGCCACAGCGCGCTGGACAGGACCACATAGGCGGCCACCACCACGGCAGCACCGACCAGCCAGGGCGTCAGCGGCGCCAGACGCGCGGGCGTGCCCTCGGCGATGGTCTGGGTTTCGGTCTGCGGGAACGGCGGGTCCGGGCTCAGCCCGGCATGGCTGCGCTCCACCAGACGGTAGAGCCGGTTGCGCAGCTGCTGCAGGACCACCTCGCCGCCGCCCCCGCGGTAACGTCCCTTGAAGCCGAGACGCAGCGCCAGCACCAGCACGGCGGCCAGATCGACCTCCAGCGGGTCGCGCTCGCGCGACTCCAGCAGCTCCTCGGCCAGTTCGAAGAAGCGCGTCCCCGCACGCCGGGTCTGGAACACGCGGTATTCCAGCAGGACGTCCATCCAGGCATCCGCGCCCGGCCAGTCGGTCTCCAGAATGAACAGCTCGTCGGTGAGCGCGGCCATCGCATAGCAGGCGCGGTTGTGCGCTTCGATGTCGGCGGGCGTGCCGCTGCGCGCCAGCTCGATGCGCTGGCTCTTCAGCACCGCGGCCAGACGCGCGCTGACCCGCGCGGCCAGATCCACCGGGGAGGTGGGCGGCAGTTCATCGCCGACCACCAGCATGGCGCCCAGGCGTCCCTCGGCGATCGCCAGACGCAGCGACGCCACCTCTTCGTAGTACTCCGCGAAGCGGGCGACGAGGTACAGCGGGACGCCGATGCGCTCAGCCATGGCCAGCTCCGGCCGGCGGGTTGCGGCGCGCACGCGGATCGCCCGCACCCGGGCCACCGCGATGACGCAGCAGCAGGATCGCGGCCGGGCCGTGCCCGCCTTCGCCCTGGATCGCGAACCGCGCTCCCGGGGTGATCGTGGAGACCGCGGTCGAGACCGTGCGCGATCCCGCCGTCGCCCCCGTCATCGCCGCCTGGTCCGGGCCGTCGTCCAGCGCCAGCGACTGCGGGGTGAGCGCGAACACCATCGCCGTGGGCGCAAGGCCGAGGTCGGCCACTTCCTTGGCCGGCAGCGGACGCACGTCGGCGCCGCACTGGCGGCGCTGACGCAGCACCGGCAGCAGCCGGTCGCTGCCGATGCGCGATTCGCGCAGCCATTGCAGCAGATGCTCCGGGGTCTGCGCGCCCACCGGGCGCAGTTCGATCAACAACGGCGCGTGGTCGGCGTCGGCGGGCAGACCGATGCTGAAGCGGTATTCGCCCTCGCGCTCGAAATACAGCATCTGCCAGGTGCTGTCGGCCATCGCCAGCTTGCGCTCGATGTGCTGCAGCAGCTTGTCGAACTGCGGCTCGGCATCCTGATGCCAGTACGGCACCAGATTCGGCGGGCGCGGATCGCTGCCGATCGCCGACATCCGCCCGGCCACCTGCAGCAGCAGTTGCCAGGCCTGCGACGGCGCGCATAGCGGGTCGACCAGCATTCCGTCGACCAGCGGCAGGCAGCCGGCGATCTCGCGGGCCACGCGCAGGTTGGCCTGCGCCTCGTCGCCCAGCGTGCCCCATTGGTCCGGCAGATCGGCGGCGGGTGCGCCGATCAGCAGGTCCAGACGCTCGTGCAACGCGGTGCGCAGTGCGCGAAAGCGCTGCAGCAGGCTGCGTTCGGCCAGGAATTCGCAGGCCGCCAGACGCAGCGAGGGCGCATGGAACGCGGTCATGCGGTAGCCGTCGCGCAGCTCCACCTCGCACAGCGCGAGCCCGACATAGCCGGCCGGCAACTTGCGCTCGGTGAACAGCTGCACCTTCACCCGCTGGCGTTCCACCGGGACATCGCCGGTGCCCAGGTTCTCGTCGAGAGTGGGCCGCGACATCACCGGCTCGTAGCGACGGATCGACGTGCTGATCCAGTCGCGTGCACCCGCGCGCGGCGGAATGCCGAGCACCACGCGCACCCGGTCGCCCTGCTGCATGCCCTCGACGGCCAGATCGATGACCAGCGGGTTGAGCGCAGGCGCGCGCTCGCCGATCGCGGGCGCACGGTTGGCGGCACGGAACACAAGTGGAAGGCCGTCCTCCAGTACGGCATCGCATTCCTCGACCGCCAGCTGCCCCTTGGCGAGGTTGGCCTGGTCCAGACGCAGGTGACGCAGGCCCCAGGCATAGGGCGACAGCCCCGCGAGACGCTGGTGCAGCTGGGCCTGCAGGTGGATTTCCTGCTGCTGGAAATGCTGCGGCGAGAGCAGCATGCCTTCGGACCACAGCAGCGCCTCGGGCAGCAGTGTGGGGCTGGCGGGATTGGTGGCGTCGTCCTGGTTCACGCGGTCTCCTTCGTGGGGCTGTCCCATGGGTCTGTTGCACGGGCGCGCATCATGGGGCCTCCTCCACGACGATGGATTCCGCACCCAGGCGCAGGGCCACGCGCTTGAACGGCGTCAGCGAGATCGCGGGCCAGCCGGCCTGCGCCGCGTAGTCGGCGAACACGCGCACCTCGAGCCCGCGCGAGCGGGTGTCCCTGGGCAAGGCCACGACGAATTCGGGGCTGGGGCTGGGGACTTCCAGCGGCACCAGCGCGAGCTCCCTGGGGAAGCCGGCCTGCAGTGCGTCACGCTGGCGGAACCACTCCGGACCGGTCTTGGGCAGCGCCGCCACCGCGCGGTCGGTGTAGATCACCACCACATCCAGACGCGTGGCATTGCCCAGATTGGCGCCGGCATCGGCCGAAACCGCAAGGGTCTTGAGGTCCGCGGTGTCGGGGCCCAGCCCGACGAGGCGCTTGGCCTTGCCGACCACGCCGCAGCCGGCGAGCGCGGTCGCGCACAGCAGCAGCGCGAAGGCCCGCGCAGGCGTGCGTCCGCCATCGCGCAGCTGCGGCCGTGCGATCGGGCCGACATCCAGGACGGCCGCATTCACGACAGCACCACCACGCGGAACTGCACCGGCACCAGGCAGATGCCGACGCAGTTGGGCAACAGCCCGTTCTGGCCGTTGATGGAGGTCAGGCGACTGGCGAAGATCGCCCCGACCAGCAGCTTGAAACTGCCGAGCATCGAGCGCTTCGGCCCCATGCACAAGCCCGAGACCACGCCCACACCGGCATCGGCCGTGCTGAGCGTGCTGATGGTGATGAGGTTCTCGGCCAGGCCGCCGCCGTACAGCACATTGAACACGGTGGGGATGTTGGTGATCGAGAAATCGATGTTGACCTCGGGAATGGGCACCGGCGTCAGACACACGTCGGGGAAGCCGAGACTCATCACGCCGAGATTGGTGTTCGCGAACATGTCCTTCTCTCCTGTCCGTCAGCCCATGCTGATGCGGTCGGCGTCGACCTTGACGTCGCGCTCGGCGGTGATCAGCGCGTGCTCGCCGTGCAGGCGCAGCAGCCCGCGCGCGTCGAGCAGGTACTGCCCCGCCCGGCCGATCAGATGCTCGGCCTGCTGCACCAGCGAATCCACGGCGCGCACGAACACGCTGCGCCCCTCCAGCGACAGGCTTCCGCCCGCAGCGGTCACCGCCACATCGCCGGCGCTGCCGATGTCCACGCGCTCCTGCGCATGCAGTGCGAGGCGAGGCTGGCGCACGGCCAGCGCGTGCGCGCCGGGTACGCTCACTGCGGCATCGCCACCCGGCGGGCGGGCAAGCACATGCAGCACATGCGTATCGCCTTCCGCGCCCGACGCGGCAAGCACCCGGTCGCCGGGCTGCAGTTCCACCAGGCAGCTCACTGCACGCCGTGCGCGGCGGCCGTCGTCGAGCAGGCAGCCTCCGTCGTCGAACAGCATCGCCACGCGGGCGTCGGTCAGAGCCACCGCAACGGGGGCGGACAGGTTCAGGGCGGGCATGGCAGATCCTCCAGCGGGAGCGTGGGCGCCTCGACCGCGTACAGCGCCTGATGGGTGCCGCGCATGCCGCGGGTGCGGCTGCGGCGGATGCGCAGACGCGCGGCGACCGTGCCGTGGAAGCGGCTGCGGCGCAGGTCGCTGCGGACGATCTCCACATCCGCGGCGTCGGCATGGTCGAAGCGGGTATCGGCGAGGTCGCAGCCGACGAAGGCGATGTCGTGCAGGCGTGCCTTCTCCAGCGTGCATTCGCGCATCGCGCAGTCCTCGAACCGCACATCGTCCAGCTGCGCGCCATGGAACAGTGCCGCGCCCAGCTCGGCGCGACGGAAGCGCGCGCCACGGAAGCGTGCCGACAGGAACATCGTCTGCGGCGCGCGCAGGCCGTCGAGCCTGGCGCCGGAGAAGTCGACCTGGATGCAGCCGGAGCCGGACAGGTCGGCATCGCCGAGATCGGCATCGCGCAGGTCGCTGCCCTGCAGCTGGCAGCGCTGCAGCGCCGCCCCGCGCAGGTCCTGGCCGCGCAGGTCGTTCTTCAGCAGCGCGCTCAGCACCGCCCTGATCCGGTGCAGCACGGTACGGCGCAGGTCGGTCTCGCACAGCGCCACCTGGTCGAACACCGCGTCGCCGAGATCCGCGCCGTCCAGCTGCGGCTTCCACAGCACCGTGCGTTCCAGACGGACGCCATGCATCGCCGCGTCGCGCAGGTCGCAGCCGCTGGCGGCGCTGCGCTGCAGGTGCGTGCCGGCCCAGACGCTGGCGCGCAGGTCGCAGTCGATCAGCGCCAGGCCCGGTACGACGCCGGCAGGCATCCGCACTCCGGGCATCGCGCAGCGGATGAAGCGGGTGTTGATGGCCTGCGCCGCGCGCAGGTCGGCATCGGTCAGATCGCAGGTCAGGAAGGTGCAGCGGCCCAGATCGCAGCGGCTGAAGTCTGCAGCCCCGAAGTCGCAGTCCTCGAACACCGCGCCGGCCAGCGCACGGCCCTGCAGCGCCATCGCGTGGAACGACACACCCTGCACCGGGCGGCCCAGCGCGATGGTGTGCGCGACCGCATCCCAGTCCGCGGCCGGGCGGGCCCTGGCGGCCTGCGGATCGTGAGTGGGGACCACGGACGCCTGTACGCTCATGCCGCCCCCGCGATCTTGTCCACACGCGCGCCGTCCATGCGCACATCGCGCAGCAGCGCTTCGGCCAGATCCGCCTGCACCAGGACCGTGCCACGCAGGTCCGCGCCGGTGAAATCGGCCTGCCGGCACATCGCCTGGAAAAAGCTGGCGCCGCGCCCATCCACGCCGCGCAGACGACTGCGCAGGAACAGCGAACGGTACAGCTGCGCATCGCGCAGACAGGCGACCTCCAGGTCCGCGCCCCCCAGGTCGCAACTGGCGAGCATGGCCCCGGTGAGGTCGGCCCCGGCCATAGACGCGCCGCGCCAGCCGCATTTGGTCGCATGCAGCAGGCCCAACTGCGCCTCGCGCCAGTCGGCGCTGCCACCGCAGTACACCGTGTGCAGGGTCGCGCCCTGCCACACGCTGCCGCGCAGGCCGGCGTCCATGAGCACGCTGCGCCTCAGCTGCGCGCCGTCGAAGCGGGCCTGGGCGAAATCCGCGGAAGGCGCGACGCACATGTGCCACTGCGTGCCGACCCAGCGGCTGCGCGGTGCGCGCGCCTGCATCAGCACGCTGCGCGCGAAGACACTCGCGTCCAGGCAGGCATCGGCCAGCACGATGCGCAGCAGCAGCGCTCCGTCGGCCCGCACACCGCGCAGGTCGGCGCCAGACCAGTCGGCGTCGAAGGCGCGCACGCGGTCCAGGCACACACCGGTCATCCGCGCCGCGCGGGCCTGGCTGCCGCAGAGGTTGGCGCCGGACAGATCCGCGCCGGCGAGGTCGGCGCCGTCGAGCGTCGCTCCCGTCAACACCGCACCGCGCAGGTCGGCATCGCGCAGGTCCGCGCCGCGCAGGTCGGCACGCTCGAACTGTACTTCGCGCAGGTCGGCGCCACGCAGGTCCGCGGCCTGCAGATCGACATCGCGAAGGTCGCGGCCAGCCAACGCTTCGCCGGCTGCGCGCAGGCGCAGCGCTTCGCGTCCGAGCAGGCGCGGCAGGCCTGCATCGTCCGGCGGTGGCGGCACGGCCGGCTGCGGCGCCGCATTGCGGGCGGCACGACGCAGCGCCGGCACCTGCATCGATGCGGCCTGCGCTTCGGCAAGTTGGGCGGGGTCGACCACGCCGGGCTGCGCACGCTCGGCCATGGCCAGTGCCTCGGCCAGGTCTGCAGGCAGCGCCGTCGTCGCGGAACCCGGCGGCATATCGCGGGCCAGGTCGGGCGCCGGCGTGCGCACCCGCGCCAGCGCGGCCTGGCGCAGCGCCTGCAGGTCCGGTGCGGCCTGCGTCGGCACGGACGGCAACTGCGCCTGCAGAGCGGCCATCCGCCGGTCGGCGTCGGCCTTGGCCTGGGCGGCGAGTGCGCGCGCCTGCACCTGCAGCTCCGCGAGGTCGAAATCGCATTCGTCCAGTGCCTGCGCGGGGATGGTCGGCAGCGCTGGCGGCGACGCGGCCGCAGCGATGACGGCAGGGTCGATCTCCAGACCGCTGCGCACGCGGAATTCCTCCAGGCTCGCGTCGAGGATGCGCTGGCGTCCCGCCTGCGCCGCGCGGGCCTCGCGCTCGCGCGCGGCGGCGCGTGCGGCCTCCGCCTGCGCGCTGCGCACGGGCGCCAGCTGCGATTCGTCGAAGGCATGCAGCGCGGCCTGTTCGGGGTCGAGCCGCTGCGCCAGCACGGTGCGGTAGTGCGCCGCGTCGCGCAGCCGCCCGTGCGCGTCGTAACCCAGCATCAGCGCGGCCACGTCCTGGGCCATGGCGTCCTGCACCTCGGTCTCCCCGCGATGGATCGCCAGACCCAGGCCGACCTCGGGAAAGAACCACACCGTGTCGCAGCGCAGCGCGACTTCGCGCGCCGCTTCGGTCCCCTGCCCGTCCTGCAGGACGTAGGCGCGCACGTCGACGGCAGGCAACGTGCCGCCGATCGCCTCGCCGTCCGCGGACACGCCTTCCAGCCGGTAGGGCTCGCCCCCGGCGAACGTGCCGCGGAACTGCTGGTCCTCGGCAGTAAGGTTGTACAGCGCGAAATCGAAATCGCGCGGCAACCCGGGAAAATCCTCCGCCAGCCAGCGCCGGTCGTAACTGCCGCTGGCGCGCCGCCGCCGCGCGGCATGCTGCAGCTGCTGCGGCAGGAAACCTGCCGGCGCGTGCCTGCGAGCGCCCGGCAGGGCGCAGGTGCCCGACGCGAGGGGCGGATACTCGATGTTGGGCATCGTGCCCCTGCGCACACGCCACGCAGCCAAGCGCGGCAGCGTGCCTACGCCCAGCGGGTTGTCATGCCCTGCACCGCCCCAGGTCCGTTCCGGAACGAGCGGCATGCTCGCGAAGGGCGTGGCCGGTTCGATGCAGATGCCGCCCCACACGGTGCGCCGCCACGCGCGGTCGCCGTACACCCGCAGCCGCTTGTCCACGGGCCCGCAGCGCAGGCGCACGTCCACCGCCTGCGCAGGCCTGGGCGCATGCGCACAGCCGGCCAGCGCCACCTCGGCACGGGCCTTGGGCAGCACGTGGTCCAGGGGCTGGCCGGCCGGGAGCTGCGACAGTGCCTTCGGCCACTGCAGGTTTTCGATCAGGTAGCGCTCGTCGTCGCGCCCGAGCGCGAAGAAGCCGAGCGCGGCGATCGCCAACCGGTGCGCACCGCGATGGCGGTAGGGCTGGTGCAGCAATCCGAGCGTGAGCGGCTTGACGATCTTCATGCTCACATCACCAGGACGATGATCGGGATCTGCATCACCGGGCCGTCCAGATCGATCTTGGCCTGGTCGGATTTCATCGAGAACGTCGCGCCGGGGCCGGCGATCTCGACCCGGGTGCTGGAGCCGACCACTTCGACCACGTTGGATTCGCCGATCACGCTCACCGTGCTCGACATGCCAGTCGCACTGACGGCGTTGTGCATGCCGGTGGCGGAGACGGCATTGCTCGTCCCGACCGCGGTCGTGTCGACGCTGGCCCCGATCGCGCTGTTGCGGTTGCTCGCACCGGTGACCGAGTTGTTGTTGCTCGCCCCGATGGCGTCGCTGCTGGTCGTGGCGCCGATGATGGTGGCGCTGGTCTGCGCGGTGATCGCGGTGACGTTGTTGACGATGTTGTGCGTGCTGATGTTGTTGCTGGTGCCGCTGATGGTGGTGGTGTTGTTCGAATCGGACAGGAAGGTGGCGGTGCTGGTCACCGCCCCGGTGTAGGTGGTGGTGCTGTTGCTCGCGCCGGCGACCGATGTGGTGCTGTCGACATCGCCGGTGTGCGTGCTGTCGGTGACGAGATTGCCGTCGTAGAGCGAAACCGCCTTGGTGTTGCCGTGACTGGCGCTGTTGGAGTAGCTGTCCCCCCATACCACGCTGCGCGAGGCGGACACCGCGGCGAGGGCGTCCGGGTCGCTCGCTTCGGTGCTGGACAGCGACGGATCGCACTTGCCGGTGACCGATTCGTGGTAGCTGCGGCCGGTGGCGCCGAAGCTCTTGGACTCCTTGCCCCAGAAGTTGCTGTAGGTGGAGCCGTAGGAATACGACTCGCTCAGCATGCCCTGCTCGCGCTGCTCGGATTCGGAGTAGCCGTAGCTGCCGCCTCGCGAATACGACGCGTCGCGGAACAGGCCGCGGGCGTATGCGGTTTCGACCAGACGCACCGCATTGTCCACGTCGCCCGCCGACCAGGGCTGGCCGAAACGCACGCTGCGGTTGTCGCCATAGCTGGTCGAGTAGCTGTTGCCCACGCTGCTGTGCGCGGTCCAGGTGCTGTCGGTCACCACGCGGCTGCCGTCGCCCTGCACGATGCTCTGGATCTCGGGCGTTTCCGACTCGTCGTTGCCGCGCGTCACCCACACCGTGCAGCCCACTTCGGGGATGGTCTGCATGTGCGCGGCGAGCTTCACCCACACCGGGCCCACCGAATCGTCGTCGGTGGCGAAGCGGATGTAGACGCCCTTGGCGTTGAGCCTCGGCTGCACGCCGGACAGGTTGTCCTCCAGCCATTGCCGGCCCAGCGAGAAATCGTCGGGGATGTAGTACGGCCAGTGGCGCACGGCGCCATCGCCCGCCGGCGTGCACACCCGCGCCAGCACCGTGCCCTGCTGGGTGTCCTGGATGCCGACCTGCGCGATCAGCCCGGCCGATGGTGTGGCCGAGAACTGGTTGTGGTATTCGCCGTCCAGGCTGGCATCGTGCTGCAGATGGGTGACGACGAACTCCTGTCCCTCCAGCTCCGGGCGAACGTGCTGCCCCAGCGTTTTCAGCGTGAAGCGGTGCCCCACGCGCAGCAGCGGGCACTGGCTGGCGCCTTCCAGCTGCAGGTTGGCGGTGTGCATCGCCAGCTCGGTCGCGCGTGCGAACTCGCGCACCTGGTCGTCGCTGAAACCGTAGGCGACGATCTTGTATTGATGGAACGGCAGCGCGCCGATGTCGCTGCGGCTGTCGGCACGGAAATCCGCCCAGTCCGCCAGCGGCCGCCCCGGCTGATCCACGTCCCACGCATCGATCTGCGTGCTGAACACGCCACCCACGCCGGTGATGCCCATCTGCTGCTGGTAGCTGTACTGCGGGACCACGTCGCTCTCGTGACGGCCGAGTGCGTCGGTCGAGGTGTAGGTGTAGTACAGCGGCGCATCGCCCGGCATCGCTGCGGGATAGGTCGGCCGGTTGTCGAACACCATGGTGTGCCGTCCGGCGGCGTGCCGGAAGTAGTAGTAGATGTGCGCCTTGCCCAGCAGACGGCGCAGCACCTCCAGATCGGTCTCGCCGGCCTGCAGCCAGTCCTGCACCCGTGCGGAGGCGAGGTTCTGCGGCCCCTGCAGGCCGTCGAAGGACGCATCGATGGCGTGCTCGCGGCACAGTTGCATCAGCACCTGGGTCACGCTCTTCTGGGTGAAGATGCGATAGCGGTTGGTCAGGCTCATGCGCCATGCGGCAGGGCGCATGACGATGCGGTACACACCCGGCATATCGATGGCGAAACCGGCGACGATGCCGTTGAACAGCGAATACCGCGCCGCCGGGTCGTCGCCATCCAGCGCGCGCAGGAAGGCCTGGTGGGCCACATCGCCGTCGTCGAAGGGCGTGCTGGCGATGGCCACCGTGACCGGCCGACCGATGATCGTCGAGAAATCGATGCGCGTACCCGCCGGGTCGCTGTCGCCGTGCAGTTCCAGCTGGTACTCGAACAGGTCGGACACGCTGTCCTGGCCCTGGAAGCGGACCAGACGGAACATGTCCTCGCCCAGCACCTTGCCGCCCGGCATCTGGATGCGGCAGAACTGGTACAGCAGCGGCTGATCGTCGATCGGCGCGATGTCGGTGCTGCGGATCGGCGCGTGCTGGATGGTCATGCCGCCTCCCGGGCCACATCGCGTGCCGCGTTCGCCGCCGCGCTGTCGTAGGCCGGCACCGTGAAACGCAGCGGCTTGCCGTCGTAGCGGCCCAGACGCGCCGTGTGCGAAAGCCGCAGGCCCAGGCCGCTCTGCGGGCCGGGTGTGGACAGCCGCGAAGGCGGCACGGTGTCCGGGTCGACATGCAGCACCACGCGGCAGTCGAAGCGGCGGTCCAGCAGCAGTCGGAGCATCGCCACCAGGCCCTGATGCGCGGGCGACGGCAATGCAGACGATGGCGACGCAGGCGAGGCTGACCTGGACGGGGCTGGCCCAGCCGCCTGGCGGCCGGCCTGCGCATCCGGCGCAGCATGCAGCGGCAGCAGCGCGCAGCAGGCCGCGTACGGCAGCGGCGCGACCTCCAGTTCGACCGCGCTGCGCGCATCCCAGGCGCTGCGCCCGAGCAGCGTATCCCGGCCCAGTCGATGCGGCCCCTTGCCGAGCCTGAGACGGTCGTCGTCCTCGATCGGCCGCCACTCGCCCACCAGACTGCGCAGTGTGCAGCGCACACCGAGATAGGCGCTCATCACCTGCGCGACGACCGCCGCACTGCGACGGCGGTCCATCAGCAGACCCGCCAGACCCAGCCATGCGCGCGGCGGCAGCGGGATCTGCTGCTGCAGCGTGGGCTGGCCCATGCCGATCACCGCCGCCAGATACGCGGCATGACGCGTCCGTGCCGGCGGTGCGTCGTCCAGTGCACGCACCGTGGCCTGTTTCAGCTCGTGCCGCAGCACGTGGGTGCGTTGGTTGAAGAGATCGAAGAAGGCAGACATCGCATGGCCGCCGATGCGCTCCTGCTCGCGCACCCAGTCCAGGAAAGGCTGCGGCAGCGGGCCGAGCTCGCTCGCCAGGCAATAGTTGGCCGTGCGCAGCTCCAGGCGCTGCGGCAGCCTGGCCTCGCCGCGCGCCAGCAGCCGGAACTCCGGCATCGGCGCGATCAGCCGCAGCTGGGTGATCTCGTGCCCGGGAAAAGCCGCATCGAGTTCCGCGCGGAAACGCACGCGCGCGGCCAGCGGCCACTGACCGCCGCTGCGGTGGCGCAGCAGTCGCACGAGCTGGAACGCATCGAACCGGGCGTACTGCCCGACGACGCGAAGGCTCAGAGCAGGACCTGATTGCCGGCCAGAGGCGGCCATCGCTTCAGCACTCCTTTGACGTTGGGCATGCACAGGCGCACGAGGACGATGGTGTTGACCGCGGCATACAGCGCGAAGAACCGCCGCAACACCTCACAGAACAGGACGGCGCTGGCGTCCTCGAAACGCACGTGATCCAGGGTGACGTCGATCTCCACGCCCTGAACGTAGCCGCGCTGTCCCGGTTCGCCATGCCAGCGCACCACGGGGCGGCTGGCGAGCGCGAGGATGCCGTCGATCGCGCGGTGGCCGAGGGTGCTGCTGGGTCCGACATGCTGGCGGAGGATTTCCTTCAGCGCGGCCAGCGCATGCGGGCCTTCCGACAGCGAGAGGTGGTTCAGCGAGAGCTGCGAAACCAGCAGCCATGGCCGCGCGCCGATCATCGGCGGTGTCTGGTGCGCGGTGGGACGCCGCAGCACCCGCATGGTCGCCACCGGGGCCGCGCCCTCGATCTGCAGTTCGTCGCCCACGCGCAGGCGTTCGGGCATGCGCCGGTTGGTGCACAGCGCGCTGCCGGCGATGACGTCGTCGGCCGGGTCGGTCAGCTTGAAATGCGCATCCAGGAAGGACACGTACAGCTCGGTTCCGCCCATGCGCGGCCGCCGGCAGGTCTCGCGGCGCACGATGTAGAAATAATCCTGCTGCTCGATGCGATGGAAATCCTGCATCGAAAAATACGGCACCAGCTCGCGCGGCGGCGCCCCCGCGCGCACCGCATGCAGGGTCTCGATGCCGTAGATCTCGCAGCTGGCATGGCGCGCCATGTCGCCGGTCAGACGGTATTCGTAGCGCGTGTGGTCCAGGGTCAGCGGGTCGATGCGCTGCGGGTAGAGGTTCACCAGCGGCACGCAGTTGGTCAGCAGCAGGGCCGGCGACAGGCGCAGCCCGGGGTCGGGCGGCAGGTCGAGCATGAACAGCAGGTCGACCGCATCCACCGCCTGCATGGCCGGGTCGCTCATCGACAGGCCGAGCGAATCGATCTCGAAGAACAGGAACTTCTCCGGGAACGCGAAATATTCCTGCAGGATGCGGAAGGCCGGGTGCGCCTGCGGGTGGGCCGGCAACGCGGCTTCCTCGTCCTCGAACCCCATCCAGCGCAGACAGTCGTCGGGCAGACGGCGCACCGTGCGTGCGCCGAGATCCGGGTCGGGCACCACCGCCACGCCCCGCAGGTGCGCACCCAGCAGCTGCTGTACAGCCTGCGCCGGGCCCGCCTCGGCATTGAGATGGAAACGCAGGCCGTGCGGGTTCATCTGCGCCAGCAGGGTACGGCCGTTGTCGTGCCGGCGCAGACGCACGCGCAGCACGCTGCGCACATCCGGGTCGACCGCCAGCGAGGGATAGTCCTCGGGCGAGACGATGCGCAGGTCGGTGACGTCCACCGGCCACAGGCGGGTCTCGCAGCTGGTGCGGAAGCGGCAGACCACCGTGTTGCCGGCATCGTCGCGCACCGGGGCGATCACGCTGCGGCCACGCTCCAGCACGCCCTGCCCGTCCGGCTGGAGCTGAATGTGCGCGATGAGCATCGACGGCAGCGGCGCGGCGAGATGCGGGTACAGGTCGGCCAGCAGCGCATTGGGCAACTGCGCCTGGTCGATCTCCAGCTGGTGGCGCAGCCGCCCGGTGAGATAGGCGAAGGACTGCATCAGCAGCTCCACCTGCGGGTCCTGCGAGCGTCCGCGATGGAAGCCCAGCGCCGCGGCCTGTTCGGGATGGTCGTGGGCGAATTCCGACGCCTCGTCGCGCAGCGCGGCGAGTTCCTGCTGGTAGAAATCCTTGAGGCGGTCTGTGGAACTGCTCATGCGGGTTCGTTTCTGTCCTCCGCCTCAGTAGGGAGCCGGCACGCGCACGTCGCGCGGCTGGTCTTCACCCGGGAACAGCGCACTGATGCGCAGGCGATAGGGCGCCAGCGCGTCGCCGATGCGCTCCACCTCCACCTTGACCGCGCTCAACCGCGGCTCGTGCCGCACGATGGCGTCGGCCAGGACCTGTGCATAGGCCTCCAGCCGGACATTCGCCGCGGCGCCGATCTCCACCGGCGCGGGCAATCCCCAGGGCACCTGAGCGACACCGTCTTCCACCCGGCGCGCGATCGCCGCGATCCGCTGGATCTGCGCCACGGCCGCGTCCGCAGGGTCCACGGGCGCGCGGCGGCCGTTGGCGCGCCTGGGCGATACGCTGAGTCGTTCGAGCAGGTACAGCATGGTCGCTCCTCAGCAGGGAAGGACGTGCCGGTGCGCAGCACGCAGGAAGCAGAAGCACGGGGTCCGGGAAGGCACGCGCACCGCGGAGGCATGTGCGGAAACCACTGGACGCGCGTCGCGCCGCGCGAAGGCTGTCCGGGCCACGCCGGAAACAGCCTTCGCCAGCGCGAAGCGCGGCGGGCGCAGCGCCCGCGCCCGTGCCCGCGCGCCTGGTCAGAGGTTGGGCGTGGTGAAGTTGCCGATCGGGCGGTTGCGCATGATGCTCCAGCCCGAGCGGATGCTGCCCGGCGTGCTCATGTCGCGCTCCTGCACCGTGTAGGTCCAGATGATCTCGGTGAAGCTGAGCTTGAACTGCTCGGTGGGCATGTCGTTGGGATGCGACTGGAACTGGATCTCGCTGATGAGCGCGTTGCGCAGTTCGATGGTCATGATGTTGGCGGTCTTCTCGCCCGAATTGCGCGCGATGTACAGCTTGGTCGGCGGCCCCGCGTCCTTGTCCAGGCACGCGGCGCGCAGGCAGTAGTCGTACAGCTTCACCGAGGTCTGGTCCACGTACTTTACGCAGGTGAACTCGGTGATGATCGGACGGCCCGAGGTGCGCGACTTGTTGCTCACGTCGGTGGTGATCTGCTGCTTCATACCGTGGTGGACCGACACCAGTTCCATGCAGTTCTGGAAATCCAGGATGTCCTGCCGCCACTCGTTGTCGATGTAGGTCGAGCTGCCGTTCTTGCCCTCGCCGGTGATGATGTCGTCGATCCCGGGCTTGAAGAGAATCAGGTCCATGCGTGTGTCCCTCGTTGGGTTGGATGTGGCGTCGATCCGCGTGCGGGACGCGGCGTCGTCGCGTGGTCAGACGCCGTCACTTCGGCAGGTCGGCCACCAGACGGATGGAGGCGGTCAGCTCCTCGAGCTGGAAATGCGGCTTGAGGAACACGGTCGCGCGGTAGGCGCCGGGTTCGCCCGGGACATCGACTACGATGATCGACGCCTCGCGCAGCGGGAAGGCGGACTTGACCTCCTGCGAAGCGTTGTCGTCCAACAGCACGTACTGCACGATCCAGTTGTTGAGGAAGGCCTCGACGTTGCCGCGGGTGAGGAACCCACCCACCTTGTCGCGCACGATCACCTTGATGTAGTGCGCGAAGCGCGAAGCCGAAAGGATGTAGGGCAGGCGCGACGACAATGCGGCATTCGCGTTGGCATCCGCGTTGATGTACTTCTTCGGCTTGTTGCTGGTCTGTCCGCCGAAGAACGCGGCCTTGCCGGTGCCCTTGCAGTGGCACAGCGCGATGAAGCCGAGGTCGTTGAGCTCCTTCTCGCGGCGGTCGGTGATCGCCACCTCGGTCGGGCAGAACAGCTCCTTGATGCCGTCTTCGCCACCGCTGCTGAAGGTGTAGATCGGCAGGCCCTCGACCAGGCCGCCGCCTTCCACGCCGCGGATCGCCGCGGTCCAGCCGTAGAGCGCGAACGCGTTGGTGATCCGCTCGGCCAGGAAGTACGCGGCATTGCCCCACAGGAAATTCGCGTTGTCCGGCAGGCCCGCCTCGGACAGCACCTCCTCCTCGTAGTTGAAGCCGTCCGCCGGCAGGGTCTTCTCGCCGTAGGGAAGGCGCAGCATCACCCGCGGCATCACCAGCGAGACGTACCGCGAGTCTTCGGTGTCGCGGAATTCCGCCCATTTCTGCAGGTCGACGCCCTCGAAGATCTTGGCGAGATCGCGCGGCTTGGCCAGGTCCTGGAACCCGGGCAGGCCGAACATCTCCGGCGAAGCCGCGGTGATGAACGGCGCGTGCGCGGCCGCGGCCACACCCGACATCTGCTCGATGAAGCCCATGTGCGACGCGCTGGGCCTCAGCTCGTAGCCGCCGAGCAGCATGCTGTAGGGCGTGCCGCCGTAGGTGCCGTACTCGGCCTCGTAGATCAGCTTGAAGAGCCGGCTCTGGTCGAATTCGACCGCCTTGGCCAGGTCGTCCTGCAGCTCCTTCAGCGTGGCGTTGAAGACGCGCAGCTTGAGCCGGGTGCCGGTTTCGGTCTTGGAGACCAGATGGAACAGGCCGCGCCAGGTGGCTTCCATCTCCTTGAACATCGGCGCATGCATGATCTTCGAGAGCTGCGCGCTGAGCGTGGTGTCGATGTGCGCGACCGCGAAATCGATCGACAGCGCCGCGCCCCTGCCCTTGCCGCCCTCCTCGGTGACCACAGGCACCACGTGGGCCGCGAACGCCTCGCCCAGTGCCTGCACGAACTCCGGCGACTTGGTCTTGAAGCCGTCCGCGAAGGGCTTGGCGGCATCCTCGCTCCACTTGCCGTCTTCCTCGACCTTGCTGACCGCGTCTTCCAGCGCCTGCGCCGCAACGCGATCCACTTCGGCCCGGGCCTGCGCATCGCGCAGAGTCTTGCGCTGCTGGTAGATGTCGTTCAGGTCCTTGACCTTGCCGACGATGCTGATCGGCTCGAAGTCCGCCAGCGATTCGAACACGATCTCCGGCGCCTCCAGCGCCTTGACCTTGCCGTCTTCGCCCTTCCCGCCCGGCAGCACGTTCTCGACCTTGGCCAATGCGACGCGCGGCGTGCTTTGCCGCAGCACTTCGTTGAAGTTGTCGCGGTCGATGTCGACGATCTTCCGTTCCTTCATGTCCGGCAGCGGTACGGCCGCATTCGGATCGCGGTCGCCGGAGAGGTCGGCGAAGATGCCGACGATGAACGGCAGCTCGCGCTTCTCGATCGCGCCGTTGGTGTGGACGTCGTAGGTGATGCGCACCCGCGGCGGCCGCACCCGCAACAACTTCTTCTGTGTGCTCTCGCTCATTCGCTTGCCCCAGCGTGTTGTGTTGTTCGTTCCCTGCACATGGTCTGCACGATCGGCGGCGGCAGGATCGCTTCAGCCGTCTCCTGGACCGCGTCGCCGGAGATGCGACGGGCCGACGGCATCGGCTGCGTGCTTGTGGTAACAAGATGCGTGCCAACCTCCATGGCCGTGCTTTAACGTTGAAAAGCAAAGGGTTACTCGCGTCGCGGACGATGCGGCCACACCGGCGCCATCGGGTTCCGGGTGAAATTCCACCCGGTCGGGTGCGTTTTCACCTCACCGCGATGCGACGGGTCGGCCTCGCTGCCCGGCTCGAAGCGAGCGCTCGGAATGGTTCCGAGCGTCGTCCGCGAGCTGCTCGCCACCGAAGAGATTCAGCAAGCGCAGATCGGTGGCGAGGGGCCTGTGGCATCACGCCTTCCGGCGTCGGCTTGCTTCGCGGGGGAGACGGTTCGCAAGGCGCTATTCGATGCCCCGTCGCTGTTTGAGCGCCTCGGCCCATCCGCCCGGAACAGGGCCAAGGCCGTGCTTGTTGAACTTGTGTTGGACATAGCCACCCACATCGGAAATCTTCTTTTCGAGCGCCCTGTCCCCGGCAGTGATCGCCGCCTCCATCAACGAAGACTGGATCTGGTTCGAAAGCATGCTTTCGCTGGATTTTTTCCTCATTTCGTCGACGCTCTTGAGCTGCGGGAACTTCGCGGTCATGTCCCGAAGCAGTTTCTTGCTGTCGAGACTCTGCCAGGCGGTTCTGGCGGCCCATTTGCGACTGAGCGCTTCGGCCATGATCCCGGTCCCCGCATCGAACGCCGGGTGCCCCATGGATTGCGTGCCGAAGGCCGTGATCGACTCGTTGATTCTGATCAACGCCGCGCCCAGCAGGCCGCTGTCCGAATAGGAGTTCTGCTTCCATGTATTGGTGTCCCGGGGCGGGCTGATGTTCTGGCTGTTTCCGGCGACGAATGCCTTGTTGGCACGGGTCAGGTCTTTCACGCCGATGTTCGCGAAGATGTTCTCGTACTTCGTGCTTTCGCCGGTCGAGCTGGCCGCGAAGTACTGGTTCCAGACCTTGCCCTGCGAGTACGCTATCTGGGTTTTCACACCCTCGAAGATGCTGGTCTGCGCGCCGCCGGGACGAATCGCGAAGGCATGCCCCTCGTGCGCCAGTTGCCGGGCCTGTTGCAGGCTGTTGGCACGTGGAGGCGTGTACGAATTGAACGCGCCGAAGGTCGAAGGAGACGATTTGTCGGAATTCATGTTCTCTCCTGGTCAATGCGTTGCGTGTTCCATCCATCGGCCGTGCGGGCCTCGATCCGGGCCGGCACCGCGATCCGCGCCTCGGAGCCCATCTCCGCCAGCAAGCGACGCAGTTCGGCCACGTTCGCTTCGCGGGACTGCGACGGGCCCAGCCGGTAAAAGCGCTCGTCGTCGTTCGGCGGTGCCGGCAGGAAATCCAGCGCGATGAACCCCAGCCGCTCCAGCGCCCGACGCGATGGCCGGTTGTTTGCAAACACCTTGGCGTAGCAGACGGTCAGGCCGTCGCGCACGGCGGCGGCCTCCAGCAACAGGCTCACCGCCGCCGGCCCCAGTCCGTGGCCCTGGAAATCCGGACCCAGCCAGTAGTAGAAGAAGCCGACGTCCGCATGCTGGATCAGACTGATGCTGCCGACGAAACCCCATTCCGGATGCAGCACCGCGTAGATCCGCTGATCACCGAAGCCCCAGCCCCGGTCCAGCCAGGCGTGCCATGCGCGCGCGTCGGCGAAGCGCGGCAGGCAGCACAACGCTGCGATCGCAGGGTCGTGGTACTGCCAGGCGAAGTCGGCCATGTGCTGATGGCCGAGGGGCTCGAGCCGAAGCCCATCGCCTTCGATCGCAGGGCCACGCTCGCGTACGAAGGCCTGCCAGGCGGTCAGCTCGGCATGGATCGACGCAGGCCACGCTTCCTTCGGGCAGGCCAGCATCCGCCTGCGGCACAGGGCGATGGCCTGATCCGTGTGGCCGAGGGCATGCAGCCCCAGCACCTGCGCACGCGCTTCATCCGCCGGCAACCCATCCGGCCGTCGCGGCATGGCCTCCAGATCAGCGCAGAGCGCCAGCAGCAGCGGCCAGTCCGACCACCGCTCGGCCAGCGTCAGCGCTGCCGCGCAGCCGACTGGATGCGCCAGCCCGCCCGCACGTCGTGCCGCGCGCAGTGCATCCAGCCAGAGGCAGCGGTCGCCGGCATGCAGCGCATCCGCCTTCGCCACCGCGAGCGGCAGGCAGGCGGCGAGCGCCTGGGTCGACTCGGGCTGTTGCTGCACGAGCGCGAGCAGTTCCGGGAGACCGGTGTCCTCGGCCGGAAGGCGGGACATGCCGATGGCATGCACCGCCGGATGCCCGCTCACGGCGACGCTCATACCTCGCTGCCGCCGCCGGACTCCGGCTCCGTGCCGCCGTTGCGCCCGGACAGGTAGGTGCTGCCCATCCCCGCCAAGCTGCCCAGGGCCCAACTGCCCATCGACACCCAGGCCATGGTGGTCGCGAGGTGCGCGTTGGTCTGATCCTGATCCTGCGGCCCCTGCGCCGATGCCTGTGCGCTGAAGTACGTCGACGCACCGCCCGCCATCGCGCCCACCATGTTCAGGCCGCCGCTGACGGCCTGCAGTGCATTGGCGCCACGGTTGCGGCCCGACGTGAATGCGTTGTACGCCCCCTGCGCGCCGGAGATTCCGCCGGAGATCAGCCAGCTGGCGCTGCTCGCGTACGACAGGACCGAACTGCCCAGTGCGGAGCCCGCTGCGCTGGCGCCACCCGCGAACAGCCCGAACACACCGGAGGTCACGCCGCCACCGTTGTCCGTGCGCGCATCGGCCACGACGTTGGACAGCGCGGACGTGGCCCAGAGGCCTCCAGAGATCACGCCCTGCACCGGGCCCACGCTGCCCTGCACGGGCATGCTCGAGAGCGCGGCACCGAAGTCGGTCGCATGTCCCAGCACCCGCGTGGCGGTCGTGGCGGTCGAACCGGACGGCGAGGTCTGCGCACGCGGGCGGGTGATCAGCCGCGACAGTTCGGTCGAAGGCTGCACGCTCTGGCCGGTCGGAACCTGCGCCGACAGGGGCCCCTGGGACGAATGCGGCGACACGCCGCCCGACAGGCTGCCCGATCGGGACCGCGACACTTCCGACTGCTGCACACCGACCTGCAGGCCCATGTCCTGCGACAGGCTGCCCGACCGGGAGCGCGTCCCCTGCTGCTGCGACCCGACATCGGGCATGCGCTGTCCGGAGCTCTGGCGCCTCTGCAGCGTGGGCGAATTGGGCGGCGTCGAACCGCGCGACTGGGATGGCGACGACAGCAGTGGGGACGACAGCGCATCATGATCCGACCTTCCGCTCATCTTCCGTTCCTCCGGTACGAGAGCGGACCAGGCCCGCCATCGATCGCGGCACGCGCATGCGTCCCGCGCGACGCCGATGCGTCACGGGTGGTGTCACGCAAGTAGCGGGCCAAGCGGAAGACGACTCAAGTCATTGAATCGACGGGGCTGGCAGAAGCCCGTGTGGAGGGCGGCAGGTCATGGGTGGGTGAATTTCCACCCGCCCCGCGTGGGACTCAGGACTCTTCGGCCTGGGCGCTGCGCCGCCGCCACACCACGCTGTCGCCGATCCGGAAGCGTTCCATCTCGCCGGCCGCCTCCAGGCGCTCCAGTGCGATCTCGGTCACCACCTGCGATTCCGGCCCCTCCGGCCAGTGGATCCACCAGCGGTGGATCCCGTCCAGCGTGTCGGCGCTGTGCGGACGTGCGGACAGATACGTGCGGATGGCGTCTTCGGCGAAGGCGAGCAGTCGTTCGTCCATTGGCGGTGCGCGGCGGAGCCGGCACGAAGTGAGCACGGAGGTGGAGGGGATCGTAGAGCAGCGCCGGTCCGCGGTCGACGCCCAGTCCGAGGCCGGAGGATGATGACGGCGGGCGGCCGTGGTTCCGAAGGGCCTGTCGTTCAGCCCGAAGCCTGATCGCCGGTGGCGTCCAGCCGGTACTTGCGCACCAGCTTCCCGAAAGCGCTGCGCTCCTGCTGCGAAAGTCGCGCCGCCTGGGTGATGTTGCCGCCGGCACGGCCCAGCATGGTGCGCACATAGTCGCGTTCGAATGCCGCCAGGGCCTCGGCCTTGGCCTGCTTGAACGGCGGCAGGTTCTGTCCGGGCCCGCGGGCGTTCCCGCGGACGGGGCGGACCGCAGCCCGCGGTTCGCGACCCTCGGATGGCGCCGCGTCATCGTCCGCCGCCTGCAGGGAGGCGGCATGTGCGCTCTGCGTGCCGATGCCCGCCTCGCCCGCCCCCGGCAGCTCCGCCTCCAGCAGCTGCGCCTCCAGCAGGAGCTCGCGGGACTCGCGCAGCCGTAGCTCCTGCTCGTCGGTCATGAGGAACTCGCGATGGATCACGTTCTCCAGTTCGCGCACGTTGCCGGGCCAGGAATAGCGCCGGATGAAATCCAGCGCTTCGGCGTGGAAGCGCCGGGTGCGGCCGCGGTACTGGTGGATCAGCCGATCGAGCACGGCACGCGCCATCTCCACCGCATCGTCGCCGCGCTCGCGCAGCGGCGGCAGGCGCAGGGTCAGCACGTTGAGGCGGTACAGCAGGTCCTGACGGAACGTCCGGGCGCGCGCCAGCGCGTCCAGATCGGCGTTGCTCGCCACCAGCACGCGCACATCCACCTTGAGCAGCCCGCCCCCGCCCACGCGGCGGTAGGTGCGGTCCTGCAGGAAACGCAGCAGCGCCGCCTGGGCCTTGGCGGTCAGGGTGTCGATCTCGTCGAGGAAGATCGTGCCGCCAGCGGCCTGGCCGATGAGGCCGTGCGACGCGGTCTTGGCGTCGGTGAAGGCACCGCGCTCATGGCCGAACAGCTCGCTTTCCACCAGCGACTCGGCCAGCGCGCCGCAGTTCACCGGGACGAAGGGCTTGTCGCAGCGCGCGCCGCTGTAGTGGATCGCGCGCGCAGCCACTTCCTTGCCGGTACCGGTCTCGCCCACCACCAGCACCGTGGCGTCCAGCTCCGCCATCCGCCGGATCTGGTCGACCACCTTGCGGAACCCCGGCGACGAGCCCAGCAGGTTCGATCGCGACAACGCATCCCGCGACAACGCATCCATCGTTCGCTCCCGAATCAAGGCCGGCGACGCCGGCCGGCCGCTCAGTGCGGCGTACGACGACCATCGACGACGACCGAAGCCGCGCCTGCCAAGACTGCGATCATGGAAGAGGAGATGCCCGGCCTTCGCATCGCGCGGCGCGGGGAGCACCCGCGCCGGAGTCGGCGATCACGGTGCGCTGAGTCTAAGGCCGCGATGCGGAGATGTGTTGTGTCGAAATCGCAACCTGTCACGAGTCCCCCAACGTCCGTGTGTCGCTCCCCTGCCCCCACCGCCATCATCATGCCGGCTGCGCATGCGCGGACCGGATGCCGACCGACCAAAAGGCCTGCGGGCAGGCACTTCTCGATACCACTGCGCCGCGGCGCGATCTGGAACCTCTCGATGGCCGCGCCGAACCTGCGCGACCGACGGACCGGCAGGTTTACCAGCACTCGGCGCGCATGGCAACTTGCACGATCTGATCGCGACCCGATCGCGACCCGATCGCGACCTGACCCAACCTGCGGGCAGCGCGGCCGTCTGCGCATGGCTCGGGTCCATCTCGGGCGCGATGCGCCGCACGGCGCGCACGGTGCACGGTGAATGCGCGACGCAGCGTTCCGACGCACGCCGCCGCCCGACGCTTGTCCGCGCCGGGGGCGGCTACACTATGCAGTTGCGCCCCTGTCCGATCCTCTTCGGCGCGGCCGGCCCCTTTCATCACGCGAGACACCATGAGCACCCCGAAGCACTCCCATGTCGTCATCCTCGGTTCCGGCCCCGCCGGCTGGACCGCCGCCGTCTACGCCGCACGCGCCAACCTCAAGCCGGTCGTGATCACCGGCCTGCAGATGGGCGGGCAGCTGATGACCACGACCGAGGTCGACAACTGGCCGGGCGACGCCCACGGCCTCATGGGCCCGGACCTGATGGCGCGGATGCAGGCGCACGCCGAGCGCTTCGACACCGAAGTGGTCTTCGATCACATACACACCGCCGACCTGTCGCAGCGGCCGTTCCGGCTCAAGGGCGACAGCGGCGAGTACACCTGCGACGCACTCATCATCGCCACCGGCGCCACCGCCAAGTATCTCGGCCTGCCGTCCGAGGAGCTGTTCAAGGGCCGCGGCGTGTCCGCCTGCGCCACCTGCGACGGCTTCTTCTACAAGGGACAGGACGTGGCGGTGATCGGCGGCGGCAACACCGCGGTCGAGGAAGCGCTGTACCTGTCCAATCTCTGCAACAAGGTCTATCTGGTCCACCGCCGCGATACCCTGCGCGCGGAGAAGATCATGCAGGACAAGCTGTTCGCCAAGGTGCAGGCCGGCAAGATCGTGCCCGTGTGGCACCACACCGTCGACGAAGTGCTGGGCGACGACAACGGCGTCACCGGCCTGCGGGTGAAGTCGATGCTCGACGGCAGCACGCAGCAACTGGATGTCAGCGGCATGTTCGTGGCCATCGGCCACACCCCCAACACCGCGCTCTTCGAAGGCCAGCTGGCGATGAAGAACGGCTACCTGGTCATCAACACCGGTCTCGACGGCAACGCCACCCAGACCTCGGTGCCCGGCGTGTTCGCCGCCGGCGATGTCGCCGATCAGGTGTACCGCCAGGCCATCACCTCGGCCGGCTTCGGCTGCATGGCGGCGCTGGATGCGGAGCGGTTCCTCGAAGCCTGATCCCGCCGTGCACGGCGCCATCGGGATGGACACCACGCCCGAGATCGCCGTGCGCGTGCAACTGCGCTCCTCTCTCGCCGCGATCCCCGCACAGGACTGGGACAGCCTCGACGCCCGCGTCGAAGGCTGCCCGGAGGAAGCGGGCCACCCGTTCCTCTCGCATGCCTTCCTGTACGGCCTGGAAGCCCACGGCTGCCTGCGCGCCGACTGGGGGTGGACGCCGCTGCATCTGTGCCTGTACGCAGGCGACACCCTCGTCGCCGCCGCGCCGGGGTATCTGAAGACGAATTCGCACGGCGAGTTCGTCTTCGACCATGCCTGGGCCAATGCCTACGCCCGCTACGGGCGCGACTACTACCCCAAATGGCTCTGCGCCGTGCCCTATTCGCCGGTGACCGGTCCGCGCCTGCTCGCACGAGACGACGCCTCGCGGCGCGCACTGGTCGCGGCGATGGCGCAGCTGGCCGACGGCCGTGCGCTGTCGTCGGTGCATGTGAACTTCCACGATGCCGCCGACGAGGCCGCCTTCCCCGCGCCCGGCACTGCGGACGACGGGGGTGCTGGAGAAAGTGACGACGCGCCGCTCTGGCTGCTCCGCACGGACGTGCAGTATCACTGGCGCAACCCGGGTAATTGGGCCTGTTTCGACGATTTTCTGGCCGCGATGGATCACAAGCATCGCAAGAACATCCGTCAGGAACGCAACAAGGTCGCCCGCGCCGGCGTCCGCTTCCGTACGCTGCACGGCAATCAGGCGAGCGCCGACGACCTGGCCGCGATGCACGGCTTCTATCTGCAGACTTTCGCCGAGTACGGCAACTCCCCCGCACTCACTCTCGATTTCTTCCACCACCTCGCCGTCACCATGCCGCGGCAACTGGTGCTGGTGCTGGCCGATCTCGACGGGGCGCCGATCGCCGGTGCCCTGTGCCTGCGCGGCGGCGGCACCCTCTACGGCCGCTACTGGGGCGCCACGCGCACCCTGCCCGGACTGCATTTCGAGACCTGCTACTACCAGGGGATCGACTACTGCCTGCGCGAGGGCCTCTCCCGCTTCGAACCCGGCGCGCAGGGCGAGCACAAGGTCGCCCGCGGCTTCCTGCCCACCGAAGTGCGCAGCCGGCATCATGTCGCCGACCCGCAGTTCGCCGCGGCGCTGGAGCGCTGGTGCGAGGAGGAACGCGGCGCGGTGGCGCGCTACGCCCGCGAGATCCGCCGACACAGCCCGTTCCGGGCCGACCGCATGACAGCGGACCCGAGCGAGGCAGACGCGTCCGCGGCATCCGGACGCGCCGACGATGGCGAGGAGGCCGACGCATGACCCGCCGGCTGCGCCTGCCGTGGCTGGAGCCCGATCCGTTGGCGCCGTTCCCGCCGACCTGGTCGGCCCTCCCGGATCCGAACGGCCTGCTCGCCGCAGGCGGCGATCTCCACCCGGAGCGCCTGCTCAATGCCTACCGGCGCGGCATCTTTCCCTGGTACAGCGAAGGCGAACCGATCCTGTGGTGGTGCCCCGGCCCGCGCGCGGTATTCGACACCGCCGACTACCGGCCGGCCTCGCGCTTCCTGCGCAGTCTGCGATCCAGCGGCTGGACGGTCAGCGCCGATACCGATTTCGACGCCGTGGTCGCCCACTGCGCGGCCACGCCGCGGCCCGGCCAGGACGGCACCTGGATCGTCGACGAGATGCGCCATGCCTATGGTGTGCTGCATCGGCTCGGTCACGCCCACAGCATCGAGGTCCGCGCAGGCGATACGCTGATCGGCGGGCTCTACGGGCTGTCGATCGGGCGCATGTTCTACGGCGAAAGCATGTTCAGCCTGCGCTCCGGAGGCTCGAAGGCGGCGCTGGCGGCCCTCGGCCTGCGACTGTGCGAATGGGAATTCCCGCTCATCGACTGTCAGGTCGAGAACCCGCATCTGCGCAGCCTGGGTGCGCGCCTGATGCCGCTGACCGGCTTTCTCGGCGAAGTACGCAGACTCACCGCTCTGCCCGGGCGCCCCGGCCCATGGACCATGGACTTCGGTCTACTGGATGCCGCGACACTGGCCGCCTCGATGCGCAGCCGCGCCGCGATCTGAGCACACGACCGCCGCACTTTGCGCCAGAGCGTGCAACGTGGCACAATGCGCGGCTTTCCGGCCTAGTGCCGGCCACTTCCCGAGGGCGGACACGCCCCGACAGCGACTCAGGGCGATCCACGACGCATGGCGAAAGACGACGTCATCGAATTCGAAGGCACGGTCTCCGAAACCCTCCCGAACACCATGTTTCGGGTGAAACTGGAGAACGGCCACGAGATCATCGCCCACATCTCGGGCAGGATGCGCAAGAACTACATCCGCATCCTCACCGGCGACCGCGTGCGCGTGGAGATGACGCCGTACGACCTCACGAAGGGCCGCATCACCTATCGCATGAAGTAAGCGATACGGAAGAAGCGGTACGCCGCCGGCGGCGACACGGTCGACCGCCCACAGCGCGCAGATTGTCCGGGTTCTGTCCCATCCCCTGATTGTATTCCGTTGGATGCAGGACGCATCGACATTCGCGTTCCGCAGATCCGCGGTGGCCGCTGTTCCCAGAGGAGCCCCCATGCTTGTCGTCCCATTGTATGCGGCGCTGCTGGCGCTGCTCTTCGTCCTGCTTGCCGTGCGCACCATCCGTCTGCGCCGACGCTACGGCGTCGCGGTCGGCGACGGCGCGCATCCGGTACTGCTGCGCGCCATGCGCACCCACGCCAATTTCGCGGAATACGTGCCGCTGGCCCTCGTGCTGTTCTACTTCGCCGAGATCGGCGGCGCCCCGCAGGCACTGGCTCATCTGCTCGGCGGCAGCCTGCTGCTCGGCCGCATCCTGCATGCCTGGGGCGTGTCGCAGGAGCGCGAGACCTTCGCATTCCGCGTCGCCGGCATGGCGCTCACGCTGGGCGGCATGCTCACTGCCGCCAGCTATGTGGTCTTCGCCTACGGCAGCAGCGCGGTGCAGGACTACTGAAGACCCGCGGCGGGCCATCCGTCTGACGGCGCGTACCCCAGCGACGCACACTGGGGCGATGCGATGCAAAACGGGCGGCCAGTGGCCGCCCGTTTTTCCTTCCAGATACCATCGCGTGTTGCCGAGTCGTTGTCGGGCAGCAACACACAAGACACTACGGGTGCCTCGGCTACACGGGGCCTATTCGACCACCGCCGGAAGCAGCTTCTCCGGCTCCGCGAACGCTTCGATCGTCAGCTCGTCGTCGCGCACGTCGATCGAAACGCGACCGCCGCCCACCAGCTTGCCGAACAACAGTTCGTCCGCCAGCGGACGCTTGATCTTGTCCTGGATCACCCGTGCCATCGGTCGCGCGCCCATCAGCGGGTCGAACCCGTGCTCGGCCAGCCAGTCGCGGGCGGTCGGCGTCGCGCTGAGCGCCACGTTCTTCTCGTGCAGCAACGCCTCCAGCTCGATCAGGAACTTGTCGACCACACGGAGGATGTGCTCGAAGCCCAGCGGCTGGAACTGCACCACCGCATCCAGACGATTGCGGAATTCCGGCGTGAAGCTGCGGCGGATGACTTCCATCGCATCGGTGCTGTGGTCCTGCCGGGTGAAACCGATGGAACGACGTGCGGCCTGGGCCGCGCCGGCATTGGTGGTCATCACCAGCACCACGTTGCGGAAGTTGGCCTCGCGCCCGTTGGT
>CBFGMS010000026.1:0-48986 GCA_965649985.1 uncultured Gammaproteobacteria bacterium | reverse complement strand
ACGATCTTCAGCGCGTTGCTGAACGCGAGCACGCTGAAGATCGTCGTCGGCGCGCCGTAGGCGCCCCGGATCCCGCGGCCCCACGGGAAACAGCCTGCCCACCTCCGCCGTGCGGAGGTGGGCGGAGCTGCCGAGTCGGAGAACACTGTCGCCCCTTGCGAGGAGGCACCCCGACTCCAGCTAGCGATCCTGGCTCCTGCTCTTCCCCCCATCCCCCTCCCCCCAGGGCCCGGCCCGTCCTCAGAACCACATCCTCACGCCGAACACCACCCGCGTATCGCGCGTGTCCTCGCCTTCCTCGCGCTGGAAGTCCGCACTGCGGCCGAAGCTGCGCTCGTGGACGATGCCGACGTAGGGCGCGAATTCGCGGCGGATCTCGTAGCGCAGGCGCAGGCCGGTCTCGACCTTGCCCAGGCCCGCGCCCACGCCGCGCGCGGCGTCGCTGCGGCCGTGCCATTCGGCTTCGACCAGCGGCTGCAGGATCAGCCGGTCGGTGAGCAGCAGCGAATACTCGGCTTCCGCGCGCAGCGCGGTGCGCCCGGACGCACCGACATAGGCCGTGGCCTCCACCTCGAACTTGTACGGCGCCATGCCGATCACGCCGATCGCCGCCCAGTCCTGCGACTTGCCGGGCGCGAAGTCGTGGCGCACGCCGGCGGTGAGATCCCACCACGGCGCGATCGCACGGCTGTAGAGCAGCTCCAGGTCGGCCGATTCGGTGTGCCCGTGTGTGCGCTCGCCCTCGCTGCGCACGCGCAGTTTGTCGATGTCGCGGCCCACCCAGCCGGCCACTTCCCACGCCTCGCCGCTGCCGGGCGCGGCATCCCACGTCTCCAGCCGGTCGAACAGCAGGAAGCTGTAGATGCGGCGATCGTGGGCGTTGTCGCCGTGCGCGGCATGCATGTCGCTTTCGTGGGTGCCGTCGGCATGCATGCCACCGTGTGAGCCGGGCCCCTGCGCCGCGATGCGGTCGGCCTCGGTGATCGGCGGGATCGGGGTGATCGGCGCGGCGTCGGCCGGCAGATCGCCGCCGCGTTGCATCGGCATGCCGGCGCCATGGCCGGCGTGGCTCTCGGCGTTCGCACGGCCATGATCGCCATGATCGCCATGATCGCCATGGTGCATCGCCTGCCCCTGATGAGACTCCTGGGCGGGACGCGTGGCATGACGCGCGTGCCCGGCATGGTGGCTGCCGTGGTCGGCGGTGTCGTCGTGGCCTTCATGGTCCTCGTGGCCCGTGTCGCCGTGATGGCGCATCGCCGTGGTCTGCGGGGGCGGCGGCGTGTGCCCGGCATGCCCGTCGTGCCTGTCGTGGCCCTCATGGCCTTCGTGCCGCGCATGGTCGTCATGCGCTGCGTGTGCGTTCTGCCCGTGCTCGGCGTGAGCATCAGGCTGCGTCTGCGTCTGCTGGGCGTGGCCGGCATGCGGCTCGCCCGCACCCGCCTGCGCGAGCGCGAGGGCGGGTGCGAGCGCCAGCGTGCAGGCAAGCGCGAGCGCATGCGGGTGCAGGCGTGCGGGCATGCGCGCGGCGACGTGCGGGGAGGCCGATGCGTTCGGCGTGATGTGGATGGTCATCTTCATGCTCATGCCTCCACCCGCACTTCGCGCATCATCCCCGCTTCCATGTGGTAGAGCATGTGGCAGTGATAGGCCCAGCGTCCCAGCGCGTCGGCGCGCACGCGGTAGCTGCGTTTGGCACCGGGCGGCATGTCGATGGTGTGCTTGCGCACCAGGAACTCGCCGTTCTCGTCCTCCAGGTCGCTCCACAGCCCGTGCAGATGGACCGGGTGGGTCATCATCGTGTCGTTGACCAGCACGATGCGCATGCGCTCGCCGTAGTTCAGCCGGATCGGCTCCGAGGCCGAGAACGGGCGGCCGTCGAAGGACCAGGAAAAGCGCTCCATGTGCCCGGTGAGATGCAGTTCGATCTCGCGTCCCGGCGCACGCCCGTCGGGGTCGTCGAAGGCGCTGCGCAGCATCGCGTAGGTCAGCACCTTTCGGCCGTTGTCGCGCAGGCCGATGCCGGGGTCGTCCAGGCGCGGGGTGGGCGTCATGGTCTGCATGTCGACCAGCGGGCTCTGCAGCTCGCTCTGCGGGTGGCTTTGCATGCCGCCGCCGCCGTGACTGCCATGGCCGCCGCTGCCGTGCATCGACGCGCCGCAGCCGCCCTCCATCGCCTTGCCGCCACTGCCGTGCATGCCACTCCCGTGCATGGCCGCGCCACAGCCGCCTTCCATGCCGCCATGCCCGCCGTGGCCCATGCCTCCATGCCCCATGTCGGCCATGCTCAGGATCGGCCGCGGATCCACCGCGGGCGCGGGCGCGCGCAGGCCCTCGCGCACCGCGAGCGTGCCGCTGACGTAGCCGGTGCGGCCGATGTCCTGGGCGAACACGCAGAACGCGTCCTGCCCGCTGGGCGTGACCAGGATGTCGTAGGTCTCGGCCGGCGCGATGCGGAACTCGTCCACCGTCACCGGGTGCACGTACTGGCCATCGGCGGCGATCACCCGCAGTTTGGCGCCGGGGATGCGCACGTCGAAATGGGTCATCGCCGAGCCGTTGACGAAGCGCAGGCGCACGGTTTCGCCGTGCGCGAACAGCCCGGTCCAGTTGCCCAGCGCCGTCGTGCCGTTCATCAGGAAGGTGTAGGTGTGCGCGTTGACGTCCGACAGGTCGGTCGGGGTCATCCGCATCTCGCCCCAGGCGCGGCGGTCGGCCAGAGTGGCGGCCAGCCCGTCGCGGCGCACGTCGCGTACGAAATCGCCGACGGTGCGCTTGTAGTGGTTGTCGTAGCCCGGCATTTTCTTCAGCCGCGCCATCAGCTCGGCGGGAGCGAGATCGGTCCAGTCGCTGAGCACCACCACATAGTCGCGCTGGTAGGCGTGCGGCTCGTCGCCCAGCGGGTCGACGATGATCGCGCCGTACATGCCGGCCTGTTCCTGCAGCCCGGAATGGCTGTGGTACCAGTAGGTGCCGCTCTGCTGCAGGGTGAAGCGGTAGAGATAGCTCTCGCCGGGATAGATGCCGTCGAAGCTCATGCCCGGCACGCCGTCCATGTTGGCCGGCAGCAGGATGCCGTGCCAGTGGATCGAGGTCTGCCGGCCGTGGATCGAGCCCGGCGGCAGCAGATTGCGCACGCGCAGGGTGACGGTGTCGCCCTCGCGCCAGCGCAGGGTGGGCGCGGGGATGGAGCCGTTCACGGCGATGCCGGTGCGCACGCGGCCGGTGAAATTGGCGGCCACTTCGCCGATGTCGAGGGTGAAGTCGGTGCCGCGCAGCTCGGGCGCGTAGCCGGTGCGTGCGGTGCCCGGCCTGCCTGCGGCACCGAAGGCCTCCCAGGGGCCGAGCCCGGCCAGGATGCCGCCGGCGGCCAGGCCCTGCACGAAACGGCGGCGAGAGAGCTGGGGATGGGCGGAGGGCGTCGTGCCGGGGCGGGTGCGGTCGAGCGGCGCACTGCCGAATGCGGGGGCATCGCCCTCGCCGGACAACAGGGACGCAGGCAGGCGCGCGGAGGCGCGCGGACGGAAAGTGGACATGGTCGCTCCGATAGCGTGTGGTGGCGCGTCGCGGACGCGCGTGAAGGACGGCACATGCGGCCCGCGGGGCGATGCCCGGCAGGCGCGGAGATGGGCCGTCAGCCGATCGGAGGTCGCAGCGTGTCGGGTTGCGGGGGCGCGGGGCGTGCGTGCTGCGCCAGGCCGGTGGTCATGTCGCCCGGGGCGCGGGCGCCGAGCGTCGGGCAGGCGTGGCCCGTCAGAGCGAGCGAGCAGGCGGCCGGACACGCGCAGCTGCCGTCGTCGCAGCGGCAGTCGTCGGCGGGCGCAGGGGCCGTGTGATCCGGGAGCGGGCTGTCCTGCGGCTGATCCGCCGAGGCCGGATGCCCATGGTGGGCCTGCTGGTGGGCCTGCGCATCGTGGGTCTGCGCGTCGTGCCCGGCGTGGCCGTCCGAATGCGAGGCCACAGCAACGTGCCCAGCGTGCGAGCCCTGCATCGCGCCATGCGCGTCGTGTGCACCACCATGCCCGGCCATCGGCATGGCGGCGGTTCCGTCGGCCGTCAGGGCAGGGGCGCAGCTACCGCCCAGGCTGCGCACGGCCGCGGTAGCCGCGCCCACGGCATCGAGGGCCAGCAGCAGGCACAGCAGCACGCCGAGCAGGGGTTGGAGAGCGGACGGACGCATCGTCGGAGTGTACTGCGGTCGGGTGGGTGGGGGATGAGCGGAGGCGCAATGCGGGGCGGGCAGGCCGTGGCCACGGCGGGTCTGCGGCCCGGATTGCAGGTGGGGAGTATCCTCGGGGCAGGGCGCATCCGGTGTATCCACATGGCATGCATCGCCTGGGCCGGAGGCAGGCTGCACCTTGCCCTCGGGGCAAGGTCAAGGTCTGGCCGCGACGGTGTCGCGGCCAGACCCGGACGGGTTCCGTCCGGTTCGCCACCCCGCTTGACCTTGCCGCAAGGGTAAGCCCCAAGGTCTCACGCACCTTCCCATCCGAACGGGTGCACACCATGACCAGCAAGACATGTCACACCACGCCGGGCGCAGCCACGGCGACCCCCTCAGGCCACGGCAAGAGGACCGGCGACGCCGTGGCTGCCCCCGCGTGCGAGATCGATTCGGCGCATCCGGCCGGCGCCGCCGACGCTCCGGCCGCGCCCCCCGCCGCGTCCGCCCCCGCGCAGTCGCTGCGCCTGGGCATCACCGGCATGACCTGTGCCTCGTGCGCGGGCCGGGTGGAGCGTGCCTTGCGCGCGGTGCCCGGCGTGCAGGCGGCCACGGTCAACCTCGCCACCGAGACCGCCAGCGTCGAGGCCGATGCCGCGCTGGATCCCGACGCCCTGCGCCGTGCGGTGACCGAGGCCGGCTACGGCTTGGTCGAGCGCAGCGTGGATGTGGCCATCGGCGGCATGACCTGCGCTTCCTGTGCGGGGCGGGTGGAGCGTGCGCTGCGCGCGGTGCCCGGCGTGCTCTCGGCCCAGGTCAATCCGACGACGGAGACCGCACGCGTGCAACTGGCCGGCGAGGTCGACATCGCCACGCTGGCCGAGGCGGTGGCCGCGGCCGGCTATTCCGCCCGTGCGCTGCAGCAGGACGGCAGTGGGGGCACCGATGTCGACGGTATCGATATCGATGCCGTCGACGCCGAGCGCCAGCGGCGGATGCGCCGCGAAACCCTGCATCTGCTGGCGGCGGTGGCGCTGAGCCTGCCGCTGGTCGCGCCGATGCTGCTGTGGCCGTTCGGCGTGCATTGGATGCTGCCGGGCTGGGTGCAGTTCGCGCTGGCCACCCCGGTGCAGGTCTGGCTGGGTGCGCGTTTCTATCGTGCTGCCTGGGGCGCGCTCAAGGCGCGCACCGGCAACATGGACCTGCTGGTGGCGCTCGGCACCACCGCCGGTTATGCGCTGAGCGTGCATCACCTGCTGCGCGGCACCTTCTTCGACACGGCGGCCGCGCATGCGGGGCACGCCATGCCGGCCGCCGCGGCGCCGCTGTATTTCGAGGCCTCGGCGGCGGTGATCGCGCTGGTGCTGCTGGGCAAATGGCTGGAGACACGCGCCAAGCGCCAGACCACCGCGGCGATCCGCGCCCTGCAGGCGCTGCGTCCGGAGACCGCGCGCGTGCGTCGCGACGGGGCCGAGACCGAAGTCCCGGCGCACACCGTCGCCCGCGGCGACGTGGTGGTGGTGCGTCCGGGCGAGCGCTTCCCGGTGGACGGCACCATCCTCGAAGGCGACAGCCAGGCCGACGAGGCGCTGATCACCGGCGAATCGCTGCCGGTGGACAAGCATCCGGGTGATCGCGTGATCGGCGGTGCGGTGAACGGCGAGGGCCTGCTGGCGGTGCGTGCGACCACGGTCGGTGCCGAGTCCGCGCTCGCGCGCATCGTGCGCCTGGTCGAGGACGCGCAGGCGCGCAAGGCGCCCATCCAGCAGCTGGTGGACAAGGTCAGCGCCGTCTTCGTGCCGGTGGTGGTGGTGATCGCACTGGTCACGCTGCTGGCCTGGGGGCTGGGCACCGGCGACTGGGACCGCGCCATCCTCAATGCGGTGGCGGTGCTGGTGATCGCCTGTCCCTGTGCGCTGGGCCTGGCCACACCGACCGCGATCATGGCCGGCACCGGCGTCGCCGCGCGCGCGGGCATCCTGATCAAGGACGCCGAGGCGCTGGAACTGGCGCGCGATCTGCGCACGGTGGCGTTCGACAAGACCGGCACCCTGACCGAAGGCCGTCCGACGCTGGAGCGTGCGATCGCGGTGGACGGCGACGATGACCGCCTGCTGGCCCTCGCGGCCGCGCTGCAGGCCGGCAGCGAGCACCCGCTCGCCCGCGCGGTGCTGGCGGCCTACGGCGGCACGCCGGCGCAGGCGACCGGTGTGGCCGCGGTGCCCGGCCGCGGCCTGCGCGGGCAGGTGCGCGTCCAGGCCGGCGTGCAGGCAGACGCCTGCGAAATCGCCATCGGCAGCACCCGGATGATGACCGAAACCCGCGTCGACACCGCGCCGCTCGCGGCGCAGGCCGAGGCGCTGCGCGGCTCCGGGCACACGGTGTCCTGGGTGAGTCTGCGCGGTGAAAACGACACCGCGCCGCGCCTGCTGGGCCTGCTCGCCTTCCGCGACCCGCCGCGGGCGGCCGCGAAGGCCGCGGTGGCGCATCTGCACGATCTCGGCCTGCGCACGGTGATGATCTCCGGCGACAACGCCGGCGCCGCGCGCGCGGTGGCCGATGCGCTGGGCATCGACGACGTGCGCGCCGACGTGCTGCCCGAACAGAAGGCCGATGCGGTGCGCGCGCTGGGCGACCAGGGCGCGGTGGCGATGGTCGGCGACGGCATCAACGATGCGCCGGCCCTCGCCGCGGCCGACGTGGGCATCGCCATGGGCACCGGCACCGATGTGGCGATGCACGCCGCCGGCATCACCCTGATGCGTCCCGACCCCGGCCTGGTGGCCGACGCCATCGACATCTCGCGCCGGACCACGCGCAAGATCCGCCAGAACCTGTTCTGGGCCTTCATCTACAACGTGGTGGGCATCCCGCTGGCGGCGTTCGGCCTGCTGGACCCGGTGATCGCCGGGGCGGCGATGGCGCTGTCGTCGGTGAGCGTGGTCGCCAACACGCTCTGGCTGCGGCGCTGGTCGCCGCAGGCCGGCCATGCGCCGTCCGCGTCGCCGCAGCACGCGCACTGAGCCGCCCGTCCTCCCCATCCACACGCAGTCCGCCCATCGGAGACCCGCGATGCCCACCCGCAGATCCGCCCCCCGACCCGAGCTGGCCGACGCCCGCGCCGCCGGCCTGCGCAACATCGGCGAAGCCGCCGCGGCCACCGGCGTCAGCGCCAAGACCATCCGCCACTACGAGCGCATCGGCCTGCTGCCCGAGGCCGGACGCAGCTTCGCCGGCTACCGGCTGTACGCCGATGCCGACCTGCACCGGCTGCGCTTCATCCGTCGCGGCCGCGATCTGGGCTTTCCGATCGCCCGCATCCGCGAGCTGCTGAGCCTGTGGGACGACCGCGCGCGCAGCAGCGCCGAGGTCAAGCGCCTCGCGCAGGGGCATATCGCCGAGCTCGACACCACGCTGCACCAGCTGCAGGAGATGCGCGACGCGCTGTCGGGCCTCGCCGAGCGCTGCCACGGCGACGCGCGCCCGGACTGCCCCATCCTGGCCGGGTTGGCGGGCGATACGGGAGGGGATGCGGCGGGCGGTCCGGCAAGCGGTCCTGCAGGCCATCCGGCGGCCGCCCGCGCGCAGGTCGTGGACTGAGCCACGCGGCTCCCTCAGCGTGCGCGGCGGCCGAGGATGGTGAGCGCGATGCCGCCGAGGATCGCCGCGCTCGCCAGCAGCAGCCGCACGGTCAGCGCCTCGTCCAGCCACAGCACCGCGCCGAAGGCGGTGAGCGCCGGCACCGCCAGCTGCAGGCTGGCGGCGCTGCTGGCGCGCAGGCCGGGCAGGGCGGTGTACCAGAGCGCATAGCCGAGCCCGGATGTGACCGCGCCGGACACGGTCGCGAGCAGCGCGCCGGTGGCGTCGATGCGCAGACTGCCCGCCACTGCGGCGCCGATGCCCAGCAGTGCGGCCAGCGGCAGGCTGCGCAGGAAATTGCCGGCGGTCTGCGCCACGGCGTCGCGCGCACCGCGGCCGCGCAGTGAATACACACCCCAGGCCACACCCGCGCCCAGCATCAGCAGCGCTGCGGAAGGCGCGGGTGCGGTGGCGCCGGGCAGCAGCAGCCAGGTCAGGCCGGCCAGGGCCAGCAGCAGCCCGCCCCATTGCAGTGCCCGCAGCCGCTCGCCGCGCAGCAGGCCCCAGCCCAGCATCGTCGCCTGCACGGCACCGAACAGCAGCAGCGCACCGCTCGCCGCGGACAGCTGCGTGTAGGCGTACGAAAACCCCGCGGCATACACGAACAACGCACAGGCCGCGGCCCAGTCCGGTGGCGCGTTTGCCCGTCTCCGCGTCTGCGCGCCGCTGCGCGTGTCCGCGCCTGCACGCGCAGCGGCGGCTGTCGCCAGCAGCCACAGCACCAGCGCGCCGGAGGCCAGGCGCAGGCCGGTGAAGGCGGCCGGGTCGATGCCGGCCGCGTCGTTGCCGGTCTCGCGCAGCGCCAGCCGGCACAGCAGCGAATTGCCCGCGAACGCGCACAGCGCCAGCGCCGCGCACAGGGCGATGCGTGCCTTCGACCCGGAGGCGTCCGATGGCGTCGGCGCGCTCATGCGCAGGCTTCGCCGCATCGCGCGGCTGTGCACCGGGCGCCCGGGTTACGCACCCTGCGCCTGCGCGGCCGTGGCGTACGCGGTCAGCGCGAGCATCGCGCAGACGACCAGCGTCGCATTGCGGCGCAGCGGCCAGAACCACGCGGGCAGCACGCCGCCACGCCGCAGCCCGGCATCCACCGCGAGCAGGCCCGCAAAACACGCGATCAGCAGCACCAGGCCCCAGACCCGCTGCGGCAGCAGCAGCGCCAGCCAGGCCAGCAGCGCGAAGACGTTGCTCATCACCAGCGTGGGCAGCGCCGACACCTCCGGGCGATACACCCGCGCCGCCCAGTGCGTGCCGGCGATGAAGCTGGCGATCACCGCGCCGTAGGCGACGGCGATGTCGGCGAGGGTGATGCTGGCGAGGGTGATGCTGGCGAGGGTGGTGTCGGCCGGCGCCAGCCCGGCGATGCGCGCCGACGCATCCAGCCACGCCAACGCCGCGCAGGCGATGAAGGGCAGGGTGCCGGCGTAGGTCAGCAGAGCGGCGAGACCGGCCTCGGCCGGCCGTGTGGACTGGGACATCGCGGACTCCGGGCGGCGGATCGGGCCGCCATTGTGACAAAGCGTGCGGAGCCGCGGCATGCTGTGCGCCGGTCACTCCGGAGCCTCCACATGCCGCGTCCGCTCGCACCGTGCGTCCACCCGCTGCTCGCTGCAGCCTTCGCCGCGCTGCTGCTGTCCCCGGCCCGGGTGCAGGCCCAGTCCGAGGAGCTCGACATGATCGTCGTCACCGGCACGCGCATCGGCTCCCAGGACCTGCAGCGGACGCCGGCGGTGTCGATCACCCGTCCCGGCGACCATCTGGTGCAGAACATCGTGCTCTACAACGACAGCCGCGATGCCGACACCCGGCGCAGCGAGCTGCACGACACCATCGCCAACATGCTGGGCGCCTCCGGCGGGCGCTACACCCTGCTGCACAATGGCGCCTACCGCACCGTGCTCCAGCGCGACAACGACCGGGTCGAACCCGAGGACGACGACGAGCGCGACGACAGCAGCATGATCCAGCTGCAGGTGCGCACCGACCTGGGCGGCGACCCGGGCAAGGCCGAGGCGGTGATCCGCGGCATGCGCGAATTCATCAAGGCCGCGCGCCGCAGCGGACGCACGGTGATCGAACTCGACGGCGACAGCGGCCTGGCGATGCAGCGCCAGGCCGCTGTCGCGCCGAGCTGCTGAAGGCCATCGCCGAAGACGCCGAACGCATGCGCGCCGCGATGGGCATGGCGTGCGAGGTCAACGTGGAAGGGCTGGGCCAGCGCATCGAATGGCGGCGTGCGTCGGCCGCCGAACTGCTGCTCTACATCCCGTACGCGATGGCGTTCTCCAACTGCCGCCGGCCCGCCGCCGCACCCTGAAGCGCGGCACAGCTCACGCCTTCGACAGATGCGCCACCGCCGCGGTCGCGGCCTCGCGGTCGTTGTCGTCGAAGGGCAGGATGCGCGTGGTGCCGACCGTGCCCGGGTCCAGGCAGCGCAGGTTCACGCTGAACCCGTCCGGGTGGCTGCGCGGCACGTAGAAGCTCTTGATGCCGCAGTGGCGGCAGAACAGATGGCGCGCGGTGCCGGTGTTGAAACGGTAGTCCTGCAGCGCGTCTTCGCCTGCGGTCAGCCGGAAGCGCGCGGCCGGCACGATCAGGTGCAGGAAGCCGGTCATCCGGCACATCGAGCAGTTGCAGTCCAGCACCTCGACATCGGCCGGCGCGTCCACCTCGAAGCGCACGCGGCGGCAGTGGCAGCCGCCGGCGTGGGTGATGAGCGGCGCAGCAGCATGCGCATCGGATGGCGAACCGGTCATGCGTCGTCCATGCGTCCGATGCGCCTGTAATCTTCGCGCACGGACACCACCGCGGTGTCGTCCGGCAGGTCGAATTCCAGATAGCCGCTGTGCTCCGAGAACACGACCGCCTGCAGCTCTGTCGGGTGCAGCAGCGCGAAGGCGAAGGGAATGCGGATCGTCATGCCGCCGTCGAAGCGGATTTCGACCGACTCCAGCGGCGAAAAATCGGTGCCGCCGAGCCCTCTCGCCAGGATCGCCTCCGAAGGCCGCCCCAGCCGTTCCGCCAGCGCGTCGGCCCAGTCGGCCACGACTTCGCGCATCGGCCGGAACGGCCGGATCAGCTGCGTGGTCACGCTTCAGTCCTTGCCCTTGCCGCCGCCGTTGCCTTTCCCGCCCCCGTTGCCCTTGCCGCCGCCATTGCCGTTGCCCTGCGACTTGCCCGGGCCACCGCTGTGGCCGCCGTGGCCCTTGCCGGCGTGGTCGGGCTTGCCGCCGCCGCCCTGGGCCTTCTTCTGCCCGCCCTTGCCGCGGCCGGGGAAGTCGCGTTCCAGCTGGGCGTCGAGTTCGATCGGGCGGCCCCAGCGGTCGTAGGTCGGCACCATGCCGCGCTTGAGGCGGTGGAATTCGGCCGAGCCGGGCTTGATGCCCAGACGCTTGGCCACCGCGCCCCAGCCCTGGCCGTGGTCGCGTTCCCAGATGTCGGCGACATAGCGGCACGGGCGGCCGACCAGCCTGGCCAGCGCGCAGGCGAAATAGATGTCGCCGGGCGCCCAGCGCCGGCGCAGCAGGTCGTCGACCAGATCGCGCGGGGCGCCGTGGTAGCGCACCATTTCGTCGATGAACGGGTCGCGGTAGCGGCTGCCGTAGCGGTTCATGTCGCCCAGCCAGACGTCCATCCACACATCGCCGCTGCGGGGGTTCCAGCCGAGGCTGAAATCCTGGGCATGGGCGGAGCCGGCGGCGAGACCGAGAGCCAGCAGGCCGGAAGCGAGGAGTTTGCGCATGGCGTCACCTGTGATGTGCGGAGTGTGGATGCGGAGCGGCGATGGAGCGCGCCCGGATGCAGGGATCGCCGGGGCAGCGCGTCGTGCCTGGGCCCGTGCCGGCTCGCGCCGTCCTGTCGGAGGTCGGAACGACATCGGGCGGGACCGCGATGATCCCGCCCGGAGGTGCCGGCGTCCAGCGACGCCGGTCGCAGTGTGGAGGACGGGCCGCGGTTGGCGGCCCGCCGCGCGTGGACTCAGTCGTCGCGCTCGTGCTTCCAGTAGCGGCGGTCGTCCCGGTAACGGTCGTCCCAGCGGCGGTCGTGGCGGCTGGAGTACCGGTCGTCGTAGCGACGGTCGTGGCGGCGGTCGTAGCGCGGATCGTAATACTCCACCCGGCAGCGTCCGCGGCTGTCGCAGACCCGGCGCTCGCGCAGATCGCGGTTGCGGTGATGGCCCCAGGCATTGCCGTAGGGAGGACCGTTGCGGTAATCGCGCGGGGCATAGCGGTAATACACCGGACGGCCCCAGCGGTCGCGCTCGACGATCAGGCGGTCGTTGTAGCCGTGGCCGCCGTGGCGGTAATAGGGGTGGCCGTTGCGGAAGATCACATCGCCCAGGTCGACGATCACCCGCAGCTTGGGTTCGGCGGCGACGGCAGGCGTCGGCGCGGCGAACGCGGTCAGGGCGAGGGCGGCGGCGAGCACGGTCGAGCCGAGCAGGCGGGTGGCGAGGGTCATGGCGGACTCCGGAATACCGTCCGCGGCTTGCGGACGGCTCGGACGATGCGCGGCAGGCGGTGAATGCTTTTTTAACTCGGCCGGGGGGCGTTCAGCCGTTCAGATTGGCGTTCATGGCGGGTTGGGTGGAGGCGGCTGGCCACCGCATCCGCCACACCCACTGCCATCGATGACCCATGCACCGCGCGCACCGCCCGGCGGCGACCTCAATGCGCTGTGCCGGCATCGCGCAGCGCGCGTACCGCGTCGGGCAGCTCCGCCGGCCCGGCCACGGTGCGCATGCGCGCGGCGGCATCGGCCGGCAGCTCGGCGTCGGCCTCGTGTGCCCAGGTCAGGTGGTAGGGCATGTACACCCCGCTGCCGCCGAGGGCCAGCACCGGCACGATGTCCGAACGCAGCGAGTTGCCGATCATCGCGAAGCGCGCGGCCGGCAGGTCGAATTCGGCGAGCACCCGCGCATAGGTCGGGGCGTCCTTTTCGCTGACGATCTCGATCCGCCGGAACAGGTCGGCGAGGCCGGATTGCCTGACCTTCGCTTCCTGGTGGAACAGATCGCCCTTGGTGATCAGCACCACCGGATGGTCGGCGGCGATGGCTTCCACCGCGGCGCGGATGCCCGGCAGCAGCTCCACCGGGTGCTGCAGCAGCGCCTTGCCCAGCTCGACGATGCGGTGCAGGTCGGCGGCGGAAATGCGGCTGTCGGTGATCGCCACCGCGGCCTCGATCATCGACAGGGTCATGCCCTTCACGCCGTAGCCGAACAGCGCGATGTTGCGTTTCTCGATGGCATACAGCCGGTCGTGCACGTCGTCGATGTCGACGTAGCCGGCGAGGATGCGCTCGAAGCCGGCCTGCGCCTCGGCGAAGTGGTCCTCGCTGCGCCACAGGGTGTCGTCGCCGTCGAAACCGACGAGGGCCAGGTCGCGGCTCATGCCTTCGTCTCCATCCTGCCTGCGATGTGCAGCGACAGCCGCCAGGCCAGCGGCCGGAACAGATAGGCGGCGACCACCGCGGAGGGCCAGGCCACCAGCCAGGCCGTGAACCAGCGCAGCGGGAGCCCGGCATCGACGCCCGTGTTCAATGCGGTGACCAGGCCGGCCACGAACATCGACATCAGCGTGGCCAGCAGGCCGGGCAGCAGCCGTTGGGCCCGTGCGTGAAGCGGAGACGGAGCGGCGGCGACGGACATGCGGGCCTCAGCGCCTGCGCCGCTTCTGGCCGGGCTGCGGCGGGATTTCCGCAGGCTCCAGCGGCGCGAGGGTCATGCCGAACTCCTTCCAGTCCAATGCAGTGCCGGTGGCGCGCGTGCGCAGGTGGTCGCGGCGGGCGTTGGGGCCGAACAGCGCGTCGTTGACCACCTCCATCAACTGCAGTGCGCCGTCGCTGCGCCGGTACACCAGGGTGCCGCGCTGCTGCAGCGTGAGCCCGCGCGGCGGGCCCTCGCGGCGACGGTCGGCGGGGATCGGTACGCCGGCCATTTCCTCGGCGAGCTGCCACTGCCCGCTGACATCGGCCTGCACCACGTCGCTGGTCCAGCGGATGCGCACCATGTCCGGGTGGCCCTTGGGCAGGTCGGCCTCGTAGGAGACGATGGCCTCCACCGGACGGTTGAAGTTGGGGGTGAGGAGCTGGTCGCGGCGACGCTCCTTCTCGCCCGGGCGCAGGCGCTCGCCCTGCCAGCGGTTGTGCAGCCGCGCGAACTCGCCGAGCGACGCCTGCAGGTGTTTCTTCTCCAGCAGTTGATCCACGGTCTGCTGCACGCGCGCGTCGAGCGCGTTGCGCAGCGACTGGCGCTGCTGCGGACTGAGCTGTGCGGCCATCTGCTTCATCGCCGCCTCGGTGGCCTCGCGCAGCACCGGGGTCATGGTCCCGCGCAGGGTCTGCTGGATCTTGGCGAAGTTGCGCACGCGCTGCTGGCGGCGGTCCGGGCCCAGTTCGAGGATCAGCGGCAGCGCCTCCACGTCCTTGAGGGTGGGCGTGAGCGCCTGCGACAGTTCCTCGCCACCGGTGAGCGACTCGAAGCGCGCATCGCGCATGGTCCAGGTCTGCACGTAACCGTTCGCGCCGACCTCGTCGAAACTCAGGGTGTCGTGCCAGCGGACGCGCCCGGCGGCGTGCTCCATCCAGTGCGCGTCGATCGCGGTGCGCCGCTCGACGGTGTATTCCTGGTCGAACTCGCGGGTATCGCCGACCTTCCAGGTCAGCGGCCAGTCGACGGGGCCGGTCTGCGCGGCAGCTTTCGGGGCGGCGGAGGCGACTAGGACGGCTGCCGTCGACAGCAGGACCGCGGTGAGCGCCGCGACCGGTGCGGTGCGCCGGAGGGCCGCGAAGCGTGGACGGGCGGGGGAGACGAGCGACATGCGGCGTTCCTTCATGCAGGGCCCCGCGCGGCGAGGCAGTGGAGGCGGGGCATTCGAAGCAGGGAGGCGGCCGGCGCGGGCGTCGGGCCACCCGCGCCCGAAGCGTCAGGGTGCGGCGTCCGCCGCAGGCGTGGCGGGCGCGTCGGCGGGCGGACCGGTCAGCGTGTACACCAGCCGCGAGGTGGACTGGTGATCGCGCCCGTAGCGCTGGCGGCGTTCGATCTCCATGCGCAGGACCGCGCCGTCGGCGGGCCGCCAGGTGATCCGGCCTTCCTCGACGAATTCGAGGCCGATCGGACGGCCGGTGCTGCCCTTCAGCGCGGGCTCGCCGGCGATCTCCGCGGCCAGTGTCCACAGTGCGTCATCCGTCGCGGTGTCCGGATCGAGCGCGGTGGTCCACGCGATGCTCGCCTCGCCGGGTCGGGCAGGCTCGGTGTGTGCGCTGTACACGCGCACGGTGGGCAGCGGCTGGCCGGAGATCGGCATGTACAGCGGATCCGCCTGGCGCGACTCCAGCCCGATCCTGTGGCCGGTGCCGGTGAAGGCGTTGAAATCCTCCAGATCGGCCGCGAGCATCGCGTGCACGCTGGTGTCGTTGATCAGCGCGTCCATCTGCGCGGCCATCATCGGCTGCACCATCGCGCGGACCATGTCGCGCTCCTGGTCGTCCAGGTCCGGGCTCTCGGTGCGGATCATCGCGTCGACCATCTGGTCCAGCACGCCATCCATCGCTGCACGCACTTTCGGGCGGATCTCCGCCAGGTTGCGCACACCGTCGGCGCGCCCGTCGCGGTCAAGACGCAGCTCCACCGCGATCTTGTCGAGGTCGTCGATCACCGAGGCCATGGCGTCGGCGACGGTACGGTCGCCCTGCACCGCTTCCACGCGGCTGTCGCGGGTGGTCCACACCTGCAGCAGCCGTTCGCCTTCGCGCGTGTCGTCGGCGCGCGCGATCCGCAGTGTGGCGATGCCGGTGGTGCGCTGCGCGTCGACGCTGCCCGGCTTGGTATCGGTGTCCAGCAGCTCGGTGCGGTACTCCCAGGTCTGGCCCGGTGCCCACGGCGATGGCCAGGCCAGCGTGTCGGATGCTGCCGCCGGGAACGCGAGCGCACCCGCCAGAGCGACGGCGAGCGCGAAGGCGGGCGTGGCGAGTGACGGGCGCAGTGCGCCGAGGCGCCTGCGTGGGGTGCGAAACGGCATGGACGGGACTCGTGGCAGGGACACCCGTGCAGTGTAGCCTGCACCGTCGCGCCGCAGCCCGCGGCCCGCAGTCGTCAGGCCTTGCGTTCCAGCAGCGCCTGCACCCGCGCCAGCCGTGGCGTGACCATCGGAATGGACAGCATGGCGCTGACCACGGCCATCGGCGACAGCGCGGTGAAGGTGGCGCTTGCGGGAAGCGTCCCTTGAAACGGGTCCGGCAACCGATTCCGCGAGGGGCATCGGCAGGGTGGCGCGCCCGTCAGGACAGCGGCGGGCGGATGGAGTCAGCCCCACGGGGCTGACGGGCCTGCCCGGTCGTCCGCTCACCGTCAGGAGGGGGCGCAGCGGCCGGCTCCAGTGCAGAGGGGAGACGCGGAATGGAGATCCAGCTGCAGTTCGATCCAGCACGCCGTCGGCGCCCCGAGCGCTGCGGGCGGGATGACCGGCCCGTCCTTCCGTGTCGACATGCCGCGGGCGACGATGGATCTTTCCGGGACGGCCACGGCGTCCTGCACGTGGTCAGAAGTCGGGGCAGCATGCGCCGGAACGGCCTCACGCGCCTGCATGGGCTGAGTGGCGGAGGGGCGACGCGGTTGTCTGTCAGGCGGCGTCTCTGCGCGACAGGGTCACCCTTCTTCACTCCGTTCCGGCGCGGCGCCGGCCGCGCCCGTGCCTGTGTCCTGTCCCACCCACAGCCGGTTCCCGTCGGGGTCTTCGATCCGGAACTCGGTCATCCCGTAGAACGTGGTCTCCAGCTCCGGCACGTCCAGTCCGTTGGCGCATGCGCGGCGACGAAAGTCGGCGATGTCGTCGGGATACAGGTACAGCACTGCGGTCCTGGGGATGCCCGCGTGCAGATGGATCGAGCGGTCGAGCATCAGCTGGCATTCACCGCAGCGGAGGCTGGCCCAGCCCCAGTCCTCGCGGTGCTGTTCGACCGTGAAGCCGAGGGCCCGATAGAAACGGAGCGACCGGTCGAGATCGGCGACGGGCTGCATGGGGATGAGGCGGGAGAGTGTCATGCGTGTCGGGTCCGGGCGGGGCTGTCTCGTTGCGACAGGGGGAGGTGCGGTTTTCCGGTCTTCCGCTCTTCACGGATCAGGGCGGGCGTGTGTCCTCACGCGCCGCGCGCTCGCGGGTGGGAGACCGTTTGCCGTTTCCGGCCCCGGTGGAGGCGGCCATGACGGATATCCCGGCGTGTGCATGCCAAGAGTAGCCAGGATGCGAACGACCACAACCCGGCTGCGAAGCCCGTCGCTGCACCCGCCAGCGCGGCGACCGGGTGGCGCAATGCGATCGCCCATGCCGTCAGGCCCACGCTGCAGGCCAGCGCCAGCAGGCTGCCTGCGAACCACAGGGTCAGGCGGTGGGCATGCGCCCGGAGCACATGCAGCTGATGTGCGCGCACCTTCCCCTTGTTGTCGGTCATCGGCAGGCTCCTGAAGGCGGACGGTCTGCGCGTCCGTGAGGCGGTCGCAGGCACGGCCGCCCATGCTACCCTCTCGCCGTCTTCCAGCGAGAGGCGTAAGCCCTTGATCCTCCGTCGTTTCCCCCGCAAATCTCGCCTCGCCCTCCTGACTCTGGCCGCCGGACTTTCCGCCTGCGCCACCCAGTCGCCGCCCCCCGCGCAGCCGTCGTCGCCGCTGCAGGAGCTGCCCGCCCCGACGCCCCAGCCGCAGGCACCGGCGCTGCTGCCCAAGGTGCCGCAGCCGCCGGAGCGCCCCGTGGCGCCGCCCTCGGTCACCGACCCGGCGATCCCGCGCGCGCAGCGCATCGACGCGTTCGTCGAGTACACCGCCACCACCTACGGCGTGAGCCGCGACCAGATCCGCGCGGTGCTGGCGCAGGCCGAGTACAAGCAGTCGATCATCGATGCGATCAGCCGCCCCGCCGAGGCGGTGAAGCCGTGGTCGGAGTACCGGCCGATCTTCATGAACGATGCGCGCATCAACGGCGGGCGGGCGTTCTACCGCCAGCATCGCGACGCGCTGGAGCGGGTGTCGGCCGAGACCGGCGTGCCGGCCGAGTACATCGTCGCGATCATCGGCGTGGAGACCAGCTACGGCCGCATCACCGGCAATTTCCGCGTGGTCGACGCGCTGTACACGCTGGCCTTCGATCATCCGCGCCGTGCGCCGTTCTTCGCCGGCGAGCTGGCGCAGCTGTTCGGGCTGGTGAAGGAAGAGCCGCAGCTGGACATCATGGCGCTGAAGGGCAGCTACGCCGGCGCGATGGGCATGGGCCAGTTCATGCCGTCCAGCTATCGGCTGTGGGCGAAGGACGGCGACGGCGACAGCCGCCGCGACCTGCTCGACCACACGCCGGACGTGTTCGCCTCCATCGCCAACTATTTCGCCATCCACGGCTGGCAGCGCGGCGGCCCGGTGGTCGCGCGCGCGGCGCTGGACGCCGGACGCGAGGAGTTCGTGCCGGAGACGGTCGACCCGGTCCATCCGCTGCCGGCGCTGGCCGAACGCGGTTATCGCCCGCTGGCCGGCGAGCCGCAGGCCGAAGGCGCGACGGTGCTGAATTTCGAGGGCGCCGCCGGCCGCGAACACTGGCTGGGCTACCGCAACTTCTATGTGATCACCCGCTACAACCGCTCGCCGATGTATGCGCTGGCCGTCCACCAGCTGGCGCAGGCGATCCGTGCGGGTGTGGATGCGGCTCCCGCCACCGGAGGCGCGTCGTGACCACGCGCTGCCTGCGCGCGCTGGTGCCGCTGTGCGCGCTGGCGCTGCTCAGCGCCTGCGCGAGTGCGCCGAAACACCCGCAGGCCCCCGCACCGGGCGAGCCGGTGGCCGGGCCGCCCGAGGCGCAGCGGGACAGCGACGGCAAGCCGAAGCGCTCGCCCTACGCGCCGGCCCAGGAAGACCCGAGCAAGCGCGGCGACTACGTGGCCGGCGGCCTGTACGCGCCGGGCGTGAAGGACAGCGTGCCCGACTACGTACCGGATGTGGACGCCATTCCCGAGCCCGAGGTGAAGGCCGAGCCGCGTTCGCGCTACGGCAACCGCAGCTATGCGGTGCTGGGCAAGCGCTATCACGTGCTGGAGACGGCGGACGGGTACGTCGAAGAGGGCGTGGCTTCGTATTACGGCCGGAAATTCCACGGCCGCCGCACGTCCAACCAGGAGGTGTACGACATGTACGCCTTCACCGCCGCGCACAAGTCGCTGCCGCTGCCGAGCTTCGCGCGGGTGACCAATCTCGACAACGGCAAGTCGGTGGTGGTGCGGGTGAACGACCGCGGCCCGTTCCATGCCGGGCGGGTCATCGACCTGAGCTATGCCGCGGCGGTGAAGCTGGACTTCGTGCGTCGCGGCACGGCGCGGGTGGAAGTGCGTGCGCTCACTCCGGAGGAGGCCGCATCGCCCGACGACGGGCAGCGCTATGCCGCGGCGCCCGCCGCCGCACCGAATGCACTGCCCGCCGACGAATTCGAGCGCTGGATGCAGGCGCAGGGCATCCGCTTCGCCAGTGGCAGCCCGGCGACTGCCCCCACACCGCCTGCGCCCGGCCGGGTGCCCGAGCCGCAGGCCGACGATGTGCCGGCGAAAGTGGGTGTGGAAGTGGCTGCGACCCCCGCGCCGGCAGCCGCCCCCGTGGCGCGCCCGGTCGAAGGCGGCCAACTGCTGCAGGTGGCCGCCTTCTCCAGTGCCGACAATGCCGAACGCGCGCGCGCGCGTCTCGACGCGGCCGGCGTCGCCGGTGCGCAGGTCGTGGCCGGCGAAGCGGCTGGCCGGCCGGTCTGGCGTCTGCGCGTGGGGCCGGTGGCGGCGGATGCGGTGGAGGCCGTGTCCTCGCAGCTGGCCGCGCTCGGCTTCGATGCCGTGCGCCCGGTGCGCGACTGACGCCGAAACCGGGCACGTCGCAGCGGGCTGCGGCGATGAGTCGGCGATGACCGGAGGGCGCCCGGCGCTCGGCATTCGCCGGCGCATGGTTCACAATGCCGCGGCGTCCGCTGCGCCGGCATGAGACACCGACGCAGGCGTGCGCGGGGAGCACGGCCCACGGTCGTCCCCGTCCGCGTGCGGGGTGCCCGGCGCCGCTTCGCAGCCCGGTCGCGGCTTCCGACACCGGCCCCGCAGCCGGGCGCATGCCCCGCACCCTTCGATTTCCTGTCCCCAATGCAGTTGCGCCGCGGTCCGTCCGTGGCCGGAGAATCCGCAAGATGACATACACGTGGGCGCCGCGGCCCGACCGCGCAGACGTGCCGACATCCACCCCCAACCCCGTCCGCCCTCGCGCCCTGCGCAGTGCGGCGGTCACCGCGATGGCGACCCTGCTCGCCGGCCTGGCATGGGCGCAGACGCCCGCGAAGCCCGCCCCGGCTCCGGCCACCGCGCCGCCCGCGCTGAAGATCCCGGATGCGCCGAAGCCGCGCAGCGCCGAAGCCTGGCTGGTGATGGACCACGCCACCGGCCGCGTGCTGGCGGGCGAGAACATCGACGCGAAGATGGAGCCGGCCAGCATCACCAAGGTCATGACCTCGTATGTCATCGCCGCCGAACTCGCCGCCGGGCGGGTCAAGCCCGACGACGCGGTGATGATGACCGAGAACGCCTGGCGCACCGGTGGCGCCGGCACCGACGGCAGCTACAGCGGCTTCCCGGTCAATCAGGCCGCACCGCTGGTGCAGATGGAACAGGGCATGGTGATCCAGTCCGGCAACGACGCCGCGATCGCCCTGGCCGAACACATCGCCGGCAGCGAAGAGGCCTTCGCCCAGTTGATGAACGACTACGGCCGGCGCATCGGCCTGAAGCAGTCCAACTTCGTCAACGCCACCGGACTGCCGGCCGAGAACCACTACGCCAGCGCCCACGACCTGGCCCTGCTCGGCAGCGCGATGATCCGCGACTTCCCGGAGCAGTACGCCTACAACAAGATCCGCGAGTTCACCGTCGGCCCGATCACCCAGCCCAACCGCAACCGCCTGCTGTGGCGCGACGACTCGGTCGACGGGATCAAGACCGGCCACACCTCCGGCGCCGGCTGGTGCCTCCTGTCCTCGGCGCAGCGCGGCGACCAGCGCCTGGTGGCGGTGGTGCTGAAGGCGGCCAGCGACGACGAGCGCATGAACGACTCGATGGCGCTGCTGAACTGGGGCTTCCGCTTCTTCGAAACCCACCGGGTGTACGAGCCGGGGGCGAGCATCGCCCAGCACCGGGTCTGGAAGGGCGAGGCCGACACCGTGCGCCTGGGCGTGGCCGAACCGCTGCTGGTCAGCACCGCGCGCGGCCGCTACGACGACCTCAAGCCGATGATGGACGTGCCCAAGACGCTGATCGGCCCGATCAAGAAGGGCCAGGAGATCGGCACCATCAAGGTGATGCTGGACGGCAAACCGCTGGTGGAGGCGCCGCTGGTGGCGCTGGACGGCGTGCCGGAGGCCGGCTTCTTCAAGCGCCTGTGGCATGAGTTCCTGATGTGGTGGGAGTCGGTCTGAGGCCATCCCGCAGACGACATGGCCACGCGGCGACAGGCCGCAACGCATGCCACTCCGAAGCCCGGCCCCGCGCCGGGCTTCGTTTTTTTGCGTCGTGCCGTGCCGGCGCAGCGGTGGCCGCGATCCGCAGCGGCCGCCATGTCGCTTCTCTATGATGAAGGCTCTCCCCGAAGACGGAGCGCCGCCATGACCCACCGCAGCCGACTCGCCGGTTTCATCATCGATTGCAGGACCGACGATCTGGACGCCGCGGCCGCGTTCTGGAGCGCGGCGCTCGGGTTGCCGGTCGGCGAGCTGTCGCCGGAGGAATCCGCCACCTACGCGAAACTCGACGGCGCCCCCGGCGGCCTGCATGTCGAGGTGCAGGCGGTGCAGCACGATTCCCGCGTGCACCTGGACATCGAGACCGACGATATCGAGGCCGAAGTGCGGCGGCTCGAAGCACTGGGCGCGACACGCGTCGCGGCCGTGCACACCTGGGTGGTCATGCAGGCGCCCACCGGCCAGCGCTTCTGCGTGGTGCGGATGAAACACCCGGACGCCGGGGCCGCGCCGAATGCATGGGACTGAGCCGCGCCGGATGCATCCCCACGCGGCGCGTTCGCGTGGGGATGGGCCACGCACGCGTGACCGAGGACGGATCGGCGGGTCGCGGCAGTACCGGCCTCACGCGATCCGCGCGAAGGAGAACAGGTCCTCCAGCGGGTGGCGTCGGCGTTCGATGAGGCAGCGGATCAACCCGGCGCCGATCATCGAATAGGTGATGCCGTTGCCGCCATAGGCCATCGCGAACAACACGCGCGGCCCGCGTTCGGAATGCGCGCCGAAGAACGGCAGCCCGTCGTCGGTCTCGGCGAACGTGCCGGCCCAGCTGAAGGCGGGCGTCGCGTCCAGGTCGGGAAAGCAGCGCTTGAGCTGTCGGCGCAGCCTGCGTGCCTTGCGCTCGACCTGACGGTCGCGTCGCGCCGGGATGTCGATGCGGTCGTCCTCGCCGCCCACCAGGATGCGGCCGTCGCCGGTGCGCCGCATGTACAGATACGGCCGCGCCGACTCCCAGACCATCGTGTCGCGCAACCCCTCCGGCACGAAGTCGGTCACCGGGTCGGTGATGAAGGCATAGCTGCTGCGGTTCTGCGCCACCTGGGCCTGCAGCCACTGCTGGTTGGCGTACCCGGCGGCGAGCACCACGTGACCGGCGGTGACCGTGGCACCGGTATCGGTGCGCAGACGCACCTGCCGCGGGCGGGCTTCGATCTCGAGCACCTTCGTCCGGTCGTGCACCGCATGCCCGTCCCTGCGCAGGCGCTCCAGCAGGCGATAGGTCATGCGGTACGGGTCGATCCGCGCCGCCAGCGCGCTCAGGATCGCACCGCCGCTCGACAGACCCCATTCGCGGCGCAGCCGGGTGCGGTCCAGCCATTCCACCTCGAACCCGTGCCGCGCGCGCAGCGCATGTTCGGCGCGCAGCGCGGAGACATGCCAGAGCCGGCTGGCGTAATACAGACTGCGCATCCGCGCGAAGTCGACGTCGCCGATCTCCTCGGCCAGCGCCTGCAACTGCGGAATGGCGTCCGCGCAGGCACGGTAGGCCAGCACCGCGGCGTCCTCGCCAAGGCGTTCGGCGAGGTCGGTCATGTGGGTGTCGATCTCGTACTGCAGCAGCGCGGTGCTGGCCGCGGTGCTGCCCCAGGCGATGTCGCGCTGCTCCAGCACCACGACCTGGTGCCCGTGTGCGGCGAGTTCCTGCGCGATCAGTGCGCCGGTGATCCCGCCGCCGACCACCGCCACATCGCAGCGGGTGTCGCTCTCCAGCCGTGGGAAGCTCGCCATCAGGCCGTTCTTGACCGCCCAGAACGGGTAACCGCTTTTCAGGTCCATGTGTCCTCCTCGGGCCGAGCGCCCGCGGAAAACACGCACGCAAGAACCGTGCGCAGCGCAAGTGGCTGATTTTATTGCCGTGTCTTCCGGCGCAGGCGGGGCGCGTCGTGCAGGCTGCAGCCTCGGGCTCGGGGCGCCGGGCCGAATGCCGCGGTCAGGGCCGCAGCTGCCGCCCGCTGCGCGCCAGCAGCCAGCGCCTGCGCACGAAGAACGCCACGGTGAGCGCCGCCAGGAACACGCCATAGCTCACCGCCACCGCGAAGATCTGCGGCCACAGCGACCCGTGCTGCGTGTCCGCATGCGTCATCGCCCAGTCCACGCTGAACACGAAGGCCGCGCCGCACAACAGCAGGGCGACCGTGTCGAACCGGCGCCGCGCCGCATCGCGCGGGGTGCGCGGCAGCATCCAGAACAGCGTGCCCAGGATCGCGAACCAGGGCAGGAACAGCAGGACGGTGAGGTAGTGGCTGATGGTGGGGTGCATGGCGTGGCCGGGTCGTGGACGGGACAGGGCGGTGTGGGGCGATGTGCCGGAAGCGCGGTCTGCGGCCTGCCGGCGGCGTGGGCGCCTGCCGATGGACGCAGTCACCGACGTGGCGTGCGCGGCGTCGGATGCATGCGCCGCGCCGCCGCGCTCAGCCGGCCTTGGATGCGGCTTTCTCTTCCTCGGCGTGGCGCAGGGCATCGAGCGCGTCGGCAGCGTCATCGGCCAGCGCGCTCAGCACGGCACCGGCCTCCGCCAGCACCGCAGCGCCCTCGCGCTTGAGCCGTGCGACCCACGCGCCGGCATCCTTGGGGTTGTCGAAACCCAGGCTCTGCAGCAGCACGGTGTCGCCATCGGTGAGCTTGAAATAGAAGCGGCCGTCCTGTTCGCGGTATTGCTTCAGCACGGGCGGCGTCGCGGCCTTCTCTTTGCGCTGCTCGGTGTCCGAGGACAGGGTCGACAGGTCGCGCAGGCCCACCGCATCCCGCAACTGCGCGAGGAACGGGATCGCCATGCGTTCGCGGGCGGTGCGTCCGCCTTCGCGCAGCTGCGCCTCGATCTCCGCCGGCTTCGCCATCAGCGCTTCGTAGCGCTCGCGCAGCGGCGCCACCTCGCGGTCGATCCGATCGAACAGCCGCTGCTTGGCGTCGCCCCAGCCGATGCCCTCGGCGTAGGCGGCGCGCATCGCCGCGGTCTCCTCGGCGTCGGCGAACGCCTGGTACAGCTGGAACAGCGCCGAGCCCTCGGTGTCCTTCGCCTCGCCGGGCGCGCGCGAATCGGTGACGATCGAGAAGATCAGCTTCTTCAGCTGTTCGCGCGGGGCGAACAGCGGGATGGTGTTGTCGTAGCTCTTCGACATCTTGCGCCCGTCGAGACCCGGCAGGGTGGCCACGTGCTCTTCCACCCGCGCTTCGGGCAGGGTGAAGTGCGGCGGTGCGCCGGGTGTGCCGTACAGATGGTTGAAGCGCTGCGCGAAATCGCGCGCCATCTCGATGTGCTGGATCTGGTCGCGGCCCACCGGCACCTGGTGGGCGTTGAAGATCAGGATGTCCGCGGCCATCAGCACCGGGTACATGAACAGGCCGGCGGTGACGCCGAAATCCGGGTCCTGCCCCTCGGCGGTGTTGCGGTCCACCGCGGCCTTGTAGGCGTGCGCGCGGTTGAGCAGGCCCTTGCCGGCGACGCAGGTCAGGAACCAGGTCAGTTCGGAGATCTCGGGGACATCGCTCTGCCGGTAGAACCAGACCCGGTCGTTGTCGGGTTCCAGCCCGCAGGCCAGCCAGCTGGCGGCGATCTCGAGCGTGGAGCGCTGCACCTTGGCCGGGTCCTGCACCTTGATCAGCGCATGCAGGTCGGCCAGGAAGTAGAAGTTCTGCGTGCCGGCGGTGCGGCTGGCGGCCACGGTGGGGCGGATGGCGCCCACGTAGTTGCCGAGGTGGGGCGTGCCGGAGGTGGTGATGCCGGTGAGGATGCGGGTCGGGGTCATTGCGGATGGCTGTTGGGGCGGGCGAGGGCGGCCGCGTCGATTCGGAAGATGTGTGTCGGCAGGGACCTGTGCCGCGCGGGAACGGTCGCGATGGCAGCGTCCGGGCCGTCCTCGGCCGCGGACGGCGGGCAGCGTCGATGGATGCCCTCGGGCCGGCTAGTGTACCCGCCGCTGAACGCCGCGGCCGGCTCCCGCGGCAGGTGGCAACCCCGTTCACGGCCTGCATGCGTTGATGGGTGTGTCCAGGGCGCGAACACCGCCCGGACCCTCAAGACCCTGGAGCCCGCCATGATCCGCACACTCGCACTGATCGCCGCCGCCCTCGCCACCTCCGCCGCCTGCGCGCCTGCCTACGCGGGACCGTCATCGGCGCGCTCGCTCGTCGACATCGACGTGGTCGACCGCGACACCGGCGAATGGCTGCCCGAATACCGCCACCGCGGCCAGACCTGGATCCCGGGCACCCCCGGCCACCGCTACAGCCTGCGCTTGACCAACAACACCGGCGAGCGCCTGCTGGTGGTGGTGTCGGTGGACGGCGTCAACGCGATCAGCGGCGAGACCGCCGGCGCGCAGCAGACCGGCTACGTGCTCGGGCCGTGGCAGACCACCGAGGTCTCCGGTTGGCGCAAGTCGCTGCGCGAAGTGGCGCAGTTCTATTTCACCGACCTGCCCGACAGCTATGCCGCACGCACCGGCCGCCCGGACAACGTGGGCGTGATCGGCGCGGCGGTGTTCCGCGAACGTCAGCGGTATGTGCCCTACGAGGCACCGGCCCCGATCGCCCGCGACGACCGCTACGGCGGCCGCGCGGAATCCGAGCGGCGTGCAGGTGCCGCCGACAAGTCCGCCCCCGCGCCGCAAGCCTCGCGCAGTGCGTCCGCGGGCAGTGCCTACGAGAGCGATGCGGCAGCGCAGAGCATCGGTACCGGCCACGGCGAGCGCGAATGGTCGCCGGTTGGCCGCACGCAGTTCGAACGCGCGTCGCGCTCGCCGGCCGACGTCGTCCAGCTGCGCTACGACGACGTGCCCAATCTGGTGGCGCTGGGCGTGATGCCGCGGCCGCACCGCCGCGACGATCGCCGCTACCGCGACCACCCGCAGGCCTTCCCCAACGGCTTCGCCGCGGACCCGCCGCGCTGGTGAGGCCGGGTGATCGAGTCCCCGCGGCCCGCCTCGCAACCGCCGCCGCCTGACAGCACCCGGGATCGCGCGTCCTGCACGGACTTCGACTCCGTGCAGGACGCTATGCTGTTGGCGATTCATACTCGATGTCGTCCACCGGGGAGTCTCACCACCATGTGTTTCGCCGCCGTCTCGTTTCGCCGCCTCGTCGGTGCCCTGTCCGTCCTGCTCGCGTCCGCCTTCGCGCTGCAGAGCGCATCGGCCTTTGCCGCAGACGCGGCATCACCGGCTGCGGTCGATGTCGCGCCCTTCGTGCGGCAGCCCACCTACGTCGAGGCCAAGATCTCGCCCGATGGCCGCCATCTCGCGGTGACCGTGCCGACCGAAGACCGCACCGTGCTGGTGGTGCTGCGTCGGGAGGACATGAAGGCGACCACCAAGATCGCGGGCGGCCGGGATTCGGTGATTCAAGATTTCTGGTGGGCCAACGACGAACGGCTGCTTGCGGCGCTGGCGGAAAAGGTCGGGATCGAGGACACGCCAAGGAGCACGGGCGAAATCCACGCGATCAATATCGACGGCAGCAGGGGTGGATCGCTGACCGGGCTGGCCCACTACACCGTCGCCGAGCTGGAGGCAGTGCTGCCCGAACAGGAGCGGGCGGTGCTGATCACCGCGGCGGCCTACGGCGAGCGCGACCGGACCGTGCTGGAAAAACTCGATGTCTACAGCGGCCGACGCAGCCCGGTCGCGGTCTCGCCGGTGGCCTACGCGCGCTTCGTCGTCGACCCTGCCGGCCACGCCCGTTTCGCCTTCGGTTTCGACAATAAGCGCGACAATTCGCATGTGGTTTTCTATCGCGACGAAGGCGGCTCCGAGTGGCGGCTCATCGCGGACGAGCGCAAGACCGGTCTGGTCGAAATGCCGCTGGGTTTCTCCGTGGACGGTCGCATCGCCTATCTGCAGGTCGAGCGGCCGGGCAAGCCCGATGCCATCGTCGCCTGGGACATCGGCGCCGACGTGCGCACCGAAGTCGCCAGCGATCCGGTGGTCGATCCGCACGAGGTCCTGCGCGACGGTGCGGGCCATGTGATCGGCGCGAGTTTCATGCATGACGATGTCCGCACCGTCTTCTTCGACCCCGGACATCCATGGGTCAAAGCTTGGCGCCAGCTGCAACGCGCGTTTCCTGGCGAAAGCGTGAACATCGTTTCGGCGACCCGCGACGACACCCTGCTCGTCGTGCAGGTCTCCAGCGACCGCAATCCCGGCGACTACCATCTGTTCGATACCGCAGCGAAGAAGGTGTTGCCGCTGTTCGCCCGTCGGCTGTGGCTGGACCCGGCCGACATGGCGCCGACCCGCGCGGTGAGCTTCAGTGCCGCCGACGGCCTGCGTCTGAACGGCTATCTGACGCTGCCGCGTGGAGCCGCCGAAGGTGTGCCGCAGCCGATGGTGCTGCTGCCGCACGGTGGGCCGTTCGGCGTGGCCGATGCGTGGTGGTTCGACAGCGAAGTGCAGCTGCTGGCCGCGGCCGGCTATGCGGTGCTGCGCGTGAACTACCGCGGTTCATCGGGCTATGGCCGCGACCACGAAGAAGCGGGCGCGCGCGAGTGGGGCAAGAAGCTGCAGAGCGATCTCACCGACGCCACGCGCTGGGCGGTCGCACAGAAGGTCGCCGACCCCGAGCGCATCTGCATCTATGGCGCCAGCTACGGCGCCTATGCCGCCCTGATGGGGGCGGCGACCGAGCCGGAGCTGTACCGGTGCGTCGCGGGGTATGTCGGCGTCTATGACATCGCCGAGCATCACAAGCGTATCTCGGGCCGACACAGCGCCTATCGCACCTGGGCCGAGCAATGGCTGGGCCCGCGCGAAGACATGGCGGAGATCTCGGTGGTCGACAAGGCCGAACGCATCCGGGTGCCGGTATTCCTGGCGGCCGGCGGCAAGGACGAGATCGCGCCGATCAAGCAGACCGAAGCCATGGAAAAAGCGCTCAGGGGCGCAGGTGTGGATGTCAGCACGCTGTACTACCCACAGGAAGGCCACGGCTTCTACAACGAAGAGCATCGCCAGGCGTTCTACGCCCGGCTGCTGAATTTCCTCGCCACGCATCTCGGCGGCGCGCCGGCCAGGTAGACGCAGGACCACCGGCCAGAATGGACGGGCCGCCCTGAAGTGGCGGATGCTGGACGGGTGCGCCGCGCTGTGGCGGCGCATGCCGGGCGGTGCGGTGGAGGGGTTACTCCGCCTGCTTCAGGAACGGCTCCACCGTGCCCTTGATCTTCATCGTCATCGGCTGGCCGCGGCGGTCGAGCGCGCGGCCGGCGACCACGCGGATCCAGCCCTCGCTCACGCAGTATTCCTCGACGTTGGTGCGCTCCTCGCCGTTGAAGCGGATGCCGATGCCGCGCTGCAGGAGGTCGGCGTCGTGGTAGGGGCTGCGCGGGTCGTTGCTGAGGCGGTCGGGCAGGGTGTCGGTCATGGCGGTGGGCGGCGTCGCGAAAACGGGGCGACAGGATACCAGCCGCGTGCCCCCTGCCGCGCGCGGCTCAGTCCGCGGCGAGCGCGTGCTCGCCGCGCGCGAGCGGGTCGGGCAGGGCCGTGCCGCGGTCGACGAAGCCCAGCGAGACCGAGTTCAGGCAGTGGCGCTCGCCGGTGGGTGGCGGGCCGTCCGGGAATACATGGCCGAGATGGCTGCCGCAGCGCCCGCACACGATCTCGGTGCGGACCATGCCATGGCTGGTGTCGCGGATGCGGCCGAGATGGCGCTCGTCCCAGGGCGCGAAGAAGCTCGGCCATCCGGTGCCCGAGTCGAACTTGGCGCTCGAGCGGAACAGCGGCAGTCCGCAGAAGCGGCAGGTGTAGACGCCCTCGCGCTTGTTGTCGAGGAACACGCCGCAGAACGGCGCCTCGGTGCCGTGCGCGAGCAGCACGCGGCGTTCTTCCGGAGACAGGGCTGCGGCCAGGCGTTCGCGCTGGTCGCTGTCGGGCGGGGTGAGGTCGAACGTGTGCGATGCGGACATGGCGGAGGTCTCCAGCGAGGTCGGGGAAGAAGGGGGCGGTGCACCCCGTACGTGCGTGCCGCGCACGCCGGGGGCGTGTGCGAGAGAGGCGGCAGCGGGCGCTTGCGGTGTGCCAGGCATCGTTGCGCGTGCGTTTTGCAAGGGATATCCAGACAAGGGCTGCTCCGGCAAGGGTTGCTCCGGCAAGGCCGCGGCAGCGCGCGCGTTCGCGACGACCGTCGCGACCGCATCGCCGAGGGCCTGCCCGAACCCGCTGTGGTGCCCGCTCCATTGCCGGCGCGCATTGGCGATGACATGGCGCAGCAGCGCGCGGTCGCGCAGGCGCGTGAGCGGGCGTGCGCCGAGGGCGATCGCGCGCGCGCGCATCGCCGCATCGATGTCGTAGTGCGCGCCGCTGCGACGGTCCTGGAAGGCCCGGCGCGGAAGACCCAGCCGGGCCGCGAACGCATGCAGTTCGTCCAGATCGTCGGCCATCAGGTGGGCCCAGCGCCGGCCGCGCCAGGGAAAGGCCGCGTTGTCCACGTACACGCTCATGCCCACAGTGCACCATGTACACGTGCGCTTGCCAAGCGCGGGCACGCATCGACGGCGGCGCTGGGCGGGCGCACACACTGTCGCGCCGCGATGGCCTTTGATCCACCGATCCGCGGCCCCATGATGCGACGATGACTTCTTCCGACTCTCCCGCCCCGCAGGCGCCGGGCGCCGCGGCGTCGCCGGCTGCCCAGTCCGCCACCGGCGATCCGCTGGCGGAGGCCGTCGATCCTGCCGCTCCGCTGAAAGTGGAGCGCGATGCCCGCCTGCGCAGCGAGTGGCAGGTGCTGCGCGATGTGCTGCCCTACCTGCGCCCCTTCCTCGGCCGCATCGGCCTGGCGCTGGGACTGGTGGTGGCCGGCAAGCTGGCCAGTCTGGCCATGCCGCTGACCATGAAGGCCCTGGTCGACGCACTGGACCTGCAGGCGCGCGAGCTGGCGCTCACCCTGCCGGTGGCGCTGCTGGTCGCCTATGCCGCATCGCGCATCGGCACCTCGCTGTTCACCGAGCTGCGTCAGATCGTGTTCGCGCGGGTGATGGCCCGCGTCACCCGGCGCATCACCCTGCAGGCCTTCCGCCATCTGCACGGGCTGTCGCTGCGCTTCCATCTCTCGCGCCGCACCGGCGGTGTGGCCCGCGACGTGGAGCGCGGCGGCACGGCCATCTCCGACCTGCTGGACTGGGGCATCTACACCATCCTGCCGACCATCTTCGAGGTCACCCTCGCCACCGCCGTGCTGGTGTGGATGTACGACTGGAGCTTCGCCGCCATCGTGCTCGCCACGCTGGCCGCGTATGCGCTGTACACCTTCCGCGTGACCGAGTGGCGCACGCGCTATTACCGCGCCTCGGTCGAGGCCGACACCCGTGCCAACGAACGTGCGGTGGATTCGCTGCTCAACTACGAGACGGTGAAGTATTTCGGCAACGAGGAGCACGAGGCGCAGCGCTACGACCGCAGCCTGGTGCATCTGGAAGAAGCCCAGGTGATGAGCCGCAAGACCCTGGGTGCGCTGAATCTGGGCCAGGCCTTGATCGTCTCCGTCGGCGTCACCGCGATGATGTGGCGCGCGGCCGAGGGCGTGGTCGCGGGCCGGATGACGCTGGGCGACCTGGTGCTGGTCAACGCGCTGCTGCTGCAGCTGTCGGCGCCGCTGAACGTGCTGGGCTGGATGTATCGCGAAGTGAAGCAGGCCTTCACCAATCTGGAACGCCTGTTCGGCCTGCTGGACGAACCCATGGACGTGCGCGACCGGCCCGATGCGGTGGACCTGCGCGCGACCCGGCCGCGGCTGCGTTTCGAAGGCGTGCGCTTCGGCTACGACCCGCGGCGCGAGATCCTGCAGGGCATCGACTTCGACGTGCCGGCCGGCGGCACGGTGGCGGTGGTCGGGCATTCCGGATCGGGCAAGTCCACTCTGGCGCGTCTGCTGTACCGCTTCTACGACGTCGACGACGGCCGCATTGTCGTCGAGGACGCCACTGGCGTCTCCCGCGATCTGCGCGACGTGACGCAGGCCTCGCTGCGCCGCGCCATCGCCATCGTTCCGCAGGACACGGTGCTGTTCAACGACACCATCGGCTACAACATCCTGTACGGCCGGCCCGACGCCACTCCGGAGGACGTGGAGCAGGCCGCGCGTGCGGCGCACATCCACGAGCGCATCCTCGGCTTCCCCGACGGCTACGACACCGAGGTGGGCGAACGCGGCCTGAAGCTGTCCGGCGGCGAGAAACAGCGCGTGGCCATCGCCCGCGCGCTGCTGAAGAACCCCGCCATCCTGATTTTCGACGAGGCCACCTCGGCGCTGGATTCCGCGTCCGAGAAGGCGATCCAGGCCGAACTGGACCGCATCGCCGAAGGCCGCACCACCATGGTGATCGCGCATCGGCTCTCGACCGTGATGAACGCCGACCAGATTCTGGTGATGGACCAGGGCCGTATCGTGGAACGCGGACGCCATGCCGAACTGCTGGCGGCCGACGGCCGATACGCGCACATGTGGCGGCTGCAGCAGCAGGAGCGCGACACCGTCCCGGGTGGCGATGCGGGACCTGTCGCGCCTGAGAACCCCGTGCCCGCTTCCTGAAGCGTGGACGTCCCGCTGCAGGGCCGTGAAGATGCCTGCAGAAAAACGTGACCAGCGGTCGGAACCGGATGTGCGAGGCTTGACCCCGGCCTGCAGGCGGTCGCAGGATCGCCTGCAGGGTGGGACCGGCGGCATCTCAGGGACTGGGGAGAACACGCGCATGATGCGAACGCTCGTGATCGCGGTGGCATGGCTGGCGGTGTCCGCGCTCGTGGTCGTGCTGGCGGTGCAGAACCGCGGCCTGCGCACGCAGCGCGACGCGCTCGCCGACCGCGCACAGTTCGCATATCTCGGCATGTACGTGCCGGAGACGGCACTGACCACCCTCGATGGCGAATCGATTCTGCTGGGCACCCCGGCCGATGCCCATCAGGTGGTGTTCTTCTTCAATCACACCTGTCCCTACTGCGAGCGGTCGGGCGCCAGCGTGGCCGCGGCGGCACGCGCCCTGCGCGCTGCGGCGCCGGCGCGTGCGTCCATGCTCGGTGTCTGCCTGTGCACGCCGGACCAGGCACGCGGGTTCGCGCAGAAGCATCGCTTCGATTTCCCCGTCGCCACGCTCGAGAATCGCCGTCTGCTGGCGCTGTATCGCGCCCGCAATGTGCCGGCGCTGATGGCGATCAATGCCGACGGCCGTGTCTTCCACGCGGTGCAGGGCACCTTCAACACGCAGACGCAGGTGGCCGCTCTGGTGAGTGCGGTCGAGGCGATGCCCACCGGGAGCCTGCCGGGCGAGCGCATGCCCATGGAGAGCATCCCCACGCAAAGCATGCCCACGCAAAGCGACTCCACTTCGGATTCCATGGGCATCGCTCCTGGCGGTGCCACCACCCGCACCATTCCCGCAGACAACATCGGTCGCATCGCGACAAGGAGCAGATGATGGACAGAGATACCGCGATCACCCCGTCGGTCTGGCGTCGCCTGCCACGCGTCCTTCTGTCGATGGGCTGCGTGCTGGCGATCGCCTTCGGCGCGGGTCAGGCCTTCGCTACCGCAAATCCCCAGCCCACGGCGAAAAACGACTGCCCGGATGTCACGCCCTGCCTGTCGGTGTGCGGCGATGCCGGTGGCATCTACTACGGCCTGCTCCCCAACGGCGAAGCGCTCTGCGACTGCTGCGCGCCGGAGTGAGCGGTCACGATCCGCGTGCGGCAGGGGACGCGCGCATACCGCCCGCACGACGGGTGATTCCATGGAGGTCGACATGAAGTTGAGCAAAGCCACGATCCGCAATCTGCTGCTCGGCGTCGCGGTGTCCGCGGCGATGGGGTTCGGTGCAGCCCAGGCGATTGCCACCGACAGCGCAGCCCCCGGCACACAGCACGAAAGCTGCAGCGCGTACGCCTGCAAGCTGGAATGCGCCCCGTTCGGCGGCAGCCTCGGTCCGGGTGGTCCGGGCAAGCCACTGCAGTGCTATTGCTGCGGCTGATGCGCTGATCCGCTGCGGCGTGCGGGCTTTGCGCCCGCACGCCGTTTTCGTTTGCAGGCACGGGCGCATGTGCACGAACGCCTGGCGATGATGGTGCGGTCGACTGGCATGCGCGTTCGGTCGAAGTGCGCGCATGAAGGTGGTGGGGTTCGCCTCTTTCATGGCGTGGCGTTGCCATTCAGGCGTAACGGTGTGGGGTGCGCATGTGCGGGGGTTCGGAGCGACTGCGCGGCAGTGCTGCGTGTCTTTCACTTCGTTCTGGCAGTCGTTGCCATCCATGGCGTGAGGGTGTGAGGCACCGATCCCTCCGGCCCGCACATCCATGTGCGGGTGTTCGGAGCGGCTGCGCGGCAGTGCCGCGTGTCTTTCACTTCGTTCTGGCAGCCGTTGCCATCCATGGCGTGAGGGTGTGAGGCACCAATTCCTCCGGCCCGCACATCCATGTGCGGGCGTTCGGAGCGACTGCGCGGCAGTGCCGCGCAGGCTTGTCGCTCCTCACCCCTTCACGCAGACCACCTGTCGCAGGGTGTGCACCACTTCGACCAGATCGCGCTGGGCTGCCATCACCGCGTCGATGTCCTTGTAGGCGGCAGGCGATTCGTCGAGCACGCCCTGGTCCTTGCGGCACTCTACGTGCGCGGTGGCCTCGCGGTGCTGCTTGAGCGTGATCCGCTGCTTGGCCGCGCCGCGGCTCATCGTGCGGCCGGCGCCGTGGCTGCAGCTGCAGAAGCTGTCCGGGTTGCCCTTGCCGCGCACGATGTAGCTTTTCGCGCCCATGCTGCCGGGGATGATGCCCAGCTCGCCTTCGCGCGCGCTCACGGCGCCCTTGCGCGTGACCAGCAGCGATTCGCCGCCGTGCGTTTCGCGCTGCACGTAGTTGTGGTGGCAGTTCACCGCCAGCTTCTCCAGCTGGAACCTCGGCAACATCCGCCGCATCTCGTGCAGCACCCGCGCCATCATCGCCTCGCGGTTGGCACGGGCGTAATCCTGCGCCCACGACACCGCTTCCACGTAGTCGTCGAACAGCGGTTCGCCTTCCATGAAGAAGGCCAGATCGCGATCGGGCACCCGGAAGCCGAGCGTGCGCTTCGACAGCGCATCGCGGGCGCGTTCGATGAAATAGGTGCCGATCAGGTTGCCGGTGCCGCGCGAACCGGAGTGCAGCATCGCCCACACCGCACCTTCCTCGTCGAGACAGATCTCGATGAAGTGGTTGCCGCCGCCGAGCGTGCCCAGCTGACGCCCCAGCTTGTCGGTGCGAATGCCGCGGTGCTTCGCCTTGATCGCCTGCAGTCGCGCCTCCAGCCCCGACTGCGAGAGGCGGGTGTCGATGCCGTCGGGCAACCGTCGGTGCTCGCCGCCTGCGCCGTTGCCCACCGGCACTGCGCGCTCGATCGCCATGCGCAATGCCGCCAGAGAGTCCGGCAGATCCTTCGCGCGCAGCGTGGTGCGCACCGCGGCCATGCCGCAGCCGATGTCCACGCCCACGGCAGCGGGGATGATGGCGCCGCGGGTCGGGATGACCGAGCCCACGGTCGCGCCCTTGCCCAGATGCACGTCCGGCATGACGGCCACCCACGGCCCCACGAACGGGATCATGGCGATGTTCTGCAGCTGCCGATGGGCTTCGGGCTCGAGCGGCACGCCGTCGACCCAGCCCTTGATCGGGGTGGGCATGCCTTCGGCGTGAAGAAGTTGGAAGGAATGTGTCATGGAAATGCTCCGATGCGATGCGCCGCTGCGGCTCTGGTGAACGCGGACATCAGCTCAGGTTGGTCAGGCCATGCTCACGCAGTTCGCGGGCATTGAGCTGCCGCTTGCTGCGTGCGAAATGGGTTGGAGTATTGAACAAGCTCGCATTGGATGGACAGCGCTTGCCGTCGTTCCATTGCGGGCAGTCCCCGGCCGCAACGCGGCGCAGGACGTCGATGCGGGCTTCGTTGCCCGCGACAGGCGCCAGTTCGACCCGATACCACAGGCCAGCGATGCGATGCAGCTGCGTGCGGGCGTCGATCACGCGGCGGACTTCGCTGTGCCCGCTGCGCTCGGCGGCGAGACGTGCGCGCGTGCGTTCGCGCAACGCCCGTCTGGCCGCCATACGTGCGGTGTTGGTGCGCAGCAGGCCACTCGTCGGGTCGACATACAGTGCCGGTGCCCACGTCTCCGACAGCGCCATCGGAGCGCGCCAATCGTGCTCCACATACAGCGCGCCGTCCCGTTCGGTCACGCGGATCGCCACGAACTGTTCGATATGCGCGTGGATATGCTGCTGCACGGTGTTGCGGCGGTCGATGCCCGCGCACAGTTCGGCGTACACCGTGTCCCACGGCCTGCCGACCTGCGAGGCCAGGAAGCGCCGCAGCGGCGCGAGATTCTCGTTGAGCCATTTGCGGTCGCGATGGCGGCTGCGCAGGCTTTCGTGTCTCGGCGAGTCTTCGAGGTCGCTCGGTGTGGGGCGTTCGCAGCGGCGGTCGCCACCCCGGCGCGGGCGCTCGACGATCACCTTGTACATGTCGGGTCGCATCAGCGGACTCCAATGGGATTGAACGGTGCGCGCGTGCCGTATGTCGCACCAGGTGGCAGGTGACGGTTCGCCTGTCGTGTCGGCAGATCGTTCTGCCATCCGACAAGGCGTGTATCGATGATGTGATGCGGCTTCACAATGCGTTTGATGGCGCGATGCGAATCCGCACCCGGTCTGCGCCCATCCTGCTTCCGATCTCCATGTCTTCGTCGCCACAGCCGGGCCCGCGCCGAGCATCGCGGCGCAGCGACCTCGCGCCACCATCGCATTGCGCATGCGAAGCGGCGCATCTGTCGCCTTCGGGTTTTAATCCGCGACGCCGCGACCCGCGGCCGCGCTTCGATTGCACGGACGTTCGCGACGGATGCTGCGGATGGCGTGGCCGCACTCGCATGCGGCAAGGTCGGAACGCGCGGAAAAAAGACGTGCGCGAAGCCGTTCGCGACACGGAAGGCCGTGCGCGTGGTGAAGTGATGCGAACGCAGGAAGGGAAGCCGCAACGCAAAACGCCCCCGGAGACAATCCGAGGGCGTTCGCGGGCCTCGGAGATCGGGATGCCGATCTCCGTGATGGAAGATCAGCGCTGGCGGAAGCGGCTGTCGGAACCGTCGTGGTCGAACCCGTGACGACCGGACCCATGCGCGCACGGACGTGCGACGCAGGAGGTCTGCGCGAACGGCATCGATGTGCGGTTGAGGTAAAGGTGGGTCATCGGAAGCGGGATGGGCTCGAGTAGCGACGAAGGGCCTGAAATACAGGGGTTTTACGCAGTGCGTGCTGCAATGGGCGCGCACGTTACACCCCTCGTTTACGAAATGCAAACATTTTTTCGCAGGCCGACATCAGTCCGATGAGCGGATCGGCGCCATGCACGTCTGCATGCGCGGTGAGCGGTCGCGCCACGTGGCAAGGCCTGCAGACGCAGGCTTGCAGGGGCAGATGATGCAGATGGTCTGTGGCATGTCGTCCCGCTGCAGACGCTCTCGAAGCCGTCCGCAATCCGGCCGGTCGGCATCGATCAATCAAATCCACCGAATAGAATCCGCCGAATCGAATCCAGCACGTCGAATCCATCGGATCGACACCGTCTGGATCAGGCTGAGCCCACAGCGATGGGCTTCATGAGGATCCGAATGGATGCGCAAGCGAACGGGTCCCAAAGCGCAGCGCGCCTGTTTCAGTCGTATGGATCTGCGCAGCATCACGTTGGCGGAGAATCGATTTCGCCTGCGGCAGAGTTTGCAGTGTTGGTTGTCCGAAACGGACTGGGGGGAGTGCCATGCACTCCCCCCCCTCGTAATACGCATTGCGCATGCCGTCGCATGACATGCCGCGTGACGATGTCGGGCAGGCATCGCGGTCGCGATGCGTCGCGACGAACGATGCCTGCATGCCGTGGCGGCAGGTTCAGCCCTTCGGCAAAAGCACCTTGTCGATGACATGGATCACGCCGTTGCTCTGGCGCAGGTCCGCGGTGGCCACGGTGGCCTTGCCGCCCTTGGCGTCGGTGACGACCACCTTGCCGTCGACCAGCGTCGCGGTCAGCGACTCGCCCTGCACGGTGGTCAGCATCGCCTTGCCGCCGCCGGCCTTGATCTTGGCGAGAATCGACGCGCTGTCGTGCTTGCCGGCCACCACGTGGTAGGTCAGCACTGCACCGAGCTTCGTCTTGTTCTCGGGCTTGAGCAGCGTGTCCACCGTGCCGGCGGGCAATGCGGAGAACGCCGCGTCCGTGGGCGCGAACACGGTGAAGGGGCCGTCGCTCTTCAGCGTGTCGACCAGGCCAGCGGCCTTCACTGCCGCGACCAGAGTGGTGTGGGCCTTCGATGCCATGGCGGCATCGACGATGTCGGCCTTCGGCGTGTTCTGCGCCGCCTGCGCCGCAGGTTTGGCGTCGTGCTTGCCGCCGTGATGGCCGGCATGGGCGAGGCCGACGGCGAACACGGAACCTGCGAGGACGGCGGTGAGAATCTTGAAGCGCATGGGTGTCTCCTTCTTGCGGATGGATGGGGGATGCGTCGAATGGAGGCGGTGCGCGGAGCGATGGCGGCGAAATGCCGACGGCGTTCTGTGCGCACGCCCGCTGAAGACGCGCCCTGCATGCATGCGGATGTGGAGAGCGAGGAGCGGGTTCACTCGCGATTGCGCTTGCTGTCCCGAAGCGGAATGCCGCGGCGGCGTGTGCATCCGCGGCCGCGTTCGGCCGTATGCGCCCGCGCGACACAGGCCATGCGGCCGTGAGGCACGCGAACGCGTGCGGGAGGATGTGATGAGGCTGTCGGGGCGCGGACGCGCGGCCCCGTGGTGGGGCTCAGGGGATCTGCAGCATCGGCTCCAGCACCGGCCAGACGTGATCGCGCAGCGCCGGCTGCGCCTCGGCGGTGGGATGGATCCGGTCGCTCTGGAACGCGGCATCGTCCATGGCGACCGGTTCGAGCAGGAAGGGCAGGAACGCGGTGTCGTACTGTTCCGCCAGTTCGCGGAAGTTGGCCTCGAAGCCTGCGGTGTAGTCGGGGCCGTAGTTCGGCGGGATGCGCATGCCGACCAGCAGCACGCGCGCGTCGGCGGCCTGTGCGGCACGGATCATCGCTTCGAGGTTGTCGCGGGTCTGCTCCAGCGACAGGCCACGCAGGCCGTCGTTGCCGCCGAGTTCGATGATCACGAGCTCGGGCGTGTGGCGTTCCAGTGCCGCGCCGATGCGCGCGGCGCCGCCGGCGGTGGTTTCACCGCTGATGCTGGCATTGACCACGCGCCAGCGCGGATGCGATTCGGCGATGCGGTCGGCGGTCAGCGCCACCCAGCCCTGTTCGATCTGCAGCCCGTAGCCGGCCGAGAGCGAGTCGCCCATCACCAGCACGGTGCGATCCGGCACCGGTGCGGGCGCGGCCGCCGGCGCCTCGGTGGCGGTGGGTGCCCCGGCCGCGGCCTGCGCGGACGCGCTGTCGGTGGTGCCGTCGCTGCAGGCGGCCATCGAGGCCGCGAGCAGCGCGGCCAGTGCGATTCGCAGGCCGCCTTGCGTGTGCGTCCGCATGACGGCGCGCGCCTGTGCGTGCATCGTGGTGCGCAGGCTCATGCGGCACCGCCGTAGCGTGCCTTGAGCATCGCCCAGCAACTGCGCAGCGCCTGCGCCTCGCCGCCGGCGGGCCGGCCCGGGCGGTCGGCATCGTTCCAGCTGTACACGTCGAGATGCGCCCACGGCGTGGCGGTGGGCACGAACCTGCGCAGATACATCGCCGCGGTGATGCAGCCGGCCATCGGCGTACTGCTGCCGTTGGCGATGTCGGCGATGCCGCTCTTGAGATAGCGCAGGTAGGGCGACCACAGCGGCATGCGCCAGAGCGGGTCGTGCACCGCGCTGCCGGCGTCCAGCCAGGCCTGCGCCAGCGCGTCGTCGCTGGCGAACAGCGCCGGCAGGTCGGGGCCGAGCGCGATGCGCGCGGCACCGGTGAGCGTGGCGAAATCCAGCAGCGCGTCCGGCGACTGTTCGCCGGCATAGGTCAGCGCATCGCACAGGATCACCCGGCCTTCGGCGTCGGTGTTGTCGATTTCCACGCTGAGGCCCTGACGCGTGGAGACCACTTCGCCGGGCCGGTAGGCGTTGGGGCCGATGGCATTCTCCACCGCGGGCACCAGCAGCAGCAGGCGCACCGGCAGCCTGCGCGCCATGATCAGTTCCGCCAGGGCGATCGCATGCGCGGCGCCGCCCATGTCCTTCTTCATGTTGCGCATGCCGGCGGCGCCCTTGATGTCGAGACCGCCGGTGTCGAAACACACGCCCTTGCCCACCACCGCCAGCAGCGGATGCGCGGTGTCGCCCCAGTGCAGCACGATCAGCCTCGGCGCGCGGTGCGAGGCGCGGCCGACCGCGTGGATCGCCGGGAAGTTGTGCGCCAGCAGCGCATCACCGGCTAGCACGTCGATGTCGGCGCCGTGCGTCTGCGCGATCTCGCGCGCGACCGCTTCCAGCTCGTCCGGGCCCATGTGTTCGGTGGGCGTGTTGACCAGATCGCGCACGCGCACGCAGGCGGCGATCTGCGCGGCGGTGTCGGGGTCGGGCGTGGCGATCAGGCGCGCCTGCGCGGGCGGCTCGCCGAGATAGCGCGAGAAGCGGTAACTGCCGAGGCTCCAGCCCAGCTGCAGCGCCGCCTCGGTGCGGGCGTCGGCCGTGGCCTCGCCGAAGGCGTGGGCGACGTGCCAGCGGCCCGCGGGCAGCGCCTTGGGCGCATGCGCATAGGCATACGGGTCGTGGCGGTCGCCGATGCCCAGCACCGCGCCGCCGAACCCCTCCCCGCCGGGCAGCAGCGCATGCGTGCCCGGCGCGGCGCTGAAGCCCTGCGCCTGCAGCCAGTGGCGCAGCGTCGCCGGCTGCGCGTCGCGCCAGGCGGCGAAGCCGTCGGCATCCAGAAGGGTGAGCGGATGGGCCTGTTCGGCCTGGTCGGCGCCCTGGGTGAGTCCGGGAAGAGCGGTCATGGCGGTGTCTCGGTGGGTCGCGCGTCGCCTGCGTCGGCATGCGCGCGGGAGGAGGTGTCGGAGTGTGCGGTGTGCAGCGGGTCGTGCAGGACATCGTGCAGGGCATCGATGCGGTCGGCCAATGCGGCCAGGTCATGGACGATCAGGTCCGGCGCGATGTCGGCATGCGGCCAATCCGGGCGATGCGCGCGCTGATCGTCGCGATGCACCCACACGGTGCGCAGGCCCGCGCGGGCGGCGCCGAGCACGTCCATCTCGATGTGGTCGCCGACATGCAGCACCTCGTGCGGCGCGCAGCCCAGCTGCGCGCATGCGGCCAGGAAGATGCCGGCGTCGGGTTTGGCCGCACCGTGCTCGCGTGCGCCCAGCTGGCCGACGAACAAATGATCCACGCCGATCGCCGCCAGGTCCGCGTTGCCGTTGGTCAGCGCGAAGACCGGCAGCCGCGCGCTGAGCCGCTCCAGCGCCTGCAGTGCATCGGGATACCACTCCACCCGGTTGCGCTCGGCGAAGAACACCGCATAGGCCGCGTCCACCAGCGTCTCCGGCTCGTCGCTCTCGGCGAAGGCGATCTGCAGCGTGCGCCGGCGCAGCGCACTCATGTCGTGCAGCAGGTGCGGGTGGTCCACGAACACGCGATCGCGCAGCGCGCGCATGGCCGGAATCGGGAAACGCTCCGCGGTACGCGGGCTGTGCGTGCGCAGCCAGTCGTCGAGCACGCGCTCGATGCGCGCGCCGATCGGCGCGAACGGCCACAGCGTATCGTCCAGGTCGAGGGTGATGGCGCGCGGCAGGGTCTGCATGCCCTGATGATAGGGTGCAGGGGCGGCGGTAGGGGCGGCTGCGGCGCTCATTCCAGCAGACTGGCCCAGCGTTCCATGCCCTCGATCCGCTCCAGCACCAGTTTCAGGCTGGCCAGCAGCGGTACCGCCAGCAGCAGCCCGGCGATGCCCCACAGCCAGCCGAACACCACCAGCCCCAGGATCAGCGCCAGCGGCGAGATCGCCAGCCTGCGTCCGAGCACGATCGGCGTGAGCAGCTGGCCCTCCAGCGTATGCAGCAGCAGGTAGGCGGCGGCCGGCGCCAGCGCGAGCAGCGCGTCGTCGAACTGCACGAAGCCCATCACAAGCATCAGGAACACGCCGATCAGCGGGCCCACGTACGGCGCGAAATTCAGCAGCGCCATCACCGCGCCCCACAGCGCGGCTTCCGGCAGCGGCAGGCCCAGCGCCAGCAGGGCGCCGGCCACGGCGATGCCCAGCGCGGTGTTGATGAGGCTGATGGTGAGCACGTAGCGCGAGATCTCGCGCTCGATGGACTGCAGGATGTCGACGGTGAGCTTCTGCCGCTGCCGCCCCGGCACCAGCGCCAGGATCTTCCGCTGCAGGTTCTCGCCGTAGACCATGAAGAAGAAGCTCAGCAGCACCACGGTCAGCACCGCGGCCACCGCCTTCGGGGTGGCGGTGAGCGTGGCGTAGGGGTCCTCCATCTGCGCCTTCACCACCCGTCCGCCGCCGTTGTCGCCGCCGGCGGCGCGGGCGATGCTCTCGGCGCCTTCGCGTGCCTGCTGCACCGGTTCCACCACCTTGCGCAGTTTGGGCGCGATCTGCCGCACCTGGCGCGGCAGTTCCGAGAACACGTCCGCCGCGGGGCCGGCCAGCAGGTTGCCCATCAGCAGCGCGGTGGCCAGCGCGGCCGACAGCACCGCCACCGCGCCCAGGAAGCGCGGCACGTAGAGGCGGCGCAGCATGCGGATGATCGGGTTGCCCAGCAGCGCGAAGAACATCGCCAGCAGGATCGGCACCACCAGGCCCTGCGCCGCCCACAGCACGAAGCCGATCGCCAGGCAGGCCAGCACCAGCGCCGCCGCCGACGACGGCGGACGCACGGCGGGCTCGATCATGGTGGGCGCCTCGCCCGTCGCGGACGGGGCCGGGAGGGGATGTGGGGTGGAGGGCGGGGTCGCGGACGGCCCGGGTTCGGTTGGGGTCATGGGGAGGGCGGCCGCAGGTCGTCGGGAAGCCGTGGGCGCCGGCTCAGCGCATCGGCAGATTGCCCTGCGTGCCGTTGCGCCAGATGCGCAGGATCAGCTGCTGCGGCGGTTCGGCCAGCGTGGCGCGGAAGCCGCCCAGATCGGTGAAGTCACCGGTGCTCGCGCCCAGGATCACGTCGCCCTGGCGCAGGTTGTTGCGCGCGGCGCGGCTGCCGCGCTCGACCTGCTCCACCAGCACGCCGGTCACGCCACGGCGGCGCAGCGAGGCCGGCAGTTCGACAAGGCGGGCGCCGGCCAGGCGCGCGTCCAGGTCCACGCCTTCCAGCAGGCGAGGCTGTTCGCGAAGCCGGGTGCGGATCTGCAGCGTCTTTCCGTCGCGGCGCAGGTCCAGGGTGACCACCGCGTCCGGCGCCTGCAGGCCCTGGAAGTTGCGCAGCATGTCGCTGTTGTCGATGCGCCCGCCGTTGGCGGCCACGATCAGGTCGCCCACGCGCAGGCCGTCGCGGCCCGCCTGCGAATCGGGATACACCTGCACCACCAGCGCGCCGCGGGTGTCCGACAGGCCCATGCCGCGCGCGATCTGTTCGGTCAGGTCCTGGGTGTCGATGCCCAGCGTGCCGCGACGCACCGCGCCGTCGGTCAGCAGTTGCTGCATCACGTTGCCGGCGAGCTTGGTCGGGATCGCGAAGCCCAGGCCGATGTTGCCCGCCGCGCTGCCCTGCAGGTTGAAGCTGGCGGTGTTGATGCCCACCAGCTCGCCGCGCAGGTTGACCAGCGCGCCGCCGGAATTGCCCGGGTTGATCGACGCATCGGTCTGGATGAAGTTCTGGAAGCCGACGCCGGGCACGTTGCTGCGGCCCACCGCCGAGACGATGCCCGAGGTGACGGTCTGGCCGAAACCGAACGGGTTGCCCACCGCCACCACGTAATCGCCGACCTGCAGCGCGTCGGAGTCGGCCATCGACAGCGCGCTCAGCTTCTCGGCCGGGATGCGCATCAGCGCCACGTCGGTGTCGGCGTCCGAACCGATGAATTCCGCCGACAGCGTGCGCCCGTCACTGAGCGTGACGGAGACATCGTCCGCGCCCTCGATCACGTGGTGGTTGGTCAGCACCAGGCCGCGCCTGGCATCGACGATCACGCCCGAGCCCAGCGATTCGTTGATCCGCTCCTGGGTGAGCTCGGGGAACATGCGCCGGAAGAAGGGGTCGGCGAAGGGGCTCACCCGCACCCGCTGCTTGCTGTGCACGCTCACCACCGCCGGCGTGACCCGCTTGAGCATCGGCGCCAGCGAGGGCAGGGCCTGGCCATCGGCGCCGGCCATCGGCAGCGCGACCGGCACGGCGACCGCCGTCGGGGCGGGCGTTTCGGCCCGCGCGGGCGTCTCCAGCAGGCCTTCGCGCAGGAAGGTCGCGGCGAACCCGCCGAAGGCGGCAGCGGCGGTCAGGGCGATCAGCAGCGGGGTCTTGGACGAGCGGCGGTCGGTCATGGCGGGCAGACGGTCGGGAGACGGGAGGGAGTGACGGAGCAGGGCGAAGGCGCGCGTCGTGCGCGCCGGGTTGAAGATCGCGGTCGCGGCACGGGGAATCAAGCGTCGTCGCCGGATGTGGCGCTGTCGGGAGCCACGACGGCCCTGCAGTCTCGGCCACGGCCCTTTAGGCGAACCTGAACACGCCCGCATTCGCGGGACGGGACGGGGTGGGCCGGCGATCGGACAGCCCGCCTGTCGCCCGGCGGCTGTCCCGGCATTCGAATCGCATGCCGGCATTGCAGAGTGCGGCAGGGGCGGTGGACCGTGGACCGGCGGCCCGCCCGCCGACGAACGGCGCGACCGGTGCATGCACGTCGCCCAGGCGCCCATGCCGCACTGCCGGCGGTGGCCCGCCTGTCTGCGCGGCGCGGGGCGCGACGGGGCTGCACAGTGGGTGTCCCGGACCCTCTGCGGACCATCCATCGAACGCTGCGTGCCACGAAATCATGGGTGTCCCGGATGGCATGCCGTCCGCCGCCGTACCGGCATCGTGGCCCGTTTCGCGGCCCTCCAGGCCTCATCCGCCGGCCCTGCTGCCATCGCCATTCCCGGTGGATCGCCTTCCTGCCCTGCCGTCAAGGCGTTGACGCCCGCCCCGGCAAGGCGTAGCTTGGCGGTCCGCGTCGCCACTACATCTTGGGGTCTATGCTCCAGGCTGAACCCAACCGATGGTGTTCCACGGCCAAAGTTCCACGGCCGTCACACAACGCTTTCGGCAGCGACGCCGTGTGCCGCGGATGCGTATGCAGATCGCACAGGAGGGCGGCACACACCCCCGGAGCGGAGCCCCGGGATCGATCCAACGGACCTGTCATGGAACGAGCCCGCGGCGCTCAGGTCCACCGCCGCACTGTCGCCCGGCCCAGGCCTCGGCGGCGCCCCGCGACAGCAGCGTCCGCGACAGCCACACCCACATGACCCCGCACCGGGCGGGCGGCGTGCTTTGCGCCGTGCCCCGGAACGTACAAGAACCGGCCCGGCACGTACCGGCGCCACACCACACCGACGAGGATGGGACAAGAATGAGTAGCGTGCGTCTCGAGGCCGTGACCAAGGCATCCCCCGCCGAGATCCCCATGCAGCCCGCGTCCTGGGACATCTGGGACAAGAAGTACCGGCTGAAGACCAAGCAGGGCGACGATGTCGATACCGACATCGACGCCACCTACCAGCGCGTGGCCCGCGCCCTGGCCGATGCCGAACCCGGCAGCGAGAAGCAGAAGTACTGGTACGAGCGCTTCCTGTGGGCGCTGCGCCGCGGCGCCATCCCCGCCGGTCGCATCACCTCCAATGCCGGCGCGCTCGAACACAAGCCGGCCACCAGCACCATCAACTGCACCGTCTCCGGCACCATCGGCGACTCGATGGACGGCATCCTCGAAAAGGTCCACGAGGCCGGCCTCACCCTGAAGGCCGGCTGCGGCATCGGCTACGAATTCAGCACCCTGCGCCCGCGCGGCGCGTTCGTGGCCGGCGCCGGCGCGTACACCTCCGGGCCGATGTCCTTCATGGATATCTACGACAAGATGTGCTTCACCGTCTCCAGCGCCGGCGGCCGCCGCGGCGCGCAGATGGGCACCTTCGATGTGTCGCACCCGGACGTGAAGGACTTCATCCGCGCCAAGCGCGAGGACGGGCGCCTGCGCCAGTTCAACCTGTCGCTGCTGATCACCGACGGCTTCATGCAGGCGGTGGAAAGCGATGCCGACTGGCCGCTGGTCTTCCCGATCAACGAGAAGGAAGTCGGCGACATCGACGTGAACGACGCCGCCCAGGTGGTCTGGCGCGACTGGCCGCAGCACGCCGGCTACATCGTGCGCGACGACGGCCTGGTGGCCTGCAAGATCTACGGCCACATCCGCGCGCGCCACCTGTGGGACATGATCATGGTCTCCACCTACGACTACGCCGAGCCGGGCTTCATCCTGATCGACCGCGTCAACGAGATGAACAACAACTGGTGGTGCGAGAACATCCGCGCCACCAACCCCTGCGGCGAGCAGCCGCTGCCGCCCTACGGCGCCTGCCTGCTGGGCTCGGTCAACCTGACCAAGTTCGTGCGCCACCCCTTCACCGACCAGGCCGAGTTCGACTGGGAGGAATACAAGGAAGTGGTGCGCGTGTTCACCCGCATGCTCGACAACGTGGTCGAGGTCAACGGCCTGCCGCTGGAACAGCAGCGCCAGGAGATCATGCGCAAGCGCCGCCACGGCATGGGCTTCCTGGGCCTGGGCAGCACCATGACCATGCTCGGCATGAAGTACGGCAGCACCGAATCGCTGGAATTCACCGAGCAGATCGCCCGCGACATGGCCGTGGCCGGCTGGGAAGTCGCCCTGCAGCTCGCCCAGGAGAAAGGCCCGGCACCGATCATGGAAGAACGCTTCCCGGTCACCGCCGAAATGCTGCGCAAGCGCCCGGAAATGGCCCGCGACGGCTGGAAGATCGGCCAGGAGATCCCCGGCAAGGTGCTGCATGCCAAGTACAGCCGCTACATGCAGCGCGTGGCCGAAGTCGCGCCCGAACTGGTGGACGCCCTCGCCGAATCCGGCGCGCGCTTCACCCACCACAGCTCGATCGCGCCCACCGGCACCATCTCGCTGAGCCTGGCCAACAACGCCTCCAACGGCATCGAGCCCAGCTTCGCCCACCACTACAGCCGCAACATCATCCGCGAAGGCAAGAAGTCCAAGGAAAAGGTCGACGTCTACAGCTTCGAGCTGCTGGCCTACCGCGAGCTGGTCAACCCGAAGGCCATGCCCTTCAGCGACGAGCCCGAGGCCAAACTGCCCGACTACTTCATCGCCGCCGACGACATCAGCCCGAAGGAACACGTCGACGTGCAGGCCGCGGCCCAGAAGTGGGTGGACAGCTCCATCTCCAAGACCGCCAACGTCCCCACCGACTACCCCTACGAAGACTTCAAGGACATCTACCGCTACGCCCACCAGCAGGGCCTGAAGGGTTGCACCACCTTCCGCTTCAACCCGGCCGCCTTCCAGGGCGTGCTGGTCAAGGAAGCGGACCTGGAGAACACCACCTACCGCTTCGAGCTGGAGGACGGCACGGTGCTGGAGGTCAAGGGCAACGAACGGATCGAGTACGACGGCGAAACCCACACCGCCGCCAACCTGTTCGACGCGCTGAAAGAGGGCTACTACGGCAAGTTCTGAGCAACCCGCCGGAGTGCAAGGAGGGGTCACGGCAAGTTCCAGATGCACCCCGGCGCTCTCGCCGATCCCCCGGATGCAAAGCCCCTCTTCCCTCGCGGGAGAGGGGTTGGGGAGAGGAGGCAACGCCCCCTTCGCCACCCTCCCGCTTCCCCCGCCCAGTCCACCCAAATCGCGCTACATTCCGCCTGCGGGCAGCCCGCCCGAGATGCGGTACGTATCCCCTGACGAGGAACCACCCATGAGCAATGGCAATGTGATCACGGAAGCGATTTCGGACGCCGCCGAAGCGGTGGCGGACAAAGCGAAGGAAGTCGGCGACGCCGTGGCCGACACCAAGGTCGGCAAGGCCGTCACCCAGGCCGCCGGCAAGGCGAAGAAGACCGCCGCCAAGGCCCGCAAGAAGGCCGAGGCCCTGGTCGACGAGGCCAAGGCCAAGGCCGCCGACGCGGTGAAGACCGCCAAGGCCGCCGTGGAAGGCGCGAAGCAGGCCGCCCGACAGGCCTCGAAGAAAGCGCCGGCCAGGAAGGCGGCGAAAAAGTCGGCGAAAACGTCGGCGAAGAAGGCTCCGGCCAAAAAGGCCGCGGCCAGGAAAGCGCCGGCGAAAAAGGCTGCAGCCAAGAAAGCCGCCGTCAAGAAGCCCGCCGTGAAGAAGGCCGCCGCGAAGGCACCCGCGAAGAAGGCGGCTGCGAAGAAGGCCCCGGCCAAAAAGGCGCCGGCCAAGAAGGCCCCTGCAAAGAAGGCGCCCGCCAAACAGGCCGCGGCGAAGAAGACCGCCAAGCGCGCCGCCCGCAGGTAACGCAGGCCGCCGGCGCCGCCCTCTCCCCATCCGCGGGGAGAGGGCGCCCGCCACCCGCACCGCTCCATTTCACCCGATACGTTCACACCAGCATCCGGAACCCAGCGCCATGGCCGTCAAGATCGAAAAGAAAATCAAGGGATACGCCGTCGTCCGCCCCGAGGACAAGGCCAAGGACGCCGCCGTGCCCGCCAAGGCCGCCGCTGCCGATGCCGCCGAACACCGCGGCGCCGATGTCATCCAGATGCACGAGCGCATCGAGCGCCCCGAAGTGCTGGTGGGCAGCACCTACAAGATCAAGTCCCCGCTGGTGGAGCACGCCATGTACGTGACCATCAACGACATCGTGCTCAACGCCGGCAGCGAGCACGAGCAGCGCCGCCCCTTCGAGATCTTCATCAACTCCAAGTCGATGGAGCATTTCCAGTGGATCGTGGCCCTGACCCGCATCCTCTCCGCCGTGTTCCGCAAGGGCGGCGACGTCACCTTCCTGGTGGAAGAGATGAAGGCCGTGTTCGACCCCAAGGGCGGCTATTACAAGGCCGGCGGCGTGTACATGCCGTCGCTGGTGGCCGAACTGGGCATGATCGTCGAGGACCACCTCAAGACCATCGGCCTGATGCACGACCCGGAACTGAGCGACCACCAGCGCGCCCTGATCGCCGAAAAACGCGCGGCCTACGAGGCCAACCGCTCAAAAAAAAACAGTGACCTGAGTGCCGCGCGCGAGGAAGACGTGACGGTGACCGGCGAAGGCGCGAGCTTCCCGCCGTCGGCGACGATGTGCCACAAGTGCAGCACCAAGGCCATGGTGATCATGGATGGGTGTGCGACGTGTTTGAATTGTGGGTATTCGAAGTGTGGGTGAGGGTTTATGAATCGCAGAGCTTATAAAAGGAATTGATATGTCTAGCTTTGTCCTGTGGGCTAATAAAGGCGGTATTGGCAAATCTACACTGACATTTCAGCTTGCTGCAGCATTTGCTGAAAAACACCCGGAAAGAAAGGTCCTGGTAGTTGATTTGAGTCCGCAGTGCGATGTTTCGCGAATTATTCTCGGTGGCGGACATAACAATGGTGAGCAAGCAATCCTAGATCTCATGGCGAAAAAGCCTAGAACCTATCTCAAAATTGCCTGAGCAGCAAAACCACGGCAGAAACCTGCACA
>CBFGMS010000025.1:0-51961 GCA_965649985.1 uncultured Gammaproteobacteria bacterium | reverse complement strand
AGACGCGCATGCAGCGCCGCGGCGGCTTCACTGGGCGGCGCATCGAGCGTGGCGCGCCAGCCGCGCGAGAGGTTGACCTGGAACACGTCGCCGGCGCGCAGGTAGTCGAGCACACGCTCGACGCCGTCCAGGAAGCCCTGCGGCGGGTCTTCGCGCAGCCCGCTGGGCGGGCACCACGCGGGCAGCGCGGGCAACGCAGAGGTGCGGGCAGCGTCGGCACAGAGCGTGTCCAGCAGCGCGGCGTGCTCCGCCTCGGCCAGGGCCACGCACTCGCCGGTGACGGCATCGCGCAGCAGCGCCGCGGGGCAGCGCAGCGCCAGCGCGACCGGCAGGTCGCCTTCGGCATGCGGCAGACGCAGCACCGGCTCGACCTGCCCGGCCAGCTCGTAGGCCAGGAACAGTGCCCAGCCCCCGCGGAACGGCCAGCGCGGCTCTTCGCGCGGCTGGCGCAGCGCGCCCCAGTCGGCGTCGAGCGCACGCAGGAAATCCTGGTCGGAGGCGTCGTCGCCGACCGGGCTCCACGCGCCACCGGCCGCGCGACGCGACAGACGGCCGTCACGGCCCAGACGCAGCGCGGTGCCGTCGGTCGCGAGCAGCAGGTCCCAGCGGCCCAGGGAACGTCCGCCATACAACGCCGAGGCGGTGGACTGCAGCAGCATCGGGTAGCGATGCGGCGCCAGCCGGTGCATCGCCAGCAGGTCGCAGTCCGCCGGGAGCGTGCGTGTGGACAGCATGCCGTGAAGGCCGTGGCGGGAGCGGACGCGCGGCCGCGCTCAGAGCTTGGCGAAGATCAACGTGCCGTTGGTGCCGCCGAAACCGAAGCCATTGGACATGGCCACGTCGATCTTGGTCTCGCGGGCGACGTTGGGCACGTAATCGAGGTCGCAACCCTCGCCCGGTTCGTCCAGGTTGATCGTCGGCGGCACGATGCCGGTGTGCAGCGCCATGACGGTGATCGCCGCCTCCACGCCGCCGGCCGCACCCAGCAGATGGCCGGTCATGGACTTGGTGGACGACACCATCATCCGGTAGGCGTGGTCGCCGAAGGCGGCCTTGATCGCCAGGGTCTCGGCGAGGTCGCCCAGCGGCGTGGACGTGCCGTGCGCGTTGAGGTAGCCGACGCGCTCCGGTGCGATGCCCGCATCCTTCAGCGCCGCACGCATGCAGCGCGCGGGGCCTTCGCCGTTCTCGCTGGGCGCGGTCATGTGGAAGGCATCGGCGCTGGCGCCGGAGCCCACCAGCTCGCAGTAGATGCGTGCGCCGCGGGCGCGGGCGTGTTCGTATTCCTCCAGGAACAGCACGCCGGCGCCGTCGCCCATGACGAACCCGTCGCGGTCCTTGTCCCACGGGCGCGAGGCACGCGCAGGGTCGTCGTTGCGGGTGGACATCGCCTTCATCGAGCAGAAGCCTGCGACCGAGCTCGGCGTCGTGCCGCGTTCGGCACCGCCGGCGAGCATCGCATCGGCATCGCCGTACTGGATCATGCGCATCGCGATGCCGAGCGAGTGGTTGGACGACGCGCAGGCCGACACCGCGGAGAAATTGGGGCCCTTGATGCCGGTGAGCAGCGACACCTGGCCGGGCAGCATGTTGATGATGGTGCTGGGCACGTAGAACGGCGAGACCTTGCGGATGCCGCCTTCGTGCATGCGGATGGTCTGCTGCTCGATGCCGGACAGACCGCCGATGCCCGAGCCGAGGATCGCGCCGATGCGCTCGGCGTTGTCCTCGTTCACCTCGATGCCCGCATCACGCAGGGCCATCAGACTGGCGGCCACGCCGTAATGGATGAAGGTGTCCATTTTCTTCGCGTCCTTGGCCGACACCCACTGCGTCGGGTCGAAGCCGCGGATTTCGGCTGCGATGCGCGTGGGATATTCGGACACGTCGAAATGGGTGATGGGACCGATGCCGGAACGGCCGGCGACGATGCCCTCCCAGGTGCTGGCCAGATCGTTGCCGAGCGGGGAAATCACCCCGAGACCGGTCACGACGACGCGACGTTTGGACATGATGCGCTCCTGGGACGGCTGAGGCATGCGGAGGGACGGCATGCCGGATGGGGACGGACGCGATCGGACAGGCAACGGCTCAATCGGGACGCGCTGGATCGGCACAGGGTCGACCGGTCCATATCGGGGCAGTCCATCTCGGGCCGGTGCATGACCGATCGTCATGCGACGGATCGATTGGCGCGGGGTATTCCGGCGGCCTGCGGATCGAGCGAATGGTGGGCGGGAGCATGCGGGCGGTGCAGGCCTGGGATGCGCCGGGCTGCCGCGCGGGCCGCGGCCCCGCCGATCGGACGACGGGCAAACTCCGGGAGAGGCGTGCGCGCGCGCCGGAGGGGGACACGCGCACCGCGCATGTCCGCCGTCGGTCGAACACCCCGGACGGCGGCATGGCAACGGTCGCATGAAGGAGCCGGGCCGAACCGGTCACCGACTCCATTCCCGCCAGCGTGCACGGGATGCGAGCCACTCGGGGCATCCCATGGCGCTGCCGTGCTCGAACCCGAAGCCGGTCCATCGACCCGGAAACGCCCGGCACGATGCCGGGCATCTCGACGTGGCGCGGCCCACGCTGCGGGCCGACGCCATCGTCTGGATCATCGTCTTGATCAGGCCTTGACGTGGTTCTTGATGTAGTCGATGGCCTGCTGGACGGACGTGATCTTCTCGGCTTCCTCGTCCGGAATCTCGCATTCGAACTCTTCTTCGAGGGCCATCACCAGCTCGACGGTGTCGAGCGAGTCGGCGCCGAGATCGTCGACGAAGGAGGCGTTGTTGGTGACTTCGTCTTCCTTCACGCCGAGTTGTTCGACGACGATCTTCTTGACGCGCTCTTCGATGGTGCTCATGTGTGGTGTGCTCCGGATGGGGATATGGTGCGGACGATAGTGTAAGGGAAAGGCAGGCCGATGGCGGGCATCGGCAACGCCTTTCCATTCAAGGACTTGGCCTGAATTCAGGGGAAACGGCGGCGTATGGCCCACTCAGGGCATGTACATTCCACCGTTGACATGGAGGGTTTCGCCGGTGATGTAGGCGCCGCCCGGGCCGGCCAGGAAGGCCACGGCATCGGCGATGTTCTGCGCCTCGCCGAGCCTGCCCAGCGCGATCTGGCCGATCAGCGCCTCGCGCGCGGACTCGGGCAGCGCACGGGTCATGTCGGTATCGATGAACCCCGGCGCCACCACGTTCACGGTGATGCCGCGGCTGCCGATTTCCTTCGCCAGCGATTTGCTGAAACCGATCACCGCCGCCTTGGCCGCGGCGTAGTTGGTCTGCCCCGGATTGCCGGTGACGCCGACCACCGAGGCGATGTTGACGATGCGCCCCTTGCGCGCCTTCATCATCCCGCGCAGGACCGCCTTGCTGGTGCGGTACACGCTGGTGAGGTTGGTCTGCAGGATCGCGTCCCACTCCTCGTCCTTCATGCGCATCAGCAGATTGTCGCGGGTGATGCCGGCGTTGTTGACGAGAATGGAGACCGCGCCGAACTCCTTGCCGACCGACTCGATCAGCGCCTCCACCGCAGCGCCGTCGGCGACATCGACCACGCGGCCATGGCCGCCGTTCGCGGACAGGCGCTCGGCGATGGACTGCGCGCCGGACTCGCTGGTGGCGGTGCCGATCACGGTCGCACCGTGTGCGGCCAGGGTGTCGGCGATGGCGGCGCCGATGCCGCGGCTGGCGCCGGTGACCAGCGCGATCTCGCCCGTGAGCGGGCGGTGCGTGGAAGCGGAAATGTCGGTCATGTGCGGGTGTCTCCCTGCAGACAGGAACATGGCGCGCCCGAGGCTGCGTGTTTGCGACGGCATGCCGGGGCTGGGATGTGGGTCGGGTGGCGGGTCGGCCGGCTCGTCGGTTCGGGATCGAGGTCGGGATCTGGTTCTAGATCTGGATCTGGATCTGGTTCTCGATCTGGATCTGGTGGCCGGACAGGATAGCGCCGTGACGATGCGCCGCGGCAGCGCACGTCACGGCGTGTGTCTAGGCGCCGCGCCAGGCCTCCAGCGCCGCCTCGAAATCACCCGGCGTGCCAAGCGCGCGGTTCTCCAGCGCCTTGTCGATGCGCTTGTTGAGGCCGCACAGCACCTTGCCCGGGCCGCACTCGGCGATCCGCAGCACGCCGCGCGCAGCGAGCGCCTGCACGCAGCCGGTCCAGCGCACGGGCAGATACAGCTGGCGCACCAGCGCGTCGCGCACCGCCTGGATGCCGTCGTGGATCTCGGCATCCACGTTCTGCACCACCGGCGTGGAAGGTTCGCGCCAATCGACGCCGTGCATGGCTTCGGCCAGACGGTTGGCGGCATCCCGCATCAGCGGCGTATGCGACGGCACGCTGACCGCAAGCGGAGCGATCCTGCGCGCGCCGCGCGCGGCAAGCAGTTCGCTCGCGCGCGCCACCGCCGCGGCGTGTCCGCCGATCACCACCTGCCCCGGAGAATTGAAATTGGCCGGCACCACGACCTCCGCGTCGGAGGCCTCGTCGCAGGCCGCACGCACCGCGTCGTCGTCGACGCCCAGCACCGCGGCCATCGTGCCGCTGCCGTCGGGCGCGGCATCCTGCATCAGCTGGCCGCGGATGCGCACCAGATGCGCGCCCTCGCGCAGCGACAGCGCGCCGGCCGCCACCAGCGCCGCGTATTCGCCGAGACTGTGCCCTGCCATCAGCGCCGGCCGCGCGCCACCGCGCGCGCACCACAGCCGCCACACGGCGACGCCGGCGGCCAGCAACGCGGGCTGGGTGAATTCGGTGCGATCGAGCTGCCGCTCGGGGCCGCCCTGCGACAGCGTCCACAGGTCGACGCCGGCGCCATCGGATGCCTCGTCGAACGCATCGCGGACGACGCGCGTGCCGGAAGCGATTTCCATTTCCGCCAGCTCGGCGAGCATGCCCAGCGACTGCGAGCCCTGGCCGGGAAACACGAAGGCCAGATCTGGAACTGGAACGATGGAGTCGGCACTCACGCTCACGCGGGATTCCTGTACGGCGGGAGCGCAAATGATACGTGCGAATCCGCCGTGCTGTCTGTACGAGGGCGTATGCGGCCGGAGCGGAAATACAGGCCCGGAACGCATCCCAAGCGGCCATCGACGCATGCGATGCCCGCACCGGAACGACGAAGCCCGCCTTGCGACGGGCTTGCGTGATCGAATGCGGCGATCCCGAGGTCAGTAGCGCAGCAGCGCCGAGCCCCAGGTGAAGCCGCCGCCGAAGGCTTCGAGCAATACCAGCTGACCGCGCTGGATACGACCATCGCGCACCGCCATGTCCAGCGCCAGCGGCACCGAACCGGACGACGTGTTGCCGTGCTTGTCGACCGTCACCACCACGCGCTCCATCGGCATGTCCAGACGCTTGGCCGTGGCCTCGATGATGCGCAGATTGGCCTGGTGCGGCACCAGCCAGTCGATGTCGTGACGGTCCAGGCCATTGGCCTCGATCGTCTCCTCCACCAGCGAATCGAGCGCCTTCACCGCGTACTTGAAGACATCGCTGCCGGCCATGTTGATGCGCACGCCGGCATTGGGCTCGCCCGGCTTGAAGCCGACCGACACGCCCACCGGGTTCCACAGCAGTTCCTTCTTGCCGCCGTCGGCGTGCAGATGGGTGCTGAGGATGCCGGTCTCGGCATCGGCCTTCAGCACCACCGCGCCGGCACCGTCGCCGAACAGCACGCAGGTGGTGCGCTCGCTCCAGTCGACCATGCGCGTGAGGGTCTCGCTGCCGATGACCAACGCGGTGCGCGAGGCGCCGGAGCGGATGAACTTGTCCGCCACCGACAGCGCGTACACGAAGCCGGAGCACGCGGCGTTGACGTCGAACGCGGCGCAGCCGTTGGCGCCCAGCCGATGCTGGATGAGGCAGGCCGTCGAAGGGAAGATCAGATCCGGCGTGGTGGTGCCGACGACGATCAGATCGATCTCGGACACATCGACTCCGGCAGCCTCCATCGCGCGCACGGCGGCGTGGTAGCCGAGATCGGCGGTGGTTTCGCCCTCGGCGGCGACGCGCCGCTCGCGGATGCCCGTGCGGGTGGCGATCCACTCGTCGCTGGTGTCGACTATCTTCGAGAGATCGTCGTTGGTCAGGATTCGTTCGGGCAGATAGCTGCCGGTGCCCGCGATGCGCGCGAAGGGCATCTGGGTCGTGGCCGTCTGGGTCATGGCGGTCCCCCGTCTCCGGGTCGGGATGTTGATGGAAACGCCCGGGGCGGATTCCACCGCCGCCGACGCTTCAGGACAGGCGTGCCGCCGTCCGGTGGCCACACTGCGGCAATACGAAAGGGTGCCGGCCGATAGGCTCGGCCGGCACCCCGGAACGCACTGTCGCTGGGAGGAGGAGGATCAATCCTCTTCGACGACGTCGGCCTTGGCGGCGATGACGCGACGGCCGCGGTAATAGCCGTCCTTGGTGATGTGGTGGCGCAGGTGGATCTCGCCCGAGGTCGGGTCGGTGGCCAGCTGCTTGGCCGTCAGCGCGTCGTGCGAACGACGCTGGCCGCGGCGGGAAGGGGTGACTCGCGATTTCTGCACTGCCATGGGATTGCTCCAGCTTCAACGCATTCGTGGTGGGGCCTCGACCGCCGGCGGCGTTGCGCGCTGGCGCGGTCGGGTTCGGGCATCCGCCGCGGCCTGGCCGCGACCTGTCCCTCAATTCTTTTTCAGCGACGCCAGTGCCGAGAATGGATTGGCCTTCGCCGATTCTTCCGGCTCCGGGACCCACTCGCGCTCCAACGCCTCACTGCCGGGCATCACCGGCACCAGCGGCACGGCGAGGATGAGTTCGTCCTCCACCAGCGCGCGCGGGTCGATCTGCCCGTCCTCTCCGACCTGCAGCGCCTCGTAACCGGGCGGCAGGGCGGCTTCGTCCGCCTCGTCATCTCCGGTCACCAGACCGAAGCGCTGCTCCAGCACCACCGGCAGCAGGAACCGCTGCAGGCTGCGCTGGCATGTCAACGGCAGCTCGGCCTCGATCCGCAGCTCCAGCCAGGGCACCTGCAGCGCATCGCGGTCGAACGTGATTGCGTAGCGGGCCTTGCCCTCGGCATCGGTGAGCAAGTCGCGCAGGCGGGACATGCTCTCGAGCGCCAGGGCGCCTTCGAAGCTGCGGCGGGCGGCGACCATGCGCCAAACATCCAACTGCGCGGGGACTTCGGCGGACATAAGCGGGAAATGTTAGGCCGGGGACAGAGCGGTGTCAAACCCGGGCACACGTGGGCCGCCCACCCAAGAGCGCGGGCGGGTGCAGTATGTGCCATGGCCTCCGCCGGAGCGGATTTGCCCCGGCTGGTCGAACCCTGCAGACTGGCCCTCCGCCACCGGAACGGTGTTGTGACCGCGTTCACTCTTCCTCTGCTGACGGCCCTGCTGATCGGCTTCATCGTCGCCATGCTGCTGCTGGCATGGTGGGTGCCATGGCGGGCACGGCGGCGGCAGCATGCGCTGAGCCGCCTGCTGGATGCCGCCGACGCGCTGGAACAACGCCTCCGCGATGCCCGCAGCGAACTGGAACAGAGTACGTCGGGCGACCGCGACGGCGTGCAGGACGCGCTGCAGGAAATGCTCCGCCAGCGGCTGTGGCTGCAGCAGCACGGCGAAGGCGCCAGCGTGGAGCAGCTCGACCAGATGCGGCACTCGATCGACGCGGCGCGCGAGCGTCTGGACCAACAACTGGTGCTGATCGAACGCGCCCGGGCCACGACCCAACACCCCTGAGTCCGCCGCAGGGTGATCCCGCCGCAGGTTGATTCCGCCGCGCGTCCGGGCCGCGCCGAAGCGACCGTCCGCGAGCCTGCTGCCGGTCACGGCCGCGACGATCTCGACCGTCGCTCCAGCACTCTCCCTTTCCCTTCGGGCTTCATCGCCGCCTTCGCCTCGCCATGCCGCTGATCCTCGCCTCCACATCCCCGTACCGCCGCGAGCTGCTGGCCCGCCTCGCCCTGCCCTTCGATCAGGCGCGTCCCGAGACAGACGAAACTCCGCAGCCGGGCGAAGCGCCCGCCGCCCTCGCCCGCCGACTGGCGCGTGCCAAGGCCGAAGCGGTGCTGCGGCGACCGGCAGACACTGCCGCGCCGTCCGACGCTGCAAACATGGACACGGCGACTTGGAGCCTCGGCTCGGACCAGGTGGCCACCTTCGATGGCGCCCCCATCGGCAAACCGGGCAGCCGCGAGCGCGCCATCGCCCAGTTGCAGGCCATGCGCGGCCGCGCCGTGCATTTCCATACCGCCCTGTGCCTGGCCTGCAGCGATGGACGGCGGCTGGAGGCCGAGGATACGACGGTGGTCCACGTCCGCGCCGACCTGACCGACGCCGCGATCGCGCGCTATGTCGACGCCGAACAGCCACTGGACTGCGCGGGCAGCTTCAAGTCCGAGGGGCTGGGCATCGCCCTGTTCGACGCTGTGGAGAGCCGCGACCCGACCGCGCTGATCGGCCTGCCGCTGATCGCCACCGCAAGGCTGCTGCGCGAGGCGGGGTTTGGGGTGCCTTGAGGGCCGGGCTTCGGGATTGGGAGGCCGGGGGGCCGGAGGCCGCACTTCCTGATTTCAGCCTTCGCCGTGCGCGTGCCCTGCCGTGATGGACACACCTTCCGACGTCACCCCGAGCGCAGCGAGGGATCTGCCTTGCTTCCGGCCCGTATCGACGGATGCGCACGCGGCGCCCCGTCGTCGCATCGGCCGAAGGGCGCCGCGGGATCATTCCTCTGCCTCCAATCGATGTGTATGGGCATCTGCGATGTCTGCTGCAGGAAAGGCCATGTGCGACAGCACTGGATGAAGGCAGGTCCCTCGCTGCGCTCGGGACGACATCGCGACGGGCGGAAGATCACGCAGTGGAATGCACTGGCAATCGGGCGAAAGCGGAACTGCGTGAGAGGGATCGCATTGCGCCGTTCTCCGCGATGCGATCCAAAAGATGAATCCAAAAGATCGAATGGACGTCAGAACTTGGAACTCACCGCATGGATGGGGTGATTCAGGGATCCCCCCATACCGAAGCAGGTGCAACCTATCCCGAGCCTGAAAGCCCGCATTCGCTATTCCCTGTTCGCGCGCTGCTGCTCCACCTCCACCGGCTGCTCCCACCAGTCCTCCACGCTGCCATCGCGGCCGTGCAGGCGCAGGCCCAGCCAGTGACGGCCGGGCGGAAGGGCGGAGGCGTCGACTTCGGCGCGGAAGGCGACCTTGGGATGCTGGGGATCGGTGGATATCTGCCAGTAGGCGGCGATGTCGGGGCGCGGGATGCCGTACTCGGCGGTGGCGGCCACCGTGCCGTCCAGCAGCACGTCCACTTTCGCCAGGCCCACGCCGTCCTTGAAGGCCCAGCCTTCGACGGTGAAGCGCGACGGCACGCGGTCGCCGCTGCCGGGCGCATCCACCCAGGCCAGCGCCGGCAGCGTGCAGGCGCCTTCGATGCGCGTGGCAGGCAGTGCGAACAGCAGGTAGCGCTTGCGGCCGTGATCGATGTTCACCACCTGCGGCGGCGGCAGCGGGCCGAGCATCGCGCACAGCGCGTGGTAGCGGCGCAGCAGGTCCTTGCCGTCGACATCGCGGGCGCCGACGACCAGCAGGCGCGGCGTATTGCCCAGACGGCTGCGGTCGTCGTGCAGCAGACCCCAGAGCGCGAGCTGCGGGGCGCGGCCGTGGTGGTGGTTGAGCGGGTGATCGAGCACGTCGATGCGCGGGTCGTCGAAGACGAAGCCGAGCTCGGCGCCGGTCTTGAAATTGTCCGCGAGCAGGCGCGTCCCGGCGGGCATCCGCGCACGCGCGTCGGCGACGGCGGCGGCGAGCACGTCCCAGCCGGCGAAATTGGCCGGGTACTGACGGCTGGCCGCGGCCTGCGCGCGGACCGCGGGACTGGCGATGGCGGCGCTGTAGCCGGCCACGCCGAGGAAGCCGACCGCGGCCAGTGTCCACGTGGCCGCCCGCCAGCGCCGCGACCAGCCGGCCAGCAGTGCCGGCACCAGCGGCAACAGGGCCAGATACGCCGGCAAGGGCCAGTGGAAGCTGGAGCGCTCGGTGTCGGCGACGAAGCCCAGGAGGAAGAACCCGAGCAGCACACCGGCGCCGGCGCGGGCGAGGAAGCGGCGGACCTGGCGCTCGGACAGGGGCTCGATGTCGGGAAGCGGGTGTCCTGGTTTGTGCTGTGGTTTGTGCTGTGGTTTGTGCTGCTGTTCGGGTTGTTTCCGCGGAAAAGTGGGGGCGCCCGTTCCGACGCCGGATTCCGTGCGCCACGCCCCCCAAGGCCATGCACCGTAGCGCCGCGCCGCCAGCACCATCGCCAGCAGCAGCAGCGGCGTGGCCCACATCGCCTGGATCAGCGGGAACCACAGCCCGCCGGGATGCAGCGACCAGGGGTGACGATCGACCAGCTGGAAACGCAGGCCGGCATCGGCATTCGCGAGGTTCCACCACAACAGCGGCGCCCAGGCCGCGACGCCGACCGCCAGGGCCGCCCACACCCGCGGCGCGCGCAGCAGACGGCGGCCTTCGGCAAACGAGAGCAGGCTCAACACCCCGACCCCGATCACCGCGACGAAGCGGTAGTGGGTGAGCGCGCCCATCGCCAGCCCCAGCGCCAAGAGCACGGCGCCGAGCCCATCCGCGGCCACGGCGCGACCGCCGGCGTCTTCGGGGGCGTCCTGCACCACCACTCCGCGCAGCAACCGCGCACCGCCCAGCAGGCACAGCAGGGTGGCCACCGCCAGCGGCACATCGGGCAGGGCCATCGTGCCCAGCGTCGCGGCCAGCGGCAGCAGGCAGGCCAGCGCACCGGCCTGCCAGGCACGTTCGGGCGTGGTCGCCTGCCGCGCCAGCGCCACCACCAGCCACGGCAAGGCCAGGCCCAGCAGGAGGAACGGCATCCTCAGCCCGAACACGCTGTGCCCGAACACGGTCTCGCCCAGCCGACACAGCCACGCGGTGAGGCCGGGAAGATCCGAATAGGCCGGCGCCAGATGCCGGCCTTCCTGCCAGTAGAACGCTTCGTCCACGAACAGCGGCAGACGCAGCGCGATGACGACCTTCACGAGCGATACCACCGCCCATAGAGCGATGAAAAGACGCCTCTCGGCAGAGGGGAGATGAGCGCGCAAGGGGTGATCCTGTTCCGCTTCGTTCGGGAAGAATCGCTTATTCTGCCGCGACCGTCCCTTCGCGGACCATGCCATCGAGTCCTCCGGTTGATTCCCACGTTCGAACAGCTCGCCGATGTCATCCGGACGGAAAGCGGCAGACGCGGCGCCATCCGTCCCGAGGACCGGATCGAACGCGACCTCGGCATCGTGGCGGACGACGCCGTCGAACTGCTGGAGGCCATCCAGACGCACTTCGGCGTGCGCCTCACCGACCACACCGGCTATGCGACGCGCTTCGCGCTCGCGCAGGGCAAGACCCTGTTTTCAGGTGAAGGACTCGGACTCCCCATCCCCCGAGCACTGCTCGCGTTGCTGGGCGCGCCCCCTGAGCGCGTCCGCGACCCGAGCGTCGGCGCACTGCACGCCGCGCTGATGGCGGCCGCCCGCGACACACCCCACAAGGATTCACGATGCTGAGCGACGCACTGCACACTGCCCTCTCCCGTGCCCAGGATCAGGTCAATGGACTGGTGCTGGGCAAGGCACAGGAAGTGCGGATGACCTTCGTGGCCCTGCTCTCGGACGGGCATCTGCTGATCGAGGACCTGCCGGGGCTGGGCAAGACCACACTGGCGCATGCGCTGGCGGCGACGCTGGGGCTGGGTTTCCAGCGCGTGCAGTTCACCTCGGACCTGCTGCCCTCCGACATCGTCGGCGTGTCGGTGTTCGATGCGCAGACCCGCGCCTTCCAGTTCCATCCCGGGCCGGTGTTCACCCAGGTACTGCTGGCCGACGAGATCAACCGCGCGCCGCCGCGCACGCAGAGCGCGCTGCTGGAAGCGATGGCCGAGCACCAGGTGACGGTGGACGGTCAGACGCATGCCCTGCCCGAGCCGTTCTTCGTGATCGCCACCCAGAACCCGGTGGACCTGGCCGGTACCTATCCGCTGCCGGATTCGCAGCTGGACCGGTTCCTGCTGCGGCTGCATCTGGGCTACCCGCCGGATGCGGCCGAGCGCGCGCTGCTGGCCGGGACCGACCGCCGCAGCCTGATCGCCGAGACCACCGCGGTGCTGGACGCCGACCAGGTGCGCGCATTGCGCCGGGCGGTGACCGAGGTGCACGCGAGCGAAGCGTTGATCGCCTACGTGCAGGCGCTGCTGGCGCGCAGCCGTCACCATCCGGGCGTGCGCGTGGGCCTGTCGCCGCGCGCAGGCCTCGCCCTGCTGCGCGCCGCGCGGGCGCTGGCGCTGCTGCAGGGCCGCGACCACGTGCTGCCCGACGACGTGCAGACCCTGTTCCCGGCGGTGGCCGCGCATCGCCTGGTGGCCGATGCCGACGGCGGCGATGGCCGTCGCATGGCGAGCGCCATCCTGCAGGCGGTGGCGGTGGACTGAGCATGTCCGCCGGATCGCCCGCCGCTAGGCCGCCCACCGCGATGCAGCCCGCCGTGCGCTGGATGCGCGTGTGGATGGTGTGGCTGCTGATCGCGGCGACCGAGACCGTGCACGGCCTCCTGCGTCGCGCGCTGCTGCTGCCGCGCTTGAGCGGGACCGACGCGCACCGCATCGGCGTGGCCGTCGGCGCGGTGTTGATCCTGCTGATCGCGCTGGCCTGCGTGCGCTGGATGGGGCTGCTTCCGGGCGCGGAGACGACACCCGAGGCGCAGGCTGCCTGCGTGAAGGCGCAATGGAGGGTCGGTGCGGCCTGGGTGCTGGCGATGCTGGCCTTCGAATTCGGCCTGGGGGCCGCGCTCGGCACGCCGATGGCGCATCTGCTGGACGCGTACGACCCGCGCCGAGGTGGCTGGATGGCGGCCGGCATGGCCGTGCTGGCCGCCGCGCCATGGCTGGCCGCGCGTCTTCGCTGCGGCGCGCACAGGGGCGGAGTGTCCCGTGGCTGAGGGTCTCGCACATGCGCTGCGCGGGCGCCTGGCCGCACGCCTCACCGCGCCCCTGCGTCGCCTGCGCGTACGCGCGGAGGCGCGCATCCCGCCGCGCACGCCCGAGCCGCTGCCGGTGCGTTTCGACCGGCGCCGGATCTACGTGCTGCCCACGCGTTTCGGCCTGTTCTTTTCGACCCTGCTGGCGGCGATGCTGGTGGGCGCGCTCAACTACAACAACAACCCGGCGATGCTGCTGGCCCTGTTGCTGGGCGGCGCGGCATTGACCAGCCTGTTCGCCTCGCACCTGCAGCTGTCCGGCCTGGGTGTGGTGTCGGTGGGCGCCGAGCCGGTCGCCGCCGGCCGGCCACTGCTGCTGCGCGTCCACGCCCGTGCCGAGCCCGGCCGTACCCGGCGCGGACTGCGCCTGCGCTGCGCCGATGCCGAGACCGACCACGCTGCCGAAGCCGGGCTCTCGCTCGACCATGGCGCCGGCGAGGCGGTGCTCGAGCTGCCCACCCGTCGCCGCGGCTGGCTGCAGCCGCCGCGGCTGCGCATCGCGACCACCCGGCCGCTGGGCCTGGCGGTGGCCTGGAGCTACGTGTGGCCGGCGCAGCCGCTGCTGGTCTACCCCGCGCCCGAGGCGCAGGGCCCGGCCCTGCCCGAGGGCGCCGGCGATCAGGCCCAGACCCGCATGCACCCGGCCGGCGACGATGTGCACCATCTGCGCGGCTACCGGCGCGGCGACTCGCGCCGCGCCATCGCCTGGAAGGCCTCGGCCCGGCGCAACGAACTGCTGGTGCGCGAATACGAACAGCCGCAGGGCGCGGACGTAGACCTGGACTGGGACCACGTGAGCGCGCTGCCCTGGGAGTCGCGCATCCGCCGCCTGGCGCGCTGGGTGGACGAGGCCGAGCGCGACGGCCGCCGCTACCGGCTGCGTCTGCCCGGCCAGTCCGCGCTCGGCCCGGACCGCGGCGATGCCCATCGCCATGCCTGCCTGCGCGCGCTGGCGCTCATGCCCGAGGGCCAGGGCTGATGGCGACGCCCTTTCCCGAGACCGCCACGCCGGCCGACGTGGCGCACGCCCCCTTCACGGCGGGCCCCGTGCAGCCGCACGACCGTCTGGACGCCCTCAGCCGGCGCTGGACCCTGGCCTCCGGCGCGGTCGCGCTGGCTCCGCTGCTGCTGCAGATGCCCGGGCAACTGGCGCTGGGCATCATCGCCCTCGGCGTGCTGGTGCCGCTGCTCGCGCGCAATGGCACCACTCCGGGCTGGCTGCGCCTGCTGCTGGTGGTCGCGCTCACCTCCACCGTGCTCAGCCTCTACGGCTTCCGTTTCGGCCGCGACACCGGCTGCGGCCTGCTGGCCGCCCTGCTCGCGCTGAAGCCGGTGGAGCTGCGGAACCGGCGCGACGCCCGCAGCCTCATCGGGTTCGCGCTGTTCGCGCCGTTCGCCACCTTCCTGCTCGACCAGGGGCCGCTGTCGCTGGTCCTGGGCCTGGCCGCGGCCGGCACCGCGCTGGCGGCCATGCTGCGTCTGTCCGAGGCCGAATCCGGCGACCAGGAAGGCGCGGGACCGCTGTGGCGGCGGCTGGGTGCGGTGGCACGGATGACCGCGATCGGCCTGCCGGTCGCGATGGCGACGTTCTGGCTGTTCCCCCGCCTCGGCACCCCGGCCTGGGGCGTGCCCGAACGTGCGCTGGCGCGGCCGGGTCTGTCCGACTCCATGTCGCCCGGCGAATGGCTGGACATCATCGGCGACGAGACCCCGGCGCTGCGGGTCAAGTTCTTCGGCCCGGCCCCGCCGCGCGACGCGATGTATTTCCGCGGCCCGGTGCTGTGGAACTACGACGGCCGCACTTGGACCGCGTCCGACATGACCCGCGCGCTGCCGCCGGCGCCGCTGCGGCCCGGGCCGAACCGCTACGACTACGAACTGGAGCTGGAACCCACCGACCGCAGCATGATGGTCGCGCTGGATCTGCTGCTGGACGCGCCGGCGGGCACCCGCTTGGACCGCGACCACAGCCTGCGCACCCGCGAGCCGCTGACCTCGCTGACCCGCTGGCGCCTGCAGTCGGCGATGCCGGCGGCGTTCGAGCCCGACCTCGACCCCGCCCTGCGCGCCCGCGCCCTGCGCCTGCCGGCGAACTTCAACCCGCGCACCCTCGCCCTGGCCGAGCGCTGGCGCGCGGAGGCCGGCACCGGCGCCCAGGCCGACGCCGCGCTGGTCGCGCGCAGCCTGCAGTGGATCCGCGCCGAGTTCGCCTACACGCTCGACACCCCTCTGCCCGGGCGCGATGCGGTGGACGAGTTCCTGTTCGACTACAAGGCCGGCTTCTGCGAACACTTCAGCGGCGCCTTCGTGGTCCTGATGCGTGCCGCCGGGGTGCCTGCGCGGGTGGTCACCGGCTATACCGGCGGCTACCGCAACCCGCTCGGCGACTACTGGCTGGTCCGCCGCTCCGACGCCCACGCCTGGGCCGAGGTCTGGCTGCCCGAACGCGGCTGGGTGCGCGTGGACCCCACCGCGGCGGTCGCGCCGGAGCGCATCTACGACACCCTGGACGACCGCGCCGCGGGCGGGCTCGGGGCCCTGCCCGGCCTCGGCGGCGTGGGCGACCTGCGCGACTGGCTGCGCCGCGGCTGGAACGACCTGGTCCTGGGCTTCGGCGCCGACCGCCAGCGCCGGTGGCTGCAGCGCCTGGGCATGCCGGACGCCGACGCCGGCAAGCTGGCGCTGATCTTCGTCGCCACGCTGGCCATCGCATTGGGCGGCATGTGGTGGCTGGCCACCCGCGAGGAACGCGAGCGCGACCCGGTGCTGCGCGCCTGGCGGCGCATGGAGCGGCGCTACCGGCGCCTGGGCCTCGGCCGCGAACCGCACGAGCCCGGCGGCCTCTGGGCCCGGCGCGTGGCCGCGCTGCGCCCGCAGTCGGGCGAGGCGCTGATCGCGCTCAGTGCGCGTTTCGCCCACTGGCGTTACGCTCGCGACATCGTCGAACATGCCGGTCCCGACACACCGCCAGCGCGGTCGCCGGGTGCCGGACCCGGCGGTCGCCAGCGGGCCCTGATCCGCGACCTGCTGCGCCACCGTCCCTGATCGCACGCCGCCAGGAGCCTCCCATGCCGCGTCCGTCCCATCGCCATCTCCGCCACCGTCACGCCTTCCGCGCGCTCACGGCCCTGCTCGCCACCGCCGTGCTCGGCGGCTGCGCGACGCTCGCTCCACCGCTGCGCGGCGAGGTCTCGCCCCTGCGCGCCGACGAAGCCGCCGCCAGCGTCGATGTCGGCGCCCGCGTGCGCTGGGGGGGCGTGCTGGTGCGAACCGAGCCACAGCAGGCGCGGACCTGTTTCGAGGTGCTGTCGCTGCGTCTGGACCCGTCGGGCCGCCCGGTGCGCGACACCGACGACGCGCATGGCCGCTTCGTCGCCTGCCGCTCGGGCTTCTACGACCCGGCATTGTTCGCAGAGGGGCGCGAAGTGAGCTTCATCGGCCGCATCGACGGCGTGGAGGTCCGCAGCATCGGCGAGTACGACGCGCGCCTGCCGCGGATCGAAGCCGACACGGTCCTGCTCTGGCCGCGTCGCCATCCGGTGGAAGTGCGCCGGGTACCGGCCGCGCCCTGGCCATGGTGGGGCTGGTGGTGACGTCTGCCGCCTGATCCCCGGACCTCCTGACCCACGGGTCCGCTGATCCGCCCGAATCGCGTGGGCGAGCGTCCCACCCGAGCGCTCAGTGACGCGGCCCGGCCTTCATCGGCGGCTGGTCGCCCGGCTTGACCTCGCGGAAACGGAAGGTGAGCCACAGCCCGACCGCGATCGAGTAGCACAGGTTCGGGATGAACGCCTTGTCCAGGGTGGTGACCTTCGCGGTGAGCGCGACGTAGTTGGTGTAGGCCGCCTGGCAGATGGTGAACGCACCGATCATCAGGATCAGCCGGATCGGCACCGGCTTTCCCATACGCAGCGCGAGGATGGTGCCTTCCGAAACGAATATGCCGACCAGGAACGGGATCAGGCCGCCGATCACCACCGTCTTCCAGATGCTGTCCTGGATCTGCGCCGCCAGCATCATGTCGGCGAAGGTCATGCCCAGCGCGCGGCTGATGAGGAAGGTCAGGAAGCCGGTCGCGAAGGACATGATCCGCACATACTGCTCGGCGCCGTCCGACTTCAGGATGAAGTTGATCGCGATGTAGAGCTGGCTGCCGATCACCAGCATGATCAGCATCTGTTCCAGTACGGTGAAGACGTCCCAGGTCATGCGTGCGGGCTCAGGCGCGAGGGCGGAACAGCGGCGGGCACGGGGAAAGCGCGGGACGGAGCATGCAGTGATCGGCCGGAAAAGGGACGTGGTCGTGGCGTTCGGTCGCGGCGATGCGGGGATGTCCACCCGCGACACGGCACCGCGGTGAACATAGCACAGGGCTCGGCGCGGCCCACAGCTCAGCGCACCAGGCGCAGATGGTTCGGACGCTCGCGCCGGCCGCCTGTCGGCGGCGACGGCGGCTTCCTGCGTGCGCGTTCCCACCACAGCAGCAGCAGCCAGCCCGAGAGGGCGCCGCCCAGATGCGCCAGATAGGCCACATTGCCGCCGCCGGGCACGATCGCCAGCACCAGCTGCAGCACGATGATGATCGCGATCATCGTGCGCGCCTTCATCATCACCGGCAGGAACAGCAGGCCGATGCGGTGGTTGGGATGCAGCCGCGCGTAGGCCACCATCAGCCCGAAGATCGCGCCCGAGGCGCCGACCGTGGACATCGGCGGCCCGCCGTAGCGCAGCATGAGGCTGGTCAGGGCCAGCTGGCAGAGCCCGCCGCCGAGCATCGAAACCGCATACAGCGTGATGAAGCGCCTGGCGCGCCACTCGTGCTCCAGCGGCGCGCCGAACATCACCAGGCCGAACATGTTGAGGATCAGATGCACCGGGTCCGCATGCAGGAACGCATGGGTCACCAGTTGCCACGGCATGAACCCGTACTCCCATGCACTGTCGGCCGGCAGCAGCGGCCACAGCCGCAGCGGCAGGAACCATCGCCACTGATCGAACGCGCCGAGTGCGAGGTCGAGCAGTGAAATCGCGATGTTCGCGATCAGCAGGGCGCGGGTGACCGCGGGCAGGCGCGACAACATCCGGATGTCTCGGGTGGGGAGTGGAAAATGCGGGCCGGCGGCCCGGAAAACAGGCATGTGCAACATCGACATGCCGTGGGCACGGCCACGCGGGGCGCGGCGAACGCGGCACGGCGGTCGTGGCGGAATGATACGACGCCCACGCATCGCCCGGGCGTGCACGGCCGGACCGCGCCGGATCGCGCACGATGCCCGCCGCTGCGTGCGGTTGCACTGCGATTCAGAGCACCGCCTGGAACCGCACCGGAGAGCCGGCCCGGAGAACAGCCTTCGAGCAGACGCTGTCCCTCAGGCGTGCGTCAGTCGACGGCCCAGAGGGCCTCGTCGAGCGTCCTCGCGCGGCGCGCGACGCGCACGCGTCCGCGCGCATCCACCTCCACGCCTTCCGCGCGCAGCCGCGCAGCCTGCGCGACAAAGGCCTCGCTGCCCGGTGGGAACGCGATGCGGCCGTCGGCACGCAGCACGCGATGCCAGGGCAGACCGTCCTCGCCGCTCTCGGCCAGCACGCGCGCCACCAGTCGTGCGCATCCGGGCAGACCGGCGCGCTGCGCCACCACACCATAGGCCGCGACGTCGCCCGCGGGGATCGCACGCACCGCGGCAAGGATGGCGGCCTGACGGGTGGCGGGGCTGCGCGCGGGCGAGGCCTGCGGCGCACGTCCGTCGCGCGCGCCACGCCGTGCCGCGCCGCCTGCGTCGATGCCATCCCGGTTTCGCGCGCCGCCCATCGCCTGCCCCGTTGTTCGCCGTGTCGATATGTTCGCCGTGTCGATATGTAAGGCTGCGGCCGCGCTGTCGATTCCACGGCGCAGACCGCACTCCGTCGAGACCGCGCGCCCTGCGCACCGGGCGCGACCGCCATCGCCTGTTAGCATAGGCGCCATCGCATCCCTTGGCGCGTCGTTCCCCATGCAGAATTTCGAACAAGTCCGCGGCCACATCGCGTCCGGCGACTTCCGGGTGACCATGCAGGAGCCCTATGTGGTCTGCGTGGAACTCTCGCTTGAAAACGGCAGCCGCCATCAGGCGATCTTCCTCTCCGAGCTGGAAAGCGAGGACGGCCGCGGCTTCCTGCGCGTGAGCACGGTGATCGCGCCGATCACCGGAATCGACTGCCGGCGTGCCCTCGCCTTCAACTGGGAGAGCCGGGTCGGCTATCTCGCCATCGGCGAGCTCGACGGCGTGCCCTACCTACAGCTGTGCGAGAACCGGCCCTACGACGGCCTGAACCCGGCCGAGGTGGACCGCCTGGTGCTGGAAATCGGCGGCATGGGCGACCAGCTGGAGCGCGCGCTGTCGGCCGGGGGCGACCTGCTCTGAACGGGATCGGCTGGGGCGCGCCACCGCGTCGCAGCCCGGCGGCCACGGCCTGATATGATCGCGTTCCCCCGACTCCCGCGGACCCGTTCCGCGTCGACAATGTCCGTCGCCCACACACCGGAACCGGATTCCGGCGACAGTCGCAAGGACCCTGCGACTTCCCACGACGCGCCGGCACACGCCGGCCGCCACGCACGCATGCAGCACGGACAGGGGGTGCGCGCATGCTCGAGCTGCTGATCGTCATCGCCCTCATCGCGCTCAACGCGTTCTTCGCGCTGTCGGAAATGGCGCTGATGACCTCGCGCAAGACGCGGCTCAAGCAGATGGCCGAGACCAGCCGCGGCGCCGCCAAGGCCCTCGCCCTGGCAGAGCATCCGGACAGCCTGCTCTCGACCGTCCAGGTGGGCATCACCGCCATCGGCGTGCTCGCCGGCGTCTTCGGCGGTGAAGCGATCGGCCAGATCATCGCCACATGGATCGACGGCGTGTTCCCGCTCGCGCACGAATACGCCGAGAAGATCGGCATCGGCACCGCGGTCACGCTGATCACCGCAGGGTCGGTCATCTTCGGCGAGCTGCTGCCCAAGCGCCTGGCGCTCACCAATCCCGAACTCATCGCCAGCCGCGTCTCCATCCCGCTCGACATGCTGGCGCGCATCGCCACGCCGGTGGTGCGGCTGCTGGGCGTGATCAACCGCGCGCTGCTGCGCCTCATCGGTATCCGCGACGACGCGCGCGGGGCGATCACCGAGGAGGAGATCCAGCTGCTGGTGAGCGAGGGCCACGAACAGGGCCTGCTCGACGACGACGAACGCAACATGATGCAGCGGGTGATGCGTCTGGGCGACCGCACGGTCGAGAGCATCATGACCCCGCGCACGCGCATCGTGTGGCTGGATGCCACCGCCGGTTTCGACGAGAACCTGGCCGAGATGCGCACCACGCCCTATTCGCGCTATCCGGTGTTCCGCGGAAGCGACGCCGATGTGCTCGGCGTGCTCGAGGTGAAATCGCTGCTGGACCGTCTGGACCAGCGTGCGCCCGACCTGTTCGCGCAGCTGCGCTCGCCGCTGTTCGTGTCCGAATCCACCCATGCGCTGAAGCTGCTGGAGATCTTCCGCGAAGAGCAGCAGTCGCTGGCGCTGGTGGTGGACGAGTACGGCGACATCACCGGCATGGTCACGGTGAACGACCTGATGGGCGCAGTGGTCGGCCGCCTGCAGTCCGGCGAGTCCTCCGACAAGGACGCGCTGGTGGTGGAGCGCGAGGACGGCTCGCTGCTGGTCGACGGATCGCTGCCTGCCGACGAACTCGGCGAGCTGATGGGGGTGCGACTGCCGATGCGCGAGGAGCACGATTACCATACCGCCGCCGGCATGGCGATCGCCTGGTTCGGGCGCATTCCCAACACCGGCGAAGCCTTCGACTGGGAAGCCTGGCGGGTGGAAGTCATCGACCTGGATGGCCCGCGGATCGACAAGCTGCTGCTGCGACGGTTGAGCATCGCGGAAGCCGACGATGCACAGTGAGCATGATCCGGCGCACGCGGACGGGGCCGCAGATGCACAGCACGATGAGGATGCCTCCGGACGCGCGCCTCGCGCCGGCATGCGTGCCCTGCTCGACGAACTCGCCAACGGCGATCCCGACGACACCCTCGCGCTGAGCGACGTCCTGCAGGACCTGGGCCGCAGCACCTTCGGCGTGCTGCTGTTCATGGCCTGCCTGCCCGCCTTTCTGCCGATTCCCGGCCTGGCCGGCGCGCTGAGCGGCCCGCTGGTCATGCTCACCTCGGTGCAGCTGCTGTTCCTGATGCGGCGGCCGTGGCTGCCCGGCTTCATCGCCCGGCGCGGCCCGCAGCGACGCACGGTGATCCGCTTCGAACGCGCTACCGACCGCGCGCTGAAATGGCTGGAGCGCGTGGTGCGCCCGCGTCTGGGCGTCGTGGTGGAGCATCCTGCGGCCGTGGTCTTCACCGGCCTGCAACTGGTGCTGCTGGGCCTGCTGCTGTCGCTGCCCATCCCCTTCACCAACTACGCCTTCGCCTGCCTGCTCATGGTCTACGCGCTGGCCCTGCTCGAACGCGACGGCGCGCTGATGCTGGTGTGCTGGGCGCTGGGCGTCGGCGCGATCGGGTTCTTCGGCGTGCTCTCGGGCAACCTGATCGCCCTGACCTGGGCCTGGCTGGAAAAGGTGTTCTGAGCCCGGGGCCGGATCCAGGCACCCGGAATCCCGGGATTCACCACGATGCGGCCGGGTTCGTCCCTGCGCCCTTCCCCGTGCACCAGGCCGTCGAGGGAGCGAAACTCCGCAGCACATGCCGACACACACCGAAGGGCCGCCGGCAAGACGCCGGGCCCTCGATCCGCGCGGCAGGTGCTCGACAGGCAACACGCTGCGCGCCGTCGATCCGGTCGACGACGGCTAGGACGCCGGGACAGGTGTCACGCCGTTCCGCAGCTCGGTCTCCAGCAACGCGACGAATGCGTCGAGAGGCATGGGGTGACCGAACCAGTAGCCCTGGGCAAGGTCGCAGCCGCGGTCGCGCAGCAGTGCCGCCTGCCCCTCCTTTTCCACGCCCTCGGCGACCACGGTCATGCCCAGCGAATGCGCCATCGCGATGATGGCCGCGGTCAGCGCCAGGTCGTCCGGGTCGCGCAGCATGTCGGCGATGAAACTGCGGTCGATCTTCACGCCATCCACCGGCACCCGGCGCAGATGGCTCAGGCCGGAGAACCCGGTGCCGAAATCGTCCAGCCACACCCGCACGCCATGATCGCGCAGCGAGCCCAGGATCTCGCGCGCCTGTCGCTCGTCGGCCAGCACCGCGGTTTCGGTGAGTTCCAGGTGCATCAGCCACGCCGGCAGCGCGCTCTCCTCCAGCGCGGCGAGTACGCGCTCGCGGAAATCGGCACCGCGCAGCTGGCGCGCGGAGACGTTGACCGACACGAACACCTCGGCATGCTGCGGACCGCCGCGCCGCCAGCGCATCGCGTCGATGCAGGCCTGGCGCACCACTTCGGGGCCGATCACCTCGATCAGCCCGGACTGTTCGGCCACGTCGATGAACACCGACGGCGCCACCGGGCCATGCACCGGATGATCCCAGCGCAGCAGCGCCTCGGCGCCGACCAGGCGGCGGTCGGCGAGGCGGAACACCGGCTGGTAGCAGAGGCTCAGCTCGCCCCGCTCCCAGGCTTCGCGCAGGTCGTGTTCGATCCGCACCCGGCGCGAGACCGCCTGGTCCATGGCGCGGCTGTAGAAGCGGTAGCAGTGCTTGCCGGCCAACTTCGCCTGATACATCGCGATGTCGCCGTTCTTCATCAGCATGGTCGCGCCCGAGGCGTCGTCGGGGAAGACGGTGATGCCGATGGAGGTGCCCAGGAACACCTGCCGGTCCTGCGCGACGACCGGCCGCCCGAGTTCGGTCACCAGTTGTTCGGCCACCCGCGCCGCGAGAGCGCGCACATCGCCGCCGGGCTCGTGGTCGGCCTGCAGCAGGATGACGAATTCGTCGCCGCCGAAACGCGCATGCTGCGCGCCGGGGCCGCCGATGCGCTCGACGACGGCCCGGATGCGTCCGGCGCACTGCACCAGCACATCGTCGCCGACATCGTGGCCCAGGGTGTCGTTGACCCGCTTGAAATCGTCGAGATCGGCGAACAGCAGCGCGATCTGGCGGCCGATGCCGCGCAGTTCCATCAGGCGCAGATCCAGCACTTCGCGGAACGCCAGGCGGTTGTCCAGGCCGGTCAGCGCATCGGTATAGGCCATGCGCCGCATCTCGCGGTCGTGACGATCGATGCTGCGTGCCATCCGCGAGAACGCATCGACCAGCGAGCCGACCTCGTCGTCCGGCGCCGCCTGCGGCAACTGCGCGGAGAAATCGCCGGCCTCGATCCGGCGCGCCGCCGCCGCCAGGCCGCGGATGGGCGTGACCAGCGTGCGCTCCAGGATCACGCCGACCGTGACGAACAGTGCGAGCAGCGAGAGCAGCAGCAGCGCGATCCAGGCCAGATGGCGGTCGCCGATCTCGTCCAGCGCGCTGCGCATGCGCTCCGCCACCGCGGCCTCTTCGCTGCGCATGCGGGTCAGCGAATAGCCCACGCGCACCCCGCCCAGACGCTGATCGCCGATCCGGATGGGCATCGAGACATCCAGCAGGTCGGCCTCCGCCGACACCATCCGTCCATCGGCGGCCACGATCCGCTCCGCCAGCGGGTCGCGCATGCGTTGGCCGAAGGTGGGAATGTCGCCGGAGCCGTCGTGCAGCACGTTGCCTTCGGCGTCGTAGACCAGCACATACGCGACGTCGGACTGGCCCAGCACGCTGCGGCTGGCCTCGCCGATGGCCGCGAGGTCGAAGTAGTACATCGGATTGGCCAGCAGGTCGGCCAGCTGCGCGACCTGCGCTTCGCCGCGCTCGCGCAGGCGGTCGGACACCAGGTCGCGCACCGCGCCCTGGCTGGTGCGCAGCACTTCGCGCTGCATCTCGGTCTGGCGCTGCCACATCACCGCCAACAGCGCCAGCACCACCAGCAGCGCGATGCAGATCACCGCGATGAACTTCGCGTGCAGCCCGTGCAGACGCCGCCGCGGTGCGCCGTCCGACGGCTCGGGTGGCGGCGCAGCCGGAGCCGGAGCCGGCAGGCTCATTCGACCTCCTCGCGCACCCGGCGCACGCCCTGGCGCAGGCGGGCGAGACTCTCGGCGGCGTCCGCATCGACCGGCGCGAAGCGGGTCGTGCCGAAGAAGTGGCGCAGGGCGCCGCGCCCCTCGGGGTCGTTCGCGGCCTGCAGCAGCACTTCGCGCAGGCGTTCGCGCACCGCGGGCGGCAGATCGCCGCGGATCATCTCGAGGGCCCGGGGGTACGGTTCGCTGGTGTGGATCACCGCCAGATCGCGGCGGTAGGCCGGCGGCATGCGTGCAGGGTTGTTCCAGTCCACATCGCTCATCGCGCCCACGTCGACCAGCCGCTTGTGCACCCAGGCACCGATGTTCAGCTCGGAACGCGCGAACAGATAGCCCACCCCGTTCGGGCCGGGACGGTCCATGGGCGAGAGCAGGACGGTCAGCGGCAGCTTGCGCCCAAGAACGGCCATCGCCGGCACGAAATAGGCACTGGTCGACGACGGGTTCTGGAAGGCCACGCTGCGACCGCGCAGGTCGTCCAGGGACGCGATGCCGCTGTCGCGACGGGCGAACATCACCGTGCGGTACACGCTCACGCCGTCGCGCTCGGTCAGCAGCAGCGGGGCGGCACCGGCGCGCTGCTCCAGGATGGTGCCGCTGGCGGCGGTCTCGGTCACCCAGTCGACCTCGCCGCGACGCATGTAACTGGCCATCTGCTGCGGATCGCGCGCCATGAGGATCCGGCCCTCGCGGATCCCGACGGACGCCATGCGCGGCACCACGTAGTCGAGCAGCGGCTTGAGCTGCTCGTAATGGGCCTTGGGGTCGTCGCTGATCCTGCCCAGCACCAGCACCTGCGAGTCCCTGCGCGCATGCGCGAGGGGCGCGCTCGGCAGCGCGAGCGCCAGCGCGAGCACGGCGGCGGCGCGGAACAGGCGCCTCACGCGGACACCGTCCCGGCGCCGGAGCGCTCAGCGCCCGCCGTCGCGCTCGCCCGCCAGGCGGGCCATGCGCTGGGCATCGGCCAGCACGCCACGGAGGATGCGCACTTCGCGGGCGTCGAGATCCGCGCGCAGGAAGATCCGGCGCAGCTTGCGCATCGCCGAATCGGGCGTGCGGCCCTTGTGGAAATCGATCGCATCGAGCGTATCCGCCAGTTGGGAGAAGAAGCCTTCGAGTTGTGCATGGGTGGCCGGAGGCTCGTCCCCGTCCTGCACTGCATCCCGCACACCCGTCACCGGGCCGGCCCTTCCCGTGGCCCCCTCCGCCGCCCAACCGATACGCAATTCGTATGCCAACACCTGGACCGCCGCGGCCAGATTCAGCGAACTGTACCCGGGGTTGGCCGGAATGTGCACGGCCGCGTGGCACAGCTGCAGTTCGTCGTTGTCCAGACCGGTCCGTTCGCGGCCAAACACCAGCGCCACCTCACCGCCCACCGCCGCCGTCTCCCGTCCGCGCGCGGCGGCCTGCCACGGCGCCAGTTCGTCCAGCGCGACCCGCCGGCTGCGCGCGGTGCAGCCCATCACCAGGCGGCAGTCCGCGATCGCTTCGGCCAGGGTGGCGTGGATCGCGGCCGCCTCCAGCACATCCCCGGCACCGGCCGCGAGCGCGGCGGCATCGGCATGCGGGAAGCGTTCGGGCGCGACCAGCACCAGCCGGCCGAAGCCCATGGTCTTGATGGCGCGCGCCGCCGAGCCGATGTTGCCCGGGTGCTGGGTGCCCACCAACACCACGCGCAGGCGGGAAGCCAGCGCGGCGTCCAGACCGTCGGGAGTCTCCGCGTCGGAAGCGGATGTGCCGAGAGCGGGCGCATCCTGTCCCGATGCGGGACGCGTCGCCGCGTGTTCCTGCCGCATCTCGGCGTCGGGCGGGGTCGGGGGAGTCTGTGGAGAAGCGATCGGCATGGCGCGAATGGTAAACTCTGCGGCCGCCGTCGGAACGTGCCGACGGCCCTGCTCTTTACCCTTCCCCGCCCTTCCCGCCTGCCTACAGACGCGCCGCGACCCGGCGCCGGAGTCGTCGCCCATGCATCAGCCTGCAGTCAACGTCATGATCAAAGCGGCACGCGCGGGGGGGAACGTCCTGCTGCGCGGCATGGCCCGGCTGGATGCGCTGAACGTGGTGGAGAAGGACCGCATGGACTACGCCACCGACATGGATCGCTCCGCCGAGAACGCGATCATGAACGAGCTGCGTCGCGCGCATCCCGACTACGCCTCGCTGGGCGAGGAAGGCGGCCACCGCAAGGGCAACCGCGGCCCCAGCCGCTTCACCTGGGTGATCGATCCGCTGGACGGCACCAGCAACTATCTGCGCGGCATCCCGCACTGGTGCGTGTCGATCGCGCTGTGCGAAGGCCCGGACCCGGTGCACGCGGTGGTGTTCGACCCGCTGCGCAACGACCTGTTCACCGCCAGTCGCGGCGGTGGCGCACAGCTCAACGGCAAGAAGATCCGCGTCGCCGAGCGCAGGGAACTGCCGGGTTCGATGATCGCCACCGGCTTCCCGCCGCGTGAGCGCGGGCGCACGCCCGCGCAGCTGGACTGCCTCAACGCGCTGCTGGTCCACGCCGAAGACGTGCGCCGCAGCGGATCCGCCGCACTGGATCTGGCCTATGTGGCCGCCGGCCGCCTCGACGGCTATTTCGAGGCCGGCATCAAGGCCTGGGACATCGCCGCCGGCACGCTGCTGGTGCGCGAAGCGGGCGGCAAGGTGTGCGACTTCCTCGGTGCGGCGCTCGGGCCGCTGCACATCGACGGCCCGCCGCGGCAGATCGTGGCGGCCAACGTGCGCCTGATCGAACCGCTGCAGAAGATCATCGTCAACAGCGGCTACGCCAAGGCATTCGAGTAGCACTGCGACGCCTGGGCGCGCACGCCCGGGCGGGCCGCGGGGCGCCCTCCGTCCGCGAGGGAGGCCGGAAGATCCCGCCCCGACGGGTCCCATCAAAAAAGCCGCGCCCGAAGGCGCGGCTTTTTCGTGTGCGCAAGGCCGACGCGCTCAGGGCCGGCGCGCCAGCTCCGCTTCGTCGCGGGCCTTGGGCATCAGGTCCTGCTTGCTCACGCCCAGCCACAGCAGCAGCGGGCAGGCGATGAAGATCGAGGACACGGTGCCGATCACGATGCCCAGCAGCTGCGACTCGGCCATGCCCTTCAGCGAACCGCCGCCGTACAGATACAGGGCCAACACGGTGAGCAGCGCCACGACCGAGGTGATGACCGTACGCGAGAGCGTCTGGTTGATCGAGCGGTTGAGCACCTCCGCCGGGGACGCACGCATGCCGCGGAAGTTCTCGCGGACACGGTCGAAGACCACGATGGTGTCGTTGATCGAATAGCCCATCACCGACAGGATGCCGGCGAGCACGGTGAGGTCGAACTCGTGCCCGGTCAGCGCGAACCAGCCGGCGACCACCACGACGTCGTGCAGGGTGGTGATGACCGCGGCGACGGCGAACTTGGATTCGAAGCGGAACGAGATGTAGATCAGGAAGCCCAGCACCACGAACAGCAGCGCGTAGACGCCGTCCTCGGCCAGCTCGCGGCCGACCTGGGCGCTGATCTCGGCGCTGCTGCGCAGGGTGGCGGGGTTGCCCGGCAGCGACGCGGCGCTGCGCACTTCCTCGGTCAGACTCACGCGGTCCGCGGCCTGATCCGCACCGGCCGCCTTCTTGGCGCTGGCGTGCGAATCGCCCTTCATGCGGATCAGCACGTCGTTGCTGCCGCCGAAGGTCTGCACCTGGGCATCGTCGAAGCCGGCGGCGGCCAGGCGGTCGCGCAGGTCGTCGACATCCACCGGCTTGTCGTAGGCCAGCTCGATGCCCACGCCGCCGGTGAAATCCAGCGCGAAGTTGAAGCCGTTGACCGCGATCGCGCCGATCGCGGCGAACAGCATCGCGGCAGCCACGACCATCGAGGCCACGCGCAGGCGCATGAAGTCGAATGCGCTGTCGTAAGGGAAAACATTGAACGGTTTCATGAGGCGGAATTCCTTCGTGTTCCCTTTAGATCGCGACCGACTGCAGCTTGCGCCGGCGGCCGTAGATGAGCGTGGAGACGCCGCGCGAGACGGAGACCGCGGTGTACATCGAGGTCAGGATGCCGAGGATCAGCGACACCGCGAAGCCCTTCACCGGCCCGGTGCCGAACGCGAACAGCGCCACGCCAGCCAGCAGTGCGGTGATGTTGGCATCGGCGATGGTGCCGGCGGCGCGGTCGTAGCCTTCGGCGATGGCCTTCTGTGGCGGCAGGCCCGCGCGCAGCTCCTCGCGTATGCGTTCGTTGATCAGCACGTTGGCGTCCACCGACATGCCGACGGTCAGCGCGATGCCGGCCAGGCCCGGGAGGGTCAGGGTGAACCCGAGCCAGGACATCACCGCCACCACCATCAGCAGGTTGAGCAGCAGGGCGATATTGGTGATCAGGCCGAACATGCGGTAGTAGACGATGAAGAACGCCAGCACGAACAGGAACGAGTACACGATGGCCTTCAGACCACGCTCGACGTTCTCCTTGCCGAGGCTCGGGCCGACGGTGCGCTCTTCGACGAAGTCCATCGGCGCGGCCAGCGAGCCGGCCTTGAGCAGGCGCGAGAGTTCGTTGGCCTCGGTGCGCTCCAGACCGGTGGTCTGGAACTGGCGGCCGAAGGGCTCGTTGACGTTGGCGACCGAGATCACCTCTTCCTTCACCTTGAAGGTCCGCACTTCCTTGCCGTCGACGGTGCGCAGCTCCGGAATGCGCTCGATGAACACCACCGCCATCGGCTTGTTCACGTTTTCGGTGGTGAAGGCCAGCATGCGGTTGCCGCCGGCGGTGTTGAGCGTGACCGACACGGCCGGCTGGCCGCTGCGGCCGTCGGTGGTGCTGACCGCGTTCACCATGTCCTCGCCGGAGACGATGATGCGCTTGTTGAGCAGGATCGGCACCGGCTTGCCGTCGGCGCCGAGGCGGCGCTCGAAATAGAGTTTCGCGGCCGGCGGCACATTGCCGGTGTTCAATGCATCGTAGGCGTTGCCTTCGTGCACGCCGCGGTATTCGAGCGTGGCGGTGGCGCCGAGGATGCGCTTGGCTTCGGCGATGTCCTCGATGCCGGGCAGCTGCACCAGGATGCGGTCGGCACCCTGGCGCTGGATCACCGGCTCGCCCACACCCAGCGAATTGACGCGGTTGCGCAGGGTCACGAGATTCTGCTCGATGGCGTTGACGGTCATCTGCCGCACCACGTCATCGGACACCTCGATGTCGATGCGGTTGCCGACGGTGTCGTAGCGGAAGGCGTTGAAGCTGGCCACACCGCCCATGTCGGAAGCGACGGCGCTCAGGTTCTGCTGGATCAGCGGGAGTGCCTTCTCGGCGTCCCCGGCATTGCGCAGCGTGACCACGATCCGCCGCTCGCCGGAGCGGGCCACCGACTCGTAGGCCACGCTGCCGGTGCGCAGGACGTTGCGCAGGCCGTCCAGATAGGCGTCATAGCGCTTGTCGACGGCGGCCTTGCGGTCGACTTCCATCAGGAAGTGCACACCACCCTGAAGGTCGAGGCCGAGCAGCATCGGGGTGGCCCCGATCATGCCCAGCCATTCGGGCGCGGTCGATGCCTTGCTGCGGGCGACGGTGTAGGTGCTGCCCACTGCTTCGCCGAGCGCGCGCGCGGCCTTTTCCTGCGCGCCGGTGTTGGCCAGGCGCACCAGCATCTGGCCGCCTTCGGTCTCCACCGCCTTGGCGGTGATGCCGGCCTTCTTCAGCGTGTCGGCGACCTTCTGCCTGGCGGCATCGTCGATCTCCACGCCGCGGTTGGGACGCAACTGGATGGCGGGATCCTGCGGGTAGAGGTTCGGCAGGGCATAGATCGCGCTCACCAGAACCACGAGCAGGGCGACCACATATTTCCAACGGGCGTATTCGAGCATGACGGGTACCGCGTCCGGTGCGTAACCGGCCGATTGCGAGAAAGGACGGGAGGGATCAGAGGGACTTCAGCGTGCCCTTGGGCAGGACATTGCCGATCGCGCCCTTCTGGACGCGGATGCGCACGTTGTCGGCGATTTCGACCGACAGGAAGCCCTCGTGGATATCGCGGATCACGCCGGCGATGCCGCCGCTGGTGATGACCTCGTCGCCCACGGCGAGCTTGTCGACCATCGAGCGGTGTTCCTTGGCGCGCTTCATCTGCGGACGGATGAGGATGAAATAGAACACCACCAGCAGCAGGATGGGCATCGCCAGCGAGAACAGGCCGCCGCCGGGCGGCGGCGCAGCGCCGGCGGCCTGGGCGTGGGCAGGGGCGATCAGCAGGTCGAGCAGAGTCATATCGGGTCCGTGAACGGAAAACAACAAGGGATTATGCCATGCGGGCGACAGCCTGAGGATTCAAGCGTCAGGACGCCCCTCGGCGACGCTCAGGGCGGGGGCGCCGCCGCGCGCGCGGCATAGAAGGACAGGCGGAAGTCGGCGAAGGTTCCCGCCTCCACCGCGGCGCGGATGTCGGCCATGAGCCGCTGGTAGTACCAGAGGTTGTGCAGGGTGCCCAGCATCGGCGCCAGCATCTCGTTGCAGCGGTCCAGATGACGCAGATAGGACCGGGTGTAGCCCCCGGAGCAGGCCACGCAGCCGCAGCCTTCCTCGATCGGGCGCAGGTCGCGCTCGTACTTCGCGTTGCGGATGCGCACGGTGCCGAACGAGGTGAAGTAGTGGCCGTTGCGCGCATTGCGGGTGGGCATCACGCAGTCGAACATGTCGATGCCACGGGCCACCGCCTCGACGATGTCCTCCGGCCGGCCCACGCCCATCAGGTAGCGCGGGCGGTCTGCGGGCAACTGCGGGCAGGTGTGTTCGAGCATGGCGTTGCGCTCGGCCTCCGGTTCGCCCACCGCCAGCCCGCCGACCGCGTAGCCGTCGAACCCGATGTCCATCAGCCCCGCCGCGGAGCGTGTCCGCAGATCGGCATACATGCCGCCCTGGACGATGCCGAACAGGGCGGCGTCGTTGCCCTCGTGCGCGCGCCTGGAGCGCTCGGCCCAGCGCAGCGACAGCTCCATCGACTTACGTGCCACGTCTTCGGTCGCCGGCGCGCCGTCGACCAGATAGGGCGTGCATTCGTCGAAGATCATCACGATGTCCGAATCCAGCACCTTCTGGATGCGCATGCTCTCCTCCGGGCCGAGGAACACCCGGCTGCCGTCGGTGGGCGCGGCGAAGGTCACCCCGGCCTCGGTGATCTTGCGCTTGTGTGCGAGCGAGAACACCTGGAAGCCGCCGGAGTCGGTGAGGATCGGCCCGTCCCAGCGGGTGAACCCGTGCAGGCCGCCGTGGTCGGCGATCACGTCCAGCCCGGGACGGAGATACAGATGGAAGGTGTTGCCGAGAATGATCTCGGCGCCGAGCGCGCGGACCTGGTCGGGCAGCACGCCCTTGACCGAGCCATAGGTGCCCACGGGCATGAAGGCAGGGGTTTCGACCGTGCCACGCGGGAAACGCAGGCGGCCGCGGCGGGCGGCACCGTCGGTGCCGAGCAGGGAAAAGGCGAGACGTGAGGCGGGCGCGGACATCTCGCCATTATGACCGAGGCGGACGGCCGCACCGTACTGGACACGGCGCCTGGACCGATCGACGGCCAGGTCGGCCTCGGCGGACGACTGTGCGATGTCGGCACACGCGCCGACATCGGAGCGCGGCGCTGCAGGAGATTCCCCGCAGCGGAACACCACAGGCCCGGTCAGCAGCGGGTTGTCCCGCGCAGGAGACGGCAGGGTCGAGGCGGGCGGTCCGTGCGCAAGCGGGGACTGGCGGGGGTGGAAGACGGAATGGCCGCTTGCGCGCCGACGCATCCCGGTCTGCTAGCCTACGGGCGGCAACCACAATGGATGTGGCCGATGATCGCGCCTTCGCGGCGCTGGATATGGACCGTCGAATGAGACCGCTCGTCCGGACACCCCATGGCGCGGATCGGCCTGTCCACGGCCGCATGCCGGCTCGTCCTGCGCATGCCGGGAATCGATTCCGTTGGCACCCGCCTCTGCGCGATCGGCACTTTCGACCTCAAGGCCCGGGGGGCGCCGCGGCGCCGCGCCCCGCCTCCATCGCTGGCGTGCTTTTCCGGTCCGGACGGATCGGCTTCATCCGCATCATCTCCTCGCATTCGACAAGGACATCGTCATGCACATCGCTTTTTTCTGCCTGCCCGAGCACGGAGGCTTCGTACCGACGTTCATTCTCACCCGTCATCTGCTGTCGCTCGGCCACCGTGTGACCTACTTCGGTCCGCTGGATTACGAGGAACGGGTGCGGGCGCAGGGATTCGACTACGTGACGCTGTTCGCCGACGAACTGCGCAAGGGGACGATCGATCAGGATGCGGTGAACGACGGCGAGGACGGTTCGCTGAAGATGGTCCGGCGCCACCTGCGTCATATCGCAGGGCTCGGACGATGGGAAACGCTGGAGGCGCTCGCGAACAATACGTTCCCCGACCTGCTGCGGCGGCACGAGGTCGATCTGGTGCTGGTGGACGCGTTGTTCAGTTTCATGGTGCCGCTGATCGCCGTCTCCGGCATTCCCTACCAGGTCTACCTCACCGAACTGAGCGGCGCGCGCGGGGACGGACTTCCGCCAAGCTACAGCGGCGAATTCCCCGCAGGCGGCACCCTTGTGGGCGCATGGAGGGTGCGGCTCGCGTGGGCGCGGTCGATACCGCGTACATGGTTGCGCCGGTCGATGATCGCGATCATGTATCAAGTGATGTTCTTCGGCATCCCGCGCCCGCCCCGACGCCTGATCCGCGGCATCGCACGCAGTGTGCGCGAATCGGCGCAACGCGCGGGGCTGCGCCGCAGCCGCTGGGAGTACGGCTGGCGCTGGGCCGATGCCGATACGGTGCTGTGCCCCGCCGCCTTCGACTTCGCCGAGGCGCGCGCGGAGCGCACGTATCTCGGCCCCTGCATCGACCACACACGCACCGACTGGGATTTCCCTTGGGCGGAAATGGAACAGCGTCGCGACGGACGCAGACTGGTCCTGGTGTCGCTGGGCACGCATGCCGCCCAGTATGCGGGCGTCACGCCGCGCTTCCTGCGCAAGGTTTTCGAGGTCGCCTCCGACTCGCCGGACCTGTTCTTCGTGGTGGTCCTCGGCAAGGGGCGCAGCGTCGATTCCATCGCGCATCCGCCGCAGAACGTCATGACCTTTCAGTTCGTCCCGCAGTTGGCGCTGCTGGAGCGTACCGACGCCATGATCACCAACGGTGGCCTGGGAACGGTCAAGGAATGCATCTGGTTCGGAGTGCCGATGGTGGTGGCGCCCTGCCGTTTCGATCAACCCGGCAATGCCGCGAGAGTGCTGCGGCACGGCATCGGCCGGCACGTCGATGTGGCCCGGGTCAAGCCGGCGCAGCTCAGGCAGGCGCTGCTGGACTGCCTGGACGACCCGGGCATCGCCGCCGCCATGGCCGGGATGCGTGCAGCCTTCCACGCGTCGCGGGAACTGGAATCCTGGCTGGACAAGGTAGGTGCGGCATCCGCGCCCGAGCCCGCCACCGGCTGATCGCCTGCGGGCGTACCGATCGGTCGTCGGGGATGCAGACGCGCTCCGGCCAGCCGACAGGAACAGGGTTCAGACGAATCCTCAGGCGGGGAATCGCAGCAGTCCGCTGGCGTCCAGACGCAGGCCGAGCGTTTCGCCGGGCGCCAATCCCTCGGCCTGCATACAGGCGAGTTCCACGATCTCGCCCGAGGCGAAACCCACGCGCGCCGCGAAGTGCGGCCCGACGAAGCGCAGCGACTGCACCGCGGCGCGCAGCGGGCCGTCGGGGTCGATCCGCAGTTGCCCGGGACGCAGCCGCACCCGTTCGCCCGGCGCGAGGCCGAGCGTTTCGCTGCGCAGCCATTCGCCGCGGCCGACGAAGCCCGCGACATCGGCCGACGCCGGGCGACGGTACAGGGCTTCCGGCGTATCCCACTGCAGCAGGCGGCCCGCCTGCATCACGCCGACCCGGTCGGCGATGGCGAAAGCCTCGTCCTGGTCGTGGGTGACCACCAGCGCGGTTACGCCCGCCTCGCCCAGAACCCGCCGGGTGTCTTCGACCAGCCGCGACCGCGTGTCGGTGTCCAGGTTGGAGAACGGTTCGTCGAGCAACAGCAGCGCCGGCGATGGAGCGAGCGCGCGCGCCAGGGCGATGCGCTGCTGCTGCCCTCCGGAGAGCGCGTGCGGGTAGGCATCGGCGCAGTCGGGCAGGCCGACCAGCGCGAGCATCTGCGCCACCCGCGCGGCGCGCTCTGCGCGCGGCCGCGCGCGCAGGCCGAAGGCGATGTTGTCGGCGGCGCTGAGCTGCGGGAACAGCGCGTAATCCTGGAACATCATGCCCACACGCCTCGCTTCGGGCGGCAGCCCGGCGCCCGCGCGCGCGACCTCGCGACCGTCCACGCGCACGCAGCCGCCCTGCAGCGGCTCGAACCCCGCCACCGCCCGCAGCACCGTGGTCTTGCCGCAGCCGGACTCACCCAGCAGGCAACCGATCTCGCCGGCCTGCAGATGCAGGTCCACGCCGTCCACCGCGGGCCGGGCCCTGCCCGGATACGCGACGCGCAGCCCGTCCAGCGCGAGACGCGGGGCTCGGGCATCGGCAGGAAGGGCGGAAGAGATTTCGGACATGCGCGTTGGGACGGAACGGCGGGCCAGCTTACCCAGCGCGTGCGCCGAAACCCAGCCGGGCGAGCAGCGCAACGCCCGGCAGGCCGATCAGCACGATCAGCAGCGCGGCGACCGCGCCTTCCTCGTAGGTGCCGCGCGCGGCTTCGGCATACAGCCAGGTGGCCAGGGTCTCGACACCGACCGGCCGCAGCAGCAGCGTGGCCGGCAGCTCCTTCATCGCATCCACGAACACCAGCATCGCCGCCGCGGCCAGGGCCGGGCGCAGCAGCGGCAGATGGATGCGACGCAGGCTGGCCCAGGGCCCGGCGCCCAGCGCGCGCGCGGCCTGATCCGTGGACAGCGGTACCCGCGCCAGGCCGGCCTCCAGCCCACCGCAGGCCACCGCCAGGAAGCGCAGACTGCAGGCCAGCACCAGGCCGGACACACCGCCCAACAGCAGAGCCTGCGGGGAGAGTCCGAAAAGACCGCGCAGGCCCGACCACAGGCCGTCGGCCCAGCCCAGCGGCACCAGCAGACCGATGGCCAGCACCGTGCCGGGAAGCGCGTAGCCCAGACTCCCCGCGCGCAGGGCGATGGCCGCAGCCCGCGGCCGACGCCGCAATTGCGCCAGCCGCAGCCCCCAGACCAGCACCAGCGCGGCAGCGACGGTCACCACCGTAACCGCCAGCGCGATGCGCAGCGACTGCCAGGCGCTGACCCACAATTGCACCGACACCCCGGCCCCGCGCAGCCGTTCCCAGGCCTCCGCGGCCAGATACACCGCCGGCAGCACGAAGCCGAGCAGCACCGGCAGCGCACAGGCGATGGTGGCCAGCATCGCGCGGCCACCGCGCAGACGCTGCGGCGCGAGCGGCCGCGACGCGCGCAGCGCCGCGAACCCCTGCCGGCGGCGCCCCCAGCGCTCCAGCGCCAGCGCCAGCAGCACCAGCGCGAGCATGCTCAGGGCGATCTGCGCCGCGCCGGCCAGGTCGCTGCGCGTCACCCAGGTCGTGTACACCGACACCGTCAGGGTTTTCACCCCGAGAAACTCGGAGGCGCCGATGTCGTTGAGGGTCTCCAGCAGGGCCAGCGCCACGCCCGCGGCCACCGCAGGCCGCGCAAGCGGCAACGCGACCCTGCGGAACAGCGCCAGCCCGCCGGTTCCGAGCGACCGCGCCGCTTCGATCAGGCTGGTGGACTGCGCGGCGAAGGTCGCGCGCACGGTCAGATAGACGTAGGGGTACAGCACCAGACCCAGCAGCACGATGCAGGCCGGCAGGGAGCGGATGTCCGGCAGGCGGAAATCGCGCGGGCTGTCGTAGCCGAGCAGGGCGCGCACCGCACCCTGCACCGGGCCGAGCGGGTGCATCAGGTCGAGATAGGCGAAGGCGACGATGTAGGTGGGCACCGCCAGCGGCAGCAGCAGGGCCCAGTCGAAGACGCGGCGGCCGGGAAATTCATAGGCCGACACCAGCCACGCGCAGCCGCAGCCCACCACCGCGACGAACGCGCCCACACCGAGCAGCAATATCACCGTGTTCGCGGCGGCCGACGGCAGCACGTGGGCCAGCAGATGCGGCCACAGGCCCGCACTGCCCTGCGCGGCGGCCCACAGCAGGGCGAGCACCGGCAGGACCGCCAGCCCCGCCACCGACCAGCCGGCGGCGGCCCATCGCCATTCGCTCGCAGCGGCACGCACCTGCAGGCTGCTCAGCGCAGGCGCTGCGTGCGGCACGCAGCCGCAGGCGCGGCTGCGATGCGGGAGGGCGCGGCCCGCGGCGACACATGCGGCGGGATCACGTGCGATCCGATGCCCCCGCCACCGGCGTACCCGGCCTTACCGCGACGCGGAATGCGCATGCGCCGTGACCCGCTTATTCGTCGAAACCGACGCGGTCGACCAGCGCGCTGGCACGCTTGCGCTGCTCCACCACCTTGCCCAGCGGAAGCGTGTCGACCTGCAGCGCTCCGAAGCCGGCGACCACCGGGGCCAGCGCCACGCCGCGCTTCACCGGCACCTCGAAATTCGCTTCTGCATACAGCTGCTGCGCGCGATCCGACACCAGGTACTCCAGCAGGCGCACGGCATGCGCGCGGTTGGGCGCATGCTTCGCCACCGCCGCGCCGCTGATGTTCACGTGAGTGCCGCCGTCGGCGAAGGTCGGACGCACCACCTGGATCGCATCGCCCCAGGCGCGCTGTTCGCTGCCCGCTTCGGCCGTGCGCATGCGCCCCACGTAGTAGGCGTTGGCGATGCCGATGTCGCAGATGCCGGCCAGGATGTCGCGGGCCACATCGCGGTCGCCGCCGGCCGCCTTGCGCGCCAGGTTGGCCTTCACGCCGCGCAGCCAGGCTTCGGTCTTGGCCTCGCCCTGGTGCGCGATCATCGCCGCGATCAGGCTGATGTTGTAGGGATGCTGGCCGGAGCGGATGCAGATGCGTCCCTTCCACTCGGGCTTGGCCAGATCCTCGTAGCGGAAGCCGTCGAGCGTCAGCGACTTGTCGGCATACAGCACGCGGTCGCGCAGCGACAGCGCGAACCAGTGCCCGGTCCTGCCGCGCAGATAGGCCGGCACCGCCGATTCGAGCGTCTTCGAACGCACGCCCTGGGTCACGCCGCCCAGCACCAGATCGATCAGGTTGCCGCTGTCGACGGTCATCAGCACGTCGGCCGGGGAACGCGCGCCCTCGGCCTTGACCCTCTCCAGCAGGCCATCGCGCAGGAACACGGTCTTGACCTCGATGCCGGTGTCGCGGGTGAAGGCGTCGAGCAGCGGCTGGATCAGGCCGGGCTCGCGCGTGGTGTACAGGTTGACCACCTTCTCCTGCGCATGGGCCTGGAAGGCGGGAAGCACCGCGACCAGCAGGACGAGCGCCAGGCGCGAAACGCTGTGGCGGATGGCGGAGAAACGCGTGCGGGAAAGCCGGGAGTCGGTCATGGACGGGAGTTCACGGTTCTGGAAGGGGAATGCCCGGCACCCAAGCGCTGTCAGCCTTGCCGAGCCGAATGAGAATCATACTCATTTGTAGCGCGGCAGGACAGGCTCGCATCGCAGCGTTGCACCGGCGTTGGGGTTCACCTGAAGTGCGGGCGCCCCGCCTCGCGCCATCTCAGACCGACGCCGTGCCTGCAGGCGCATCCGCGGCCGGGTACAGCAGCATCGCGTCGCCGTAGCTGAAGAAGCGGTAGCGCGCGCGCACGGCATGCGCATAGGCCTCGAACACGCGCGCGCGCCCGGCGAAGGCCGACACCATCATCAGCAGCGTGCTTTCGGGCAGGTGGAAATTGGTCAGCAGCGCGTCGACGCTGCGGATCCGATACCCCGGGAAGATGAAGATCCGGGTGTCGCCGGCGAAGGGCCGCAGCACCCCGCCCTGCATCGCGGTCTCCAGCGCGCGCACCACCGTGGTCCCGACCGCGATCACCCGGCCGCCGGCCTCGCGCGTGCGGCGGATCCTCTCGACCAGCTCCGCGCCCACGTTGAGCCACTCGCTGTGCATGCGGTGGTCGCCGATGTGCTCGGCCCGCACCGGCTGGAACGTGCCGGCGCCCACATGCAGGGTGACGTGACCCACCTCCACCCCGCGTGCGGCGATCGCCTGCAGCAGGGCCTCGTCGAAATGCAGCCCGGCGGTCGGCGCGGCCACCGCGCCGACCTGGCGCGCGAACACGGTCTGGTAGCGCTCGGCGTCGTCGGCGCCGGGCGCGCGCTGGATGTAGGGCGGCAGCGGCAGGCGCCCGGCCTTCAGCAGCCACGATTCCAGCCCCTCGTCGACGTGGAAGCGCAGGTGGTAGAACTCCCCGTCGCGGCCCAGCACCTCGGCCTCGCCGCCGGCGTCCAGCGCGATCCGCGCGCCCGGCTTCGGCGACTTGCTCACCCCGATCTGCGCCCGCGCCTCGCTGGCGGACAGCAGACGTTCGATCAGGATCTCCACCCTCCCGCCGGTGGCCTTCTGCCCGAACAGCCGCGCCGGGATCACCCGGGTGTCGTTGAACACCAGCAGATCGCCGGGTTGCAGCAGTTCCGGCAGGTCGCGGACGTGGCGGTCGGCCAGCGCCGCCGGCAGCGGCGGCACCAGCAGCAGCCGGCTGGCCGAACGCTCCGGCAGCGGCGCCTGGGCGATCAACTCGGGCGGCAGGTCGTAGTGGAAATCGGATTTCTTCATGTCGGATACCACGCGGGGGAGCGTATTGTATCGGGCGCGATATCGGTGCCCCGTGCCCGGTGCCCAGTGCCAGGCACCCGGCCCACGCCCCGCTCCGCCTTCAGCGCTCGAACTTGGTCGACAGCACGATCGAGGAGGTGGTGCGCTCCACCCCGTCGATGGCGCCGATGCGATCGGTCAGGTCGTCCATGTCCGCCACCGCCGGCACCGAGCAGATCGCGATCAGGTCGTAGGGGCCGCTGACCGAATACAGCGCACGCAGCTCGGACATCGCATTCAGCGCCGCCGCCACCTGCGCCGCCTGGCGCGGATGGACCGCGATCATGATGTGGGCGCGGATGCGGCTGCGCTCGTAGTCGTCGTGCACCCGGACCGTGTACCCCGCGATCACGCCCTCGCGCTCCAGGCGCTCGATCCGGCTCTGCACCGTGGTGCGCGACAGCCCCAGCCGGCGGGCGATGAGCGCGGTGGACGTCCTCGCGTTCTCGCGCAGCAGGTTGAGCAGACGCTGGTCGTTTTCGGACAGTTTCATGGCGACCTCGAATGGACGGGGACACGTGGCGATGCCGGAAATGCGCGACACCGAAGGAAGGCCTCACGGGCCCGATGTCGGGCTCGCCGTGTTCGGCGGGTCCACGATCGTTTGCAGCGAGTCGCCCGATTTTCGTCGATTCGCCGAACTATTGCCGAATATTGCACACTTCACCGCTACAAATCGAAAAGAAAATCGGGATAATCAAGGGTTTACGGTTCCGGACAATTCCGGACGGGAGACCGCCATGACCCTGCTCGACATCCTCGCGCCGCTGCGCGCCCACGGCGGCGCGCGCCGTACCGTCGGCCTCGACGACGCCACCCTGCTCCGCTTCGCCGCCACCCACCCGTCGCTGGTGGAGGCGGTGAACGCCGCGGCCACCGAGTACGCCGCCATCCGCGACGACTTCGCCGACCTGCTCGATCTCGACGAAGACGCCCAGATCCAGGCCGTCCAGGCCGGCTTCGTGAACTTCTATTCGCAGGACACGGTGAACCCCTACATCGCCCTCGCCGCCCGCGGGCCGTGGGTGGTCACGCTCAAGGGCGCCGTTCTGCACGACTCCGGCGGCTACGGCATGCTCGGCTTCGGCCACGCCCCGGCCGAGGTGATCGCCGCAATGGCCCGGCCGCAGGCGATGGCCAACATCATGACGCCCAACCTCGCCCAACTGCGCTTCGAACGCGCGATCCGGCGCGAGATCGGGCACAGCATCGGCGGCTGCCCCTACGACAGGTTCCTGTGCCTGAACTCGGGCTCGGAGTCGGTGTCGCTGGCCGGCCGCATCGCCGACGTCAACACCAAGCTGATGACCGAGCCCGGTGCGCCGCATGCCGGCCGCAAGATCAAGCGCATCTCGGTCAAGGGCAGCTTCCACGGCCGCACCGAGCTGCCGGCGCTGTATTCGGACTCCTCGCGCAAGACCTACACCCAGCACCTGGGCAGCTACCAGTACCACGCCGACCAGCTCATCACCATCGAGCCCTACAGCGTCGAGCAGCTGGAAAAAGCGTTCGCCGACGCGGAGCGCGAAGGCTGGCACATCGAGGCGATGTTCCTGGAGCCGGTGATGGGCGAAGGCGACCCAGGCCGCGCGGTGCCGCGCGCGTTCTACGACGCCGCCCGCCGTCTCACCAAGGCCCACGGCACGCTGCTGCTGGTCGACTCCATCCAGGCCGGCCTGCGCGCCCACGGCGTGCTGTCCATCGTCGATTACCCCGGTTTCGAGGGTGCGGAGGCGCCGGACATGGAGACCTACTCCAAGGCGGTGAACGCCGCGCAGTACCCATTCTCGGTGCTGGCGGTCAACGCGCGCGCCGCCGAGCTCTACCGCAAGGGCACCTACGGCAACACCATGACCACCAACCCGCGCGCGCTGGATGTGGCGAGCACGGTGCTGGGCATGCTCACCCCGGCGCTGCGCACCAACATCCGCGAACGCGGCCGCGAAGCGGTGCGCCTGCTCGAGGCGCTGCAGGCCGAGCTGCCCGGGCTCATCGTCAAGGTGCAGGGCACCGGCCTGCTGTTTTCCTGCGAGCTGTCGCCGGAATTCAAGGGCTACGGCGCGGGCTCGATCGAGGAATGGATGCGCGAGCACGGCATCGGCGTGATCCATGGCGGCGAGAATTCGCTGCGCTTCACGCCCACGTTCAATGTGACCTCGGATGAGCTGCAGCTGCTGGTCGACATGATCAAGCGCGCACTGCTCGAAGGCCCGCGCAAGACGCAGGCCGTGGCGGCCTGAAGCTGCACAAGGGCGACGACCCGCACGCGGACGATCCGACGGATACGGATCGTCGATCACGAACGCCGGCCGCAGGGCCGGCGTTCGTGTATGCGAACCCCTCTCGGCGCAGGTGCCTCGGCAGGCAGCCCATGCTCTCGGAGCGATGCGATGGACGCGCGTACAGCCCACCTCGACAAGCACAGCGCAGTCGACGCCGGTCTGCGTCCGCATGGTTGCACCAGGAGCGGACACTCGTCCTCAGGGCAGGCGCGGGCACCGCGCGTGGAAACACCGGCCCACATGCGCGAACGCCGGCACGAGGCCGGCGTTCCTGCACGAGTACCGATGGCCGGGATCAGCTGTTGGCGAGGCCCAGCGAGCGCCGCGGGTCGTAATCGATGCCGGTGATGTAGCGCCGGCCGGCATGCGCCTTGATGTGCACCACGATGTCGATGGTCAGCATGAGCAGGCGCTTGATGACCGAGAACTCCAGGCCGGAGCCTTCGTTCGAGGCCTTCACCATCAGCGCGAGCTGGTCCCAGGTCTGGGCGGTGCTGCCGGCGTGGCAGCTGGTGATCGAACCCGGGTGGCCGGACGCACAGTTTCGGATGAAGTAGAAGGATTCGTCGCCTCGAAGCTCGGCGAGGATGATCCTGTCGGGCTTCATGCGCAGACAGGCCTCCATGCACGACTTCGCGGTCACGTTGCTCGCGCTCTGGCCGCCCTTCGAATACAGCAGGTGGACCACGTTCTCCTGATCGATGAACAGTTCGCGCGCGTCCTCGATGGTCACCAGCCGCTCGTAGTGCGGAATATGGCCGACCAGCGACTTCATGAACGTGGTCTTGCCGCTGCCGGTGGCGCCGGCCACCACGATGTTCTTCTTGTACATCACCGACTTCTTGAAGAACTCGGCGTAGTTGCGTTCCGCGCGCAGCTCCAGCAGCTCACGGTCGTGGTCGCCCACTTCCGGCTCGCCTTCGAGGATCTCCTTGAAGAAGCCGCTGTCCTCGTAGTTCTGCAGGGTGAAGTTGCGCTTGGCCGGCAGACGGATCGTGATCGAGCACTTGTTGGCATCGCAGGCCGGCGGAATCACGAACTGCGCGCGCTGCCCGGTGGGGAACGTCAGGGACACCACGGGGTCGACGTCGGTGATGCGCTGTCCGGTGTTGCTTTCGTTCACTACCGCGGTGCAGAACTGACGCGCCCGGTCGAAGGTCAGCGACGGCACCTCGATCCTCTGCCAGCCGTCCCGGCTTTCCAGATACAGCTCTCCGGGACGGTTGATACAGATTTCCGTGACCTCCGGGGAGGACATGTATTCGTGGATCCCGAGCACCTGGTACTGATACTCGAGGAATTCGTTCGATACGTTGGCGACGGGTGAGTTGTCGATATCCATTACATGGCCGGAAGCGTTGCGGGGCTTGGCGGAGGCCGGCGCGTCAGCGCCGGCTTCCGACCACTGCGGAGAAGTCCACGTCCTCGGCGACGTAGATGTTCAGCATGGTGCCCTGGTTGATGGTGACCGTGGGCGGACGGGCGATGGCCTTGTTGAGGGCATCCTGCGCGAGGCGCTCGACGGTCTTCGCGGTGTTGCTTTCGAAGGGCTGGGTGATGACCGTGCCGCCATCGGTGACGGTGGTGGTCTCCGGGCCGTTCTTCGCCGCCGCGTATTTGAAGGCGTCGCTGATCAGGCTGATCATCAGGGCCGAGCTGATCTTCGACGCCCAATGGCCGTCGTAGTCGCCGGGATGGCCGGCGCTGCCGAGGTTGTCCACGCCCGGACTGGCGATGCTGACATCGATCCCGGTCGGGGTGGTGATGCGATCCCACACCACGGCCATGCGCGGGCCGAAAGGCTGGCCCTGGTATGCGCCGGAGACCTTGGTGCCCTTGGGCAGCAGCAGATTGCGACCGTTGATCGAATACACCGGCTCGGTGACGATGCAGGAGGCGAAGCCCGGATAGTCGGTGATGATCCGGGTTTCCAGGATGCAGCGGATGTATGTACCGCGCACCAGCAGCGAATCGGGGTTGTTGATGAAGCTGGCGCGCTTGGTCTCCTGGCGACGATCACGGCCTGCCCCACCATCGCCACCCTCGGCGAACGGCTGCCCGCCCGCACCGGCGCCTGCACCGGCGTCGTAGGGGTAGCTGCTCCCGCCATCCAGACCCATGCGGCGGTCCATCAGGCTCGGACCACGCGGGCCGGCATCACCACCGCCCCCACCACCGCGGCGGCCATCGTCCGCCATCGGCTCTTCGGGCGGCAGCGGCGGCAGTTCCTGCGGCGGCGGCGGCGGCGGCATCTCGAGCGGAATCGGCTCCGGCGGCGCCTCCGGCAGCTTGGGAATGACCACCTTGTCCTCGCGCGGCTTTTCGACCGGCTTGGTCTCTTCTTCGTCCCCGCCGCGCGACAGCACGAGCACGGTCATCAGGATCAGCAGCAGCACGATGCCGCCCAGGAACAGGAGGGCCTTCTTGTTGATCCGCTGGGATTCCTCGTTCTGCAGCTGCGGTGCAGACGCGTCCAGATCGGGGATTTCGCCCCCGCCCTGAGCGGAGTAGTAGGGGTTGCCCGACTGGCCTTGATCGTCGGGGTAGCCGCCGGGCTGTCCCGGCTGGTTCGGCGGTAGATTCTGGTTCACTTTTGCTTGTTCCTCCGCAGACCGACGACGTTCTTCCCGTGGCGGACGACCAGGAAGGGGTAGATTCCATGCACGACGATCGTGTTGTTTTCGACCGTGGTGTTCACCACGAAGTCTTCACTCCCTTCCTTTTCGCGCCCGAACACCGCCGGGAAGTTGCCGGTGGGGAACCTGCTCGCGTCGGTCAGGCGGATGTAGGTGAACTGCCCGTCGTCGTAGACGTTGACCGGGATCAGCCACTTGTTCTTGGTGCGGGTCGAATAGGCGTAATCGAAGTTGTAGAAGCGATCCTTCGCGATCGACGTGTCGATCTCCGACTGCTGACGGGCGTCGTATTCCTCGTCCTCATCCTCCGCGGCCACCGCGGTGGCATTCGGGTAGACGAAGGACACCTTGTAATGCACGCCCGCGCGCTTGGCCTGTTCGAGCGAGATCCAGTCGGTGGCGACCACCTTGAGCTCGAAGAGGTAGGAGTTGGTTGTCGTGCGCACCATCATGTTGGTGTCGACGTCGACGTTCTTGGGCTTGAGATAGAAGACATTCTCGCGCCGATACAGCTCCCAGCCATTGCTGAAGCCGGTATTGAAGTCGAGTACCGTCTCGCTGGGGCTGAGCTCGATCTGGGTGGTGATGCCCAGGCCCGTGCGCACTTCGTAGATCTTGTCCGGTTGATACTCGTACTGGACGATGACCTGTGCGAAGGCGGCCGGCGCGAACCCCAGGGAGGCGAGCGCCAGTGCGACGAGACGGGAGAAGCGTTGCAGGCGACTCATCAGTAGCTTGCTCCATTGGCTTGATTCGGAACAGGTCCCGCCGGAGGAGCGGCCTGTGGCTGAGGCTGAACACCCTGCGGCTGGGTGGGGTACGGCTGCCCCTGACCCGGCGCCGCCGGTGGATACTGCGGCACGCCCTGCTGAGGCACACCCTGCTGGGGAGTGCCCGTCGGGGCACCGGCCGGAGCCGCGCCCTGCGGGTACTCGCCCGGATACTGCGCCGGGTAGCCACCGGCGGGGGCGGGATACGCAGACGGCGGGTAGGCGCCGGCCGCACCGGGCTGCTGGCTCGGGTTGTAGCTGGGCGTGGCGCTTTCGAGCACATCCGGCTGCGGAGCGACCGGCCGGGTGTCGGAGAAGTCGGAGTCGACGCGATAGTTCAGCACCTGGAACCCGAGCGGGTTGAGGTGGCGGTCTTTCTCGTTGAGCGTCAACTCGGCGTTGTAGACGAACTCGAGCGTGGCGAGCCTGTTGTCGAGCAGACGCTCGTTGCCGTTCTTCTTGTCGTACACCGAGCGCTGAAAACGGATCGTGGCGCTGCCGCCAGGACCTTCCACCTTGCTGCCGCTGGTGCGATTGCTCGGGGTGATGCTGAGGATCTTGACGCGAATCGCGCGGTCGCGGCCGTACTCGGTCAGCGGCGCGCTCGGGTTCTTGCGGATGTCGTGGTGCTCGGCGTAGGCGCGGCTCTCTTCGGGCGAGGACATGGCATGCGTCAACTGCCAGTCCCGGACCTTCATCATCGCGAAGTCGTAGGACTCGCGCGAAGTGACGTACTGCGCGATGTTGGCGCGATTCAGCGCCTCGATGCTGCCGAGGGAGGTGACCTGCCGGTAATCGCCACTCAGCTTCGAGGTGACGGCGTTGCCGGTGTACGGGTCGACCACGGCCACGTACGGCACCTTCTCCTTGAGTGGCAGCATGTAGAGCACCACGCCGGTCATCGCCAGCGCGACGAACGCGGCGGCGCCTGCCACTTTCCAGGCGCGCTTTTCGCTGCGACGGGCCAGTTCTGCGACGCTGACTTCGAAATTCACCGCTTTTGCGACGGTCTTATCGACCTGCGCACTTTCTTTGTTCTTGAACGCCATGAGCTGTCGAAACCTGTTGTCCGGTGGAGGGGCGGTGCGGCCGGGCGAGCGTTACTCGGCCGATCCGCCGCCGGAACCGACGCGGACAACGATCTGATCACCGCTGACGCCGATGGACACCTGCTGCTCGGCATAGGCCGCATTGAGCTGGGACACCGCTTCCTGCAGGCTGGGGGTCCGGATCGCGGCCACCGCGGTGTAGAGCGTGTAGTCCATCGGATGGCGGTAGTCGACTTCCATCTCGGAGTCCTGGGCCCAACGCTCGAGCATGCGCTTGAGCGTGGTGTCCATGGGCGCGGCGTAGTAGAGATACGCGTCCTGCAGCGGGATGGCTTCAGGCGTTTCGGAGAAGCGGTTCACGCCCTTCCAGCGGCCACCGAAATCGGGGGCCGGCGTGGTGCCGCAGCCCGCCAGCATGGCGGCCAGAGCGGTTGCAGCGAGGGGGAGTCCAAGTGTCTTGCGGACGATCGAGGTTCTGTAGTTCACGCGCCACCCGAGAAAAGCCAGAGGAATGAACGATGCTGCCGTGTCCATCGTGCGCTGTTGGACGCACTGGACCCTTCAGGGATGATACAGGTCCCCGATTGCGCAGGATCATACAAAAAGTTCTGGCCGGCAACGCCGATATGGCGAGCGGTCCCCGGGATGGGTGGAAGGTGACGAATCCATCGTGTCATCGGATCAGGCCCCCTTGCACCGATCACGGCCATGGCACCGTCTACTGCCGGCGGTGCCCCTGCCTTTCTGCAACCCCCTGCGACCCGTGAGTGCGGGCCTACAGCATCCGGCACGCCTGAGCGTGCGTCGCCGAACGATATCCGGATGCCTGCGCGCGGTCAAGGAATGCGCAATGGCGATGATGTTTCAGTTCGCGGACACGTCGCGGCACCCGGGGACACACGGCCGGTGGGCACCACTCCACACGACAGCCGCCGGCCTTCCGACGGACATCGGGGCCGTGTCCACGGGCAATCAAAATGTGGAATTCATCACGCTCGACAGACTGCCAGCGGTCGGCAGGGGCGGCATGCAGGCCCGCTGCAGCGGGCGCCGGCCTTCAGCACGTGCCGAGTGCGTGCAACCGCCCTTCGTGCAACTCGAGCACGCGATCCAGCCTGCCGGCAAGCTCGCGGTCATGGGTTACCAGGACCAGACTGGTGCCTTGTTCCCGATTGAGCTTCAGCATCAGCTCGAAGACGGTATGGGCGGTTTTTTCGTCGAGGTTGCCGGTGGGTTCGTCGCCGAGGATGCAGGCCGGGCGGTTCACCATGGCCCGGGCGACCGCGGCGCGCTGGCGTTCGCCGCCGGACAGCTCTCCCGGCTTGTGTTCCAGACGATGCCCCAAGCCCACCGCATCGAGCAGCGCCTGGGCCCGCGTGCGCGCATCGGGAATGCTGCCGCCCCCCAGCAACACCGGCAGCATGACGTTCTCCAGCGCGGTGAACTCGGGCAGCAGGTGGTGGAACTGGTAGACGAATCCGAGCGCGCGGTTGCGCAGCCGGCCGCGCTCGGCATCGCTGAGCGCGTTCATCGCCTGCCCTGCGATCCAGACCTCGCCCGCCGTCGGGGTATCGAGACCGCCCAGCAGATGCAGCAGGGTGCTCTTGCCGGCACCGGACGCACCGACGATGGCCACCGTTTCGCCGGCGCGCACGTCGAGATCCAGCTGAGAGAACACCGGAGTGCGCAGCTTGCCCTCGCTGTAGGTCATGCCCAGGCCCTGGGCCCGGACCACGGTATCGCCCTGCGTGGCGACGGCACTGGACACGTCCTGCCTGGACTCACTCATAGCGCAGAGCCTCCGCCGGGGCCGTGCGCGCCGCGCGCCAGGCAGGATAGAGCGTGGCCAGGAACGACAGCAGCAGTGCGACCGCGGCGACGATCGCCACATCGCTGGCGTTGAGCTGGGTCGGCAGGCCGGTGATGTAGTAGACATCGCGCGGCAGCAGCACCACGCCGAAGACGCGCTCGATGGCATCGAGGATGTGCTGCAGATTGAGGGTCAGGGTGATGCCGGCGACCACCCCGCCCAACGTGCCGATGCAGCCGATCACCGACCCCTGCACCATGAACACCCCCATCACCTGCCGGGGCGTGAGTCCGAGCGTGCGCAGGATGGCGATGTCGGCCTGTTTGTCGGTGACCAGCATCACCTGCGAGTTCACCAGGGTGAAGGCCCCCATCAGGATGATGAAGGACAGCAGCAGGGCGATCATGGTCTTTTCGATCTTCAATGCGCGGAACATGTTGGCGTTCTCGCGCGTCCAGTCGCTCACCCGGTACACGCCGCGCAGGCGCAGTGCGAGGTCTCGCGCCACGTCGAAGGCCAGGTCCATGTCGTGCAGCTTCAGCCGCACGCCGCTCACGCCCTCGCCCATCCGCAGCACCCGCTGCAGGTCGGCCATGTGCGCGACCGCGACCTGGCGGTCGAACTCCTGATGCCCGACTTCGAACAGGCCGCTGACCCGGAAGCGCTTGAACTGCGGGACCAGGCCGAGCGGCGTGGTGCGCGACTCCGGGGTGATCACCACCACATCGTCGCCGACATCCACACCGATGAAGCGCGCCAGCTCCACGCCCAGCACGATGTTGAATTCGCCGGGACGCAGGGTCTTCAGCGGATCCTCGCCGGTCAGGCGGTCGGTGATCGCCGCCACCTCGCGCTCGCGCTCGGGCACCACGCCGCGCAGCAGCGCGCCCTGCTCGCGCGGGCCCTGCAGCATCACCGGACGCTCGACGTAGGGCGCGGCACCGGCCACGCGGGTGTCCTGGTGGGCGGCATCGACCACGCGCCGCCAGCCATCGAGCGCTTCGCCGTCGGCGGTGATGGTGGCGTGTGCGGTCATCTGCAGCATGCGGTCGCGGATCTCGCGCTGGAATCCGCTCATGACCGCCAGTGTGGTGATCAGGATGGCGACGCCCAGGCCGATGCCGAGCATCGACGCGGCGGAGATGAAGGAGATGAAGCTGTTGCGACGTTTCGCGCGCAGGTAGCGCAGGCCGATCGCCACGGGCACGGGTGTGAACATCGTCGATCCTGGAATGCCGCAGGCTGCAGGACGCCCTGCCCGCCTGCCTTGCGGCCGAAGCCGGGCATGTTGCCACCAAGCCGGTTCAGCGGCCAGCCCGACGGGCTCCGGCCGCCAGCCGCAATTCACGCCGGGCAGGTGGCGGCAGGGTATCCGGCCACAGCGCGTGCCGCTGCGTGCGTCCCTGCGCGTCGCGCCAGGACAGGAATGCGATCGGGCCGCGCCAGTGCAGGGCAAAGTCCTCGACCGCCTCCGCATCCACCCGCACTGGCCCGTCGCCGGGCACCAGCAGGGTGCGCACCGGGCGCCGGCGTTCGCGACGGATCGTCCACAGGCCCCAGGCCATGGCCGCCAGCCCCAGCGGCCATGCGAGCGCGGCCGGCGCTTCGGACAGCCACAACGCCAGCGGCGCGAGCAGGCTCAGCGCCAGCAGCGCGGCCTGCAGCCAGGCCGAGGACCGCAGTTCAAGCCGGCAGGGCGAGGATGCGCTGGAGGAGAGCATCGAGTTCGGCATCGTCGCAGCGTTCGTAGCTCATGCACCAGCGCCAGAGGCGGTCGTCCTCGCAGCCGAGCAGGCGTTCGAACGTCGCACGCTCGTCGGCCGGGGCCTCCGGCCAGCGGTGGTCGAGATAACGCAGCATCAGCTGGTCGAGTTCGCGCATGCCGCGTCGGCAGCGCCAGCGCAGGCGCTGGCGTGTGGCGGCTTCATCGACCGTCCCGGGAATGGCGGTGCTGTTGGAATCGGTCATGGAACCGGCCTTGACGCCCGTCGCGGCTCAGCCCGCGATCAGGCCGTAGCCCAGCACCACCCACAGCGCCAGCAGTACGAAGACGCTGAGCGCGAAGGCACGGAAACGGTGCATCACCTTGTTGTAGCCGCAGTGGATGGCGCTGTGAACCACGCGCAGGCCCACATACGCCCAGGCCAGCGCCAGCACCGTGGTGCCGGTCTGGCCGGTCTGTGCCGCCACCACCACCGCCAGGTAGAACAGCACCGGCATCTCGAACAGGTTGCGGAAGTTGTCCGCGGGCGCGACATCGCTGTAGCGCTCGGCCGCCTGCTTCGAGGTCGCGACCGCCTGCGGATGGATGCGGTCGCGCTTCATCTGCGCGACCCGGCGGGAGAACATCACACCGAGCACCACGAAGCTGAGGGCCACCATCGCGAGTGCGGGCAGATAGATCGCGTGATTCGTCATTCGTCACCCGTTGGGAGGACTCGAGGCCTGCCGTCGTGTTGCATCGGACCGCATCCCGACCGACGAAGACCGATGTCGCCGGTGCGCACTGCGGTGGCGGATCGTGGAGCGGAGCCGGCGCAGGCCGGCTCCCTGTGGTTCACACCTGCCGCGCCAGCATCAACTTCTTGATCTCGCCGATGGCCTTGGCCGGATTCAGGCCCTTCGGGCAGGTCCTGGCGCAGTTCATGATGGTGTGGCAGCGGTAGAGCTTGAACGGGTCTTCGAGGTCGTCCAGACGCGCGCCGGTGTCCTCGTCGCGGCTGTCGATGATCCAGCGGTAGGCCTGGAGCAGGACGGCCGGGCCCAGATACCGGTCGCCGTTCCACCAGTAGCTCGGGCAGCTGGTGCTGCAGCAGGCGCAGAGGATGCACTCGTAGAGACCGTCGAGCTTCGCGCGGTCCTCCTTCGACTGCAGCCGCTCCTTGTCGGGCGGCGGCGGGGTCTGGGTGCGCATCCACGGGCGGATCGACGCGTACTGCGCGTAGAAGTGGGTCAGATCCGGCACCAGATCCTTCACCACCGGCATATGCGGCAGTGGATAGATCGGCACTTCCTTGTTCGCGCAGTCGTCGATGGCCTTGGTGCAGGCCAGGGTGTTGCTGCCGTCGATGTTCATCGCGCACGACCCGCAGATGCCTTCGCGGCAGGAGCGGCGGAAGGTGAGCGTGGGATCGATCTCGTTCTTGATCTTGATCAGCGCGTCGAGAACCATCGGGCCGCAGGCGTCGAGGTCGATCTCGTACACGTCGGTGCGCGGGTTCTCGTCGTCGTCCGGGCTCCAGCGGTACACCTTGAACTCGCGCACGCGCTTCGCGCCGGCCGGCGCGGAAAAGCGCTTGCCCTTGTGGACCTTGGAATTCTTGGGAAGGGAGAACTCGGCCATGTTGTGATCCGGGAGTCGGGATTGGGGATTGGGTTTCGGCGGGTCCGGGACCGTCGGCGTGGCCGTGGCGGCCCCGGATCGCGCATGCCGAATCCCGGCTTCAGTAGGTGCGCTTCTTCGGCGGCACCGCTTCGACGTCGTCGCTCAGCGTGTACAGATGCACCGGACGGTAGTCGATGCGGGTATTGCCCGCCTCGTCCGCCCAGCACAGGGTGTGCTTGAGCCAGTTCTGGTCGTCGCGCAGGCCGTCGTCGGCCAGATTGCCCTGGGCGTCCTTCTCCCAGAAATCCTCGCGCGCCTGCGCGCCGCGGGACTCCTTGCGGTTTTCCGCGGACACGATCGTGGTCAGCGCCTGGCCCAGCAGGTTCTGCAGCTCCAGGGTTTCGATCAGGTCGGAATTCCAGACCAGCGAGCGGTCGCTCACGCGCACGTCCTCGAACCCCTTCACGCACTCGCGGATGCGGCCGACGCCGCGCGCGAGGCCATCCGGCGTACGGAAGACCGCCGCGTCTTCCTGCATCGTGCGCTGCATGCGCAGGCGCAGGTCCGCCGTGGAGGTGCCGCCGTTGGCGTTGCGCAGCTTGTCGAGATTGGCCAGCGCCTGGTCGCAGGCGCTGGCGGGCAGGGTCTTGTGCGGCTTGCCGGACTGGATGGTCTCGGCGCAGCGGTTGGCGACCGCACGGCCGAACACCACCAGGTCGAGCAGCGAGTTGGAGCCCAGACGGTTCGCACCGTGCACCGACACGCAGGCCGCCTCGCCGATGGAGTACAGCCCGGGCACCACCGCATCGGGGTCGCCGTTCTTCAGCTGCACCACTTCGCCGTGATAGTTGGTGGGGATGCCGCCCATGTTGTAGTGGACGGTGGGAATGACCGGAATCGGCTGGCGGGTCACGTCCACGCCGGCGAAGATCTTCGCGGTCTCGGCGATGCCGGGCAGCTTCTCGTGGATGTCGTTCGGGTCGAGGTGGGTGAGGTCGAGATGGATGTGGTCGCCATGCTCGCCCACGCCGCGGCCTTCGCGGATCTCCAGGGTCATCGAGCGCGAGACCACGTCGCGCGAGGCGAGGTCCTTCGCGTTCGGCGCGTAGCGCTCCATGAAGCGCTCGCCCTTGTTGTTGCGCAGGATGCCGCCTTCACCGCGCACGCCCTCGGTGATCAGGCAGCCGGCGCC
>CBFGMS010000024.1:0-52788 GCA_965649985.1 uncultured Gammaproteobacteria bacterium | reverse complement strand
CGTCGTCGACCGCGTCGATCACCGCCGCACCCACGGTCACCGTCACGGTGGCCGTATCGCAGTTGGTCGGGTTCAGCTGCTCGCAGATCTGGTAGGTCAGCGTGTAGGTGCCCGCCGGGGTGCCCGGGGCCACGTTCACCGCACCCGTCGCCGGGTCCAGCGTCACGTTCGGGTTGCTCGTCGCGACCTGGGTCAGCACGACATTGGCCAGCGTCGCCGGAGCGCCGTTGAGCGTGTCGTTCGCCAGCACGTTCGGAACCGCCGTGCCGCCGGTCGCGCCGTTCGGCACCGTGCCGGTGTCGTCCACCGCGTCGATCGCATTGGCCGCCACCGGAATCGGCGGGACGGTCGAGCTGTTGTTGCCCGGGTTGGGATCGGTCGTGCCGGCCGGCGGGGCCACCGTCGCGGTATTCGCGGACACGGTGCTGGGTGTGGTGGTGGGTGCGGTGCCGGTGACGATGAGGGTGATGCTGTTGCCGGCACCCGCAGCGATGTCCACGAGCAGGGAGATGTCGCCGCTGCCGCTGGCCACGCCACAGCTGGCGCTGCCGGTGGGGGCGCAGGTCCAAGTCACGCCGGTGAGTTCGGCCGGCATGGGATCGGTCACGCTGGCGCCCACCAGGTTCGAGGGACCGGCATTGGTCACCACGATCTGATAGCTCACGGTACCGCCCGTCGCGACCGGGCTCGCGGTCAGCAGCGTCTTGACGATCGCGGCGTCGGCGCTGGGCGTAGTCGGGGTGCTGGAGGTCGAGCTGTTGTTGCCCGGGGTCGGGTCGCCGGTGGGCGAACTGACGGTGGCGGTGTTGGACAGATTGCCGGTGAAGATGGCCGACAGCGTGCCGGTGATGGTCCAGGTACGCGATGCGCCGTTCGCCAGGGTGCCGAACGCGCAGGTCACGCTCTGGGCGGTCACGGTGCACGCGGCACCATCGGCGCCACCGACGCTCAGGCCGGTCACGGCCGCCGGTACGGTATCGGCCGTGGTCACCGCAGCCGCTTCGGACGGGCCGTTGTTGGTGACCGTGAGGGTCCAGGTGACCGGCTGCCCCGGTACGGCCGGATTCGGCGAGGCCTGGGTCTTGACGATCGCCAGGTCGGCGCTCGGATCGACCGGTGTGTTGGTGGTGCTGGTGCAGCGCGCTGTTGCCGGGCAGCCGGGGTCGCCGCCGCCGCTGACGCTCGCGGTATTGCTGACGCTGGGCGCTGCGGCCGCGGTCGGCGTCACCGGGATGACGAAGCTTGCGCTGGCCGCGGCCGCGAGTCCGGCCGGCACGGTGCAGGTCACGGTCTGACCGGCCGCGCTGCAACCCGCCGGCAATGCGCCGATGGTCAGCGAGGCGGGGACGGTGTCGGTGATGGTGGCGACGGCCGTCGTCGGCGCGCTGCCGGTGTTCTGCACGCTCAGCGTGTAGCTGGCCGCGACGCCCACGGTCCACGGGCTGGCGCTCGCGGTCTTGGTCAGGGTGAGTTCGGCACCGCCCACCGAGGTGGTGACGCTGCTGCTGCAGCGCGCATCGGCCGGGCAGGTCGGGTCGCCGCCGCCACTGACGCTGGCGGTGTTGGTGACGCTCGGCACCGCGGCTGCGGTCGCCGTCACCGGAATGGTGAAGCTGGCGCTCGCGCCGACCGCAAGGCCGGCCGGGATGGTGCAGGTCACCGTCTGGCCGGACGCCGTGCAGCCCGCCGGCAGTGCGCCGATGGTCAGACCGGCCGGAATGGCGTCGGTGACCGTCGCCACGGCGGTGGTCGCTGCGGTTCCGGTGTTCTGCACGCTCAACGTGTAGCTGGCCGCCTGGCCGACGGTGAAGCTGGCCGCGCTCGCGGTCTTGCTCATCGTCAGCTGCGAGGCATTCACCGGCGTGGTGACGCTGCTGCTGCAGCGCGCATCCGCCGGACAAGTCGGGTCGCCGCCGCCGTTGACGGTGGCCGTGTTGGTCACGCTCGGTGTGGCCGCGAGGGTCGGCGTCACCGGGATGACGAAGCTGGTGCTGCCACCGGCGGCCAAGCCGGCCGGAATCAGGCAGGTCACCGTCTGGCCGGCGCTGGTGCAACCGGCGGGCAGCGTGCCGATGGTGAGGCCGGCCGGGATGGCGTCGGTGACCGTCGCCACCGCCGTGGTCGCCGCCGTGCCGGTGTTCTGCACGCTCAACGTGTAGCTGGCTGCCTGGCCGACGGTGAAGCTGGCCGCGCTCGCGGTCTTGCTCATCGTCAGCTGCGAGGCATTCACCGGCGTGGTGACGCTGCTGCTGCAGCGCGCATCCGCCGGACAAGTCGGGTCGCCGCCGCCGTTGACGGTGGCCGTGTTGGTCACGCTCGGTGTGGCCGCGAGGGTCGGCGTCACCGGGATGACGAAGCTGGTGCTGCCACCGGCGGCCAAGCCGGCCGGAATCAGGCAGGTCACCGTCTGGCCGGCGCTGGTGCAACCGGCGGGCAGCGTGCCGATGGTGAGGCCGGCCGGGATGGCGTCGGTGACCGTCGCCACCGCCGTGGTCGCCGCCGTGCCGGTGTTCTGCACGCTCAACGTGTAGCTGGCTGCCTGGCCGACGGTGAAGCTGGCCGCGCTCGCGGTCTTGGTCATCGTCAGCTGCGGCGGCGGCGGCGGCGGGTTGACGCAGGTGGCGTTGTCGTTGGGGTCGGTTTCGACGCCCGCCGACCATTCCGCCCGGTTGTACAGGCCGGCACCCGGGGTGGGCGTGGCCGCGCACACGGGGCCTGGACTGGCGATGGCGAAGTTGAAGGTGATGGTGAGCGTGTAGGTATGCGTGACGCCCGCGCCGATCGGCGTGTTGGCCGGCACGATCAGGTACGGGCCGTCGCCGGCGGCGCTGCCGCCGGGCGCCGCGCCGGCACCGCTGCTGGTCCAGACCGCGCCGGTGATGGCGAAGTTGGACGAGAAGATCGGGTTGTCGGTGACCGTGCCGTAGACGCCCGCCGCGGTGCCGCTGTTGGTCGCGGTGATGGTGTAGGTGACGGTGTAGTTGCCGCTGCCGTCGGGGCCGGTCACGGCGCCCGGGGTCTTGGCGATGTTGTAGATCGGGCGGTTCACCGCCGTGGTCACGCTGCTGGTGCAGCGGGCATCGGCCGGACAGGTCGGGTCGCCGCCGCCGTTGACGGTGGCGGTATTGGTCACGCTGGCGGCCGCGGCCGCAGTCGGGGTGACCGGAATGACGAAACTGGTGCTGGCGCCGGCGGCGAGACCGGCCGGAACCACGCAGCTCACGGTCTGGCCGGCGGAGGTACAGCCGGCGGGCAGCGCGCCGATGGTCAGACCGGCCGGGATGGTGTCGGTGATGGCCGCACTGGCGGTGGTCGCTGCCGTGCCCGTGTTCTGGACGCCGAGGGTGTAGCTGGCCGCCTGGCCGACGGTGAAGCTGGCCGCGCTCGCGGTCTTGCTCATCGTCAGCTGCGGACGGTTCACCGTGGTGGAAGCGGTGGCGGTGTTGTTGCCGCCGCAGGTGACCGGCGAGCCGGAGCAGTCGGGGTCGGTGGTGCCGGTGGGCGGCAGGACGGTGGCCGTGTTGGTGATCGTGGCCGCGGCCGAGCCGCCCACGGTGCAGACGATGGTCAGGGTGACAGTGCCGCCGGCGGGAATGGCGGCGCCGGTCCAGGTGCCGGTGCCGGTGGTGCCGGGCGCGATGCTGCCGGCATTGAAGGTGCCGGCGGACGGGGTATAGGTGCAGGCGCTCAGCCCGGCCGGCAGGGACTCGACGATGGAGAAGGTGTCGGCGGCCAGGATCGCGCTCGGGCCGGCATTGGCGACGGTGAGGGTATAGGTGAGCTGGCCGCCGATGACGACGGGGTCGGGGGTGTCGACCTTGGTCAGATTCAGATTGGAGGCGCGGACGATCAGGTCGCTGTCGGTCGCGCTGTTGTTGGCGGCGTTGGGGTCGGTGACGCTGGCGGGCGGCGTCACGGTGGCGGTGTTGACCGCGTTCTGCGCCTGGACGCTCGTGCCCATCGACAGGCCGAGGCACAGCGCCATCAGGCCCAGGAGCGGGCGGCGCTTGCCCAGAACGGTGGTCATCGCTTCATCACGCACTGAAAACTCTCCCCCGGAGCGACATGCGGCCCTGACCGCGTCCACCCCCAGTCGTTGTCGACGCAGGGCACATCCCTGGGATGTGCCCTGCATTGGCTGTCCCCGTCGACTCGCCATCCTCTCGGAGGCGGCCGGCAGCATGGCCTTCCTGGCAGCACGCTCCATGAGAACCCCCGCCCATCCGGGCGAAATACGGTATTCGGGTGCGTGTCCAGCGTCTGCAAGGACCACGCGCACGATGTGCCCCGCGAAGGCGCACACCCGCCAACGACTAGCAAAACCCACGCCACCCCTCCGCCGCGCCCGCAGGAATTACACATAAGTGCATGATTCTTATGTGAAACTGATCGTGCCCACACTGAGGACCCGTCCTCATTCAAATCTGCGGGCAGCGTCACATTCCGACACGACGGGGGCGATTCTGCCAGCCCGGAGGGACATTTGGCTATCGTTTGCATCCAGCGTAAGCCCCGCCTGTCGGGACGCGGGCCGCAAAGAGTGCCGCGAAACGGGTTCCGAGCGGGCCGCGCCCACGGAGCTGGCCGGGAACCGCGACCGCATGCCTGCTTCACCGCCCCGCTCCCGTCTATCACCACCTTCATGACGGTGCCCGGATGCCATCGGATGCGGCGCCCACGGCGCCCGCGGGGCCGGCCTGTTAGAATTTCAGCTCTAGCGGGATGCCGATGCGCGGCCCGCCAAGGCCGCCACGGAGGACTGCTTCGACGAATCACGCGCGCAAGCCATTGATTCGCATGAAGCCGGCTTGAGTGAGCTCAGGCCGGCGGCTCGAAATACGGTCGGGACGCTCGTGTTTCGACCCCTGCTCGACCGCCCCGTTTCCAGCCCGCCACCGGCGGCGGACGTTCCGCATGGTGCCTCGCGGCCGGCCTTGGCCTGCCGCCCTGCTCGACGCCCCACCCCTTCACATTCCGGCCGCCACCGCGGCCGGAGACGGATGCCCCGATGACCGCTTCGATTTCATCCAATCCCACGGCCGCCAGCCCCACGTCCGCCGGCTCGCTCTCTGCCGGCTCCCGGCTGGCCGATCCCGACTACAGCCTCGACCACAAGTTCACCCGGACCGAGGGCCGCATCTACCTGTCGGGCGTCCAGGCTCTGGTGCGCCTGCCGCTGATGCAGCGCCTGCGCGACCAGGCCGCCGGCCTGAACACCGCCGGCTTCGTCTCCGGTTACCGCGGCAGCCCGCTGGGCGGCTTCGACCTGGAGCTGTGGCGGGCCAAGAAGCATCTGGAAGCCTCCGGGGTGAAGTTCACTCCCGGCCTCAACGAGGACCTCGGCGCCACCATGGTCTGGGGCACCCAGCAGACCAACCTCTTCCCGGGCGCGAAGGTCGATGGCGTGTTCGGCATGTGGTACGGCAAGGGCCCCGGCGTGGACCGCTGCGGCGACGTGTTCAAGCACGCCAACGCCGCCGGCACCTCGAAGCACGGCGGCGTGCTGGCGCTGGCCGCCGACGACCACGCCTGCCGCAGCTCCACCCTGCCCCACGGCTCCGAAGGCGAGTTCCAGTCGGCGCTGATGCCGGTGCTCAACCCGGCCGGCGTGCAGGACATCCTCGACATGGGCATGGTCGGGTTCGCGATGTCGCGCTACACCGGCCGCTGGGTGGGCTTCAAGACCATCGCCGAAACCGTGGAGTCCTCGGCCTCGGTCGACGTGAACCCGCTGGCGCTGCAGATCGTCACCCCCGACGATTTCGAGATGCCGCCGGGCGGCCTCAACATCCGCTGGCCGGACCCGCCGCTGGACCAGGAAATGCGCCTGCACCGTTATGCGGTGCGGGCCGCGCAGGCCTTCGCCCGCGCCAACCGCATCGACCGGGTGGTGATCGATTCACCCAACGCGCGCCTGGGCATCGTCACCACCGGCAAGAGCTATCTGGACGTGCTGCAGGCGCTGGAATACCTCGGCCTCGATCAGCGCGCCTGCGCCGACCTCGGCATCCGCGTGTACAAGGTGGGCATGACCTGGCCGCTGGAGCCGATGGGCATCCGCGCCTTCGCCCGCGGCCTGCGCGACATCGTGGTGGTGGAAGAGAAGCTCAGCTTCATCGAAAGCCAGATGAAGGAGCTGTTCTACAACTTCGAGGGCATCAACCCCGACGACAGTCGCCCCTCCATCGTCGGCAAGTTCGACGAGAGCGGCGAATGGATTCTGCCCAGCACCGGCGAGCTCACTCCCGCGCGCATCGCGATGGTCATCGCCCGCCGCATCCAGAAATTCCACGATTCCGAGCAGATGCGCGGCGTGCTGGCATGGATGGAACAGAAGGAGGCCGAACTGGCCCTGCCGCGCGCCAATTTCCCGCGCGTGCCGCACTACTGCAGCGGCTGCCCGCACAACACCTCGACCAAGGTGCCGGAAGGCTCGCGCGCGCTGGGCGGCATCGGCTGCCATTACATGGTCACCTGGATGGACCGCAACACCGACACCTTCACCCACATGGGCGGCGAAGGCGTCACCTGGTGCGGGCAGGCGGCGTTCACCGAGAACGAACACGTCTTCCAGAACCTCGGCGACGGCACGTATTTCCACTCCGGCTCGCTGGCGATCCGCCAGGCCATCGCCGCCGGGGTCAACATCACCTACAAGATCCTCTACAACGACGCGGTGGCGATGACCGGCGGCCAGCCGGTGGACGGCACGCTCACCGTGCCGCAGATCGCGCACCAGATGCGCAGCGAAGGCGTGCAGACCATCGCCCTGGTCTCGGACGACATCGAGAAGTGGAGCGACCATTCGATCTTCCCGAGCGGCGTGAGCTTCCACGACCGCCGCGAGCTGGACGCCGTCCAGAAGACGCTGCGCGAGGTGAAGGGCACCAGCATCCTGATCTACGACCAGACCTGCGCCACCGAGAAGCGCCGCCGCCGCAAGCGCGGCAAGCTGCCGGACCCGCAGAAGCGCGTCATGGTCAACTCGCTGGTGTGCGAGGGCTGCGGCGACTGCGGCGTGAAGAGCTTCTGCGTCTCGGTGCTGCCCAAGGAGACCGAATTCGGACGCAAGCGCGAGATCGACCAGAGCAACTGCAACAAGGACTACAGCTGCGTCGAGGGCTTCTGCCCCAGCTTCGTCACCGTGCACGGCGGCCAGCTGAAGAAGGGCGCCAAGGTGTCCGCCGCCGAGCGCCTGGCCAACCTGCCGCCGCCGGGCATCCCGAACCATCTCGACAAGCCCTGGAACATCCTGATCACCGGCGTCGGCGGCACCGGCGTGGTCACCATCGGCGCACTGATCGGCATGGCCGGGCACCTGGAAGGCAAGGGCGCGACCGTGCTCGACCAGACCGGCCTCGCGCAGAAGGGCGGCGCGGTCACCACCCACATCCGCATCGCCGAGAGCCCGGCCGACATCCACGCCGTGCGCATCGCCGCCGGCGAGGCCGACCTGGTGCTGGGCTGCGACATGGTGGTGGTGAACGACTACTGGGCGCTGTCGAAGATCCGCGAGGGCCGCTCGAACGTGGTGCTCAACACCTACGAGGCGATGCCCGGCACCTTCACCACCCGCCCGGACATGCAGTTCCCCGCGGCCGACATCGTCGCCGCGGTGCGCACCGCGCTGGGCGGCGGCGAGCCGGCGCTGGTCGACGCCACCCGCATTGCGACCGCGCTGATGGGCGACGCCATCGCCGCCAATCTCTTCATGCTCGGCTACGCCTGGCAGAAGGGCCTGGTGCCGCTGTCGCTGGAGTCGCTGATGCGCGCGGTGGAACTCAACGGCGCCGCGGTCGAGATGAACAAGACCGCCTTCGCCTGGGGCCGCCTGGCCGCGGTCGACATGGGCTCCGTGGTCGAGGCCGCCGGCATCGTGGTCAACGCCCCGACCGCCGCCGAAGCCACCCCGCACACGCTCACCCCGCTGGCGCCGACCGCCTCGGAAGGCCGCGTCTCCGGCCTCGCCGCGCCCACCGGCACCGAGCACGACGTGCACGAGTTGCGCCATGTGCCGGCCGAAGCGGTGCAGCAGAAGGACTGGTTCCAGCCGCTGGACGACGGCCGCCTCTCACGCTCGATCGACGAGCTGGTGGGCCGCCGCATCGGCTTCCTCTACGAGTACCAGGACGGCGCCTACGCCAAGCGCTACGCCGATTTCGTCGAACGCGTGCGCGCCGCCGAGGCCAAGGCCGCGCCGGGCTCGACCGACCTGTCCGAAGCCGTCGCCCGCTACGCCTTCAAGCTGATGGCCTACAAGGACGAATACGAAGTCGCCCGCCTGTACACCAGCGGCGAGTTCGAGCAGCGCGTGCGCAACACCTTCGAAGGCGACATCAAGCTGCACTTCCACCTCGCCCCGCCGCTGCTGGCGAAGAAGGACGCCCAGGGCCGCCTGATGAAGAAGGAATACGGCGAGTGGGTGTTCACCGTGTTCCGGCTGGTGGCGAAGCTCAAGTTCCTGCGCGGCACCGCCTTCGACCTCTTCGGCCGCACCGAAGAGCGCAGGATGGAGCGCCGCCTGATCGAGGAGTACTTCGCCACGGTCGACGGCCTGCTCAACCGCCTCGACGCCGACAACCTGCCGCTGGCGGTGGAGATCGCCTCCGTGCCCGAACACATCCGCGGCTACGGCCACGTCAAGGAAGCCCACCTGCACAAGGCGAAAGCCCGCCTGGCAGACCTGATGGTGCGCTGGAACATGCCGAAGGCGCGGGTGGCGGAGGCGGCGTAAGGTCTGCGCCCTTCCGCAATCGGACCAACGCATTCGGGCCTGAAGGCCCTCCTACGAAACATGTCCTGCCGTAGGAGGGCCTTCAGGCCCGATGCGATGCTCGCCGCACCCTCTGTGATCCGCCTCGCCGACGATGCGGTGACCGTCCTTGTCCACTCGTTACTCGGGCCGGCGTGGACGAGGCGTGCGCTTTCGCGCCCGCGAAGCACGTCCTCCGTGCTCGCAACCCGGAAAATCATGTGAATCAAAGGTTTGACGGCATCTTGATGCAGGCTCACCTCTTGTCGGAGCGCTCCAAGATGCCGATCAATCGTTACATGAGCGACCAAATCAACCACCGAAACCTTTGATTTAATTGGCGATTCGTGCTGAAAATAGGTCAATCCAATTTTTCACCCGCCCGCCCATGTCGCAGATTGACCAGGACCTGATCGACCAGCTCCGCGTCTTCGGACCGGAGAGCGCGACCGCGCTCGCGCGCCGGCTGGCAGTGAGCACGCCCACCGTGACCCGCGCGCTCAAGCGCCTGGGCGATGCCGTGGTCGCCGTCGGCAAGGGTCGCGCCAGCGCCTACGCCCTCCGCCGCCACGTGCGCGATCTCGGCCACAGCTGGCCGCTGTACAAGATCGGACCCGACGCCGAGCCGGTGCTGCTCGGCACCCTGCAGGCCCTGCAGGGCCGCTACCGCTGGCGACTGGCGCCCGAGCACCCGCTGCCGCTGTTCATACGCGGGGAATTCGCGGATGGGCTGTACGAGGATTTGCCGTGGTTTTTGCAGGCGTTGAGGCCGCAGGGGTATTTAGGGCGGATCAATGCCAAAAGATTCATCCGCGGAAGTGAATTCCCGGAGGACATCCAACTATGGCAAGCAGAAGACATCGTCGAGAGCCATATCCGCATTGTGCAGGATGCATCGGGAAACCTCGCTCTGGGATCAGAAAGATCCATTTCGTGGAATCTCGGTGCTTTAATGGCGCTTGCCAAAAGGCACTATTTGCCCGCGAGCTCGAACAAGTGTAGGCGCTACGAAACCCTTGCGTTGAATCTCGAGAATGAGCCGGCTGAGGCATCCTCAGCAGCAGGGGAAAGACCAAAGTTTGTTTCAAACGTCGTCCAAGACGATGAAACCATCAAGCCGGTCATCGTCAAATTTGTTCAACTTATTGAAGGGAATCCGACTACGCACCGCTGGGCTGATCTTTTAGTTGCGGAAGAAGTCGCTTTAGCTACGCTCCGGAAATTTCGCCATTCCTCCGTTGAATGCCTAATCATTAGTCACAACCAATTGCGCTTCCTCGAATCCACCCGCTTCGACCGCACCCCACAAGGCGGCCGCATCGGCGTATTCGCGCTCGACGCACTCGACATGGCCTATGTCGGCAGCGACCAGCGCGGCTGGCTCGCCGGCGCACTTCCCCTGCACGCACAGGGCATGATCGACGCCGACGACATCGAGACCATCCGCCTGCTCGACGCCTTCGGCCGGTTGATCGGCAACGACGACATGCACCACGGCAACCTGAGCTTCTTCGCCGAACCCGAAAGCGAGCGACTGAAGCTCGCACCGGTCTACGACATGCTGCCGATGCACTACCGGCCCTCGCCGACGGGGCTGACCCACGACCGCCCGTTCGCGCTGCCGCAGCCCGACCGCGCCTATCCCGTGCTGTGGAAAAAAGCCGGCGCGATGGCCGCGGCCTTCTGGACCGCCGCCGCCGCCGACCCGCGGCTGTCCGCGGACTTCGCGGCGATCTGCGCCGGCAACGTCGAACGCATCGCCGCCTGGCGCACAGAGCACGGGCTCTGACCGGCGGTCACTCGCCGCGCGCCTTCCTCAACCGCGCATAGAAAAACCCGTCCATCCCGTCCTCGCCCGGGAAGCGCTGGCGCCCCGGGCCGTCGACATGCCCGAACCCATCATCCAGCGGCGTGATCTCCGCATCCGGCGTGCGCGCCAGGAAGGCCTCGACCTGCAGCGCATTCTCGCCCCGCAGCACCGAGCAGGTGGCATACAGCAGCACACCGCCCGGCGCCAGCGTGGGCCAGAGCGCGTCGAGCAGCCGCGCCTGCGTGGCCGCCAGCGCATCGATGTCTTCGGCGCGGCGATGCAGCAGGATGTCCGGCTGGCGGCGGATGATGCCGGTGGCCGAGCACGGGGCGTCGATCAGGATCGCGTCGAACGGCGAGCCGTCCCACCAGGCGGTGGTATCCGTGGCATCGGCCGCGCGGCAGTCGGCCTCGGCGCCGATGCGCGCCAGGGTGTCGGCGGTGCGGCGCAGGCGGCGTGCGTCGATGTCCAGCGCGGTGAGGCGCAGGGACGGGTCGCGTTCGAGCAGATGCGCGGCCTTGCCGCCGGGCGCGGCGCAGGCGTCGAGCACGCGCGCGCCGGGCGCAGCGGCGAGCGCGTCGGCCACCGCCTGCGCGGCGGCGTCCTGCACCGACACCTCGCCGACATCGAAGCCGGGCAGCTCGCTCACCGCCAGCGAATGCGGCAGGCGGATGGCATCGGGCAGCGCGTCCGGCAGGGCCTCGGACGTCGCGGCATCGCCCAGCACGCCCGCGTCGCGCAGACGCTCGGCGTAGGCCTCGCGCGTGACCAGGCGGCGGTTCACCCGCAGCCACAGCGGCGCGGGCTCGGCGCTGGCGGCCACGATCGCGTCGGAACGCTCGCGCCAGTCGGCACGCAGCATCTGGAGCAGCCACGTCGGCCAGTGCGCAGTGCTGTCGGCCTGCGGCAGCCCGTCGCGCAGCGCGCGGCGCAGCAGTGCGTTGACCATGCCGGCCTGATGCGCGCGGCCCAGCGCACGGGCGGCGTCCACCGTGGCGTCGACGGCGGCGTGCGCGGGCAGGCCCAGCGCGTCGATCTGCGCGAACCCGGCGTACAGCAGTGCGCGCAGCGGCGCATCGCGGCGCCCGAGCGGCTTCGCCACCCAGGTGTCCAGCGCGGCGGCGTAGCGCGCGTGCTGGCGCAGCACGGCGAAACAGATCGCCTCCACCAGCGCACGGTCGCGCGGGTCGTCGAGCGCGGGCAGCTGCGCGGCGAATTCCGCCTTCAGCGACCGTCCGCGATGCAGCACCGCATCGAGGATGCGCGCCGCGGCCAGGCGCGAAGCGGCGCCGCTCACGCGCCCACCAGATCGCGCCGCGCGTTCAGATAATCGGCCACCGCCATGGGCTTGCCACCCTCGCGCTGCAGCACGCGGATGCGCAGCGCGCCATGCCCGCAGGCGATGTCGATCCCCTCGCGGGAGACCGCCAGGACCGTGCCCGGCGAGCGGCCGTAGTCGTCATCGAGCGCCACTGCGCCGTGAATCCGCACGCGCTCGCCGGCCAGCTCGGCCTCGGCCACCGGCCACGGGTTGAACGCACGCACCTTGTTGACCAGCGCCGTTGCCGGCTGCGACCAGTCCAACCGCGCCTCGTGCTTGTCCAGCTTGTGCGCATAGGCCACGCCGTCCTCCGGCTGCGGCTGCGCCACCGGCACGATGCCCGCGCGCAGCAGGCCCAGACCATCGTTCAACACCTGCGCCCCGAGTTCGGACAACCGGTCATGCAACTGCCCGCCGGTCTCCTCCGGCCCGATGTCGATGGCCTGCGACAACAGCACCGGCCCGGTATCCAGGCCCTTCTCCATCCGCATCAGACACACACCGGTCCGCGCATCGCCCGCCTCGATCGCCCGCTGGATCGGCGCCGCACCGCGCCAGCGCGGCAGCAGCGAAGCATGCACGTTCCAGCACCCGTGGGTGGGGATGTCCAGCACCTTCTGCGACAGGATGAGCCCGTAGGCCACCACCACCATCAGATCCGGCTTGAGCTCGCGCAACTGCTGCCGCGCCTCCCGCGTGCGCAGCGACTCCGGCTGATACACCGGAATCCGCTGCGCCATCGCCTCCAGCTTCACCGGCGAAGGCGTAAGCTGCCGCCCGCGACCCGCCGGGCGATCCGGCTGCGTGTAGACGGCGACGACCTCCCCATACTTCGCAGCGATGCGGAGACAGGGAACGGCGAAGGCGGGGGTGCCGGCGAAGATGATTCGAGGACTCATTGTTTTTCCAGATTAATATTTCTTCTTGCCGTAAACCTACCAAAACCAATGTCCGTTTCGTCTTTGTAATCGTAAATTCGACTTTCTAAAGATCCATTAGCACACTCATATTGAATACAGATCCAGAACTCCTCTCCAATTTCATAGCTCGACAAGCGGATCGCGAAATCAAAATAAAACCTCACTCTCTCTCCTCGGCCCAATGAAAAGCATGACCGATCTTGGAAGTTTCCAAACGCTGCAGACCCACTGATTTCCAGGTTTGAAACAGGAGACCCCAAGTTCTTCAAGCTGAAATAAAATCCCGTTCTGTCCCATCGATCCACTTCAATATAAAAATGCGGTCTTTGTGACTCTAGCATCAATTCTTTTTGCGCATTTTCCGCATCAACAAGCAAACGCAATTGATCCGCCTGAAGCTTAAGTGCATCCGTGTTTTGTTGAAGCTCATAACCTTGCTGCCTAATTGCCACTCCTTGCAAGAAATAACCATGAACAAGCCAGATAAACGCTAAGGGCCCAGCAAATCCAGCCAGCACGTCACCAACCTCATTGGGTTCCATTGAAAAAAACGTCTTTATTCCATCGTCGCCGAAGACAACCAACAGAGCCAAGAAAATAACCAGTACGCAATAAGTAGCTGTTGCCCGCCACGCCCAGGCCGTCAGTCGCTTACGCTCCTACTCGAAATCAGTCCCCCTATCCATCTCGCGCCCCCTTATTTTTCAATTCTATAAACTGCCCGCCTAATGACCCAATGCGATTTTCCATCCGCGAGGCAAATAACCGGACGCCCTGAATTTCCGCTTTAACTTACACGCCCATCGAAGCGGCAGCCCTCGCGGATCAGGCCCGCAGGGCGCGCGGCGGGATGCCGCGCGTGTTTCGATGGGCCAGGGATGGCCCTTCGAAACACCCCGCGAGGGCTGCGGACCCGGCGCGTAGCGCCGGGCGCGACGACGGGCCGCGCTTTCTTTTGCTTATCTTTTCTTTGCACGAGCAAAGAAAAGTAAGTCGCGCGCCAGCGCGAAAGCTGTTGCTGTTGGCATTGCTGTTGCCTCAAGCCACAGACAACAACCGAAGACTACAGCGGAGCTTCGCTCTACGAACGACACGGCTTGAACCGAACAAGGCCAGAAGCGCAAAAGCGAAAGATCGAAAAGCAGGTCCCTCGGCTTCGCCTCGGGACGACAACGGGGTAGATCCACATCGGATCGGCTCGGATCACGCCAGCCATCTCCACAGCGCCGCCACCGCGGCGCCCCCACCCCTTACGCCGCCGACTTCGCCCTCTTCATCTTCTCCAGCTTCTTGCGCACCATCTCGCGCTTGAGCGGCGACAGATAGTCGATGAACACCTTGCCCTCCAGGTGGTCCATCTCGTGCTGGATGCAGATCGCCAGCAGACCGTCGGTGGTCAGCTCGAACGGCTGCCCGTCGCGGCCGATGGCCTTGACCGTGATCTCGTTCGCCCGGGTGACGTCGGCGAAGATGCCCGGCACCGAGAGACAGCCTTCCTGGTAGACCTGGTGGCCGTCGGCCTGGACGATCTCGGGGTTGATGAACACCAGCGCCTGGGCCTTCTCCTCGCTGATGTCGATCACCATGAACCGGCGGTGGTCGTCCACCTGGCTGGCGGCCAGGCCGATGCCCGGCGCGGCGTACATGGTCTCGAACATGTCGTCGAGGCGGGTCTGGAACTCGGGCGTGGCGATTTCGGCCGCGTCGACGGCGCGGGCCTTCGTGCGCAGGCGGGGGTCGGGGAATTCGAGAATCGTGAGCTGCGTCATGTTTGCGTGCCGGGTCGGGCGGGGCGGCGGGGCCCGAAAGCGTGGGCAGGTGCCGGATTCGGTCGATTGTACGCGCTGCCGACTTGCCACGGGCCGGGTTGTGTGGGCTATAGTGCCGATGTTCATTGGGGAAATTCCCAAGGGGAGCAAGTAGATGGCCAGCATCCTTAAGCGCTTTTCTCATCGTGCGATGGTGGTGGGGGCCGCCGCACTTCTGACGATCGGCAGCTTCGCCGTCGCCCAGGAGTTCCGGGGCGACCACCCGGACACGTACGTCGTGAAGCGCGGCGACACCCTGTGGGACATCGCCGGGAAGTTCCTGAAGAAACCCTGGCTCTGGCCGGAAATCTGGCAGGCGAACCCGCAGATCCAGAACCCGCACCTCATCTATCCGGGCGACGTGATCAGCCTGGCCTACCTGGATCGCGTGATCGGGGTGACCCCCGGCCCGCGCACCGACGGTGGCCCGATCGGCGCGATCCCGCTGTCCGAGATCGAGCCCTACCTCAAGGATCTGCGCGTGGTCGACAGCTTCCGCGAGCTGCCGTACGTGGTGGGCCAGGAGGAGGACATCGCACGTGCCAGCCGCGGCATGAAGGTCTATGTGCGCGGGCTGGACGGCGCGCAGCTGGGCCAGCGCTACGCGGTCGTGCGGCCGGTGCAGGAGTACATCCGCATCACCCAGCGCACCTGCTGCGACCTGCTGAGCAAGCGCGACTTCGACTACCGCGGCCGCCAGATCCCGGGCTTCGGCACCGGCTGGAGCGAGGCGGCCAGCGCCGACACCGGCGAGTTCCTGGGCCACGAGCTGCTGAAGGTGAACGCGGGCAACGTGACCGCACTGCCGCAGGGCGAGGCGGAAACCGTCACCGTGCTGCTCGACGACCCGACCATCGAAGTGCGCGTCGGCGATCGCCTGATCCCGATCGACCTGCAGCCCTACGACCTGCAGTTCTTCCCGCATGCCCCGGCGCAGGCGCTGGAATACGGCAAGGTGCGCGTGCTGGCGGTGGCCAATTCGCTGACCAGCGGCGGCCCGCGCGACGTCATCGCGATCTCCGCCGGCAAGGCCGACGGCCTCGACAACGGCACCGTGCTGTCGATCTGGCGCCAGGGCAGCAACACGCCCGACCGGGTCGCCCTGGGCACCTGGCGCGGCGAGGAAACCGTGCGTGAAGGCAGCAAGGTCCGCCTGCCCGACGAGTACGCCGGTCACGTGATGATCTTCCGCACCTTCGACAAGGTGAGCTATGGCCTGGTGATGGACAGCGTGAAGCAGTCCTCGGTCGGCTATCACCTGAAACACCCGGACGCGACCTACTGAGGTCGGGACCGGCATGGGGGTAGGGGTTTCCCGACCCCACGACGCGGCGGCGCCTGACGGCGCCGTCGTCGTTTGCGGCGCAGGATGCGGGCATGGACCCGCATCGCACCGACACCGCTCCCACATCCGCTCCGGCCGCCCACGCGGCACAGCCAGGAACGGCCGCGCAGCCGACACCCGCCATCGACCGGACCATCCGGCCCGCTGCGGACGACCCCGCCGAAGCCGAGGCGCTGCTGCGCCTGGTGCTGTGCGCCGGACCGGCTGCGCCGCGGCGCGCCCTGCTGACCCGCAGTGGCGGCGCGCAGGCGGCGCTGGCCGCGGGTGAAACGGTCTGGCGCGAGAGCGGGCTCGACGCCGCGCAGCGCAGGGCGCTGCGCGCGCCGCCGGACGAGGCGTGGGCGCGGGGCAGGGACTGGCTTGCCGACCCGTGGCACGGTCTGATCGGCTGGCATTCGCCCGACTATCCCGCGCTGCTGCGCAGGATCGACGCGCCGCCGCTGGCGCTGTTCGTGGCCGGCGACGCCACCCTGCTGTGGCACCCCGCCGTGGCCGTGGTCGGCAGTCGCGGCCCGAGCGTGGGCGGCATGGACAATGCCGCGGCCTTCTCGCGGGCGCTGGCCCGGGCCGGATTCTGCGTGGTCAGCGGGCTGGCCGCGGGCATCGACCGTGCCGCGCACGAGGCTGCCCTGGCGGTCACCCCGGGCCGCACGGTGGCGGTGCTGGGCACCGGCCCGGACGTGCCCTATCCGCGCAGCCACGCCGCCCTGCACGCCCGGGTGCGCGCGGCGGGCGTGGTGGTCAGCGAACACCCGCCGGGGACCGGGCCGCTGCGCAGCCATTTCCCCAGCCGGAACCGGATCATCGCCGGGCTGGCGCTGGGCACCCTGGTGGTGGAAGCCGCAACCCGCTCCGGCGCGCTGATCACCGCGCGGCTGGCCGCGGAGGCCGGGCGCGAGGTGTTCGCCCTGCCCGGCTCGATCCACAACCCGCTGGCACGCGGCTGCCACCGCCTGATCTGCGACGGCGCGGCGCTGGTGGAAACGCCCGAGGAGGTGGTCGAGGCGCTCGGCCCCTGCGCCCAAGCCCTGGCCACGGAGCTGCGCGCCCGTCTGTGCGACGGCGGTCGCAACCTGCCCACCGCGGACTTGCGACCGGGCTTCACCGCCCCCAGTTCCGCGGGGGTCCGCACACTGGACCGGCCGCTGGCGGCACCACCCGATGGCGGGCCGGCCGACTCTCCCGACCACCAGAGGTTGTGGTCGGCCTTGGGCCATGACGCTACTGATATGGACGGACTCGTCCTCCGCACCGGATTGACGGCCGCAGCCCTGTCGTCCATGCTCCTTGCCATGGAGTTGCAGGGTCATGTCGTCGTCGCGCACGGGCGCTACACCCGGCGCACACCACCTCCTCCCAGCGCGCCCGAAGGCGCAAGTCAGGGGACATGAAAGAAAGCATCCTCGACGTCCTGCTCTACCTGTTCGAACACTTCGTCGCCGACACGCCCCTGGACGATGCCGAGGGCGGCGCGGTCGCGCGTCATTTCGGGCGCGATTTCTTCGGCCGCGAGACCGGCGAGGACGCGGACGCCCTGCACCAGAACCTGCTGGAGGCCGGCTTCAGCACCGCCGAGATCCGCAAGGCCTTCGACTGGCTGGAAGGCCTGGATGCGCGTCGCCCGGGCCCGGCCGCGCCGCGCGCCAATGCGCCGGTGCGCATCTATGCCGGGCCGGAGCTCGACAAGATCGACGTGGAGGCCCGCGGCTTCCTGATGTTCCTGGAGCAGCAGGGCATCCTCGATGCCGACCAGCGCGAACTGGTGCTGGACCGGGCGATGGCGCTGGACCAGGACACGGTGGAAACCGACGACCTGAAGTGGGTGGTGCTGATGGTGCTGTTCAACCACCCGGGCTCCGAGGCGGCCTATGCCTGGATGGAGACCCAGTTGTTCGAGGACGAGGGCGAGCGGCTGCACTGACGGCTGCACGGACGGCCGCGCCGGCTGCCGCACAGGCCCGCCCGCCGGGCACGACACCGCAGCCGCTTTTGGGTACTCTGCGGGCTGTGGCCGCCGTACAGAGACCTCTGGCGGCCCTGCGGTGCATGTGCGCCGCGCGCACTCCGGGGATGTCTTTCCTGCATGCAGCGTGCCCGCCCCCGGCGGTCGCGGGCGGCGGCGAGTCCTCGCCGGCCGCATCCGCCCTCCGGAGCCCGCCATGTCCGCACCGCCGCCCCTGCCTCCTGCCTCGTCCCAGGGCCTGCCTCCCGGCCCGATGCACCCCCCGGCGCCGGGCGCGATGCCCCCGCCGAAGAAGGGTCTGTCGGGCTGCGCGATCGCCGCGATCGTGCTGGCCGTGGTCGGCGTGCTCGGCATCGCGCTGCTCGGCGTGCTCGCGGCGATCGCGATCCCGCAGTACCAGGAATACGTGATGCGCACCCGGGTCAATGCGGTGGTGCTGGAGTCCTACCAGGTGCAGTTCGCCATCGACCAGCATCTCGCCGAGTACGGCGCCTGCCCGGATGCCGACGCCTTCGCCGGCATGGCCTCCGAGCCCGTGGAGAGCGGGACCGGCGACGACGCGCTGTCGGGCCGCTGGGAATGGCGGGAGCCGCTGGCCGACGGGCACTGCGCCTTCGGCGTGGTCTTCGCCAAGCCGGGCCATGCGATCGACGGCACCACCCTGGATTTCCGGCTGGACGAGTCCGGCGCCTGGAGCTGCGACGGCGGCACCCTGCCCGCGGTCTATCGCCGGCTCGGCTGCAACACGCTCACGCCGGCGGACGCGCCCTGACGGAGCGCATGCCGATGACCGAATGGTTCTACAGCATCCACCCCGGCCGGCAGGAAGGGCCGGTCGATGCCGACGATCTCGCCCTGCTGCACGCCGACGGGCAGCTCAGGCCCGACAGCCTGGTCTGGCGCGAGGGCATGTCCGCCTGGAAGCCGTGGCGCGAGGCGATGCCGGAGGTGCTGCCTGGCGGCGCGGCGGACGCCGGGCTGGGCGGCGTATTGGGCGACGTACTGGGCGGCCCGACTCCCGACCCGGCCTTCGCCGCCGCGCCGGACGACGGCGCGCAGCGGCCCTACGCCATCGCCGAGCCGTCCGCTTCGCCCTATGCGCCACCGAAGGCCCGCGTGAGCGAGCAGGCCAGCGGGCCGATCCATGGCCATCCGGTGGTCTACGCCGGGTTCTGGAAACGCTTCGCGGCCTGGTTCATCGACAGTGTCGTCATCGGCCTGGCCAGCCTGGTCGTCGCCGTGCCGGTCGGCCTGATCGTGGCGCTCGCGCCGGCCGAGGGGATCGACAGCATGCTCGATTCCCGCGCCTTCGACATGCTGGGCCAGGTGGTGTCGTGGGTGCTCAGTGCCTGGTATTTCGGCTGGATGTATTCCTCCTCGCACCAGGCGAGCCTCGGCAAGATGGCGGTCGGCATCAAGGTGGTGCGCGGCAACGGGGAGGCGCTGGCCTTCTGGCGCGGGTTCTGGCGCACCTTCGCGCAGCTTCTCAGCGGCCTGACCCTGATGATCGGCTACATCATGGCCGCGTTCACCGAGCGCAGGCAGGCGCTGCACGACCTCGTCTGCGACACGCTGGTGGTCGACAAGTGGGCCTACACCGAGCACCCGGAATGGCAGGACGAGCGCCTGGGCACGGTCACCATCATCATCCTGTGCCTGGCCGGGCTGTTCATGATCGGCATGCTGGGCATGCTGATCGCCGTGGCCGCCGCACTGACCTCCGGCCTGCGTTGAGCCCGGTTCCGTCCCTTCCCTTCACCGACTCCCACGAGATTCCCGCATGAGCGAATGGTTCTACAGCCCCGCCCCCGGCCGCCAGGAAGGCCCGCTGGACGATCAACGCCTGGCGCAGCTGCATCTGGACGGCACGCTCACGCCCGAGACCCTGGTCTGGCGCGAGGGCATGGCGGCATGGCAGCCATGGCGCGAGGTCATGCACGTCGCGGCGATGGACACCGCGGCCCTGGCGGATGCGGTCGCCGGCGGGTCGCAGCGTGGGCGCGTGGAGCCGGTCTTCGCCGCGTCCCCGGCGATGGACATGGGCGACACCGCCGCGGTCGGGGCCGGCGCCCTGGCGCTGGAACCCATGGGCTCTCCCTACGCCCCGCCGCAGGCGCGCGTCCAGGAGACCGGCTCGGATGTGGTCCGCGGCGGGCGTGTGGTCCATGCCGGCTTCTGGCGCCGTTTCGCCGCGTACTGCATCGACTACATCGTCACCACCCTGCTCTCGTACATGATGCTGATCCCGGTGCTGATGTTCATGGGCATCGGCAGCCTGGGCGGCGGTGGCGAGGAGCTGTTCTCGTCGGCCGCCGGCCTCGCGGTGGTGGGGGTCGGCTACCTGCTGATGATGCTGATGCCCGTGCTGTATTTCGCCTGGATGCACTCCTCGAAGATGCAGGCCACCCTGGGCAAGCTGGCGGTGGGCATCAAGGTCACGCGCGGCGACGGGACGCGGATCGGCTTCTGGCGCGCCTTCGGCCGCGTGTTCGCGATGATCCTCAGCGCCCTGATCCTGCTCATCGGCTACCTGATGGCCGGCTTCACCGAGCGCAAGCAGGCCCTGCACGACATGGTGTGCGACACGCTGGTCGTGGACAAATGGGCCTACACCGACCGCCCCGACTGGCAGAAGGACGGTCTGGACATCGCCACGATCATCATCCTGTGCCTGGTCGGCCTGTGCGTGCTCGGCCTGCTGGCGCTGGGGGTCTTCGCCGGCATCGCGGGCGGCCTGGGCAACCTCTGAGGACGCCGCCACCGGTCCCGGCGGGACGCGGGCCCGCCGGGACGGGCTCCGCCCCGGCACCCGCCCGGAACCGGAGCGCCCGTTCCCGGTCGCTGGCCGGACGATGAGCAACCGCCTCCGGCAGACATCCGCCGGAGGCCTGGCCGGCAGACGCCGCTTGACAGCGGCGCCCCCGGCGTGACACCACTAAAAAAGGGACCGTCAGGCCGCATGCCCCAGCGCGGCCGGCACGGGACCCGCGCAGACGCCGGCGGGCAGCCTCCGGCGTGGCGACGGCCACCCCGTCGGGCGCACCCTTTCCTGCGCACGCCCGGGTCTTCCCGGGCGTCGCCTTCTGGCCCGGCGCGTTGCCGGCCTACCACGGACACTTCCTGCAGATGGCCAAGAATCTCCTCATCGTCGAATCGCCGGCCAAGGCCAAGACGATCAACAAATACCTCGGCAAGGACTTCCAGGTCCTCGCCTCCTACGGCCACGTCCGCGATCTGGTGCCCAAGGAAGGGGCGGTCGACCCCGAGCACGGCTTCGCCATGCGCTACGAGCTGATCGACAAGAACGAAAAGCATGTCGAGGCCATCGCCAAGGCCGCCAAGTCCGCCGACGCCCTGTTCCTCGCGACCGACCCGGACCGCGAGGGCGAGGCGATCAGCTGGCATATCGCGGAGATCCTGAAAGAACGCGGCCTGTTGAAGGACAAATCGCTGCACCGGGTGGTGTTCACCGAAATCACCCCGCGCGCGATCAAGGAGGCCATGACCAAGCCGCGCAGCATCGCCGAGCCGCTGGTCGATGCCCAGCAGGCGCGCCGCGCGCTGGACTATCTGGTCGGCTTCAATCTCTCGCCGGTGCTCTGGCGCAAGGTGCAGCGCGGCCTGTCCGCCGGCCGCGTGCAGTCGCCGGCGCTGCGCATGATCGTGGAGCGCGAGGAGGAGATCGAAGCCTTCATCGCCCGCGAGTACTGGAGCATCGAGGCCGACTGCGCGCACCCGGCGCAGGCCTTCAGCGCCAAGCTGACGAAGCTGGACGGCAAGAAGTTCGAGCAGTTCACGGTCACCGACGGCGACACCGCAGAGGCCGCACGCCAGCGCATCGTGGCCGCGGCCAAGGGCGCGCTGCAGGTCACCGACGTGGCCAGCAAGGAGCGCAAGCGCCGTCCGGCGCCGCCGTTCACCACGTCCACCCTGCAGCAGGAGGCCTCGCGCAAGCTCGGCTTCACCACCAAGCGCACCATGCAGGTGGCGCAGAAGCTGTACGAAGGTGTGGCCCTGGGCGAGGAAGGCACGGTCGGCCTGATCAGCTACATGCGTACCGACTCGGTCAGCCTCTCGGCCGAGGCGCTGAACGAGCTGCGCGACGTGATCGCCCGCGACTACGGCACCAGGGCGCTGCCGGACAAGCCGAACTTCTACCAGACCAAGTCCAAGAACGCGCAGGAAGCCCACGAGGCGGTGCGCCCGACCTCCGCGCTGCGCACCCCGGCGAAGATCGCGCGCTTCCTCAGCGACGACGAGCGCAAGCTCTACGACCTGATCTGGAAGCGCGCCGTCGCCTGCCAGATGGTCCCGGCCACGCTGAACACCGTGTCGGTGGACCTGGCCGCCGGCAGCGACCACAGCTTCCGCGCCAGCGGCACCACGGTGGTCGATCCCGGCTTCCTCGCCGTGTACGAGGAAGGCAAGGACCAGAAGAACGCCGAGGACGAGGACGAGGGCCGCAAGCTGCCGGCGATGAAGCCCGGCGACCGCATCCCGCTGGACCGCGTGCACGCCGACCAGCATTTCACCCAGCCGCCGCCGCGCTTCACCGAAGCGGCGCTGGTGAAGGCGCTGGAGGAATACGGCATCGGCCGCCCGTCCACCTACGCCTCGATCATCCAGACCCTGCTGTTCCGCAAGTACGTGGAGATGGAAGGCCGCAGCTTCCGCCCCAGCGACGTGGGCCGCGCGGTCAGCAAGTTCCTCAGCAGCCACTTCACCCGCTACGTCGACTACGACTTCACCGCGAAGATGGAAGACGACCTGGACGCGGTCAGCCGCGGCGAGGAAGCCTGGGTGCCGCTGATGGAAAAGTTCTGGGCGCCGTTCAAGGAGCTGGTGGAGGAGAAGACCGAATCGGTCGACCGCAGCGAAGCCACCGGCGCGCGCGAACTCGGCACCGACCCGAAGTCCGGCAAGCCGGTCAGCGTGCGTCTGGGCCGCTACGGCCCGTATGCGCAGATCGGCACCGCCGAGGACGAGGACAAGCCGACCTTCGCGTCGCTGCGCCCGGGCATGTCGATGCACACCATCTCGCTCGAGGATGCGCTGGAGCTGTTCAAGCTGCCGCGCAAGCTGGGCCAGGACAACGGCGAGGAAGTCAGCGTGGGCATCGGCCGCTTCGGCCCGTTCGCCAAGCGCGGCAGCACCTACGCCTCGCTGAAGAAGGAAGACGACCCCTACACCATCGACCTGGCGCGCGCGGTGTTCCTGATCGAGGAGAAGGAAGAGATCGCGCGCAACCGGATCATCAAGGAATTCGCCGGCAGCGACATCCAGGTGCTCAACGGGCGCTTCGGCCCCTACATCAGCGACGGCCGCCTGAACGGCAAGATCCCGAAGGACCGCGAACCGGCGTCGCTGACGCTGGAAGAGGTGACCCAGCTGCTGGAAGAGACCGGCAAGCCCGCGCGCAAGGGCTTCGGCGCGAAGAAGGCCGCGGCCAGGAAGACCGCCGAGCCCAAGGCCGCCAGGAAGGCGACGAAAAAGGCCGCCACCGCCAAGACCCCCGCCGCGAAAAAGGCGCCCGCCAAGAAGGGGGCCAAGAAAACCGCGAAGAAGGCCACGAAGAAGGCAGCCTACACCGCACCGGAGCCCGCGAAGCCGCTTGTCACCGCCAAACAGCCGGTCAAGGCCGGGGTGAAGCGGGTGATCAAGAAGGCCGATGCCGACGACGCGCCCTTCTGAGGGCACGTCGTTGCGGGTCGCCCGGCCCGGACGACCCGCAACCGCGGCGGGCCGGGCGCTCGGGCGTTGACCGCTGCTTCCGGCGTCGCCGGCCACGGCTTCGGTCGGCCCGACGCCGCGCCGGCGGATGAATCCGCATGAAATCGCCCCCGCGCAGACCGGCCTGCACGCGGACCCACCCGCATCGACGGCGGCATCATGGTGCGATGCGTCCGCCCATCGCTCCGATGCTCGCCAGTGCCCTCCTGGCCTGCGCACTGCCCGCCGCGGCCCTGCTCGCGGCCCCTCCTGCCGCGCCCGCAGCCACCCCGCCGGCAGCAGCCGACGCCACGACAGCCACCGTCACCATCTACCGCTGCACCGACGCCCGCGGCCGCCTGAGCCTGCGCGACTCGCCCTGCCCGGCCGGCAGCCGCCAGGAGGCCCGGAGCATGCAGCGGCCGAAGGATGCCCCGGTGCAGGCCCGGCCGGCGCCGACCGCACCGGCCGGCAACCCGGTCGCGCCACCGCCGCCGGTCATCGTGCTGCGCACGCCGCGCCCCCTGTACGAATGCGTCACCCCCGACGGCGCGCGTTACACCAGCGACACGCCGGAGGGCAATCCGCGCCGCCTGCCGGCCTGGACGCTGGGCTATCCGGTGCTGCAGCGCGCCACGGTGATCGAACCGGGCGGGCTGGACATCGGTTACGGCCCCGGCGGCTGGCGCGGGAGCTACCGCAGCGGTTCGGTGCGCGATGTGATCGTGCCGACACCGGCCGGCTACGGCGCGGAGACCTGGGTGCGTGACGCCTGCCACCCGCTGCCGCAGGCCGAGGTCTGCGCGCGCCTGCGCGAGCGTCGCGACGCCATCGGCACGCGCCGGTTCAATGCCCAGCCCAGCGACCGCGAACGCCTGGATCGCGAGCGCCGCGCGGTGATCGAGCGCCTCGCCGCGGATTGCTGACCCGGCCATTCCCCAGGCCGCAGATCGGCAGACCGTTCTTGCAACCCACCGTTTTCACCGCCGTTCCGACCCCATGCCCATGCCGACCACCCCGCCCCGCTCCGATGCCACGACGGGCCGCCGCACCCGCGACACTCCCCGCCGCCTGCTGCCGCCACGGCGCATCGCCATGCCGACGCTGCTCGCGCTCTGCGTGCTGCAGGTCGCGCCGCTGCCCGCCCAGGATCCGGTCATCTACCGCTGCACCGATGCCAAGGGCCAGGTGACGCTGCAGAACGACACGCCCTGCCCGGCGGGCAGTCGGCAGGAGATCCGCAAGATCGGCGCCGTCCCCACCGCTCCGGCGCCCGCGCCCGGGCCCGCGCTGCCTGTGGAGCGGCTCACGCCGCGGCCTGCCGGCTCGGATTTCGTGTTGGTCCGCGGCCCGGTGGCCGAACAGGGGCCGCCGCCCGACCCCGCACGCGTGCGCAACCCGCCGCCGCCGCTGTGGGAATGCCGCGACTGGCAGGGCGAACGGTATCTGAGCGATGCCGAGACCCCGCCCAAGGTCTGCGTGCCGCTGAACGTGGTCGGCATCGACGGCTCGCAGGACCTGGCCGCGGGCAGCGCCTGCGAAATGCGCACCGACGCCTGCGCACCGGTGCCGGACGCGCAGCTGTGCCAGGAATGGAAACGGCGCGTGGACGAAGCCGAATTCCGCGTGCGCTACGGCAGCGGCAGCACCCGCGCGCGCCAGGCCGACTACGAGCGCGTGCGCGAGGCCTGGCTGGCGACCACCTGCGCGCCCTGAACGCGGGGCCCGCGGGCTGCGCGCAGCATCCGGTGCGCGTCCCGCCATCGCCGGGGGTGAGGTTCAGCCTGCCTGGGCGGCCTTCCACGCAGCCAGCACCTCGGCCTCGCGCTCGGGGGTGAGGCCGGAGCGCGGGCCGGCGGCGCGTCGCTGTTCCGGCAGTGCGTCCCACCACGCCAGGGTGGCCGTGGTGGTGTCGGCGATGCTGCGGAAGGTCAGCCCCGCGGCGATCGCGCGCGCATTGCTGCGGGTGTGGAAACCGACGGAATCGCCGCGGCCCGGGATCCACACCGGCATGTCGCCCCAGGGCGAGACGTTCTGCGCCAGCAGGAACTCGGTGGGCACGAAGACGAGCGCAGCGCCCTGCGTGGTCGAGGCGCGGATGCCGTACAGCAGCGCGGCCATGTCCAGCGGGTAGTCGGGGCCGATGGCGTTGTAGGTGCCCCAGGCGCGCGCCTCGGCCAGACGGATCATCCATTCGCCCAGATCGCGCGCGTCGATGAACTGCACGCGGTCGCTGCCGTCGCCCGGGCAGAGCACCTCGCCGCCACGGCGCAGACGCAGCGGCCAGTAGCTGAAGCGGTCGGTCTCGTCGCCGGGGCCGACGATCAGGCCTGGGCGCACGATGATGGCCCGCGTGCCGAACTGCCGGCGCGTTTCCGCCTCGGTCGCGGCCTTCAGCCCGGAGTACTTGCCCATGTCGGCGCGCAGACTCGCCATCGTTTCCTTCAGCGGATCCCCGGCGAACGTCGCCACCGGCGCATCCTCGTCCTGTCCCGTGGCGGCGTTGTCGGCATAGGCGGAGAGGCTGGAGATCATCATGTAGCCGCCCACCGCACCCTTGAGCGCGTCCGCGGCCTCGCGGATCCAGATCGGCACGCTGCTGGGGTTGTCGATGCACAGGTCCCAGCGCCGGCCCTTCGCCACCTCGGCACGCAGCGAGGCGTAGTCGTTCGCGTCGCGATCGCCCAGCAGCTGCACCACCTCGCCCGGCCATTCCGGCTGTTTGCGCCCGCGGTTGAAGATCGTGACGCGATGCCCGCGCGCCAGCGCATGGCGCACCTGATGCGGGCCGGTCAGCCCGGTGCCGCCGAGGATCAGCAGGTCGAGCGGCTTGCCCGCGCGCGTCGCAGCTGCGCCGTCCGCATCGCGCGGCCGCGCCACCGCGCCCATCGTCGCCGCCGCGAGCCCCGCGGCACCCAGTTTCAGAACGGAACGACGGTCCAGTGGCATCGCGGCGAACTCCGGGAAGGTGGAGCCCGATGCTTGCCCGCCCCTCCGCCGCCGACGCGTGCCGGAAGTCAGTCTGCGCGTGGCCCTCACCCGGGCGGGGTACTCACTCCACCCCGCGGTCCTTGATCAGCCGGGCCATGTCGCGCAGGGTATCGACGCCATCCAGATCCTCGGCGCTCAGCGTCAGGTCCACTCCACCGTAGCCGCGCGCCAGACGTCGCCGCAGGCGGCGGCGGGCTTCGGCATCCTCGGGGCGGAGCAGGTCATCGAGCACGGTATCGGCCGAGATCCGCCCGGTCTGCTGATCGGCATAGCCGGCCAGGGTTTTTTTCAGCGTCGCGTACACATGGTGGATGTTGGGCCCCGTGGCGGAGACCGCCGCCGCTTCGGCCTGCGCGCGAAGCCGCTCCAGCAGGCCGTCGTCGCCCACATGGACGCCCATGGTGCGCACCAGATCGCGCGTGGTCGGGCTGCCGAGCACGCGGGAGGTGCGGATCATGGTCTGGGAGATCTCCGCCGGTTCGGTCGCACGCGCGACCAGTCGGCCCATCGCCTCGCGAACGGCGCGGGGCGATACGCCGATGCTGCGCACCAGCTCGTCGGAGGCAAGCGGCGACTCCCGGCGCTCGGCAGCGGCGATGGCGTCGATCACCGCCACCTCCACCCAGTCCGGGGCCGCAGAGAGCGAAGCCGCGGCCGGATTTTCCAGGCTCACGCGCAGCTTCGGCGGCGCCCAGCTGGTCCATACCGTGTCGGCGTACAAGCGCTCGGACACCGCATCCAGCCATCCGCCCTCCGGCAGCCAGGTGGCATCGCCGGCCGCCGCGCGCAGCAACACCTCCGCACCGTGGCGGAACAGCGGGATCCCGGTTACCGGCCGCGGCGCCTGCGGGCCGAGCCAGGGCTCGGCCATCAACCGGAGGGCGATCACATCGGCCGAATCCGGTATCAGCTGCGACAGGTTGTCCAGCACCATGCCGATCTGCTCCCGCTCCGCGGAAGACGCCGGCGCGCCGCGTGCCCGTGCGCTCTGCGCACGCAGCAGCAGCAGATAGCCGCCGAGCAGGCCCAGCACCGGGTTTTCGAACTTCGACTGCAGGAAGGCCTCCACGAGGCGTGGCGCGGCCTCGGTCGCGCCGTTCTGCAGGGCGAGCAGGCCGGCGTCGATCTCCAGCGCCGCGCGCACGTCCTTCGCACCGGAGTCGTAGGGGCTGCGCCGGTCGCGCGTGGCCAGCGCGTGCATCGACACCGCGGCCATGTGCATGCCTTCCCACAGCGGACGCCCGTGGTGCATCACGAACAGCTGGGTCTGCCGGCCCGGCCACAGCGGTACCGGCAACTGCCGGGGCAGGGCATGTCCGGATTGCACGCCCTCATCCTCGAGGACCAGCAGCCCGGGCGAGAGCATGGCGCTGTAGGCCGACCAGCCGTCGGCATGGCGCTGCACCTCGTCGTCGGCGAACGCGGCGACGGTCGCGCCTTCCGGTGTGCACAGGCGCAGGCCGGCCAGCTGGTCCGCGCCGGTGAAGGCCTCGCGTTCGGGCGCCCGTACGAACAGCAGCAGGCTCGCATCCGCCGGCCCGCTCCAGTCCGCCGCGGCAGCGGTCGGATGCTGGCTGAGATGCCAGGCAGGATAGGTGTAGTACTCGTGGGTGGTGCGGGCACCGGGCACCGTCGCAGCCGACGAACGCGGCGGTGCCTCGGCGACCACGCTGCGCGACGCATCCAGTCGTACCGGCGTCTCGACGAAGGCACCTCCGCGGCGGGTCCGCACCACGTACAGGCCATGCGGCAGCGAGGCGGTCACCTCGCCCCGATCCCCGCCGCGGGCGACGATGCGGTCCTCCGCATCGAGCACCAGCACCTCCAGCCCCGGTTCGGGGACGCGGACCGTGAGCGTATGCAACGGGCGGTCAGAATTCGACATGCAGATCCTCCGTCGACTCCGCGCCGACGCGCACGCTGATCTCGGGCCCGTCGGGCGGGCGACGCACCGCGAGCCGCGTGGGGCCGCGCACCGCGATGCGCCACGGCCCGCTGCTCGCGTCGCCGCGGCGCAGTTCGTTCAGCTGGCCATCCTCGACGACGACCTCGCCGTGGGTGGTCGGCGCGAAATGGATCACCACCTCGCAGGTGCCGGGAGGCCGTGCCCGGCCGAAGACCGGGTTGGACAGGGCGCTCAGGCCGTTGTCCACCTCCGCATTCTGGTATTGATTCTTCGCGCGTGCGATCAACGGCGTCTGGGTCTCGATGTAGTCCTTGAGCCGCGCCGCGGTCACGCCGCCGGAAGGCTCGGCCGCCGCCCCGCTCAGTGCGGCGATCAGCGCGGTCGTGAAGTGGCCGCGGACCTCCTCCCCGCCCGCGTCGTCGGCGATGGCGCCCTCCCACGCGGCCTGGGTGAATTCGGCCGCGTAGGCGATGAAGCTGCGGCTCTTGGAGGTCTCGTCCCCCGGCGCCGCGCTGGCGAGCGAGGAGGCGAGGCCGCCGCCGCTGATCAACCGGACGCGGCAGCAATCGAGCAGGAACACGGTCTCGGAGAACAGCCCCCAGCCCATGATCAGCCTGACGTAGCTCTCGAAATCCAGCGCCGCCATGCGTCGCTCGTGCGACCAGCGCGGCAGGCACAGCGCCGTGCTGCGATTGTCGATGCCCAGACCATGGCCGCTGAAGTAGAAATAGAAACGCCGCGCCTCGACCCCGACCGTCGCCTCCCGGACCTTCTTCTTCAGGGCCTGCAGCGCGTCGTCGATCTCTTCGTGGATGGGCTTCGGCGGCGGATCGCTGGACAGCACGCACGCGATGTTCGCCGCAGGCAGCGCGCCGCCGTCGGGATGGCCCAGCCATTGCGCGAATGCCCGGGCGTCGTTGCAGGCGCCCTTCAGCGGGCGAAAGTCGGGGTAATGGTCGACCCCGACCACCAGCGCGAAGTGTCCGGCGTTGCTGGTCACCCTTTCAGCCCCGCAACAGCGCCACCAGGCTCGCCAGGGTCGGCGGATCGTCGTCGAACCCGCCGTGCGAGAGCGAACCCGTGCGCATTCCTTCGACCGCGTCCGGCGCGAGGACGGCGCTGTCGGACAGCGCCGTATATCCCTCGGCGCGCACGAACGCCGCCCACTCGGCGGCCGGCCCGTGCGCGAACGGGCCTTGTCCGCTGTGGTGACGCGTCATGCCCATGATCGGCGCATCCACCTCGTCCGGCTCCAGCACGCCGGAGATGAAATACAGCAGCGAACGGGTGTAGACCTTCGGCACCAGCGCGTCTTCGCGTTCGTAGCGATCTTCCATGGTGAACATGCGGAAGCGCGCGAAACGCGCGGGGTGTCGCGCCAGTTCGGCCACACCCAGCTCGCAGCGCCCGGCCGGCGCCATGAAGGCGATGGTGTCCACCCGCACCCCGACCCCGCGCGCCGAGGCCGCGCGCAGCAGTTCGCAGATGGCGATGCTGCCGGCGCTGTGGCCGATCAGATGCAGCCTGAAGTCGGGCCGGGCCGCCTGGATCGCGGCGATCTTCTCCAGCACATACGTGCCGGCCCGGGATTCAGTACCGGTCCGGCCGGTGTTGGGCAGCCACATCGCCGCGGCCTTGTCCTTCATCCGGCCCCAGACCCACGCCCCCAGATCGGCCAGATACAGCTCACGCAGCAGCTCCTCGACCACCGTCGGGTAGAACCCGTGATCGCGACCGCGCAGATGCCGGCGGATGCTGCGATAGGCCACCGCGGCCAGCAGCTTCACCACCTTCGCCGACTCGATCAGACCCTTGGCCTGGGCATCGACCTCGCGCCCGGCATGGGCCTGCACCTCGGCGACCACCTCGGCGTCGCCGTCGACATCCTCTCGGAATTCGGCCTCCAGCTCCTCGCGCAGGAACACCAGGTCCGCCTCTTCCACCGACCCCGCACCACGCCCCGCCGCACCCTTGCCAGTCTCCAGATCGTCGTATTCGGAGAACGGGGTGTCGCGCAGGAGCTCGGCCTCGATCGCCGCCATCGGCACGGCCACCCCGACGCCCTTGCCCTCGAAGCCTCCGAACCGCTGCAGCACACGGCGCAGCACCCACTTCAGCAACTTCTGGAACAGGTCGGTCTCGTGGATCCGCAGCAGATTGTCGCGGAAGGTCTCCACCAGCCCGGTCTCCCACACGAACGTCAGGGGCACCGCATCGGCCCCCGCATAGACCGGCGCCAGTTTGCGGGCGATGGCCACGCCGCTCGCCTCGTTGACCAGGCCCCCATGGAAATGGAGCACCAGCGCCTTGTGTCCGTTCGCCTCGATGGCCGCGAACAGCCCGTCCACATCCGCTGGCCGGGTGACATGCGCCCCGCTGGATTCGAAGGTGCCGTCCGGCCCGACGTTGACGAAATCGATCATCCCGCTCTCCTTTCTGTCGATGTGTCCGTTCGAACGGCCCGAGGCCGCAGCGCCAGCATAGCCCTCGGTGCGGCCGCGGCGGACGGCCGGACCGGCCGCGACACGCCTTCGCACCCGATCGGATGCCGCCCCGATGCCCGGACGCCACGGGCGCGATGTCCACGGCCGCCTCGCGCCGGTCTCGATCGTATAACGCCACCGCCCCACGGACACGGCCGCAGGCCACCCTTCCCCCCACCGCCCGGAGCCGCGACAATAGCGGGCTCGGCCGCGCCTTCCGCGGCCTTCCAGCCGCGGCCCGCCGCGGAACACCCTGCATCCGCGGCCCGGCCGCGCGACCACACGGAGACGACATGGCCGACTTCACACCGGCGGTGCCCGCAGACGGCGCCAGGATCACCAAGACACCGACCGGCCTGGTGGTGCCGGACCGCCCGATCATCCCGTTCATCGAAGGCGACGGCACCGGTCCCGACATCTGGCGCGCCAGCGTGCGCGTGCTCGACGCCGCGGTGGCCAAGGCCTACGGCGGCAAGCGCAAGATCGAGTGGATGGAAGTGCTGGCCGGCGAGAAGGCGTTCAACGCCACCGGCAACTGGCTGCCCGACAGCACCGTCGACGCCTGCCGCGACTACCTGGTCAGCATCAAGGGCCCGCTGACCACCCCGGTGGGCGGCGGCATCCGCTCGCTCAACGTCGCGCTGCGCCAGATGCTCGACCTCTACGTCTGCCTGCGCCCGGTGCGCTGGTTCGAGGGGGTGCCCTCGCCGGTGAAGAAGCCCGGCGACGTGGACATGGTGATCTTCCGCGAGAACACCGAGGACATCTACGCCGGCATCGAGTTCGAGCCGGGCAGCGACGACGCGCAGAAGATGCTCGACTTCCTGGCGAAGGAATTCCCGAAGGGCTTCGACAAGATCCGCTTCGGCACCCAGGCCAAGAGCGACGACTGGAACAAGGCGCTGGAAGGCATCGGCGCCCCGGCGCGCAGCCTGCCGGTGCAGGTCGGCGTGGGCATCAAGCCGGTGTCCTACCTCGGCACCGAGCGTCTGGTCCACAGCGCGATCGCCTACGCGATCGAGAACAACCGCAAGTCGGTCACGCTGGTGCACAAGGGCAACATCATGAAGTTCACCGAAGGCGCGTTCCGCGACTTCGGCTACAAGGTCGCGCGTGATTTCTTCGGCGCGGTCGAACTCGACGGCGGCCCCTGGCACGTCATTCCGGAAGGCAAGCCCGGCGCCGGCATCGTGATCAAGGACGCCATCGCCGACGCCTTCCTGCAGCAGATCCTGCTGCGTCCGCGCGAGTACGACGTGTCCGCCACGCTGAACCTCAACGGCGACTACCTCAGCGACGCCCTGGCCGCGCAGGTCGGCGGCATCGGCATCGCCCCGGGCGCGAACATCAACTACGTCACCGGCCATGCCGTGTTCGAGGCGACCCACGGCACCGCGCCGAAGTACGCCGACCTGGACAAGGTCAACCCGGGCTCGGTCATCCTCTCCGGCGAGATGATGCTGCGCTACATGGGCTGGACCGAAGCCGCCGATGCGATCATCAGCGCGATGGACGGCGCCATCGGCAGCAAGCGCGTCACCTACGATTTCGCCCGTCTGATGGACGGCGCCACCGAGGTGAAGTGCAGCGAGTTCGCGGACGAGATCATCAAGCACCTGTGATCCCGACGGCCACCGTCGAACCAACGAAAGCCCGGCCTTGCCGGGCTTTCGTTTTTCCGGACGTCGGAGGGCGTGTCGGCAACGCGAGCACGCAGCCCGGTGCCGATCATCGCGTGGCGGCGCGATGTGTGCGGATGAGGAGCATGACGACACCCGACATCGGCAGCAGCGGCCAGAGCCCCGTCAGCCACCACCACGGTGCACCGGCCTGGGACAACATGAGATGCGACACCCCACCCGCGCCCAGGCCATACGCGGCCGCGATCAGGCCGAAGCTGTGCAGTGCCCGCATGCGTGAAGGGTCGACTGTCAACAGCGTCAGCGCCAGACACGCCTGCATCGCGCCGTACGACAGCACGGCCACCGCGAATTCGACGTACAACACCAGATCCCAGTAGACCCGGATCATCCAGGCAATGGCCTGCGACAGGGCCAGCACGCTCATGGTCTGGTGGACAAGCGCCGTCGCGACGACAAGCGGCAGCAGACGACGCAGACTGCCTGTCGATCTCCAGCTGGGCAGCAGCTGGATTTCGGCAAGCGCGCTCCCGGGCTCCCCCAGGATCAGCGCCCGCAGCGCATGCTGCAGCCGGTACAGCCAAGACGCCCATGCCGGCACGGATGCCCCCAGCCACCACATCCACAGGGGGTTGCGATAGAACACCACGACGACGAACACGACCAGCCATAGCGTATTGCCGATGAGGCTGAGGTTGATCGGACCCGCGGCGATCGGCGGCCCCAGGCATTTGCGCAGCAGCACGATGCGCCACCGCTCAGGCCGGACGGACGGCGCCATCGCGTCCGGCGCGGTATCGATCCGGCCCACTGCGCCGTAGTCCGCAGCGGAAGGCTGAACCGGCCTCACGGTGCCGGCCCACGGCCCACGCCGCGTAGCGGCACGAAACCCATGAAGCCGCTCCACCCATCCGAGATGGTGGATGACCGGCTCCATCTCTGTGGCTTTCGTCAGCGAGTGCCACAGCAGCAGCGACCCGACCGCCCAGAGCGACAGCAGGTACATTCCCGGGCCGCTCCACAGCTCGGCGATCTGCAGAACGGCCACAAGGCCCTCGACCCAGCCGGGCGCCAGTATGAACCCGGCATGCAGGAGAAGAAGTACGGACACCATCATCCGCCAACGCCATGCGTCTCCACTCCCCAGCGCGCTCAGCGCGTTCAGCAACGGCCAAAAGCCGGACAGCACCACGATCAGGCCCGCCGACATCGCCATCTCATCGCTCAACGGGACGATGCCGTATGCGAGGGACACGCCCACGGCCCAGAGCAGCATGTAGTCGATGCCCATCAGCCCGAAGAGCAGCGCGACGCACAAGATATGGACCGACAGCGCCATCCACACATCGCCTTCACCCAGGAACGCCAGCGCGGCGGCGAACGCGTGGCTGCAGACGGTCAGCGCCATGAGGGCAGCCCACAGAGGGCGATCCACCGCCGGCACGTGCTCCTGATGGGCTGCGTGCCATAGCGCCATCCACCCGGGCAGGATCAGCGCCACGGGCAGGAAGGCCACGATGCCTGCAACCTGCGATGGCCCGATCGGCGACACGACGGCCACTGCGATGCCCACGACCAGCATGACCGCAGCGAGCGTATTCCAGGGTGTCGCCGCCTTGAGAACGGCACCGACGCCGCGCAGCAGCCGATGCGATGCACTCGAGCGCGTCGCACCGGGCGAGGACGGCAGCGCGTTCATCCCGCCACCTCCACGAACAGGTCGTCCAGGGTCAGTGTCTCCCGGCGCACCTCCGGCACATCCAGCACCGCCGGCAAACCGGCTTCAGGCGCGCACAGCACCAGCAGACGCAGGCCGCCATCGTCCAGTGGATGTCGGCTCAGCTCACCAGGCAGCGACGGCTCCAGGCCGGCAGCGATGCCGGCGGGCACGTGCAGGCGCAGATGCCGCTCCTTCAGCGTGTCGAGTTCCTCGTGCAGCAGCAGCTTGCCGTGGTGGAGGATCGCTACATGCGAGGCGATGCGGTCCAGGTCGGACACGATGTGGGTCGAATACAGCACGGTGCATCCCCACCTGGCCGCATGCTCGGCGATGTCGCGCAGCAGGGCACGACGGGCGACGGGATCCAGCGCGGCGGCCGGCTCGTCGAGCACCAGCAGAGCGGGCCGCGGTGCGAGCGCGCGGATAATCGCGGCCTGCTGCCGTTCGCCGGGAGAGAGCTTCGACAGCGGCTTGCCCACCGAGATGCCACCGCGCTCGCGGGCCTTGCGCACGTAGTCGTGATCCCACAGCGGGTAGAACGGGGCGACGAAGTCGAGCATTTCCGAGATCGTCATCCAGCCGAAGGCCTCGGGCGTCTGCGGCACATAGCCCAGTCGCTGCTTGACGCCGTCGGTCAGGGCCAGCGATGGCGTGCCCCACAGCCAGCTTTCGCCCTCATCCGGCGCACTCAACCCGAGCAGGCACTGGATCAGCGTGGTCTTGCCTGCGCCATTGCGCCCCAACAGGCCGAGCACCTGGCCGGGCTCCAGCTGCAGCGAAACATCCGACAGAACTTCGCGTTCGCCATGGCGTCGGGTGAGGCCACTGAGGACGAGGGGGAGATCCGTCGGTGGCGCAACATCCACACGATCAGCGACAGGCAAAGTCATTGAGTACCTCCTCAAATGCTCGAATCAAATAAACGATGGATTCACAAGTCACAAACGTGCGCGATAGCTACCACCCAGCGCATGTTGCTGTCTTCCATCAGCATGTGCACAGCGATAATCTCCAATCAGCTTGGTTTCCAATAGAGAGATTCGCTTTGACTTTAATTACGAATGCGACAGTCAGATCCAGGTCCAGACATGATAGAAAAACATGCTCAAGAGCACTGCGAACATGACGAAAACGCCGGTGTGTTCTTTCATCGCCAGTCGCCGCCAGACGTTGGGTGCCATCGATGCGGGCAGCATGGCCACCAGCTCCGATGTCGCCCCTTTTCCAGCGCCGACCATTTTCAGCCGGACGATCATGACTCCCATCAGGGTCCATTCCGGCAACCAGAGCAACGCGAAGATCGTGAGGAATGCCAGATGCTGGTAATGGAACCAGAACCAGAGGACAGCGATCTTGTAGCCGAAAAAAAACAAACTTCGATATATACGCAACCCTTTCAAGGCCCGGATCGCAATGGCATATCGGCCCGCAGGCGCCGCGATATCCTTTCGCCACCCATGCAGTTGCATGGCCCAACTCGTGCGTTGCGTACCCTGCTTCAAATCCTCGGAAGCAGAGAACAGGTGCAGTATCAATGGAGCATAGTCGGAGGTTGGGCTTTTCCAGCCACAATCCAACCATCTCATCCAGACAAGACAAGCCATCGCCACCCAAGCGCACACTGAAACCAGCGCCCACACGCCTGTCGCCTCGAGTTCGACATGCACTCCCGATAGCAGAGACATGTCGACATGCATCACTTCGGCCAGTGTCAGTCCGACGCTGATGATGACAAAAATGGATATCAGCACCCCGACCAGAATGGATGCCAACACGGGTGGCGTGGTCAGCAGAACTATCGTAATGAATGCAAGAAACTCAGTATCCCCACGCAGATCGTGCCAGACCATTCCTTCTGGCGACCATGCACTTATCGCGAACACGGCAATGCATGCGAGCCCCGCCAGCATGAAGGCAGCAGTCGCCTCATTGTTCACTTGCGGGATTCCTAGAATGCTCCCGTCCCGATGCGATTTCGCCAAATTCCGAAGCCATAAGCACCACATCGGAATCACCACGATCTCGCTGCCTGAGAATAGCTGGACCACTGCCAGCATCGCCACGATCGGCCAGATCTTTTGCGGCAGCAGCATGATGCGCATGCTCGATGCGAAGTCTGCTCTTCTACCGGAAGTCTCCATTGGAGCGTTCACGCCGTCACCTCGATGAACAGGTCCTCCAAGCCAAGCGCCTCTCCATTCGCCAACTGTGCCCGAAGCGCTTCTGGCCAAGCCGCCTGCGACCCGCGCTTCGCCACGACGGTCCAGCCGTTTTGGCCTCTGCGCACGCTGAGAATGCCGGAGAGCTCTGCGAGTTCGGACGCATCAGGCGATCCGGGGAGATGAATGCGCACGCATTCCTCCTTGATTGTGTCGATCTCATCGTTGAGCAGCAGACCCCCGTCGTGCAGCAGGGCCACGTGCGATGCGACCCGTTCCAGGTCCGAGACGATGTGCGTCGACAGCAGGACCGCGCTGCCCCGCTCGCCCGCACGTTGCACCACTTCGCGCATCAGCGCCCGGCGCATCACAGGGTCTAGCGAGGATGCAGGTTCGTCGAGCACCAGTAGGTCGGGGTTAGCAGCCAACGCGCGGATGATGAACAGGCACTGGCGCTGACCGGGTGACAGGTTCGACAATGTTTCGTAGGGCTTGAGGCCCTGCTCTGCGAGAGCGGAACGCACATAACCCTCGTCCCAATCGCGGTAGAAGCGCGACATGAACCGCAGGAATTCGGCCACGCTAAGCCACAAAAAAGCATCTGTGTTTTGCGGCACATAGGCGATGCGTGTCTTGACGCGATCTGAGAGCTTCTGTGCCGGCTCACCAAACACCCGGCATTCGCCCGCATCAGGCACCTCCAGACCCAACATGCAGCGGATCAATGTGCTCTTGCCTGCACCATTGCGGCCGAGCAGACCTAGTACTTGCCCCGCTTCGAGACGCATGGTCAGTTCAAGAAAGAGATCCGGACCCCAATACCCTTTGGCGAGCCCGCTGACGACCAGGGGCGCTTCGCAGCCTGCGCTGGCGATGGCTTGTTCAACGACGGCAGGTTTCATTCGGATGTCTCCTCCATGGTCCGCATGAGCCGGGCCACGATCTCGCCCGGTGCAAGTTCCAGTTCGCGCGCCTGGCGCGCCACCGCTTCCAGTGCCGGGGCGATCAGCGCCCAGCGCGCGTCTTCCGCCGCCGCAGCGGGGCGGGCGGCCACGGCCATGCCCTTGCCGCGCAGGCGCTCCAGCACGCCCGCGGCCTCCAGCAGGCTGTAGGCCTTGGACACGGTCATCGGGTTGATGGCGTGGGTGGCCGCAACGTCGCGCACGGACGGCAGCACGTCGCCGGGCGCCAGTTGGCCGCCGGCCACCAGCCGGCGCACCTGCTCGACGATCTGGCGGTAGATCGGCTCGGGGGCGCTGGGCTGAATGTGGAAATCAATCCCGTCCATGTGTATTACTACAACAATACACTTTGCGACTGTCAAGACCCCAGCGCCCATGACGCTGCCAGGTCCATCTGCCCGAGCCGATGCCGCCCTGGCGAGCACGCAGGGTGTCAGCACGCTCGCACTGGACGTGCTCGCACATGGGCCCGTCTTCACGCGGACGGGCACGTGGCCGCCCCGATGCGGTGGCGGTGCCGGCCGAATCCCGCCCATGAAAAAGCCCAGGCTGGCCCGGGCTTTTTCGGTGTACGGCGATGGCGAGCGGCTCAGCTCAGATGCGCACCCAGCGGCCCGCGTTCCACTACGTCCTGGTGCTGGTGGATGGTGCGCAGGTAACGGCGGACGACGTTCTTGACCGGCATGGGGATGTCGCGGTCCATGACCGACAGGAAGGCCTTGAGCTGGCGCTGTTCCACTTCCTTGACGTGGTCGGCGTAGGCCTCGCTGCGGCCGCTGCGGCGGGCGCGCAGTTCCTCGCATAGGCTGCGCACGCGCTCGGCGACGCGGGTATCGGTGCTTTCGGGCGTGCCGTCGTCGGGGATGGCCTTGGTCATCGAGACGGCCAGCGACTTCTTCGACACCGCCATGCGCTTGAACAGGGTCTTGAGCTGCGGATCTTTCGCGGCCGCCGCGGCGTCGCGATAGAACGTCGCCGATTCGCTGGCGACCTGGGCGAGTTCGCTGAGGGCCGCCGCCTGGTGGGCGATATGGGTCGGATTGGGCTCGGTCATGGCGGTGTTCCTCCTGGTGGGGATGAGGCTCGAACGGACGATCTCAGAGCGGATGGCGCAGAGCGGGATGACGCAGAAGCGAAAGGGGCCGCGGCGTACCCGCATGAAGCGCACGGGTGCAAGGCGGCATGCGAACGGGACGGCATGCGGATGCGTACGCGAAAGTCGCGACGCCGTCCATCTGCGGCGCAACGCATGCGCACTTGGAGAGGCCGTGGCGACAAGGCGGTGCCGCGCGGGTGTGCGCATTGCGCGGCGAGGATGCACGCGTGGACCCGTGCGCGATACGCATGCATGGAATGCGCGCTCGAGGTGCATGCTCTCAAGGTGCATGCTCAAGATGCGCACGGGTTGCCCTGTTGACGTGCGACCGCAGCTGCGGCGACGGATGGGGCATGCAGGACCATGCGAAAGCGACGGGCGCGAACGACGGACGATGCGGAAAGACAGGCTCTGCGGACTCACCGCGCCAAAATAGCAGCCATGCGGTGAAGATTTTGTGAAATGGCTGATTTTCAGGCCTTTTCTGCGCACAGACACATCGCGTGTGCGCGTGTGTGCATGCCGAAGATGTGACATTCCGCGCATGCATGCGCCTGCATTCGTGCGTCCATCAGCATCTATGTGTGTGTGCGCACGCCGCCCGTCACGCCGCGAATGCGATCTGCGAAGGTGCCTGTGCCTGTGCCGCAGGCAGGTTCAAGGTATCACCGCAGGCATGCGTGGTTGCCGAACACACCGCAAGCGATGTCGAGGCGTGCATGTGTCGCGCACGCTCATCGGGCACGTGACTGTGCGCATGCGCACCGCGCACACGCCCATAGCGCGCGAGGCCCTGACCGACGCGCGAGCGGTATCGGGGCGGATGGAAGGGAAGCAGTTCGCTGCGGAACAGGGTCATGGTCTCTCCTTGGAATGGCGACGAGGCAGGACGCACGCGCGTGTCGCGGCGCGCGTGCGGGTGATCGGTCGTTGGCGCGTGCGGCGAACATCGCGCGGCACGCCCGGGAAGGGCAGCGCGTTGTCGGGCGCGGGGCCGTGTGCCCCGCGTGCGCCTGCCCAGCGCGTACTTCGCGGGCGGACGCATGTCGCGGGGCACACGGCCGGTCGGCAGACACGGGGCCTGCGAGGGGCCCGGCGGCACATCCATGTGCCGGGGAAGCACGCGCCACGGCGCGCGATGCGGCGTCCGCTGCTGCGTTCGGTCTTCCCTGCGTTCGACGGTTCCCTGTCGTCCGGGCAAGCAGTGTAGGTGTGGCATGTCTCACGGTTCGCGACGGGTGGCCGTCGGGCGGCGCCACGATGGCCCCTGTGCCGATCCGGACGATCCGGAGACGCGAAGCCGAGGTGGACCGCGCGCGACCCGTGCGGCCGGCCGGGGATGGACCGACCGCACGGGCGCACCGCGATTCGCCGGTCGATGCGTCCCTGCTTCGATGCTGTCGTGGCGCTGCACCGGCGAGGAATGAGTGTGCGCCGGAGGCATCTCAGGGGCTGCGACCTCGACGGGCCGCCGTCGGGCGGCCGAAGAGCGCCTAGCGCGCGCAGCCGAGCGCCTGCAGCGAGACACCCGGCCTGTCGCTGCCGCGTGCGGCTGGAGTGCGTCCTGGCCGCGTGCCGGCATGCGCCGGACGCGGGGTCTCACCGTGGCGTCCGATGGCTCGGCGCCATCGGACGCCGCAGGCGAGCCGCGGTCATTCCGAGATGCGTGCATCGCGCCTGTGCACCATGCGCGCACGCGAACGACGACGCCCGACAGATGCCGGGCGTCGTCTCGATACGGATGGGAGGCGGCTCGCGGCCCGTGGCGGGCCGGGAGGCGCGGGGCCTCAGGCGGCCCTGGGCATCGCCTGGACGGGCGTGGAGGCGTTGGCCGCCAGCATCGCGTCGACCACCGCCTGCACGCGCGGCAGCGCGATCACGGTCGTCGGGGCGGGCAGCTGGGCCTGCTCCTCGTGCACGCGGCCGAGACGGGCGTGGCCGTAGCGCAGGGTGCGGCGGTAGGCGCGCTCGCGCCGGGTCTCCACGAAAGCGTGGGAAGCGAACAACTCGTGCTTGAAGTACTGCATGGGAAAGGTCCTTTTGAAAGGTGAAACATGCCGGGTTGTCCCAACCCGGGCCTCGCGGCGGCGCGCATTATGTTGCACCGCAACATCATTGTGCAAGCCCTCTCTTGCAGAACCGCAACAGCCGGGTGACGGCCCCGTGTCGCGAGCGCGCACGTGCGGCTGCGGCCCGGCCCGGTCCACGGCAGGCGCGGGACGCCGCCGCGTAGACTGCGGGGATGGCTTCCCCTCCGTTCCCGCAGCGCGACGACCGCACCGCAGACGATGCCGCCGCCCGCATCGCCGACGGGTTCGACGACTACAACGCGCGCTTTTCCGACATCACCCGGCGCGCGCGGCGGCGGTTCGAGCGCCGCGACTGGCACCTGTCGCTGGCCGACGCCAATGCGCGCATCGATCTGTACGACGTCTGCGTGCGCGAGACGCTGGCGCGCCTGGAGGCGCTGCTGGAAGAACGCGTGCGCGCACGGCCGCTGTGGCGGCGCATCCGCGAGGCCTATGCCGCCCGCATCGCCGGCCTGCCGGATCGGGAGCTCTACAAGACCTTCTACAACTCGGTGGTGCGCCGCTTCTTCCTGATCGACGGCGTGGCGGTGGATCTGGAGTTCCACGCGCTGGAGATCGTCCCCACCGGCGACCCGGCCTGCCCCGGCGAGGCGCGGACCTGGTTGCTGCGCGCGGCAGCGCCGGGCGGCGACGACCGCGACGCGGCGGTGGCGGTGTGGCGCGGCATCTTCGCCGGACTGGATTTCATGCAGGGCTGGGTCGATCTGGACGCGGATGCGGCGGCGGTGGCCGATGCGCTGTCCGCGCGCGGCGTGGTCGCGGTGACGCTGCTGCGCACGCCGTTCTATCGTGAGCGCCGGGCGTATCTGGTGGGCCGGGCGCACGGCGCCTCGGGCGCCGACTACCCGGTGGTGGTGGCGCTGGTGAGCGTGGAGGGCGGTGTGCGCGCGGACGCGGCGATCGTCGACGAGGACGTCATCTCGATGCTGTTCGGCTTCTCGCGCAGCCATTTCCAGGCCGACATCGCGCGCGTCTGCGACACCGTGGCCTTCCTCAACCGCCTGCTGCCGCGCAAGCCGGTGGACGAACTGTTCACCCTGCTGGGCCGGCTCAAGCAGGGCAAGACCGAACGCTACCGGCAGATCTTCCGCCATCTGCGCGAATACCCGGACGGCGAGCTGGTCACCGCCGACGGCGCGCGCGGGATGGTGATGATGGTGTTCGCGCCGCGGAACCACCCGGTGGTGTTCAAGCTGATCCGCGACCGGTTCGCCTACCCCAAGGACACCGTGCGCGCCGAGGTGGAAGAGAAGTACCGCATGGTGTTCCGCCGCGACCGCGTGGGCCGGCTGGTGGAGGCGCAGGAGTTCCTGCGCCTGCGTTTCCCGAAGCGCCAGTTCGCGCCGGAGACGCTGCGCGAGCTGCTGGAGGAATGCGCGCAGACCGTGCGGGTGGAAGGCGAGGACGTGGTGGTGGCGCACTGCTACGTGGAGCGCAAGCTGCGTCCGCTGGACCTGTACGTCCGCGAGGCGCCGGCGCATCTGGCCGAACGCGCGCTGCTGGATTACGGCCAGGCCATCACCGATCTGGCGCGCAGCGACATCTTCCCCGGCGACCTGCTGCTGAAGAACTTCGGCGTGAGCCGCCACGGGCGCGTGCTGTTCTACGACTACGACGAGCTGTGCCTGGTCGGCGAGTGCACCTTCCGCGCGGTGCCGCCGATGCGCGAGGAGGACGAGACCCGGCCCCTGGACGAATGGCTGTACGCGCGGCCCGACGACGTGTTCCCGGAACTGTTTCCGCAGTTCCTCGGCGTGCCCGCACCGCTGCGCGAACGTCTGCGCGCGGTGCACGGCCACATCTTCGATGCCGCCTGGTGGCGCGGGCTGCAGGCCCAGCTGGCGGCGGGAACGCGGTTCGACGCGGCGCCGTATCCGGCAACGCTGCGTTTGGCGGCGGCTCACGAGGCCGCACACGGGATCGAGTAGGCTGTTGGCCCTTCTTCCGCAGACCGACGCCGCCATGACGAAGACCGCCTTCCGCCTGCCCGTCCGACCCCTCGCCCTGACGATCGCCCTCTCCGCCGCGCTGTCCGCGGGCTGCTCATCGATCAACCGCGACACGGCGGCCGAAGCCGATTCGGCCGATTCGGCCCATTCGGCTGCGTCCGCCACCGACGCCTCGGGCGCGGCGCTGGACGCGGCCATTGCGGGCGCCTGGCGCGACCCGAAGAACTCGACGCGCGACGCGTTCCGCAACCCGCGCGAGACGCTCGCGTTCTTCGACGTGCGCCCGGACCACACCGTGGTGGAGATCACGCCCGGCGCCGGTGGCTGGTACGCCGAGATCCTCGCGCCATACCTGCGCGAGCGCGGCACCTACGTGGCGGCGATGGTCGACCCGATGGCGGCGGCCGAAGGCCGTGCGCGCGATTACCAGCAGAACTCGCTGGACGGCCTGAAGACCCGTCTGGCCGCGCATCCCGCGCAGTTCGACCTCGCGCAGTTCGCATTGTTCGACCCCAAGTCGCCGCGGTTCACCGCGCCCGGCACGGCGGATGTGGTGCTGACCTTCCGCAACGTGCACAACTGGAACGGCGGCGGGCTGGCGCCGGGTTATTTCAAGGCGTCCTTCGATGCGCTGAAGCCGGGCGGCACGCTCGGTGTGGTCGACCACCGCGCGAAGCCGGGAACCGACGCCGAGACCATGCGCAAGTCCGGCTACATCACCGAGGACGTGGTGATCGCGCTCGCCACCGACGCTGGCTTCGTGCTGGATGGCCGCAGCGAGGTCAACGCCAATCCCAAGGACGACACAGACCACCCCAACGGCGTGTGGACCCTGCCGCCCACCAACCGCCACGACGCCGAAGACGCCGCGCAGTACCGCGCCATCGGCGAAAGCGACCGGATGACGCTGCGCTTCCGCAAGCCGGCGGCCTGAGGCGGGGTGCCCGCCATGACCCGACCTGAGGGTCGGGTCATGGCGAACCGTCGCTGCAGCGCACGCGCCGGCCAGCGCACCGGAGCGGTCCATGACGATCCATGACGAAACGCCCGGCTTGTCCGGGCGTTTCCGTTGCGATCGACGCATGCGAGGCGAGGCGTTGGAGACGGTGCGCGAGCCGCCGGCATCCCGCGCGCACGCGGCCCACCGCTCAATCCGGTGCCGGGCCTGCGCGCGGCGGCAGCGCCTGCAATTCCGCGACCTGCGCGGACAGCGCCGCGATCAGCGCATGCAGCTCCTCGATGCGCAGCCGGTCGAGTTTCTCGTGCAGGCCCATGATTTCCAGTTCGGCCTTCAGGTTCACCGCGTAATCGTGTTCCGCCATCTCGCGGTCGCGCACCGCCTGACGGTTCTGGCTCATCATGATCACCGGCGCCTGCAGCGCGGCCACCATCGACAGCAGCAGGTTCAGGAAGACGAACGGGTACGGGTCGAAGGGATGCGCGCGCAGCAGCCAGACGTTGGCCAGCGCCCATGCCAGCATGAAGGCCACGAACAGGCCGATGAACGCCCAGGAGCCGCCGAAGCGCGCCACCGCATCGGCGATGCGCTCGCCGCGGCTGCGTGTGTCCTCGCCCTGGGGTGCGCGCGCGATGTGCTGACGGGCCTGCAGCCGGGTGAGGACGGCGCGTTCCGCCGCGCTGGCATGCTCCCAGGCCTTGCCCAGCCAGTGCATCGACAGCCGGGAGAGATCGTGTTCGCTCATGGCGCCGCTCCAATGGGACTGCGCGCAGGATAGCGAGTGCGGTCAGGGGCCGGCAGTGCGGCCGAGGCCGGTGCGGTCGCGCCTTTTCCGGCCGACACGGTTCGAACCCACACGGTTTCGAAAGACACGCGTCCGGACGACAATCGACCCATCCGCGCACGCCGCGCGCCACTGCTCCTGTCGCCTGCCGATACCGACGCCGACCTGCCAATGCTGATCGCTCTCAACAAACCCTTCGGCGTGCTCTGCCAGTTCACCGACCGCAGCGACCCGCCGCGGCGCACGCTGGCGGAGTTCGGGCTGCCTGCGGGCGTCTACCCCGCGGGACGGCTGGATCACGACAGCGAAGGGCTGTTGCTGCTCACCGACGACGGGGCGCTGGCGCATCGCATCACCGACCCGCGTCACAAGCTGGCCAAGACCTACCGGGTGCAGGTGGAAGGCGCACCGCGCGCCGACCAGATCGATGCGCTGCGCAGAGGCGTGACCCTCAACGACGGTCCGACGCGTCCGGCCGATGTGCACGAGATCGCGATCGCCGAGGCCATGCCGCAGCTGTGGCCACGCGACCCGCCGGTGCGTTTCCGCAAGACCGTGCCGGACGCGTGGCTGGAGGTGGTGCTGCGCGAAGGCCGCAACCGTCAGGTGCGACGGATGACCGCGGCGGTCGGCCTGCCCACCCTGCGTCTGGTGCGGGTGGCGATCGGCGCATGGCGCCTGGACGACCTGGCGCCCGGCGAGTGGCGCCGCCTCGACGGGTGAAGCGCGCTCGTCACGCTTGCCACCCTTGCCACGCTTATCGGTATCAGGCGTCGGCGGCGCTCGCCGCAGGCCGACGGCGGCGGGCGACCACCTCACCGTTGCCCTCGATGGCGCGACGCCGCGCCGTGGCCGAAGTCTCCGCACGCTCCGTGTCCGTGTCGACCGCGGCTCCGTTGTCACGCGGATTGCGCTTGCGATAGAACCGGTAGGCCAGCACGCCGGCGCCCAGCACGCCGGCAGCCACGAACACGGCCGGGTTGCGCTTGGCGACGGTCAGGGCCACCTTCGCGCCGGTGCGTGCCACGCCCAGCGCGGCGCCGCCCTTCACCCACTGCGCGATGCTGGGCTGTGCGGCGTCGAAGGCGCGGCGGGCGTGCAGCGCGAGGCGGTCGCGCGAGATGGTGTCGGACTTCGTGGTACGGGACATGGCGGGCTCCTGTTTCCTGGATGCGTGTGCGGAGATGTGGATCCGATTGTGCGACCGCCGATGGCAGGCGCAAGCCTGCGGCCACGGCGCCCCCGTCCGCGTTCAGAGAACGCGCCGGGAACGTGTTTTCCACCGGCATCGCGCACGATGCGGCGGTGCGCCGCATGCGAAGCGCAGGAGCCTGCCGCCCCTGTCCACGCACTTCCGCACGGCCTGCGCGACCATGCGCCGCCGGCGATGCACTTGAGATGCGCGCCGCGGACGTCTCAGGTGCCCCGCGGCTTCGCGCGGTGCGTCGCGACCGCATTCCAGGGGTCGTCGGGCCACGGATGCCGCGGGTACCGCCCCTTCATCTCCTTCCTCACCTCGGGATACGTGCGCTCCCAGAAGCTGCGCAGGTCCTGCGTGACCTGCAGCGGACGCCCGGCCGGCGACAGCAGATGCAGGGTGAGCGGGATGCGGCCCTCGGCGATGCGCGGGGTGTCGGCGAGGCCGAACAGCTCCTGCAGCTTCACCGCCAGCACCGGCGGCTGCGGTGCGTCGAGGGCGTCGTCCCAGGCATAGTCGATGCGCCGCTCCATGCCCGAGGGCACGCTCACCCGCAGTGGTGCGAGCACGTCGACGCGCTGGCGCAGCGACCAGTCCTGGCCGGTCTTGAGCGCCTCGGCGAAATCGTCCTCGCGCAGGGCATCCAGCCGGGTCCTGCCGAGGAAGGCCGGCTTCAGCCACACCTCCAGCCGCGCCAGCAACGCGGCATCGGACAGATCGGGCAGGCCCAGCTCGGGCATCCACGCACGCAGGCAGCGCAGCCGCGCGCGCCAGCCGCGCAGGCCCTCGGTCCACGGCAGCGCGTCCAGACCCAGCGTGCGCACCGCATCGGTCAGCGCCTGCGCGGCCTGCGCCGGGTCCGGTGCGCCCGCGGGACGCGCGTCCAGCACGATGCCGTCGAAGCGGCGCACGCGCTCGGCCACCAGCGCACGCCGCGTGTCGTCCCAGCGGGTTTCGTCGCGGTCGGAAAAGCGTGTGGCGAAATCGCGGCGCAGGCGCGCCTCGTCCACCGGCGCGGCGCGCAGCACCTTCGCGTCGCGCGCCTCATGGCGCAGCTCGGCGGCGACGATCCACGGCTCACCGAGCAATGCGCTGTCGTCGAACAGCACCGCCATGCGCCCGTTGGCGAGCGCGTAGCGGCGCGGGTCGCCGGCATGGCGATGGCCGATGCGGTCGGGAAAGGCATGCGCCAGCAGATCGCCAAGCGCGTGCGCGGGCACATGCGCGGGCGCGCGGGCCTCGCAGCGCAGGCGGCGCCGCCACTGCGCCGCGGCGGCGTCGACGGCCTGCAGGCCCGCGCGCGAGGCATCGGCCGGCGTGCGGCCGGCGCGGAACGCCGACAGCGCCTGCCAGCGCGCGGCGAGCGCGTCGCTGCGCCCGCCGCCGGGCAACGTGCGCAGCGGGTCGCGGGCTTCGATCAATGCGGCCAGGTCGCAGGCCAGTGCGGTCTCGGCATCGTCCGCCGCCGACAGCAGCATCGCCGCCAGCCGCGGATGCGTGCCCAGCGCGAGCATGCGCCGGCCGAAGGCGGTGATCGCGTCGCCCGCATCCAGCGCACCCAGCCTGCGCAGCAGGTCGCGCGCGGCCGCCAGCGCACCGGGCGGCGGCGGGTCGACGAAGCGCAGCGCGGCGCTGCCCCAGGCCGCCAGCTCCAGCGCGAGCGCGGCCAGCTCCACCTGCGCGATCTCCGGCCTGCGTTGCGGCTCCAGCCGCTGCGATTCCGGCCACAGGCGGTACGCCCAGCCTTCCGCCACGCGGCCCGCACGGCCGGCACGCTGGTCGGCCGAGGACTGGGCGATGTTGACCACGTCCAGCCGCGAAAACCCGCTGTTGGGGTCGTAGCGCGGCTCGCGCGCCAGGCCGGTATCGATGACCACGCGCACGCCGGGCAGGGTCACGCTGGACTCGGCGACGTTGGTCGCCAGCACCACGCGGCGCGCCCCGTCGGGCGCGGGCTGCAGCACGCGCGACTGCTGCTCGACCGGGAGCTCGCCGTGCAGGGCCAGCACCTGCACGCCCCGCGTCTGCGCGGCATCCGCCAGCGCATCGCCCAGCAGCGCCTGCACCTTGCCGATCTCGCGCTGGCCCGGCAGGAACACCAGCACATCGCCAGGATGCGTGGACAGCGCATGCTCCACCGCGCGCCGCACCTGATGCTCGACCGCCTCGTCGCGACGCGCGGCGAAGTGCGCCACGGTCACCGGGAAACCGCGTCCCTCGCTGCTCAACCGGGGCGCATCCAGCCACTGCGCGAGACGCTCGCCATCCAGCGTGGCCGACATGGCCACGATGCGCAGGTCCTCGCGCAGCCCGGCCTGCACGTCCAGCGCCAGCGCCAGCCCCAGATCGCCGGCCAGATGGCGCTCGTGGAACTCGTCGAACAGCAGCGCACCCACGTCCTCCAGCATCGGGTCGTCCTGCAGCATGCGGGTGAGGATGCCCTCGGTGACCACTTCCACCTGCGTGCGCGCGGACACCCTGTTCTCGAAGCGGATGCGGTACCCCACCGTCTCGCCCACGCGCTCGCCCAGCTGCGCGGCCATGAATCCCGCCGCCGCGCGCGCGGCCACGCGGCGCGGTTCCAGCATCACGATCTTCCGGCCCTGCAGCCAGTCGGCATCGCGCAGCGCCAGCGGCACCTGCGTGGTCTTGCCTGCGCCGGGCGGCGCCTCCAGCACCAGCCGCGGATGGGTCTGCAGGGCCTGCCGGATGCGCGGCAGGAGGGCGGCGATGGGAACGTCGGGCAGCGGCATCCGCATAGGCTACCAGCGGGCCAGCGACCGACCGTTCGTCGGAATGGCGGCTGAATGATGGAAAATTCCCGAACGTCGCATGGAAACGGTCACAGTCCCGGGCTAGATTGCGCGCTCTTCACAGGGAGGGGAGTCCCCCATGTCGCGTTCGCTGTTGTCACTGTGTCCCCTGGCCTGCGCACTCGCGCTCGCCGCCGGTAGCGCCGATGCTGCCGTGTTCATCAACGAATTCCATTACGACGATTCGAACAGCGCCGGCGATACCGGCGAGCGCATCGAAGTCGTCGCCACGGCCGGCGAGTCGCTGAGCGGCTACCGCATCTACCTGTACAACGGCTCCTCGCCGAACTCCGCCGTCACCTACGACAACGACCTGGTGCCCGCCGGCAGCCTGGTGTCCTGCGGCGGCACCGTGCGCATCGCCTACCTCAGCTACCCCACCAACGGCATCCAGAACGGCAGCAACGACGGCTTCGCCCTGGTGAATCCGAGCGGTCAGGTGGTGCAGTTCCTGAGCTACGAGGGCTCGATCCGGGCGAGCAACGGCCCGGCCTCCGGCATGACCAGCACCAGCCTGCCGGTCTCCGAAACCGGCTCCACGCCGGTCAATACCTCGCTGCAGCTCGGCGGCAGCGGCAGCACCTACGCCAACTTCACCTGGCAGACCTCGCGCACGCAGACCTTCGGTGCCTGCAACAGCGGCCAGAGCTTCAGCACGTCCAACCCGCCGCCGGCCGTGACCTCCACCACGCCGACCAACGGCGCCACCGGCGTCGCCGCCGCCAGCGATCTGTCGGTCAGCTTCAGCGAAGCGGTCACCGCCGGCGCCGGCGCGTTCACCCTCAGCTGCGCCAGCTCCGGCAACGTCGCGCTCAGCTACCCGTCCAGCGGCACCAGCTTCACCATCAGCCCCAACACGGTGCTGACCGCAGGCGAAAGCTGCACCTTCACCGTGGTCGCCAACGCCATCACCGATGCCGGCGGCGCCAAGCCCGCCGCCAACACCGTGGTCGGCTTCAGCGTGGCCCAGGGCAGCGGCGGCGGCGGCACCGGCTACTACTCGCGGGTCAACACCAGCAACGCCTCGCAGCTGCGCTGCTCGCTGCACGCCACCATCCGCGGCCACACCGCCTACCCGTACAGCGCCTCCAGCACCGATACCTGGGACATCCTGGAAATCGCCGACGAGGATCCGCTGAACGCCGGCCGCATCCTCGACGTGTACCGCAACCGCAGCTACGCCAAGGTCACCGACCGCGCGGGCAGCACGTCCACCAACAAGTACAACCGCGAACACACCTGGCCGAAGTCGCTGGGCTTCCCGTCGGAAACCGGCAACCTGGGCCTGCCCAACTCGCCCCACACCGACACCCACATGCTGTATCTGTCCGACGCCAACTACAACTCGGACCGCGGCAACAAGCCCTACGGCAACTGCAGCGGCTGCACCGAGCGCGCCACCGAGGTCTACAACGGCCAGGGCGGCGGCACCGGCGTGTACCCGGGCAATTCCAACTGGTTCAACGCCAGCGTCTTCCAGACCTGGGGCAAGCGCCGGGGCGACATGGCCCGCGCGGTGCTGTACATGGCCATCCGCTACGAAGGCGGCACCCACCCGGTGACCGGCCAGAGCGAAGTGGATCTGGAACTCACCGACAACGCCAGCCTGATCGTCGGCACCTCCGGCTCGCCGGCCTACATGGGCCTGCTGTCCACCCTGCTGGCCTGGCACCAGGCCGACCCGCCGGACGCCGCCGAACGCGCCCGCAACGAAGTGATCTTCAGCTTCCAGGGCAACCGCAACCCGTTCATCGACCACCCCGAGTGGGCGACCAGCGCGCTGTTCACCTCGGCCAAGCCGTCGACCTGCCAGCTGAACTGATCGCGGGTTTCAGTGCTCGCAAGACATCGCGACGCGACAAAGAAACGCCGGCGGGGAACCGCCGGCGTTTTTGTTTGCCTGCGCAGCGCATTGAGCGAAGCGAACCCCGGCTGCGCCTGCATGCGACCGCCTCCCCTTCGCCGCGTGTCATCACGCGTCTGGCGCGGAAAAGCCCCTCTCCCCTCGCGGGGGAGGGGTTGGGGAGAGAGGGCGACACACGGCACAGCTTCGCTCTGCACCGCTTGAATGCAGCCCGATGACGTGTCGACGGCGGAACACCGCACCGCATTACGTGCATGAAACGATGAGGTGTGGCCTGCACTCGCGTCTCACGGCGAATCCCGCGCGATACAGCCCCTCTCCCCTCGCGGGAGAGGGGAGGGGGAGAGGGGGCGATAAACGGCACGGCTCCGCTCTGCACCTCTCGCACGCACGCCGATGAATTGTTCACGGCGGAGCATAGCGCCGCTGCGCCGCCACATTCACCGATCCAGCGGGCTCAACACCGCCCCCGGCCCGCGATTCAACACGTGCGTGTAGATCTGCGTGGTCGTCACGTCCTTGTGGCCCAGCAGTTCCTGCACCGTGCGGATGTCCGCGCCGGATTCCAGCAGATGCGTGGCGAAGCAGTGGCGCAGGGTGTGCGGGCTCACGGGCTTGTCGATGCCGGCGGCGCGTGCGGCGGCCGATACCGCGCGTTGCAAGCCCTTTTCGTCGATGTGATACCGCCGCTCGCTGCCATCGCGCGGATCGGTCGACCGTCTCGTGGCGGGGAACAGGTATTGCCATGCGGTCGATTTCGGCGCGTTCGGATACTTGCGCGCCAAGGCGTGCGGCAGCCACACCTCACCGAACCCCGCCTCCAGATCGCGTGCATGCGTCAACCGCGCAGCGTCCATCTGCAGCCGAAGCGCTTCGCGCAGGGACGCGGGCAACACCGTCCTACGGTCCTTCCCGCCCTTGCCATCGCGCACCGTGATCTCATTGCGTTCCAGGTCCACATCCTTGATCCGCAGACGCACGCACTCCATCAAACGCAGGCCGCTGCCATACAACAGGCCGGCCATCAGCGCCTCCCTTCCGGACAGCTGCCGCATCAGCGCCGCAGTCTCGCCCTTCGACAGTACCACCGGCAGGCGTCTGGGCCGCTTGGCGCGCACCACGTTTTCCATCCACGGCAACGCGATACCCAGCACTTCCTTGTACAGAAACAGCAGAGCGGAGAGCGCCTGGTTCTGCGTGCTGGCCGCCACCTGATCCCGCGTCGCCAGCAACGACAGGAAGCGCTCCACCGCCACCCCGTCAAGTTCCCGAGGGTGGCGTCGTCCGTTGGCATGGATATACCGGCGAATCCAGTACACATAGGCCCGCTCGGTCTTCAGGCTGTAGTGCTTCAGCCGCAAACGGCTGCGAAGTTCGTCCAACAGACGCGGTCGCGCTGTTCCTTGCGCCGCCCGGCCAGCTGCCTGCATCGCATCGGATATCGGGGTGTCGTCGCCGTGATATGTCATATCGGGGTCTCCATGCCGTCTATTCGGGCAGCATGGAGGTCGATGCGCATCGTCGCTATCAGGACAAGCCGCTGTTTCTCGTAGAAATTTCCTGATTGACAGGCTGACGGGGGCAGTGGCAGTGTGCGTGCTATGCCCCGGTTTGGGGTCTACTAGCAGTTAGGCCCCACATGCCGCAGTTCGTGATCTCCACAGCAGCAATCATCGCTTTCCTTTGCACGCTCGTGTACCTGCATGCGCTTTTCCGCCTGCACGGCGTTATCGCTGCTGAGCGGCCAGAGTGGGTGAATGTCCGCGGAGCCTTGGACTTCTTTTACACCGGCTTTCCTCGAGCCGCTAACCCGAACGTCGGAGCTGAGGTAGTGAAAGTCGCCTTTAGCTCTAAGGCTCGTCAGCTTGCGTCACCCGCTGCGGCACGCTACGTGCGTCGTATCCGCATCTGTTTACCCCTCGGAGTCCTCGGCTATCTTGTGCTTGCGTTCGCGGGTGCATAAGGTGGGGCCTAACAATTCGTTCAAGCCGAACGTGCTTCGTTACACCAAACACATGGCAGATAAAGCTTGCCACATGTTTGGCTCCACTACGCACGTCGGCTTAACTCAAGCGTTATGCGTCATCAACTGAAGAGGAGTTTCACATGAAGGACTACATGCCGATAATTGCTGCCATCTTGGGTGGTCTAATAGTAGTGATTGGCTGGTTTCGCACGGCCCGGCTCAATCGTGATAACAACATCCATCTCAAGCGACTTGACTATCGCATCAAGGCTCTTGAATCATTTTTGCCTGTGTGGCGAGAAATTCAAAAAGATGGAGCAGCCCTCAATAGGCCCGATGTAATCGAGAAGTTAGGCCTTGCACGAGAATCATTCCAACTCTATGGCACACAAGCGGACATCAACTTAATAGAGGAGTTGGTAAATGCAGTTGAAGCTAAAGATCTCGCTCGTGCAAATAAAGCGTTGGCGCCGCTAGTTGCGCTAATTAAGAATGGAGTTCGAGATGAATTACGGATCGGCGCATAACTAGAACCTATCTCAAAATCGTAATTTGAGGAAAACTGCTGCAAAATAGCCGGA
>CBFGMS010000023.1:0-53562 GCA_965649985.1 uncultured Gammaproteobacteria bacterium | reverse complement strand
GCCGGCATAGCTCAGCTGGTAGAGCAACCGCCTTGTAAGCGGTAGGTCGTCCGTTCGAATCGGACTGTCGGCACCACCCTCGCGCCCACCGCGGCGCGCAACGCCCGGAGCCATCCATGCAGCGCAGCTACCCGTCCGTGTCCCTGATCGGCGCCCCCACCGACATCGGTGCCGGCCATCGCGGCGCGCGCATGGGGCCGGATGCCCTGCGCATCGCCGGCCTCGGCGAGGCACTGGTGGCGCGTGGCGTCGACGTGCTCGACCGCGGCGACCTGCACGGCCCGGACAACCCCTGGCAACCGCCGGTCGAGGGCTATCGCCATCTGGACCAGGTCGTCGCCTGGAATCGCGCGGTGATGGACGCCGTCGAGGCGGAACTGGACGCCGGGCGCATGCCGATCCTGCTCGGCGGCGACCACTGCCTGGGCCTGGGGTCGATCACCGCCGTCGCGCGCCACTGCCGCCGCACCGGCAAGAAACTGCGCGTGCTGTGGCTCGACGCCCACGCGGACTTCAACACCAGCCAGGTCACACCCTCCGGCAACGTGCACGGCATGCCCGTTGCCTGCCTCTGCGGCCTCGGCCCCGACCCGCTGGTGAACCTGGGCGGCAGCGCCCCGGCGATGCGTCCGGACGAGATCCGCCAGATCGGCATCCGCTCGGTGGACGCCGGCGAGAAGCGCCTGGTCAAGGAGTACGGCCTGGACATCTACGACATGCGCTACATCGACGAGGTGGGCATGAAGCGCACCATGGAGGCCGCGCTGGCCGGTCTGGACGACGACACCCACCTGCACGTCAGCTTCGATGTGGACTTCCTCGACCCCAGCATCGCCCCCGGCGTCGGCACCACCGTGCCCGGCGGCCCCAACTACCGCGAGGCGCAGCTGGTGATGGAGATGATCGCCGACACCGGCCGCCTGGCCTCGCTCGACATCGTCGAACTCAACCCCGCCCTCGACCACGGCAACGCCACCGCGGAACTGGCGGTGGACCTGGTGGAAAGCCTGTTCGGCAAGTCGACGTTGATGCGGGATTGATCGATTCATCGCGTCACTTCGCATCGCCGCGGTAGAGCCGCGCGGAGCTCGACTGTGATTGTCTCCGGAAGCTTCTACAGCGGAGTCGCGCTCCGCTCTGCCCCCCGGAAGCGCCCCATCCAACGGCACATCCCCCGCCGCACGCATCTGCTATGTTGCGCGCACGCCGCCGCGCGCCCGTCGCGGCGGTGCCCCGTCCCTGCCGGAGCCGAGCATGAGCATCCTGAATTTCCTCAAAGGCGAGCTGATCGAGATCATCGAGTGGACCGACGACTCGCGCGACACGCTGTCGTACCGGTTCCCCGACGACGACAAGGAGATCAAGAACGGCGCGCAGCTCATCGTGCGCGAGTCGCAGCAGGCGCAGTTCGTCGCCGCGGGGCAGTACGCCGATCTGTTCGCGCCGGGCAAGCACACCCTGACCACGCAGAACATCCCGATCCTGTCGACCATCCTCGGCTGGAAATACGGCTTCAATTCGCCGTTCAAGTGCGACGTGTACTTCATCAACACCCGCCTGTTCACCGGCAACAAGTGGGGCACGTCCAACCCGATCATGATGCGCGACAAGGACTTCGGCGTGGTCCGCCTGCGCGCGTTCGGCACCTACGACTTCAAGATCGTCGACCCGCAGAAATTCCTGCGCGAAGTCGCCGGCACCGACCAGAACTTCCGCCTGGACGAGTTCGCCGACACCATGCGTTCGCGCATCGTCAGCGTGTTCACCGACGCGCTCGCCACCGCCGCGGTGCCGGCGCTGGACGTGGCTTCGCGCTATTCGGAGATGGGCGAGGCGCTGCTGCCCATCGTCAACCCGGTGATGCAGGAGAAATACGGACTGGAGGTCACCAGTTTCATCCTGGAGAACGTGTCGGTGCCGCCGGAAGTCGAGCAGGCCATCGACAAGCGCTCGGGCATGAGCGTGGTCGGCAACCTCAACGACTACGTGAAGTACCAGATGGGCCAGGCCATGGGCCAGGGCGGCGAAGGCGCCGCGGCGGCCACGGTGCCGGCCACCATGGCGATGGGCTTCGGCATGGCCCAGGAAATGATGAAGGGCATGCAGAGCCCGCAGGCGCCTGCAGGCGCACCGGCCACCGCGCCTGCAGCAGCGGTGACGCCCGATGTGCTGACGCCCGACCAGGCCGCGCAGCTGCTGTCGGTGGCGGTGGAGGACGTGATGGCCTCGATTGAATCGGGCGACCTCAAGGCACGGAAGATCGGCAACGCCTGGCGCATCTCGAAGGCGGCGCTCGACGAATTCCTGCGCGGCTGAGGCGGCGCGCGCGTCCATGTCCGAACCGTTGCCCAAGGCCACCCTCGGCAAACACCCCTGCCCGGAATGCGGCGGGGACCTGGAATGGCACCCCGGCAAGCAATCGCTGGTGTGTCCGTACTGCGGCACGGTCGTGCCGTGGACCGACGCGCAGCAGGCGGCCGCGAACGAACCGGGCGGCGAGCAGGACCTGCTCGCCGCGCTGGCGCAGGTGCCCGATGCGCAGCGCGACTGGGGCAGCGAGCGGCGCGAGGTGAAATGCCAGAGCTGCCACGCCATCTCGGTGTTCGTCGACGGCAAGGTGGCACAGCGCTGCGAGTTCTGCGGATCCCCGGCGATCATTCCGCACGAGGAGCTGCGCGATGCCGTGGTGCCGCAGAGCCTGCTGCCGTTCAAGCTCAGCGACGGCCATGTGCGCGACCGCCTGCGCAAGTGGTACGGCTCGCGCTGGTTCGCGCCCAACCGGCTGAAGACCGCCGCGCTCACCGATACCCTGCACGGCGTGTATCTGCCGTACTGGACGTTCGATGCGCGCGTGCAGGCACGCTGGACCGCGGAAGCCGGCCACCACTACTACACCACCGAAACCTACCGCGACAGCAAGGGCCAGAGCCGCACGCGGCAGGTGCAGCACACGCGCTGGGTGCCCGCGGCCGGGCAGCTGGCGCATTTCTTCGACGACACTCTGGTGCCCGGCACCACCGGCGTGCATGCGCCGCTGCTGCGCGGGATCGAGCCCTTCCCGCTCGCCGGGGGCCTGGTCGGCTACAGCCCGGAGTTCGTGCGTGGCTGGACCGTCGAGCGCTACCAGGTCGATCTGCGCAAGGCGTCCGAGCTCAACATGAAAGACCTGCAGGCGAAGACCCGTGCGCTGTGCGCGGCACAGGTCCCCGGCGACACCCATCGCAACCTGCAGGTGCAGGCGCAGTACTCGGGACGGACGTTCAAGCACATCCTGGTGCCGGTGTGGCTGGTCAGCTACACCTACGGCAGCCGCAGCTTCCAGGTGGTGATGAACGGGCAGACCGGCACGATCGCCGGCGAATACCCCTACAGCTGGATCAAGATCGCATTCGCCACGCTCGGCGCCGCGCTCGCGCTGATGCTGATCTTCTGGATGGTGGCGCAGTCGCAGTAATCTCGGACGCACGTGCAGAGTTGGGTTTCGGGTGGTCGGGCCTGAGGGGACCGCTGTCGGATGCAGCCTCTCCTGTGCCGCAAGCCGCCGTGCGCGGCCTGCGATCGTGTCGCGGAAGACCCTCGGAGCCTTCAGGTCCGACCTGCTCGATGCACCGCGACACGACACTGCCCACCGGATTCGACCCGGCCACGGCCCTCGCCGTGTGCGTGAAGCAGTCGCAACGCCACGTTCGCGGGAGCCCCGGCAAAAAGAAACCCCGCCGAAGCGGGGTTTCTTCGATCCATCCGTAGGGCCGGACATCCATCGGACATCACGGCCGCGGGACGTGCAGCGCGATCAGAACTTCAGCTGCGCCGACAGACCGAACAGGTTCACACCGCTCTCGTACTCACCCACCAGGGTGTGACCGAAGCTGTTGGTGGTGCGGATGCGCGGGGTGTTGGGCTTGATGCGCGTGTAGGCCGCGTTCACTTCTAGCGACTCGGTCGCGTTCCAGGTCAGACCCAGCGAATACCAGTTGCGGTCTTCGTCGGGCAGACGCGGGGTGCGGGTGGCGATCGAGGTCGGTGTCTCGTCGAACGCGTAGCCGCCACGCAGGGTCAGGGTCTCGCTGATGCGCCAGTCGGCACCGACCGACCAGAAGATGGTGTCGTTCCAGCTGAAGTCCTCGACCGAATCCGGATCCGGATTGACGAAGTCGATGCGGACTTCCTGCAGCGAATGCCAATCGGTCATGTCGTAGTTGCCGTAGACCGTGAACGCCTCGTTGATCTCGTACGACGCGCTGAACGAGGTGATGCTGGGCGTGGTCAGCTTGGCGCGCACGGCGCCGTCGTTGAACAGCGCGCCGCGGCCGACCGCGTTCAGCACGGTGCGGGCGTTGCCCGGCACGGTCCAGTCGGCGCTGCCTTCCAGGTCGTGATCGATCTCGCTGCGATGCGACAGGCCGAGGGCCAGACGCTCGGTGGGACGGAAGTTCACGCCGACCATCCAGCCGAAGCCGACGTTGTCGCCGGTGACCACCGCCTCGCCGTCGGCCGACTGCGGCAGGAAGCCCGGGACGCCGCTGGCGAACAGCAGGGTGCCGAAATCGACCGAGTTGGACAGGGTCACTTCGGCCTTCTCGAAGATGGCGCCGACGCCGACCGACAGGTGATCAGGCACGATCTCGTAGGCGCCGGACAGGGTCAGGTCGACGATCTTGACCTCGGACTTCAGCGCCTTGTAGCGGCCCTGCCAGCCACGGTCGTATTCGGTCTTCAGGCCGAAGGGGGCATGGATCATGGCGCCGAGCGCCAGACCGTTGTCGAGCTTGTGGATCACCGAGAGCGCAGGCACCGGGGTCAGGCCACCGGCATCGCCGCCGTCGCCGCCGGTCAGGGGGCGGCCGAGCGCATCGGTGCCGCGGCCTTCGAAGTTGAAGCCGAGGTCGATGACGGTCACGTCGTTCTGGATCGTGGTGCCTTCGAATTCGGTCATCGAGGCCGGGTTGTTCACGACCACAGAAGCGTCGTCCTTGGCGACGCCGGAACCGGCGAAGGAACGGCCTTGGGCCTTGACGCTGTTTTCCTTCAGCTGGAAGCCGGATGCCTGAACCTGGCCGATGGCCAGTGCGCCGACGATGCCAAGCGCGAGGGCAGACATCTGGATGAAACGGTGGTGGGTGTGCATTGTCGCTGCGTCTCCGTGGACAGGATGAATGCGCCGCGCGGCCAGCCGGAAAAGGCGACTGTACCGTTCCTGTCGGAAGCCCCTCCCGACGAACGACGCAGCGCGTACTATACCGCGCCCGTTAACTCGAAGCTAACAACCATACGCTGGCGCCCGGTCATGCTGTTCACCTGTGTGCCGCCCGGGTTCTGCAGAGCCGGTTCAGTCGGCCCACCGCACCGGGAGCGGTTCTTCCAGATCATGATCGAAGACTGAATTCCACTGACTCACTTCCGCGACAGATTCGCCTGACTTCGATGTTCGTCCCCCTCCCTCACCGCCGCAAGTCGGGCCCCCGCTGGGTCACCCCGCTGCTGGTCGCGACCCTGCTCGCCGGACATCTGTGGGTCAGCACCCGTCCCGCCGCGGAAGGTCAAGCCCTGCTCCAGAGCTGGGCTGCGCTGACCGGCGGCAACGACCTGGCCGCGACCTGGCGCCTGCTGGGATCCGACGGCCGATGGCTGCGCCTGGTCACGGCCCTCGGGCTGCATGCGGACTGGACCCATCTGGCCGGCAATCTGGTGTTCCTGCTGATCTTCGGCCTGCCGAGCGAGCGCGCCATGGGTGCGTGGCGCTTCCTGCTGCTGTTCGTCCTGGGCGGAGCCTTCGCCAATCTGGCCGTCATTCTGGCCGCCCCCGGGCCGGAGCGGCTGGTGATCGGCGCCAGCGGCGCGGTGTCGGCGGTGATCGGGGCGTATCTGGCGCTGTTCCCGGGCGCCAAGCTGGGCGTGGTGCTGCCGCTGGGCCTGTTCCTGGAGTTCGTGCGCGCACCGGCCTCGCTGTTCATCGGCTGCTGGGTGGTGCTGCAGGTGGTGTTCGCCTACATCGGCCCGGCGTTCGGCGAGGTGGCGTGGATCGCGCACCTGGGGGGCTTCGTGCTCGGCGCCCTGTTCGCGCTGTTCGCCCGCGCGGGCATCGCCCGGCGTCACCGTCGCGAGCGCGGGTTCTGACCCGCGGGCCCGCGCCGCGCATGCCTTGCCTTGCCTTCCACCGCAGGCGCCCACATCCAGCACGTCCGGGTCAAGAACCTTGATCGCGTCGCCCGCGACAGATCCATGCCGCTCTCCGGCCGCAGCCACGGCCGTTGCCGCCACCTCCCCCCCGCTCTCCCTGGTCCCGCCGCCATGCCAAAATCGCTGTACAAGGTCAGCTTCCACAGTCACGGAAAGATCTATGAGCTCTACGCCGAGCGGGTGAGCACGGGCGAACTGTGGGGCTTCGTGGACGTGGCGGACCTGGTGTTCGATGTCCACGACGGCATCGTGATCGACCCCACCGAAGAGCGTCTGCGCGACGAATTCGCCGGCACGCGCGTGCTGCACCTGCCGATGCAGAGCATCCTGCGCATCGAACAGGTGGAGAAGAAAGGCCAGGCCGTCATCCGCGACGCCAGCGGCGAGAAGGTGGTCACGCCCTTCCCGCTGCCCGGCAAGCCGCGTTGAGCATCGCGGCCGCGTGCGCTCGACGCGAGGTCAGGGCGTCGCGGCCGTCTGCGGGGTGGCGGCAGGACGCTTGAGCACCTCCAGCGCGGCCTGGATCGGCGCGTCGCCTTCGAGCACATCGCCGACGCTTCCCGACGCATCGCCGTCGTCGGCGCCGTCCTGCGTCTGTCCGCCCCCGGCCGGCGACGTCTCGCCTTCGAGATGCCCGGCCAGCGCCGCTTCGGAGATGCGCCCGGGACGTCCCTTGAAGGTGCTGCCATCCGGCTTGAGCACCACGTCGGGACGGATGCCGCGGGCCTGGATCGACACACCGTTGGGCGTGTAGTAGCGCGCGGTGGTGAGCTTGATCGCATCGCCGTTGTCCAGCGGCAGCACCGCCTGCACCGACCCCTTGCCGAAACTGCGGCTGCCCACCAGGGTGGCGCGCCGGTTGTCGCCGAGCGCGGCCGCCAGCACTTCCGAGGCGCTGGCCGAGCCGGCGTCGATCAGCACCGCGATCGGTGCGCCGTTCATGCGGTCGCCCTTTTCGGCGATGTTGACCACGTTGTTGAGCGGGTCGCGTGCGCGGGTGGTGACGATGGTGCCGCTGTCGAGCAGTTCGTCGGCGATGCTCACCGCCGCGCTGAGCACGCCGCCGGGATTGCTGCGCAGGTCGATCACCAGACCGCGCAGCCCGCGGCCGCGCGCGGCGCCCGCTTCGGCCTGCAGACGGTAGAGCGTGGCGACGAAATCGTTGCCGGTATCGGCCTGGAAGGCGCTGATGCGGATATAGCCGTAGCCCGGCTCGAGCATTCTGGAGCGGATGCTGCCGACCTTCACCACCACACGCTGCACCTGGATCTCCAGCGGCTCGGTGCGGCCTTCGCGCATGATGCGCAGCGACACCGTGGTACCGGGTTCGCCGCGCAGGGGGTTTTCGCTTTCGGGCGTGGAAGCCAGCAGCTTGCCGTCGATCGCGATGATCACATCCCCGGCACGGATGCCTGCGCGGGCCGCGGGGGTGTCGTCGATCGGCGCGATCACCAGAATGGTGCCGTCCGGCTGTTGCTGGACTTCGACACCGATGCCCGCATAGCTGCCGTCGGTGCGCTCGTGGAGGGTGTCCGCATCGCTGCGCACCAGATACGCGCTGTGCGGGTCGAGGTCCAGCAGCAGGCCGCGGATCGCCGACTGCATGAGCTTGCGGTCGTCGACGGGCTCGACGTACCCCTGCTTGACCACGTTGAAGACGTTGACGTAGCGCCGGATCTCCTCGAGCGGGACGGCCTGCGCGCTGTCGCGCGACGCATCGTCGGCCTGCGGCCCTGTGGATGCCGGCTGCGGCTGAGACGGCTGCGGCTGAGACGGCTGCGCCCAGGCTGGGGATGCGCATGCGGACAGGGCGAGAACGAGGGTCAGGGCCGGGTACAGCAGCGGGTGACCGACGAAATGACGCATGGGCAGACTCCGGTGCGGAACGTCGTGGCGACGCGAAGAGTGTGGACAGCCGTGGACACCGGCGAGGCCGACGGAGTTCCCGCCAGCGGCCGGGGCGGGCGCAGGAAGGAGCGTGTCGCGACGGGCGCCTTCACTGCAGACCTGGTCAGACATGGCACGGGAGGGATTAAAGGCGGAAAGCGCTCTCGACGTCCAGCGCAATGCGGGGCATGCGCACGGGATTGCGGAACGACGCGGTGCCTGCGGCACTCGAATGCACGGGCATGATGGACCGACGCGATGAGCATGCGTCATGAACATGCGCCCCATGAGCATGCGCGCCATGGGCAGGCGCGGCATCGCGGCGTGTCAGTCGAGCGATGCGTCCAGGCGCTCGCCGATCTGCGCGGCGCAGCGCCGCACCGGCCACAGGACGGCGCCGAGCGTGGCCTTGTCGGCACAGAGCACGGTGAGCAGGCGTTTCTGGCCTCGACCGGGAATGTCGACCATCACCAGCTTGCCGCGGTCGGCTTCGATCACCACGTTGATGCAGCGGCCCAGACCCGTTTCCGCGCTCATGGCCTCGGCGAGCGCCAGCTGCGAGCTGGTCATGGCCGACAGCGTGGCCGGCGAGAGCCCCTGGGACAGCTTGGCGGCGATCTCGAAGCCGTCCGCGGTCGAGACCACGGCGCCGATCATCTCGGGCAGGGATTCGGCGAGCGCGTCGAGCATCTTCTGGCAGACCGCCGACTCGGTGCGGCCGAGGGTGTCGCCGACTGCAGGCGGGGTGTGTGGGTTCATGCGATGGACTCCGGAAAACCGTCGGACGCGTCATCCGACGCATGGGTTTCGATCTGATGGAACAACACGTCGAGCAACAACAGCACATCGTCGCGTCGCCGCACGTCGACGGACAGAAGGGGCGCCTGGATCTGCATGCGATCCAGCAGCGCATGGTAGGCCTCGAGCGCAGGCTCCGGATGGGTCTCGGTACGCCCGATGCCGACCACCGCGCGGTTGCGGCGCACGATCTCGGAGAAGGATCGCAGATAGTCCTCCAGGTCGGCGAGCGGGTCGGGGCGGCTGTTGTCGACCAGGATAACCGCGCCCAGCGCGCCGCCGCCGAGGATCTTCCACATGAAATCGAAACGGCTTTGACCCGGTGTGCCGTAGAGGCGCAGCTTGTCGCCGCTGGCGAGCGTGACCTCGCCATAGTCCAGGGCGGTGGTGGTGGTCGCCTTGGCGTAGCCCGCCATGTCGGTATTGGCCACATCGGTGGACACCGGCGGGATCTCGCTCACGCACGCGATCGCCGTGGTCTTGCCGGCGCCCATGCTTCCGGCGAACAGCAGCTTGTATTCCCGTCGCGACATCCGCTTAGTCCCCCATGCGCAGCGCAGCGCGGAAGCTGCGCATCAGTTTGGTCAATCCGCCCGTGGGGCGCGTGGCGATGGCGCCCCCCCGCGTGCCGCCGGCCTCCACCTGCACCAGGTCCAGCAGCGCGCATGCGTTGAGGAAGGCGCGGACGTGGTCCTGCTCGCAGCCCACCGCGGACGCCAGCTCGGTCGGGGTCATCGCGACGCGGGTCAGCTGGCTGGTCATCGCCAGATGCGGGCGATGCGCGCCCAGATGGCCGAAGTCGGGCCAACGTCGCAGGCGCAGTGCGTTTCCGTCGCGCGCCCAGACCGCGGCCGGGCCACCGGCCTGGCGCAGTCCGATTTTCCACAGCAGCACATCCAAGGACTTCATGCCGGCGCGCGGCTTGACCGGGCCATCGGCAGGGGCGATCACCACCCTGTCGACCACCGTGGTGCAGGCCGCATCCAACAGCGAGTCGAAGGCGCAGTCCGGCGGCGCGACGATGTCGAGGATCCGCTGCGGCATGGACAGGTCGACGACGATCGCGCCGATCCGCAGCGACCAGCGTTCGGGATCGTCGCGCCTCTCGCCCACCAGCGTGGAGAGCACATGGGCGACGGTGTGCCCCGCCAGGTCGGGACGCGCCTTGCCGGTGGCGGGAACCGGCGCGTCGTCCGGGCCTTCCGGCACCCGCACGAGGGTGTCGAGCAGCGCCCAGAGCTCGCTGACCCGGATCGGGGTGCGGATCGCGGCGTCGTACTGGGCGCGGGCGACATCGTCGCCGCCATAGCAGACACAGCGCGGACGGCCACTCTGGCGCCCACGCCCGAGCGCCACGCGTGCGAGCGCCGAGTCGGGGGCGCACAGTGCGACATCGGCCTCGATATCGTCCACGAAACGCCATTGGAGGCCCGGCCGGTCCTGGGCCACGCTCACGAGTGAGCGGATCATGGTCTCGTCGCGCAGGCCCAGGCCGATGGTGGTGATGGTGCGCTCGGGAGAGGTCATGGCGGCATCAGCTCCCGTCGACCCAGCCGTTGTCGGGCGAGGATCGCGGCATCACTTCGCGCTGCAGCCCGATGAAGTGCGTGACCTCGCCGCGTTCGTCGGTGACCGGCGAGATGAGCAGCTCGTTGCGGAACGGCGTGCCGTCCTTGCGGTAGTTCCTGAGCACCACATGGCAGCTCTGACGCATTTCCACCGCGCGCCGGAGCTTGTCGATCTCGGGTTGATCGGTGTCCGAGCCCTGCAGGAACTTGCAGTTGCGTCCCACCGCCTCGTCCGCCGAGTAGCCGGTGATCTGCTCGAATCGGCGGTTCACGTACACGATGGGCTGCCCGCCCGTCTTCACGTCCACCACGACCATGGCGGTGTTCAACGCATCCAGCTGGCGGCGCAGCAGCATGTAATTGTCGCGGGTGATCCCGAAATCGGTGATGTCGACCAGGGTGAGCACCCGGAAGCGTCCCTCGTCGCCCCGATCCAGGGTGCGCGCCTGCAGCAGCAGGATGGTGTCGCGGCCGTCTTCGGTGCGGACCCGACATTCGGTCGCGACCTCGGCATTGTCGAAGGACAGCAGCTCCTGCAGACGGTCCACCCGCACCGGGCCGGAAAACAGTTCGCGCACCGGCCGGCCGATGGCGAGATCGGCGCGTATCTGCAGGCGCCGCGCGAAATCGCGGCTGAAGACGATCACCAGCTGCGCTTCGTCGATGACGCACATGCCGATCCGCGCGGCATTCAGGGCCTCGCGGAACAGCTCGTTCTCGAATGCACGGCCTGATTCACTCATCGACGCCTCACTTGGATGGCAGGTCGGCATGAACGATGCCGACGACATGGACGCCAGAACCTCACCTGCCCGGACCGGACGGAGAGCGGCAATGAGCGAGCGCCGCATCCATGTGCGCGTGTAAAGGGGGTGCAGACCGGATCACGCCCGGTCTGCCCGCTTGTTTGCAGTGCAGCAAGGACCGTGCCGACCGGAATGGCGACCCTCGTCCCGCCACCCGGCACCGGCCCGCCGCGGGATGGGTCAGAAAGCAGCGTGGAAGGTCGGGACCTGCCACACAGCGACTATTGCCGACTGAGCCACCGTTTCGGGTCTACCGGCTGGCCGTTGCGGCGCAGTTCGAAATACAGCGCAGGGCGCGCCTGGCCGCCGGAACTGCCGACCCGGGCGACGGTGTCCCCGCGCTTGACCCGGTCGCCCGGGTTCCTGAGCAGGCTTTCGGTATGGGCGTACAGGCTGAGATAGCCGTTGCCGTGATCGACGATGAGGATCAGCCCGTAGCCGGTCATCCATTCGCCGAACACGACCTCGCCGTCGGCGACCGCGCGCACCGGGCTGCCGGCGGATGCCGCGATCAGCAGCCCGCTGCTGTTCCGGCCATCGGGCATGCGCGCGCCGTAGCCGGCCAGCAGATCGCCGCTCGCAGGCCATCCCAGCCCGCCGACCCGCACCGGCTCGGCGCTGGCGACCGTTTTCGACGGACGGGGCGCGCTGCGCCCGGTGCCGGCGCGCGGCCTGGCCGCCGCGGCCTCGCGCTGGGCCTCCCGCCTGGCGGCACGGTCGGCGGCGGCCCGTTCGGCGGCTGCGCGTGCCGCCGCCGCGCGCAGCCGGGTCACGACGGTCTGCAGGTCCTTCGCGTCGCTGCCGAGCGCGCGTTCGCGTGCTTCGCGGTCGCTGTAGCGCCGCTCCAGATCGCTCAGCGTCTGCGCCCGGCGGCTGCGCTCGCGGTTGAGCGCGGCCAGTTGCTCGCGGCGCGTGTCGCGCGCCGCATCGAGCGCGGCCTGGCGTTCGCGGATGCCGGCTTCCACCCTGTCCAGTTCCTGCAGCTCGGCGGCCAGCAGCGCGCTGCGCCGTGCGCGCTCGCGCTGCAGATAGCCGTGATAGGCGAGCCGACGTCCGGCGTCGGCCACACTGTCCTGGGACAGCAGGGCCTGCAGCGCGCCGTTGCCGCCTTCGCGGTGGGCCGCGCGCAGCAGCGCCGCCAGGGCACGGCGATGGTCGGCCTGGTCGGCTCGGAGTGTCTGTCGACGGCGTTCCAAGCCGGCCAGCGCGGCCTGCTCGGCGGCCAGCTGGCGTTCGGTCTGCCCGAGCGAACGCCCGAGTGCGGCCACGCGCTCATCGGCCGTGCGCAGGGCACGGCTGGCCTCGCCGCGCTGGCCTTCCAGACGGCGACGCTCGGCCGCCACCTCGCGCAGTTCGCGGCGCACCGCATCGAGCCTGCGCTGGGCGTCCCGGGTGGTGCCGGGCGATGTCTGGGCCTGCGCGTCGCCGCCGGAGGGCAGGCCCGCGAGCACGCCCGCCATCAGCCCTGCCGTCAGCCACAGGACCAGCCGCGCGCCCGGCGCGCGCACCGGACCCTGGCGGCGCTGGCCTGCGGTCATCGCGCTCAGTCCGCGGCCAGCAGGCTGCGGCCGGTCATGTCCGAGGGCACCGGCAGGCCGAGCAGATCCAGCAGGGTCGGCGCCACATCGCGCAGTGCGCCACCGCTGCGCAGTGGCCTGTGGTCGCCCTGCCCGTCCTCGCCCATGCCCACGTACACGAAGGGCACCGGGCCGACCGTGTGCGCTGTATGTGCCTGGCCGGTCTCCGGGTCGCGCATCATTTCGAGGTTGCCGTGGTCGGCGGTGACCAGCAGCGCGCCACCGGCTTTGCGGACCGCCTCCTCGACCGCACCCAGCGCCACATCCACGGCCTGGGCGGCCAGGATCGCGGCCTGCAGGTCGCCGGTGTGGCCCACCATGTCGGGGTTGGCGATGTTGCAGATCACCGCATCGAAGCGGCCCGAGCCGATCGCCTCGACCAGCTTCGCGGTGACCTCCGGGCAGCTCATTTCCGGCTGCAGATCGTAGGTCGCGACCTGCGGGCTGGGCACGAGGATGCGCTCTTCTCCCTCGAAGGGGTTCTCGCGCCCGCCGCTGAAGAAGAACGTCACGTGCGCGTATTTCTCGGTTTCGGCGATGCGCAGCTGGCGCATGCCGCGCTGGGCCAGCAGCTCGCCGAGGGTGTTGCGCAGGTCGTCCGGCGGATAGGCCACCGGTGCGCGCAGCCTGGCGTCGTATTCGCTCAGGCAGACGAACCGCGCCAGGCGCGGCCGGCGCGCCTCGAAGCCGTCGAAACCGGGTGCGACGAAGGCCGCGGCGAGCTGGCGCGCGCGGTCGGCACGGAAGTTCATGAACACCGCCGCATCGCCGTCCTGCATCGGCTGCGCGCCCTCGATCACCGTGGGCGCGACGAATTCGTCGTTCTCGTCGCGCGCGTAGGCAGCCTGCAGCGCGGCCGGCGCATCGAAGGCGTGATGCTCGGAACGGGCGTCGACGATCACGTCCCAGGCACGGCGCACGCGGTCCCAGCGCTGGTCGCGGTCCATCGCGAAATAGCGGCCGCCCACGCTCGCGATGCGTGCGTTGCCGAGCGCCGCGCAGGTGTCCTGCAATGCGCGCAGGCTGGGTTCTGCCGACCGCGGCGGTGTGTCGCGGCCGTCCAGGAAGGCATGCACCGCGACCTGCGGCACGCCGGCGCGCGCGGCCAGCTGCAGCATCGCCGCGATGTGGCGCTCGTGGCTGTGCACGCCGCCGGGCGACAGCAGACCCATCACGTGCAGCACCCCGCCGGAAGCCTTCACCGCGTCGCAGGCGGCCTGCAGCTCGTCGTTGCGGAAAAAACTGCCGTCTTCGATGGCGGCGTCGATGCGGGTGAGATCCTGGTACACGATCCTCCCGGCGCCGAGATTCATGTGCCCCACCTCGGAATTGCCCATCTGCCCGTCGGGCAGGCCGACATGGCGGCCTTCGGTATGGATGAGCGTGTGCGGACAGTCGTTCCAGAGCCGGCGCCAGTTCGGCAGGTCGGCCTGCGCGAGGGCATTGTCGGTCGGGTCCTCGCGGTGGCCCCAGCCGTCGAGGATCATCAGCACCACGGGCCGGACCGCGGCGTGGCGGCCGGACCCGGCGGGGCGCGGATCGGTCCTGGCGTCCGGCGCCGTGTCCGTGGCGGCATCTGTCTTCGCGTCGGTCATGAGGATTCGCACTGTGACTTCGGGCAGATGCGATTGTAGCGGAGCGGTTCCATGCTGGGGTTTCGGCGCGCTCCTCCAGCGCGCATAGGGAGTTCCGCGATGACCCGCTCCACACATGCAGCCCGCCCCCGCACCCGCCTCACGCCGGTCGCCGCGGCCTTCGCCCTCGCCTTCTTCGCCGGCATCGCGCTGGCCGGCGCCGCCGACGACGGCAAGAACGTCGACAAGGTGATGGGCGGGATCACCGCCGAGCCCGGGCAGACCTACGGCGAGCTCAGCACCGTGAACGGCGGCGTGAACGTGGAAGCCGGCAGCACCACCCGCGACATCAACACGGTCAACGGCGGCATCCGCATCAAGACAGGCGCCAAGGTCGGCGATGCCGAGACAGTCAACGGTGGCGTGCGCCTCGACAATGACGTGACCGCCGGCCATGTCGAGACCGTCAACGGCGGCGTCCGCATCGGCGCACGCGCCAGCGTCGAACGCGTGGAGACCGTCAACGGCGGCGTGTACGTCGACCGCGGATCGCGCATCGCGCGCGGGGTGGAAACGGTGAACGGCGCGATCGGCATCGTCTCGACCGACGTGGGCGGCGACATCGTCACCGTCAACGGCGACATCACCGTGGGCGCCGACTCCCACGTGCACGGCGGCATCCGGGTGAAGAAGCCGAACGCCAACTGGACCCCCGTCGGCACCGGCCGACGCGTGCCGCGGATCGTGATCGCACCGCGCGCGAAGGTCGACGGCACGCTGACCTTCGAGCGCGAGGTCACGCTGTACGTGCACGAAAGCGCGACCATCGGCAGCGTCGAAGGCGCGACCGTGGTGCGCTACAGCACGGCGCGCGCGCCCAAGGACTGAGCCCCACGCCCGGGTCGCACACGCCCGCAGCGTTACACTCGCCCGCTCCCGCCGCAGCCGCCGCCCTTCGCGGCGGCTTGCGTCGTGGGGCCCGCCCACCACGCCCCCGGCACGTCCGGGGGCGTCACGCCATCCACAGCGTCGAGCCCGTCTCGACCTTCCCCGTTCAACAGAGGTCGACCGCATGACATACCGCCCGCTTCTGGTTCCACTGCTCGCCGCACTCGCACTCGGTGCCTGCCGCAGCGAGACCGACACCCCTGCTCCGGCTGCCGATACCGCCGCATCGCCCTCCGCGGCTGGCGATGCGCACGCGTTCAAGCCGGACATCGATGCCGCCGACTTCGCCGAACATGTGCGCGTGCTGGCTTCGGATGAATACGAAGGCCGGGCACCGGGCAGCGCCGGCGAAGAGAAGACCGTGGAGTACATCCGCGCCCAGTTCGAGCGCATCGGGCTGGTGCCCGGCAACGGCGAGAGCTGGTTCCAGACCGTGCCGATGATGGAAACCACCGCCGATCCCGCGACCACGCGCATGAGCCTGACCGTCGGCGGACAGGCCATGCCGCTGGCGTTCGGCGACGACATGGTGGTGGGCACGCGCACTGGACAGGAAAAGGTGGACATCGCCGGCAGCGAGCTGGTGTTCGTCGGCTACGGCGTGGATGCCCCCGAGCGCGGCTGGAACGATTACGCCGGCGTGGACGTGAAGGGCAAGACCGTGGTGATCCTGGTCAACGACCCCGGCTTCCATGCCGGCGACCAGAGCCTGTTCGAAGGCAAGCGCATGACCTACTACGGCCGCTGGACGTACAAGTATGAGGAGGCCGCGCGCAAGGGCGCGGCGGCGGCGCTGATCGTGCACGACACCGAAGGCGCGTCCTACGGCTGGGACGTGGTCCGCAATTCCTGGTCGGGCGCGCAGTACGACCTGCGCACGGCCGACGACCCGGAGCCGCGGCTGCCTGCGCAGGGGTGGATCACCGGCGACAAGGCGGCGGCGCTGTTCGCGGCCTCCGGCCAGGACCTGGAGACGCTGCGCGCGGCGGCCAACACGCCGGGGTTCCGCGCGGTGCCGCTCAAGGCCACCTTCGATCTCAGCCTGAGCAGCCGCATCGCGCTGAAGGAATCGCGCAACGTGGTCGGCCTGCTGCCCGGCAGCGAACGCCCCGACGAGGCCATCGTCTACATGGCGCACTGGGACCACCTGGGCAACCATGGCGGTGAAGCGCACGGCGACGGCGACGCACACGCCGGTGCCGGCGGCGGCGACACCATCTACAACGGCGCGGTCGACAACGCGACCGGCGTGGCCGGCATCCTGGAAGTGGCCGAGCGCTTCGCCAGCGCGCCGCAGAAGCCGAAGCGTTCGCTGCTGTTCCTGGCGGTGACCCTGGAGGAATCCGGGCTGCTCGGCTCGAAGTATTTCGTGGCGCAGCCGACCGTTCCGCTCGACCGCATCGTGGCCGCCATCAACATCGACGCGATGAACGTCTCCGGCCGCACCCGCGATTTCACCGTGATCGGCAAGGGCAACTCGGAGCTGGAAGACATCCTCGCGCCGATCGCGCAGGCACAGGGCCGCACGCTGGTGGAAGAGTCGAACTCGGCCGCGGGGTTCTACTTCCGCTCCGACCACTTCAATTTCGCCAAGGCCGGCGTGCCGGCACTCTACGCGGAAGGCGGCAGCGACCTGGTCGACGGCGGCACCGCGGCCGGCGACGCCGCTGCGCGTGACTACACCACGCTGCGCTACCACAAGCCCGAGGACGAATACGACGCGGCGACCTGGAAGCTGGATGGCGCGATCGAGGACACCCAGGCGCTGTACGCGGTGGGCGAGACCCTCGCCAGTGGCGATGCGTGGCCGAACTGGTACCCGGGCAATCCCTTCCGCGCCGCACGCGAGACGATGATGGCCGCCCGCGCGGCGGCGTCCTCCGCGGCACCGGCGGAGGCGCCCGCACCGGCCGGCACCGGCGGCGGCGCCCGCTGAGGCGCGGATCGGGTGCCATCGGCCGGGGCCCGCCCGCGGCCACCTGCGACAACGGCGCCCTGGGGCGCCGTTGTCGTTCTGGCCGCGCGGTCCTGAGCGGCGCGCGTCGCCGACGCGCTACATCCTGCCGCGCAGGATCGGGTTGGCGATGCCTTCCACCACCTGCTGGATGTTGTCCTGCCCGGGCGTGCGTTCGCCGTCCTTGACCTGACGCATGTGCGCCTCGTTCCTGGCGGTTTCCTGCGACTGGTTCTTCTGCTGTTCGGCGGTGGGGCGCTGGGCCATCTGCTCCATGCGCGCCACGCTCTGCTCGAAGGCGGGCGAATTGTTGAGGCTGGCGGAGTGGGTGAAGATCGGCTCCTTCATCCCGTGCTGCATGTAGGCCAGGGTGACCAGCGTGTCGCCGTCCACGCCACGCGAGAGATGGACGTGGTCCACGCGCGGCACCAGGCGCTCGTTCTCGCGCCAGCTGGCCACCGTATGCGCCGCCAGCGTATCGGCGCGTTCCCTGGGCAGGCCCATTTCCTGGGCCTTCTCGCGGACGCTTTCGTAGACCTTCTTCTGCTCCTCGGACCACTTCTCGATCGCCAGCTGGTGCGGGTCGATCGCGGCCAGGCGGCCGGCAACAGCCGCCTCCTCTGCGTCCAGTGCCTGCGCGGCCGTCTCCAGCGCGTCCTCCTCGCGCGCGCTGCCGCCGGCGGTACCGGTGTTCTGGCCGGGGATGCGCAGCAGCAGCACATGGCCTTCGTCGCGTTCGAGCAGGATGTCGATGCCGCCGTCGCGCTGGCGCATGCGCTGCAGATGCTCGCGGGCGAAGCGGTGCCAGCCACCGTCCACGGCGGCCACGCCCTCGCCCTGTTCGGTCCACAGCGCGAAATTCCCGCCGGCGGCATAGAGACCATGACCGAGGAAACTCCGGCCGTCCGGCACATGGCGGCCGATGCCGAAGGCCGTGCCCTGCGCGACCGCCGCAAGGAAGGCCGGCGCATGCGTGCCGCGCAGGAACCACTCGCGCACGGCGAGGTAGTGCCCGGCGGTGTCCGGGCGGTGTGCCGCCATCTGCGGATCGTCGGGCAGCGCCAGCGGTTCGGCGAGCACGCTGCGCCAGGCGACACCGGGAGCGCTGCCGGCCGGCGCGGTGCGCAGTGCGCGGAAGGTCTCCAGCGCCGCCTGCAGGCCGGATGCGGCGGATGCGGCGGGGTCGGCGGGGTCGGCCGCGGCCGCGAGCACCGCGCCCACATCGCGATGCATCCCGCGTTCGACATCCGAATGCAGGCGCGCCGCAGCCTGCGGGCTGCGCAGCCAGGCGACGGCGAAGGCCGCGGCCAGCGTGGTCTGCTGTTCCGGCACGGCATCGCGGTACATCGCCAGGGCACGCAGGGGCGCATGCACCTCGCGCATCATGCGCTCGCAGCGCACGCGGTCGGCCGCGTGCGCGAAGCGGATGCCGTCCTCGCCGGCCAGGAAGGCATCGATGTGCGAGAGGATGGTGGCGTTGGGCGCACGCCCGCCCTCGGCACGGATCGCGTCGCCGTCGCGGGCGAGGTCGGCGATGGTCTGTTCGGCCTGGCGCGCGGTCAGCACACGCTCGGGGCGTTCGGCTGCGGCCCAGGCCTGGTAGGCGTCGATCAGCGCCTCGACCAGGCCGCGGTCGGCGCCCAGGTCGCTGCGCAGCACGCCCAGCGCATGGCCGCGCGTGTCGAGCGGCGCCAGCCCGCCGTTGCGGTCGGTGCCGCCGGCGAACCACAGCCCGGCGCCCGCCGGACGCCCGGCTGCGCCGACGCCGGCGACAAAGTAGTTCAGCGCTTCCAGCTCCGCGTCGCGCAGCGCGGCGGTGGCCGCATCGTCTTGCGGAATGGATGCGTCATGTGCGGGGCGCTCGCCCATCGCTTGGCTCCTGCAGTCTCGGCCGGCGGGCACTGCCCTGCCCGGCCGGTGGGATCAATCGCCGCTGCGCTCGGGCCAGACCGTCTTCGCCAGCAGTTCGTCGTTCCAGTCGAACTGCGGCGCGCCGCCCTTGGCCAGCATCAGCGAGACGAAGTTGAAGACGTTGCGCGCGAACATGTCGCTGGCGTGGATGGCGCCGGCACTGGCCAGATCGACCGGGCCGGCGACGACCACGCCGCCATGCTCGACGGTTTCGCCGCGGCGGGTGAGTTCGCAGTTGCCGCCGGTTTCGGCGGCCAGATCCACGATCACGCTGCCGGGCTTCATGCCGGCGACCATCGCCGCCGAGACGATCTTCGGCGCCGGACGCCCGGGCACCGCGGCGGTGCACACGATCACGTCGATGTTCTTCAGATGGTCGGCCAGGCGCTGCTGCTGCAGCGCGCGCTCCTCGTCGGTGAGCTGGCGGGCATACCCGCCCTCGCCCGCCGCACTGACGCCGAGGTCGAGGAACTTGCCGCCGAGGGACTCGATCTGCTCACGCGTTTCGGGCCGCACGTCGAAGCCTTCGACCTGGGCGCCCAGCCGGCGCGCGGTGGCGATGGCCTGCAGGCCGGCGACGCCGGCGCCGATCACCAGCACCTTCGACGGACGGATCGTGCCGGCGGCGGTGGTGAGCATCGGGAAAAAGCGCGGCGCCAGCTGGGCCGCGATCAGCGTCGCCTTGTAGCCGGCCATGCCGGCCTGCGAGCTCAGGATGTCCATCGCCTGGGCACGGGTGGTGCGCGGCAGGCGTTCCAGCGGGAAGGCCACCAGACCGCCGGCGGCGATGGCATCGCCGCGCGCTGGATCGGCCTGCGGCTGCAACTGGCCGATGAGCGCCGCACCGCGCTTCATCGCCTGCAGCACGGCGACCGGCGGCGGCTGCACGCACAGCACGAAATCGGCGCCGTCCACGGCATCGGCGGCACCGTCGCAGAGCTGCGCACCGGCCTCGGCATACGCGGCGTCGGCGAGACACACGCCCGTGCCGAGCCCACGCTCGACCCGCACCTGCGCACCGGCGGCCACCAGCTTCCTGCAGGTCTCGGGGGTCAGCGCCACCCTGCGCTCGCCGGGCGCGGTCTCGCGCAGCGCGGCGATGCGCGCGGGTGCCGCGGCGTCGACCGCCACAGGTTCCGCACCGGCCTCGGAGGACATCTCCGTCATCGCACGCTCCTCATCGGCATGCAGTCCATCGCCACGTTTGCCATCGGCACACCCCATCGGTATCGAGATGAACGCATCCTAGCAGCCCGCGCGGCGCATGCCAGCGTCGAACTACAGGCGAACACACGGGCCGCGGGGCCTGCCGGGCGCGCGGCGGGCGAATGACCGAGGGCGGATCGGTGGCGGCTGGCGGTCGATCGACGGAGGCCGCTCCGACGGAATACGGCCTGCGGCGCCCGCGCGCCGCTCGCACCGCGCTGCAGGCATGCAGATGATCGAGACACAGAAGTGCGGCAGTCCGCGAGACACGGTCGCGGACGCACAGACATACCAGGCTCAGGCGCAGACACGACGACGCCGGCCTGACGACCGGCGTGCCATGTCCCTATCGCAAAGGCTCAGGCGCCTGCGGCGTTGCTCTGCGGCGGGTTGAGCTGCTGCCACATCGCGCGCATGGCCTCTTCGAACGGGGCCTCGGCCGACCGCACCTCGATCCGGCCCTTGTCGACCAGCGCACCCAGTTCCTCGGGTGTCACCACCAGCTTTCGCATGCCACGGCGGTTGACCACCAGGAAGCGGTTGGTCAGCGGGCTGAGCCAGGCGATGCGGCCCAGGCTGTCGCGGCCGTCTTCCTCGATCAGGCGCAGGGTCTGGCCGATCTTGAGCTTGCGCATCTCCGCGACGCGCTCCGGCGATACGCGCAGACCTTCGGGACCGGCCGGACGCAGCCCGCCCCAGGTCACCGCATCGGAGACTTCCGGACGCTGCTCGTCCGACGGCATCGGGTGCATGGTCCGCGGCTGGTCGGGGAAGGCCAGCGCGGTCACGATGCGGGCCATGGATTCGCGCGCGGCGGTCGCATCCAGGCCGCAGTTGGCGTAGACCCGGCCCAGCGGCCCCTGCAGTTCGATCACGCGGGCCGCGACCTGCGCGCCGCGGGCATCGGCGGCATCGGCATCGGCCTGGATCAGGCCGTCGCCGACCGCGAGCGCGGCCAGGTACTGCGCCGACTCGGCGCCTTCGCGCAGCCAGGTCTGGACCAGGTGATGGCGCCAGTGGCCGCTGATGAATTCGGCGATGCCCGAGGTGAGCGGACGCTGCTGCAGGCGCAGCTGCACCTGCTCGTCCACCGAACGGCGGGCATGCAGAAGACGTTCGCGACCGTGCACCGACTCGGCCGCGCGCAGTTCGGCGATCTCGCGCATGCGGCGCTGCTGGTCGAGGTGGTCGCGCAGCTCGGTGGCGGCCATCTCGAAGATCGCCTGGTCGTCGCGGTAGTTGCCGACCACCCGCTCCACCGCCAGCTCGGCATGGGTGAGGGTCTGCTGGTCCTGCGGCGTCTCCCCGGTGTTGCCGTCGCAGGCTTCGCTGAGCGCTTCCAGCAGTCTGCGCCCGGGATGGGCGTGCTCGTCGAACAGCGCGCTGTCGCTGAGCGCCAGCTTGAGGTAGGGCACCACCAGGCGGCCGTACATCGCGCGGCTGCGCTGCGACGGTGCGTGGCTCTGGGCCAGGGTCTGCAGCAGGATCGCGACCAGATCGATGGCGTCCTCGTCGATCTCGTCGAAACGCATCTGGGTGGGGTCGTAGCCGAGCTGGCGCGAACCGCTGGCGATCTGCGCACGGATGGTCGCCGAAAGCGAGCGCGGGTCGTCGCCGGACAGCGCACGCACGTAGGGGGCGGGGTCGTTGCCCTGCAGGAGCGAGGCGATGCCGAACAGCTCCTGCTGCGCGAGCACGCGGTTGCCGGTCAGGTCCTGCGGGCCGCGCGCACCGCCGCCGAAGGCCGGCATCGACGCGGCGGGCGAACCTGCGCCCGGCCGCGGCGACATCGGCTGGGGCGTACCGCTGCCGAGCACGGTCCGGCGCCAGGCGCGGATCTGGCGATGGATGCTTTCGCGGTAGCGGTATTGGTGCGCACCATCGCCGCCGGAATGGCCCGCGCCCTTGGGATCGCCCCCCCAGCTCTGCGGCTGCGCCGGAGGCTCGGGCTGCGTCGCCTGCTGACGCCCTTCGACCATGCCGCCTTCGGGCGTCCAGGCGTCTTCCTCGGTCTTGCGGCGGGCCGCGAGCGCGGCGGGGTCGACCTTCTGGTGTTCGAGCTGGGCGATGATCTTGTCGTACAGCTCGGGCAGGGTCTTGGACAGCCGCTTTTCCAGCTGCAGGAAGAGCAGGCGACGCAGCTCGGGAGTCAGCTCCTGGTCGGCCAGCAGTTTGACGAAGGCCTCGACCGCCACTTCCGCGCGCAGCGGATTGGTCTCCGGCGCCTGCAGCGGGAGGCCCAGCAGCGTGCCCAGCACTTCCATGCGCTCGTTGAGCAGATGCAGCGGGTGCATCAGCTGGTGTTCCAGCAGCTCCACCACCTGCTGCCCGGCCAGATGCGTCTCCAGCTCGCCTTCGCTCATGAGGCTGAGACCCTTGTTGGTCTCCACCGCGCGCGGGCGAGGATTGCGCCAGCGGTCGAAGTCGCGCTCCAGCGCCTCGCGATAGCGGCTGGCCAGCTCCAGCGCACGCTGGCTGAGCAGCTGGATCGCCATGCGATCATCGTAGATGGCGCGGTTGTCGTGGCTGGCGATGGCCGCCAGCCGCACCTGCTCTTCGATATCGCCCCAGAAGCCCGCCAGCACCCCCACCAGCGCCGTCACCGAGGTGCGCCGCACGGTCTCGAATTGGCGCTCGGCGTTCTGCCGCTGCGCCTGAGACTGTGGGTTCGACCAAGGGGGATTAGCATCCATAGGGCGTCGGCGGCTCGGTTGGGTGACAATGTAGGTCAACTTTTGACCCTGACCGCTACGATCCACCAACCACCCCGGAACCGTCTGTGACCCCATTCGCAAATCATCCAACCGTCACCCTCGAAGCGCTCGAAAGCCGACGGTCGGTCCCCAGCCGTCTGCTCGACGCCCCCGGACCGGACCAGGACACGCTGTTGCGCATGCTGCGCTCGGCCGTGCGCGTGCCCGACCACGGAAAGCGGGTGCCCTTCCGCTTCCTTCGCATCCAGGGCGACGCCCGCCATGCCCTCGGCGGCCTCCTGGCCGCGCGCAGCCGCGCGCGCACCCCGGATGCGCCGGAGGCGGTGTTCGAAAAGGATGCGGGACGTTTCAGCCATGCGCCGGTCATCGTGGCGGTGGTGGCTCGACTGGGGCCGGACGAGAAGATCCCGGCGCAGGAGCGTCTGCTGACCGCCGGCTGCGTGTGCTTCGCGCTGCTGCAGGCGGCGCAGGCCTTTGGTTTCGGGGCGCAGTGGCTGACCGGCTGGGCCGCCTACGACCCCGAGGTGATGGCCCATCTCGGCCTGGACGCGCATGAATGCATCACCGGCTTCATCCACATCGGCACCGCGCAGGGCGAGGCGCCCGAGCGCGAGCGGCCGGACCCCGCAACGCTGCTGACCGACTGGACGCCGGCATGACTCCGCCGGTCGGCACGCCTCCTGCCGGTACGGACGCCGGGGACATCCTCGACCGCGACCTGGACGACGCCGTGGGCGCCGGCAGGCCGGCGATCGAGCCGCCGCCGCTGTACCTGATCGACGCCAGCATCTACGTGTTCCGCGCCTGGCACACCATGCCGAACGAGTTCGCGGACACCGAGGGCTGGCCCACCAATGCCGTGCAGGGCTTCACCCGCTTCCTGCTGGAGCTGGTCGAGCGCGAACGCCCGCGGCACATCGCCGTGGCCTTCGACGAAGCGCTGGACAGCTGTTTCCGCAACGCCATCTACCCGGCCTACAAGGCCAACCGCGAGCCCGCGCCGGAGGAGCTGCGCCGCCAGTTCGCGCACTGCAAGGCGGTGTGCGCCGCGCTCGGCCTGCAGGTGCTGGCGCATACCGACTACGAGGCCGACGACCTGATCGGCAGCGCGATCGTCGCCGCCCGCGCGCTCGGCCACCGCGGCATCATCGTGTCCGCCGACAAGGACCTCTCGCAGCTGCTGCACGTCGGCGACGAGCAGTGGGACTACGCGCGCAACCAGCGCTGGGGCGCGCACGGCGTGCGCGCGCGGCACGGGGTGGACGCGCACCAGCTCGCCGACTATCTGGCGCTGTCGGGCGACGCGATCGACAACATCCCCGGGGTACCCGGCATCGGCGCCAAGACGGCGGCCACCCTGCTCTCGCACTTCGGCGACCTGGACAGCCTGCTGGCACGGGTGGACGAGGTGGAATTCCTCAGTTTCCGCGGCGCGAAACAGGCCGCGGCGAAACTGCGCGAACACCGCGAGGCGGCGCTGCTGTTCCGGCGCATCACCACCATCGCCTGCGATGCGCCCCTGAGCGAAGCCGCACCGGCGTTCCACCGCGGCGGCGGCGCGCAGGCCGACCTCGACGCGGTGTGCGAACGCCTGCGTTTCGGCCCGCTGACGCGGCGCAGGCTGTACGCGGCGGCGGGGCTGGACTACGCACCGCCGGCCTCCCCCGACTCTTTCTGAACGAAGCGACCCCATGAACGACCACGCAGAGCCAGGCCACGCCCCCATGGACGAACTGCTGTACGAGGGCCGCTGGCTGCGCCTGAAAAAACGCGGCCGCTGGGAATACTGCGAACGCACCCACGGCCAGGACGGCATGGCGGTCATCATCGTCGCGGTGACGCCGCAGGACGAGGTGTTGTTCGTCGAGCAGTACCGGGTGCCGCTGGGCGCCCGCACCATCGAGATGCCCGCAGGGCTGGTGGGCGATCTCGCCCACGGCGACGGAATCGAGGACAGCCTCGAATCCGCCGCCCAGCGCGAACTGGCCGAGGAAACCGGCTGGTACCCGCACCAGGTCGAGGTGCTTCTTGTCGGCCCCACCTCCTCGGGCATGAGCAACGAACGCATCGCGTTCGTGCGCGCCACGCAGCTGGAAAAGGTGGGCGACGGCGGCGGCGTGGCTGGCGAAGACATCACCGTGCACGCCATCCCGCGCGCCGAAGCGCCGGCCTGGCTGGCGCAGAAGGGCCGCGAAGGCTACGAACTCGACCTCAAACTCTGGGGTGGACTGTGGATGATCGACCGCGATCCGGATGGGACGCCGGCCGGCTGAAGGCGTTCGCCTCGTCGAGCTCTCATCGATTCTGTAGAGCGGAGCGAAGCGCCGCTGCGGATCGCTTCGGTCGCATGCGCAGCCGTGCGTTGCTCGACTCTACGGGTCGTGTCGCCTGTTGAGCGCAGCTACACGACGTGCCTCAGCGCGCCATCGCCGCCTCGGTCTCCTCCGCCGAGCGCGGCAGCGCGTCGGTCAGCACCTTGTGCCCGTCCTTGGTGATCAGCACGTCATCCTCGATGCGGATGCCGATGCCGCGCCATTTCGCCGGCACCGAGGTGTCGTCGGCGTTGATGTACAGCCCGGGTTCGATGGTGAACACCATGCCCGGCTCCAGCAGCCGCGATTCGCCGTCGATGCGGTATTCGCCCACGTCGTGCACGTCCAGGCCCAGCCAGTGGCCGGTCTTGTGCAGATAGAAGCGCTTGTAGTGCCCGCCGGCGATGGCCTGCTTCAGCGTGCCCTTGAGCAGCCCCAGCGACAGCAACCCCTCGGTGAGGGTCTCGACCGCGGCGGTGTGCCCGGCTTCATACGCCACGCCCGGCCGCGCCTGCGCCAGCGCGGCGCGCTGCGCAGCGCAGACCAGGTCGTGCAGCGCGCGCTGCTCCTTCGAGTAGCGCCCGTCGACCGGAAAGGTGCGGGTGATGTCGGCGGCATAGCCGCGGTATTCGGCCCCGGCGTCGATCAGCACCAGATCGCCCGCCTTCGCCTGGGCGCGGTTGGCATGGTAGTGCAGCACGCAGGCGTTGGCGCCGGCACCGACGATGCTGCCGTAGGCCGGCTCGGCATCGTGGCAGCGGAAGACGTGCTCCAGCGCCGCCTGCAGTTCGTATTCGTGGATGCCGGGACGCGCCACCGCCATCGCCGCGCGGTGCGCCTCGATGCTGATGTCCGCCGCGCGCTGCATGAGCTTGAGTTCTTCGCGGTCCTTGAACAGGCGCATCTCGTCCAGCAGATGGCCCAGTTCCAGGAATTCATGCGGTGGCTGCGCGCCCATCTTCACCAGCGCACGGACGCGGTTCACCCAGCCGATCAGCTTGAGATCGAAGTCTGTGTCGCGGCCGAAGTGGTAGTAGACCCGGATGCGGCCTTCCAGCAGGCCGGGCAGGATCTCGTCCAGATCGTCGATGGGGTAGGCATCGTCCATGCCGTAGCCGTCGACCGCACCCTCGGGCCCGGCACGCGGTCCGTCCCAGGCTTCGCGCTGCGGGTCGCGTTCGCGGCAGAACAGCAGGGCCTCGCCGTGCGCGCGACCGGGGATCAGCACCAGCACCGCGTCCGGTTCGGCGAAGCCGGTCAGGTACCAGAAGTCGGAGTCCTGCCGATACGGGTAGTGGGTGTCCCGGCTGCGGATGCGCTCGGGCGCCGACGGGACGACCACGATGGCGTCGTCGCCGACCATGCGCATCAGCTGGCGACGGCGGCGGGCGTAGGTGCGGGCGGCGATGCCGGTGGCGGGAGGCGTCGGGACGGGCGTCGTCATCGGTGCGGACATTCCGGAACCTGTCTTTGGAACCTGTCGGTACGGGAGCGGTGGCGTCAGTGCAGGCGCCCGCGGTGGCGCGGCCCGAGCACGCAGTCGCCGTGCAGCAGCAGGGCCGCCACGCGCACGAATTCCTCGATCTCCACCAGCGCCTCCTCGTCCTCCTCGTCGCCGTCTTCCTGACCGGTGGCGGCCGCGAGACGGGCGAGGTCCTGGAGCGCTTCGCCGCTCTCCTCCGACAGCGGCGGACGCTCGCCCGCCGCCAGGCCGAAGCCGCCGAGGAAGCCACGGCACCAGTCGAACAGGCCTTCGCTGCGCACCTGCAGCGACGCAGCGGCGTCGGGCAGCAGAAGATCCAGGCCGAAGTCGCGGTCCTCGAACTGCCCTGCACTGGTCTGCGCGAGACGGTCGAGGGTGTCGCCCATCGGCGGTTCCGGCAAGGCCGGGTCGGCCAGCACCCGCGACAGCCAGCCCTTGAGGGCACCGCCTCCGGCCAGCCAGCCGCAGAGCGCGCCGTGCAACTCGGCCGCAGTGACGCCCAGGCCACCGTCGCGGATCGCGCGTTCGACCTCGGCATGGGCGGGAAGCGAACGTTCGGCGGGAGCTTCGGACATCGGCAGACAGGGCGAGCGGGCGTGCGTGCAGTGTACACGCCGCACACGGCGGGCCGGACGCCACCGCCCGCATGCGGATCCCGCCGCGGCGCGCAGCGACGCGGCGGCGCCCTGCCCGTCGCGACCTGCCGCCACGGGCGATTGCTTCCGTCCGTTCCGCCACGGCGAAGACACCCGCAGGCGGCCAATCAACAGCCCGTGCGCGCCCACGTCCGGGGGCGTCTCCCCTGCCGGCCGAGCGTTGTCCTCGTTCAGACAGAATCCCATGCGCCGATTCGCCCCCATCCGGGTTTCACAAACCCGCTGCGCGCGCCTACACTGCAGGTCCAGGGGGCGCTGGCACTGCCGGAGGCCAGATGTCGTTGAACCGGATCGGGACCGAATACGTCGTGGCGCTGGTGCCGGCCATCGTCGCGCTGCTGGCCATCGTCATCGCTGTCCTGCTCTACCAGAGGCTGCGACGCGAGCGCGGGCAGACGCACCGGCTCCGCGAGCGCGAAGAACGGCTGAAGCTGGCACTCTGGGCGTCTTCGGAGCAGTACTGGGACTTCGACCTGGACACCGGCGTCATGCGCCGGATGTGGGTCGACACCCCCACCCGCGGCAGCGAACTGCAGGTCGCCACCTTCACCGACCGCCAGCACCGCATCCACCCCGACGACCTGCCCACCGTCCAGGCCAGGTTGCGCGCGCACCTGCGCGGCGAAACCGAGCTGTTCCTCTCCGAGCACCGCATCCTCGCCGAGGACGACCAGTGGTTCTGGGTGCGCGCACGCGGACGCATCGTGGAGCGCGGCCCCGATGGCCGCGTACGGCGCATCGCCGGCACCGCACGCAACATCACCAACGTGCGCCAGGCCGACCGCGAACGGCGCATCGCACTGGCCGTGCTGCGCAGCATGGACGAGGCGGTCGCGGTGCTCGACGGCAACTTCGACTTCATCTCGATCAACCCGGCCTTCACCCGCACCGTGGGCTACACCGAAGGCGAGATCATCGGCCAGAACGCCAGCCTGCTCGACAGCAGCCAGCACGACGCCGCCTTCTACCAGCGCATCCGCCAGAAACTGCAGAGCGAGGGCCACTGGGCCGGCGAGATGTGGCAGCGGCGCAAGAACGGGCAGGAATTCCTGTGCGCGATCCAGACCCTGATCACCCAGGTGGCGCAGGGCGAGCCGCAGGTGTTCATCGCGGTGCTCAGCGACATCACCCAGCAGAAGCGCGCCGAACAGGAACTGCGCTACCTGGCCAACTTCGACACGCTCACCAACCTGCCCAACCGCGCGCTGCTGTCCGAGCGGCTCTCGCGCGCCATCGTGCGCGCGCGCCGGCAGAACGGCCGCGTGGCGGTGCTGTTCCTCGATCTCGACCGTTTCAAGGACATCAACGACTCCCTCGGCCACACCGCCGGCGACCGCATCCTGCGTGCGGCGGCGATGCGCCTGCAGCAGACCGTCGGCGAGGAGCAGACCGTCGCGCGCCTGGGCGGCGACGAGTTCACCGTGGTACTGGAGAACATCGTCGAACCGGCCGACGCCGACCACATCGCGCGCGAGATCATCACCGCCTTCGAGGCGCCGCTGAGCCTGGACGAGCGGCAGGAAGTGGTGATCTCGCCCTCGATCGGCATCAGCCTGTACCCCGATCACGGCCAGGTGCCGACCGAGTTGCTGAAGCAGTCCGACACGGCCATGTACCAGGCCAAGGCGATGGGCCGGCGCACCTTCGCGCGCTACGACGACAGCATGGAGATCGCCAACCGCCAGCGCGCGCAGATCGCCGGCGCCCTGCACAAGGTGCTGGACCGCGGCGAGCTGCGCCTGGTGTACCAGCCGCGCCTGGACCTCACCCGGCAGCGCATCGTCGGCGTGGAGGCGCTGCTGCGCTGGACCAGCGCGGAATACGGCGAGATCCCGCCGGTGCAGTTCATCCCGCTGGCCGAAGAGAGCGGCATGATCCTGGAGATCGGCGAGTGGGTGCTGCGCGAGGCCTGCCGCACGGTCCAGAGCTGGCGCAGCCGCGGCGAAACGGGCCTGAGCGTGGCGGTGAACGTGTCCGTCCTGCAATTGCTGCGCGGCGATTTCGCCGAGGTGGTGAGCCGTGCGCTGGCCGACACCGGCCTGGCGCCCGATGGGCTGGAACTCGAACTCACCGAGAGCGTGCTGATGGCCAACGCCGAGCAGGCGCTGGACAAGCTCGCACGGATCCGTGCGCTGGGCGTGTCGCTGGCGGTGGACGACTTCGGCACCGGCTATTCCTCCCTGGCCTACCTGCAGCGCCTGCCGCTGACGACGCTGAAGATCGACAAGGCCTTCATCCACCATCTCGACCAGGACAGCGGGGACACCGCGATCGCCACCACCATCATCGCGATGGCCCATTCGCTGGGCCTGACCGTGGTGGCCGAGGGCGTGGAAAGCGAGACGCAGATGCGCTTCCTGCGGCACTACGGCTGCGACGAGATCCAGGGCCACTGGCTGTCGCGCCCCATCGAGCCGGAGCGCTGTCTGGAATTCATCCGGCACTGGGCCCCCGACGGCACGCTGCCCGTGGTCCAGTCGCGCTGAGCCGGCCCGCGCCGGCCCCGGAAGGACACCGGCTTGACCGCCGCACCGCACCTGCTATCGTGCGCCCAGATGGACACACCCGACCTGATCGCCGAACTGCGCAGCCTCTCCGCACGGGTCGAGGCCCTGGCCCAGCGCGTCCAGCGCCTCGGCGAGGAGAACCGCAGCCTGCAGCTGCAGCAGGAACAGCTGGCAGGCGAACGCGCGCAGCTGCTGGCCAAGAACGAGCAGGCCCGGGCGCGCGTCGAGGCGATGATCGCCCGCCTGAAGTCGCTGGAACAGCACACCTGAACGGGCCACGGGCATGAGCGCCAGCAACGAAGCGGTCAACGTCCGCATTCTCGATCGCGAATACACCGTGGGTGTGCCCGCCGAGGAGCGCGAAAGTCTTCTGGCCGCGGCGCGGGTGCTGGAAGAGAAGATGCGCGAAGTCCGCGGCGGCAACCGGATGGCGGCGGTCGATCGCGTGGCCGTGCTGGCCGCGCTCAATCTCGCCCACGAGCTGCAGCAGCTGCGCATCGAGCAGCGCGCACGCGAGCGCGAGCTGACGCAGACCCTCGCCGCGCTGAACAGCCGCCTGGATGCGCTGGGCGAGTGAGCCGCGCCGCCACCGCGGCCGCGCCGCCGCGATGAATCCCCGCTGACCTCGCGCACGACGCCGACCCCTACGAAACGCCGTGTTTCCGTGCGATGTCGACGAAAGGCGCATGCACGCTATTGCGTCGTCGATGCGCGTCCCTATACTGGCGTGGCGTCCTCTGCCCTGTACGACGGCATGCGCAAACATTCGCCTTGTCCCTTAATGACGACCGCGGGGGCGCAGCGGAATCCGGGTGTGCAGGTCCGCCACGCAGCGGGAAGCCCGATGGAGGCCAAGCGTCCCCACTTGAACCCCGGGTTCAAGGTCGTTTCGCAGGCATCGTCATGGCGGAGGATGCATTGATTCCAGCATGAAGGCCCGCGCACCCGCGCGGGCCTTCATGTTTTCGGGCACTGCCATAGCCTTCTGCCGCATGGACGTCACCCCGCATGGGCGTCACACGGATGCGGTTCATACCGTACGGCGCGGCCCATGCACACATGGCGGAACCGCGCGTGCCTGTGCGCGTGCCTGTGCATGTATCCCCCCGAGATCCCCACAGCATGCACAGTCGCACGCGCGTCACGTGCTTTGCCCGCGTACGGACGCATCGCGCACAATAGCCATTCGCCCTTTCGCCTCCATACCATGCCGCAGCCCGACATCCAGACCGACGCCGCCGAACGCAAGCGCCTGCGCCGCGCGCTGCGCGAGACCCTGCGCGAACGGCGCCGTGGCCTGAGCGCAGCTGAACGCATCGCCGCGGCCGAAGCCGTGGCCGCGCAACTGCTCGCCCTGCCTTGGGCCCCGCAGCGCGGCCATGTCGCCGGCTACTGGGCCAACGATGGCGAGCTGGCGCTGCACGTGTGGCAACTGCGGCTGCCGGCCGAGGTGCGCTACTGCCTGCCGGTGCTCGGCGACGACCGCGCTTTGCGCTTCGTGCCCTGGCGCGCGGGCGAGCCGCTGGTCACCAACCGCTACGGCATCCCCGAGCCCGAACGCCTGGATCACGCCCTCCCTGCGGAGGCCATGGACATGATCGTGCTGCCGCTGGTGGGCTTCGACCCCACCGGGCAGCGGCTGGGCATGGGGGGCGGCTGGTACGATCGCACCCTCGCCTTCCGCCGCGACCGTGGAGCGCCGCCCCACCTGGTCGGCGTCGGCTTCGAGGCCCAGCGCCTCGCATCGCTGCAGGCCGAGCCGTGGGACGTGCCGCTGGACGCGGTCTGCACCGAAGCCGACACCCTTCTCTTCCCCGAGCACCCGTCCGTCACCGCATGAGCACACGCACCCGCTACTGGCTGATGAAGTCCGAACCCGACGACTTCTCCATCGACGACCTCGCCCGCGTGCAGGTCGAGCCCTGGACCGGCGTGCGCAACTACCAGGCGCGCAATTTCATGCGCCAGATGCAGGTGGGCGACGGCGTGCTGTTCTACCACTCCAACGCCAAGGTGCCGGGCATCTACGGCATCGCCGAGGTCGCGTGCACGGCGTACCCGGACCCTACCCAGTTCGAGCGCACGTCCAAGTATTTCGACCAGAAGGCGACGCGCGAACAGCCGCGCTGGGATCTGGTGGATGTGCGCTACGTGCGCACGCTGAAGCGTCCGCTGTCGCTCGACGAGATCCGCGAACACGCCGACGCCCTGGGCGAGGACTTCGCCCTGTTGCGCAAGGGCAACCGGCTGTCGGTGCTGCCGGTGACCGGCGGGCAGTGGAAGACGCTGCTCGCGCTGGAGTGACTTTCAGCGGGAGTCGAGCGTCGGCGAGGCGGTCTGCTTTCAGCCCCGGCATTCGAGCCCACTGCTTCTAAGGTTGTCGCCCCGAGCGCAGCGAGGGGCCTGCTGTATTCTTCCATTCACGTTCCGCGCTGCGCCTGCGCAAACAGCTCCCTCGCCACGCTCGGGATGACAGGCGGAAGATACCCGCGCGACGCCGCACCCCTTCCCCTCGATTCCCCACTCCCGGCCCCGCCATGACCGAACACAAACGCCTCGCCGCCGAACAGGCCCTCGCATACGTCGAAGACGGGATGATCGTCGGCGTGGGCACCGGCAGCACCGTCGCTTACTTCATCGATGGCCTCGCCCGCATGCGCGACCGCATCGCCGGCACGGTGTCCAGCTCCGAGCAGAGCACCGAGCGGCTGCGCGCCCACGGGATCGAGGTGATGGAGCTCAACCACACCGGGCCGCTGGCGCTGTACGTGGACGGCGCCGACGAATGCGACCCGCACAAGCGCCTGATCAAGGGCGGCGGCGCGGCGCTGACTCGCGAGAAGATCATCGCCGAGGCCAGCGAACACTTCGTGTGCATCGTCGACGCCAGCAAGCAGGTACCGGTGCTCGGCCGCTTCCCGCTGCCGGTGGAAGTGATCCCGATGGCGCGCAGCCTGGTGGCGCGCGAGATCCTGCGCCTGACCGGCGGGCAGCCGGTGTGGCGCGAAGGCGTGGTCACCGACAACGGCAACTGGATCCTCGATGTGCACAACCTGTCGATCGTCGACCCGGTCGCGACCGAGCAGGCGCTCAACCAGGTGCCCGGCGTGGTCTGCGTGGGTTTGTTCGCGCGCCGCCCGGCCGATGTGGTGATCGTGGGTGGCGAGCCGCCGACGGTGCTGTAACGCCGCCAGCCCCATCTTCCTGCTTCCCGCAGGAGGGCCTTCAGGCCCGACCACGCCTTGCCGAGGTGGGTTCGGCCTGGTGGGTGCGGTGCGATAGGCACGGATGGAACGCGATCATCGTGACGCACCGATGCCGCACCGCGACATACGCATGTCCGTTGTCGATGCCGATGTCTGCGGTCGGGCCTGAAGGCCCTCCTGCGGTGCTCCCGAGGTTTCGTCGCATCATCCGGTGCGACGGGACGGCGGGATAATGCTTCCCCAGCTCGGGCGGCCGACGGCGAACGGCACCCGAGCGCTCCCTGCGGCCCGTTGGGGCGGAGACCGCAGCCACGCCGCCCTGCTCCGGCAGGTGCGGGCGCCGCGAGACCGCCCCGATGACCCTCCGCTGCCTGTTCGTCGATTTCAATTCCTACTTCGCCTCGGTCGAGCAGCAGGACGACGCGCAGCTGCGCGGGCGTCCGGTGGGCGTGGTGCCGGTGATGGCCGAGACCACCTGCTGCATCGCCGCCAGCTACGAGGCCAAGGCCTTCGGGGTGAAGACCGGCACGCCGGTCTGGGAAGCACGCCAGAAATGCCCCGACATCGTGCTGCTGCCCGCCCGGCCCGCGCGTTACGTCGAACTGCACCACGCGCTGATGGACGCCATCGGCGACTGCATCCCGCACGGCAAGGCCGAATCCATCGACGAGGTGCCGTGCTGGCTGATCGGCCGCGAGCGCCTGCGCGAGAATGCCGAGGAGATCGCGCTGCGGATCAAGCGCACGCTGGTGGAACGCGGGCATGACGCGATCCGCTGCTCGATCGGCATCGCGCCCAACAAGTTCCTGGCCAAGACCGCCTCGGACATGCGCAAGCCCGACGGGCTGACCGTGCTCGAACAGGCCGATCTGCCGCAGGCGCTGCACACGCTCGAGCTGCGCGACTTCTGCGGTATCGGCCCGTCGATGGAACAGCGCCTGCGCCGCGCCGGCATCGCCACCGTCGCCCAGCTGTGCGCGGCGACGCGCGAGCACCTGCGCGCGGCCTGGGGCAGCGTGGAAGGCGAGCGCTTCTGGCTGCAGCTGCGCGGGTTCGAACTGCCCGAGCGCAGGACCGAGCGCGCCTCGGTCGGCCATTCGCACGTGCTCGGCCCGGAGCTGCGCAGCTACGACGGCGCACGCTCGGTGCTGTTCAAGCTGCTGGCCAAGGCGGCGATGCGCCTGCGCAACGAGCAATTCCTCGCCGGCGGGCTGTCGATCCGCATCCGCTTCGTCGGCCTGGAGCCGCGTTTCGAGCGCGACCTCGCCTTCGCGCCGCTCGACGACACCCCCACGCTGCTGAAGCTGCTGGGCGACGCCCTGCGCCCGCTGGAGCGCGCGCTCGCGCGGGGGCGCTGGAACCCGCAGCGCCACCCGCCGCTGTCGGTATCGACCACGCTGGTGCGGCTGGAAGCGCGCGGTGCGGTCAGCGGCGAGCTGATGGACGCACGCCGGCGCAGCCGCGACATGAGCGCGGTGCTCGACGCGGTGAACCGCCGCTACGGCAACAACGCGCTGTATTTCGGCGCGATGCAGAACGCGCTGGACCGGCACGCCGCACCGATGCGCATCGCCTTCGGCCAGATCCCGACGACCGCGGTGGAAGAAGATGTACTCGACGGGCACGAGCTGTGGCTCAAGCGCGAGCGGCAGTTCAAGGTGATGGCCGAAGCCGCGCACCGCGACGCCCGCGATAAGCCCCGCCGCCCCGCGGCGAGACCGTAGGGCGGGCCTTGGCCCGCCGAAAGAAGGCTGGACACTTCAGCTGACTTCAACGTCGCGAACGGGCGCGGGGGCGGGCGCAGCGAGCCGAAGCAACCTGGATGACGCAGGGGATGTCCGAACGGCGGGCCGGGACCCGCCCTACGGCTGCGATGCGTTCAGCGGCGGCGGATACACCCGCCCCTCGCGCAGCGGCCGGAAGCACGGCGTCTGCGCATAGAACGCCGCGTCCTGGCCGGCATGCCAGCCCGGGACGCCCGACAGCGGCAACGGGCGGAGTTCGGCCGGGTCGCGCAGCACGCGCTCCTGCGCGACCGCGTCGACCACGGCGTCGACCGCTGTCGCGTCGTCGCTCTCCGGTGCCTGCAGCACCACCAGACACTTCGCCACCGGGTGCAGGCCCGGCAGCAGCATCAGCTCCGGCAGCGCATGGCCCACCACGGCGGCGATGGCGATGCGTCCGTCGCGCCAGGCGTCAGCCTGGGTGTGGAACAGCCCCGACCAGTCGTGCGCATCCCACAGCGCCAGCAGCGCGGGATCGCGCACCGCGAGCACCGCGCCGGCCTCGTCGAACTGCGCGATGGCGTCCTGCACGCGGTCGCGGCGGCCGGTGCCGGTCTGCGCCACCTGCGCGGCATGACGGACGTTGAGCGCGCGCTTGAGCCGCGGCTGTGCGCACCAGACCGCGGCGTTGAGCAGGTCGTGCCAGTTGCCGAAACGGGTCGCGATGCGGCCCAGTTCGGCGATGCGGGTTTCGTAATGCAGACCGTCTGCAAGCACGTCGCCGCTCTGTTCGACCAGACGCACACGCGGCTCGCCCAGGCCCGCCGCATGCCAGGCCGCGGCCAGCGCCGCGTCCATGGCCGACACCGCAGGCCAGTCTTCGGCCAGCAGCCAGTCGCGCCACGGCGCCATCCAGGCGTAGAGCGGGTGCGCGAAACGCGCGGGGTCGACGTCGGCTCGCGCAGGCGCCACGAAACGTCGCTTGCTCATCGGCGCGCGGGCGTCGCGTCGGCGGCGGGTCAGTCGTCGAACACGACTTCGCCGAACAGGTCGTGCTCGTCGCTGCCCATGATCTCGACATCGACGAACTCGCCCGGCTTGAGCCCGGCTTCGAAACCGTTCTGGATCTGCACCAGGCCGTCGATCTCCGGCGCATCCGCCATCGAGCGCGCGATCGCCAGCTCGCCGTCCAGTGCATCGACCAGACAGCGCTGCACACTGCCGATCTTCGCTTCCAGCCGGTCAGCCGAAATCTGCGCCTGCCGCTCCATGAAACGGGCGAGGCGCTCCTGCTTCACCTCCTCCGGCACCGGGTCGGGCAGCGCGTTGGCGGCAGCGCCCTCCACCGGCGAATAGGCGAAGGCGCCGACGCGGTCCAGCTGGGCCTCGTCGAGGAAGTCGAGCAGCGCCTCGAACTCGGCCTCGGTCTCGCCCGGGAAGCCGACGATGAAGGTGCTGCGCACGGTCAGCTCCGGGCATACGGCACGCCAGCGCTGGATGCGTTCGAGCGTCTTCTCCACCGCGCCGGGGCGCTTCATCAGCTTGAGCACGCGCGGGCTGGCGTGCTGGAACGGGATGTCGAGATACGGCAGCAGCTTCGGCGTGCCGTCCGCGTGCCGCTCGGTCATCAGCGGGATGATGTCGTCGACATGCGGGTACGGGTAGACGTAGTGCAGGCGGGTCCACACGCCGAGTTCGGACAGGCCTTCGCAGAGCGCCTTCATCCGCGTCTGGTAGGCGCGGCCGTGCCATTCGCGCTCGGCGTATTTCACGTCCACACCATAAGCACTGGTGTCCTGCGACACCACCAGCAGCTCGCGCACGCCGCCCATCACCAGCTTCTCGGCCTCGCGCAGGACCGAATCCACCGGGCGCGAGACCAGGTCGCCGCGCATGGACGGAATGATGCAGAAGCTGCAGCGGTGGTTGCAGCCTTCGGAAATCTTCAGGTAGGCGTAGTGCTTCGGCGTGAGCTTCACGCCCACCGTTTCTTCGAGACGGCTCGGAATCAGGTCGACGAAGGGGTCGTGGGTGGGCGGCAGCGCCGCGTGCACCGCCGACATCACGCTGGCGTAGTCCTGCGGGCCGGTGATCGCGAGCACCCCCGGATGCGCCTCGCGGATCTGCTCCGGGCGCTTGCCGAGACACCCGGTGACGATGACCTTGCCGTTCTCGGCCATGGCCTCGCCGATGGCCTCCAAGGATTCCTCCACCGCCGAATCGATGAAACCGCAGGTGTTGACCACCACCACGTCGGCGTCGTCGTAGGTCTGGACGATGTCGTACCCCTCCACCCGCAACTGGGTGAGGATGCGTTCGGAATCGACCAGGGCCTTGGGGCAGCCGAGGCTGACGAAGCCGACTTTGGGAGCGGCGGAGGCGGGCATGGGAGCGGGCATGGGCACGGGCCGGCGAGCGCGCCGGCAGGGTCTGGAAGCGGGGCGGCAGTATACCGCCGGCAGTGCGCGGGACCGGCGGCGGGCGTAGGATTCGGGGACACGCAGGTTTCGCGAGACGCACGGGAGCGACCGACATGAGCCAGTGGACGCCACTGACGACCCCCGAGGGCCCGGTCCGGGCCTGGCTGGCGCGCCCGGACGGCCCTCCGCAGGGCGCCGTGGTGGTGGTGCAGGAGATCTTCGGCGTCAACGCCCACATCCGCGCGGTGGCCGACCGCTTCGCCGCCGCGGGTTTCACCGCGATGGCGCCGTCGCTGTTCGACCCGGTCCAGCCGGATGTGGAGCTGCACTACGACGGCGAGGGCGTGGCCCGCGGCCGCGACTATGCCGCCAGCCTCGGCTTCGAACGCGCGCTGCACATCGTCGGCGCGGCCTCGCGCTGGCTGCACGAGGCCGGGCACCGCGTGGCGGTGGTCGGCTTCTGCTGGGGCGGCACGGTGGCGATGCTGGCCAACACCCGGCTCCATCTGCCTTCGGTGACGTACTACGGTGGGCGCAGCGTGCCGTTCCTGGCCGAACCCGCGCGCGCGCCGATGCTGTTCCATTTCGGCGAGCACGACCCGCTGATCCCGCCGGAGGACGTGGAAAAGCACCGGCAGCACCACCCCGAGGCCGCGATCCACGTGTACCCGGCCGGGCACGGCTTCAACTGCGACCAGCGCGCCGACTACGACAGGGACAGCGCCACGCTCGCCTGGGAACGCACCCTCGCCTTTCTCCAGGAGCATCTGTCGTGAGCAGACACCATGACGCCCCGCCCGGCTGGCACCTGCACCCGCAGCTGGCCGAAGACACCCACCCGCTGGCCCAGCTGGTGCTGTCGGAACTGCGGTTGATGGACGACGCCAACCATCCCTGGCTGATCCTGGTGCCGCGGGTGGCCGACGCGACGGAACTGCTCGACCTCGACCACGACCAGCAGACGCAGCTGATGCGCGAGATCGACGGCATCGGCCGCCTGCTGCAGCGCGCGTTCAAGCCGGACAAGCTGAATGTCGCCGCGCTCGGCAACATGGTGCCGCAGCTGCATGTGCACGTGATCGCTCGCTACCGCGACGACATCGCCTGGCCGCGGCCGGTGTGGGGCACGGCCACCGCCCAGCCCTACTCGCCCGAGGCGCTGGTGGAACGCGTGGAGCGCCTGCGCGCCGCGCTGGCGGACTGAACGGCCAGGACCGGCTCAGGCCGGCGGCGGACCGGCATCGGGCGGATCCTCGAGAAAGCGCACCACCTGCGTACCGGCCAGCAGGTCGTGGCCGCAGCGATGGTCCACGCGCGCGATCATCAGGATGTTGATGAGCCCGAGAATCTGTCCGGCCACCGGGATGACGTAGATCAGCTCGAACGGCAGTTCCCGCACGAAGGCGAGCTTCCAGAATTCCGGCTTGCGCCGCGACATGTCGACGATGTGGATCCCGAAGATCCGCTTGCCCCAGGTCTGCCCCGAGCTGCGCAGCAGCGGCCCCTGCACCAGCAGGTACATGCTGAAGGCGAGCAGGGTATGGAGAGCGGTGGACAGCATGGACTGCTCGTCGAACAGCGAAGGCAGCGTGATGAAGAGCCCCGCGACGAACGTCGCGCCGAAGACCAGCGCCAGCACGATGACGTTGTCGATCATGCGCGCGACCAGCCGCTGCCAGGGTTCGGCCAACTGCACCCGACGCGGCGGCGGCGCCTCGACGAGGGCGGAGCGTGGCGCGGCATAGGGATTGACGTCGGCAAGGGCGTCCGCCCGAGCCGGGATGCCGTCCGCTTCGGGCGATGCGAGCAATTCGGGCGATTCGGGCAGTTCGCGATCGTGCGATCCGTGCGTCATCGGGCCATCGTGTCCATGATGTCGTCGAAGGGTGGCGGCGCCTCAGGTCCGCGGCAGGGTGACGCCGGTCTGGCCCTGGTACTTGCCGCCGCGGTCCTTGTAGGAGGTCTCGCAGACTTCGTCGGACTGGAAGAACAGCATCTGCGCCACGCCCTCGTTGGCGTAGATGCGCGCCGGCAGTGGCGTGGTGTTGCTGAATTCGAGCGTGACGTGCCCTTCCCACTCCGGTTCCAGCGGCGTGACGTTGACGATGATGCCGCAGCGCGCGTAGGTGCTCTTGCCCAGGCACACCACCAGCACGTCGCGCGGGATGCGGAAATACTCCACCGTGCGCGCCAGCGCGAAGGAATTGGGCGGGATGATGCACACGTCCGACTCCACGTCGACGAAGCTGCCGCTGTCGAAGTGCTTGGGGTCGACGATGGTGGAATTGATGTTGGTGAAGACCTTGAACTCGCGCGAGCAGCGCACGTCGTAGCCGTAGCTGGAGGTGCCGTAGCTGACGATGCGCTGGCCGTCGGCGGCATGCTTCACCTGCCCGGGCTCGAAGGGTTCGATCATGCCCTGCGCTTCGGCCATGCGCCGGATCCAGCGGTCGCTCTTGATGCTCATGCGGTGCCTTCTTCTGTCTTCGCGGGGCGGGCCCGGCGGTCGGAGTGGCCGGTCATTCTACGGGATCGCCCCGTGCGGGGCCGGGCCGCCACCCTCGGCACGTCTGGCGACGATCCGCGGGCGCACGATGGACCGAAACGCCGAAGGCCCGGTGTCCCGGGCCTTCGGACGCCGCAGCACGGGCTGCGGCAGGGCATCGCAGGGGGAAACGTCAGAAGCCGGTGACGTTCAGGCGGCCATTGGTGACCACCTTGCCGTTGCACGATGCGGTGGGCGTGGCGCTGCCCAGGATCGCGGCCTTGATCTGGGCGGCGGTCGCACCCGGGCGTGCCGAGGCGTACAGCGCGGCGGCGCCGGTCACGTGCGGGGTGGCCATCGAAGTGCCGCTGTAGCTGGCGTAGCCCGAAATCACCTTGCCCTTCGAACTGCGCGGCACCGTCGAGGCCACGGCCGAGCCCGGTGCGCAGATGTCGACCGTGGTGGCGCCGTACTGCGAGTAGCTGGCCAGCGCACCGGTGCTGGTGAGTGCGGCCACCGCGATGATGTTGGCGTTCGGGTAGTTCGACGGATAGCTGGCGGTGGTGTCGTTGTTGGCGCCGGAGTTGCCGGCGGCCGCGACGAACAGGATGCCGGCCTGGTTGGCGCGCTCGATCGCGTCCTGCAGACCCTGCGAGAAACCGCCGCCGCCCCACGAGTTGTTGGTGGCGACCAGATTCAGGCCATGGCGGGTCTTCAGGTCGGTGAAATAGTCGACGGCCTTGATCGCGTTGGCGGTGGTGCCGCCGCGGCTGCCGAGGAACTTGGCGCCCATCAGCTTGACGTTCCAGCACACGCCGGCCACGCCGATACCGTTGCCGCCGACCGCACCGATCGTGCCGGCCACGTGGGTGCCGTGGTCGTCGCCCGTGCCGTCGAACACCGAGCTGTTGTTGCCGTCGAAGTCCCAGCCGTGGATGTCGTCGACATAGCCGTTGCCGTCGTCGTCGATACCGTTGCCGGCGATCTCGCCCGGGTTGGTCGCGGCGTTGGCGGCCAGATCCTCATGCGAGAACATGTAGCCCTCGTCGATCACGCCGACGTAGACGTTGCCGCAGCTGGTGTGCCCGGCGGCCCAGGCGGCCGCCGCCTGCGAGCCGAAGGCGTTGGCCGGCGTGGAGCTGCTGCTGTACATGCCCCACAGGGAACCATTGGTGTAGAGCGGGTCGTTGGAGACCGCGGTGTGGGTGTAGATCCAGTTCGGCTCGGCGTATTCCACCGCCGGGTTGGCCGAGAGGATGCGCACGGCGGAGGCCATGTCGGTGCCGATCGGCAGACGCATCAGCGCCAGCTCGCCGCGGCCGCCGCGTACGGTGCCCGCCTTCTGCGCGCCGATCGCCCGGCGCAGGGAGTCCTGGGTGGCGACGTCGGCACCGTCGCGGAATTTGATCAGCAGCTCGCCCGCCTGATGCGGACGACCGGCCTGGAGCCCGGAAAGCACGGCGTCGGGACGACCGCCGGCGACTGCGAGGGAAGACATGCCGAGCGTGGCGACGACCGCAGCCGAGAGTGCGGCGCGACGGAGATAACGATCCATGATGTGAGAATCCCCTGTAAGGATGTGTGCGTGAGTGGGTGACAGCACCGGAGGCGGAACATCCGGCCATCTGAATCTAGCCTGTCCCGATCCGGACAAAGGCGCACCGGCGCACATTTCACCCAACTACAACAACCGTCACATTTCGGCGCCCCGCTGGACGCACCCCATGCGCTCCGCAGCGCCGGGCGACAGCCGACGCCATCCCGAGACACCGCCTGTCCTCAGCGGGACGCCCGAGGCGTTCCACGCATCCCGCCTGGGGACGAACGCGTCAGACCAGTGTGGCCCCGATCGTGCCGCGCGCGCGGGGCCGGGCCGCGAGGGCTTCCAGCAGACGCGTCGCGATCGCGCGATAGGCCTGCGCCCCCGGGGAATCGGGGAACGCGTGCACCAGCGGAATGCCGGCATCGCCCTGTTCGCGGATCGCCGCTTCCAGCGGCAGGCTGCCGAGCAGAGGCACGCCGTACTGCTCCGCCATCTTTTCGCCGCCACCGCTGCCGAACAGATGCTCCACATGGCCGCAGTTCGAACACACGTGCTGCGCCATGTTCTCGACCAGGCCGAGCACCGGCACCTCCACCTTCTCGAACATCCGCAGCGCCTTGCGCGCATCCAGCGTGGCCACGTCCTGCGGCGTGGTCACCACCACCGCACCGGCCACCGGAATCTTCTGCGCCAGAGTGAGCTGGATGTCACCGGTGCCCGGCGGAAGATCCACCAGCAGAACATCGAGCGGCCCCGCGTCGCCGCCCCACAGCGTGTCGTTGAGCAGCTGCGACAGGGCCGAGGTGGCCATCGGGCCGCGCCAGATCATGGGCGTATCGGCTTCGACCAGCAGGCCGATCGACATCGCCTCCACTCCGTGTGCGCGCATCGGCGCGATCGACTTGCCGTCCGGACTGTCCGGCCGCCCCGACAATCCGAGCATGGTCGGCACACTGGGGCCGTAGACATCCGCGTCCAGCACCCCCACCCGCAGGCCGCCTGCGGCCAGCGCCAGGGCGAGATTGACCGTCGTGGTCGACTTGCCCACCCCCCCCTTCCCCGAGCCCACGGCCACGATGTTCCGGATGCGGGGCAGGGGCGTGAGCGCGCCCTGGACGGCGTGGGCGGGCAATGGCGCATGGCGCGAAGGGCTGTTCATCGCAGCATTGTCCCTTGGGAGCCCGGCTCCCGCCAGCGCCACGAAGCGCGTACCGCCGCCCTCCGTGCATGCGAATCGCGCGGATCCAGCGTGGATCGAGGGCGCAAGGGCCTGGCTCCGCAGGCCCACAGACACGGGCAAACCCTCTCGGCCGGGCATGAGCCCGCTTGGGCCGCTGGCGTCCCGGACACCGCAACCGCAGGCGTCCAGAGACGGTCGGAAAGACATCGGGGGACCAGGCGCGTGCCGCGAAGTTCCCGTATTCAGCAAACTTGTGCGTCGCAGGCATGACAAAGCCGTTAATACCGTGTTAACTTCCGGACAGGGCCGTCGTCCACCCGGACCGCAGACCCGACACCGACCATAATGCTCACAGTGGGGAGATACACGTTCATGCGTATCCTTGCATCGCCTCCGCGCCGTTCGGCGCTCACTCAAGCCACGCTCGCCGCGTTGGCCATGTTCATCGCTACACCGGTTCTGGCACAGGACGCCAGCACTCCGGCCCCGACGCAGACCGAAGCGCAGGAGGATGAGCAGGACGAAGCCCAGACCCTCGATACCGTCAAGGTCACCGGCTCGCTCATCAGTCGTCAAGGATTCGACACCATCAACCCGGTGCAGATCATCACCGCGGACACCAGCCGTACGACCGGTCAGCTCGACACCACGTCGATCCTGCAGACCAGCAACGTCGCCGCCGGCTCGACCCAGATCAGCAACCAGTTCTCCGGCTTCGTGGTCGAAGGCGGCAACGGCGTGCAGACGCTGTCGCTGCGCGGCCTCGGCGCCAACCGCACGCTGATCCTGCTCGACGGTCGTCGCCCCGGTCCGGCCGGTACCCGCGGCCAGGTCGGTGCCTTCGATCTGAACGTCATCCCCAGCGTCGTTCTGCAGCGCGTCGAGCTGCTGAAGGACGGCGCGGGTTCGATCTACGGTTCCGACGCCGTCGCCGGCGTGGTCAACCTGATCACCCGCAAGAACATCGACCGCACCGAAATCTCGGTGGAAACCGATCTTCCGCAGGAAGACGGCGGCGCCAGCTGGTCGGTTTCCGGGGCCACCGGCTTCAACTTCGACAACGGCTCGATCGTTGCCGCGTTCCAGCATTACGACCAGCAGTCGCTCAAGCGCGGCGACCGCGACTTCCTGAGCTGCTCCGAAGATCTGGTTCGCGATGCCAACGGCAATCTCATCGACCGTCAGGATCGCTCCATCCTCCGCGGCACCGATCTCGCCGGCTGCAACAACCTGTACCACAACACCGTGATCGCCGGTTCGCGCCGCTGGATCCCGTCGCCCGACGGCGTCACCGTCGGCCCGATCCCCGGCTACCGTCCGCGCGCCAACGCCAACGCCTCCGGCGGCAACCCCGCCTTCTACGAAGACGTCCTGAACGCCAAGTTCATCGATCAGGCCGACATCTTCGCCTCCCAGGAGCGTACCAGCCTGTTCGCGTCCGCCGATTTCTCGCTCGGCGAGATCGACTGGAACGGCCAGTTCCTGTACACCAACCGCAAGACCGAGTCGCGCGGCTTCCGCCAGTTCTTCCCGGTTATCGATGGCTCTGCCTTCGGCACGACCTTCGCCCAGCCGGTGCTGCCGTTCCGCTCGAACCAGGACGTCGAAGTCGACTACTACTACCTGTCGTCGAGCTTCTCCGGCGGCTTCGGTGCAGAGTCGAGCTGGGGCTGGCGCTTCGACACCACCTACTCGCGTTCCGACGGTGACTACACCGTGCTGTCGATCGATACCGACCGCACCGGCGACCTGTTCGAAGACCGCGACGGCGGCGGCACTCCGGTCAACTACCTCGACCCGCGCTACCTGAGCGGCGAGGCGATGGACGGTCTGGAAGCGGCCATCGGCGTGACGCACACCGGCAACACCGTGTACACCCAGTTCGTCGCGCAGGCCATCGTCAACGGTGAACTGTTCGAACTGCCGGGCGGCACCGCTGCCGCGGCGTTCGGCGCCGAGTTCCGCCGCATCTCGATCGACGACAACCCGAGCGATATCGAGCGTACCGGCGGCCTCTGGGGCCAGAGCTCCGCGACCGGCACCGAAGGCAAGGACTACGTCAACGAAGTCTTCGGCGAAATCGACCTGCCGGTGCTGGGCGGCCTGCCGGGCATCGAGCAGCTGACCTTCAACGCCTCCGCGCGTCTGTTCAAGTACGACACCGTCGCCGATTCGGACTACGTCTGGAAGGTCGGCATGGGCTGGCAGATCATCCCGCAGCTGCGTCTGCGCGCCACCAACGGCACCTCGTACCGCGCTCCGGGCCTGTACGAGCTGTTCCTGGGCGACCAGACCGGTTTCCTGGCCCAGCTCGGCATCGACCCCTGCATCGACTGGGGCAACAGCAACAATCCGAACATCCGCACCAACTGCGCGGCCGACGGCATCCCGTCCGACTACCAGGGTGCGGGCGCTTCCGCGACGATCATCAGCGGTGGCGGTTTCGGCGTGCTGAAGCCGGAAACCTCCAAGTCGTTCACGACCGGTCTGGTGTTCACCCCGGGCTTCGCCAACCTGAGCGCTTCGCTGGATTACTTCCGGATCGAAGTCAACGACCAGATCGGTCAGCTCAACGCGACATCGATCGTCGGCAGCTGCTACTCGCTCACGGTGTTCCCGAACAACTTCTGCAACCTGTTCACCCGTGCCGATGCGACTGCGGTCAATCCGTACAACATCCTCGAGGTCCGCGACTCGTACATCAACATCAACAAGCAGTTGGTGCGCGGCTACGACCTCAACGTGACCTGGGAAGGCGAGTTCAGCTTCGGCAAGCTCGCGATCGAATCGCAGTTCACGAAGACGATCGAGGACGTTGAACTGCTGTTCGACAGCGCCGAAGCCAGCGGTTTCGCCAACAACGACCTGAACGGCCTCATCAGCCGTCCGAAGCTGGTCGGCAGCATCCGTACCGCCTACACCCGTGGTGACTTCACCTACACCTGGGGCATGCGCTACGTCGACGAGACCGAGAACTTCGAGTTCGTCACCCCGGCCACCTACTTCGGCAACGTCGGCCCGGTCTACGACAACGTGGCCGAGTCGCGCCTGTACCACAGTCTGTCGGTGTTCTACCGCTCGGCCGACTGGGATCTGCTGGTCGGTCTCGACAACGTGTTCGACCGCGATCCGCCGAAGATCTCGACCGGCGTGGGCTCCAGCCGTTACGGCAACACCCCGGCGTTCGCGACCCAGTACGACTGGTTCGGCCGTTCGCTGTTCGCCCGCTTCAACTATCGCTTCTGATCCTCACCGTTCAGAGTCGACGCTGAAGTGAAGAAACGGCCGGGGCAACCCGGCCGTTTTCTTTTGCGGGCATGCGCATCTGCGACGGTTGCCCTTGAAAAACTGCTGCATACCGCTCCTGCCACACATGCCTTCCTGCACATGTCCCGCCCCGAAGGTGCGCCATAATGGGAATTCCATGCCTTGAAGAGTGCCACTCCATGCGACTGATTGCCCTATCCTCGCTCGCCTGCGCCGCCATCGCGCTCAGCGGCGGCGTCGCCGCACGCGACCCCATCTCGATCGATGCCCTCTCGCGGATGCCGGAAATCCAGTCCATCTCGATGAGCAGCGACGGCAAGCGCATCGTCGCCCTGATCGGAAAGGCTGGCGCGAAGGAGTTCGACACGTCCCTGGCGACCTGGGATCTGGACAATCTCGACAAGGGCCCCAAGGTCACCGCCTCCGGTGATCGCATGAAGTTCATCCAGGCCTCTGCTTTGAAGTCGAACCATCTGTTCGTCGTGGGTCGCCAGGAATGGACCGGCCCCATCGGCGACTGCGGCGGCGAAGGCCAGTCGGTTGGCACCACGAAGACCTTCGTCACCAAGGTCTACCTGTCCGATGGCTCGCAAGGTGAATTCGAGGAGGCCTTCGCCGGCAAGCGTCGGCCGACCGGCGTGAGCGATGCCACCCAGCGCTGTTTCGAACTCTTCGGCACCGCGCAACTGGTCAATCCGCTGCCGCTCGACCCCGATCATGTGATCATCCAGCAGACGAACATCGAGACCTTCCGCGGCGATTATTACCGTTACAACCTCAAGACCAAGAAGACCGAACTGCTGTTCCGCGCCACGGGCCGCACCTCCCCCGCACTATTCGACCCGCGTACCGGCGATGTACTGGTACGCAGCGATCTGGACAACAGCGAAGGCGCCTTCGAATCGCGCTACTACTTCCGCGATGCCGACACCGGCGAGTTCGTGCTGCACGACAACCTCAACAGCAAGATCAAGGACCGCTATCAGCTGGATTTCATCGGCCGCGACGAGAAGACCGGCAAGTTCTACGTACTGACGGACAAGTTCTCTGATCAGGTCCAGGCATGGATGTACGACCCCAAGACACGCAAGTTCGACGAGCAGCCGCTGCTCGCGCACCCGACGTTTTCGATCATGAACCTGATCCTCGGCACCCGCCCGAGCGATTTCAATCAGGTGCTCGGCTTCACCGTGGGCGGGATGACCATGGAGACAACCTGGATCGAACCGGGTTTGGCCGCGATCCATGAAGGCCTCAAGAAGGCCTATCCGGGCCAGGACGTGGATATCGTCAACTACACCGACGATCGCAGCAAAGTGCTGTTCAGCACCGAAAGCCCGCGTCATCCCACCCGCTATTTCCTGTTGGTCGATGGCCGTCAGGCCCTGCCCCTGGGCGCCAGCCGCTCCGGCATCGACGCCGATTCCATCGGCGAACAGCGCTGGGTCACCTATCCGGCACGCGACGGCCTGCAGATTCCCGGCATTCTCGACCTGCCCGCAGGCTGGACGCCCGCTCGGGGCCCGCTGCCTACCATCATCCACCCGCACGGCGGCCCCTGGTCGCGCGATGTGGGCGGCTGGGACGGTTCGGGCTGGGTGCCTTTCCTGACCTCGCGTGGTTACGCGGTCCTGCGCCCGCAGTATCGCGGCTCGACCGGCCTCGGCCGCAAGCTCTGGCTGGCCGGCGACGCCGAGTGGGGCCAGAAAATGCAGGATGACAAGGACGACGGCGCCGCCTGGCTGGTCAAGCAGGGCATCGCCGACCCGAAGCGCATCGCGATCATGGGCTATTCCTACGGCGGTTTCGCGGCTGCAGCGGCTGTCGTCCGCCCGAACAGCCCCTACGCCTGTGCCATCTCCGGCGCCCCGGTCACCAACCTCGGGCGCCTCGGCAACAACTGGAGCGAGAACCGGCTGCAGCGCATCATCCAGGGCCGCACAGTGACCGGCATGGATCCGATGAAGAACACCGACAAGGCCAACATCCCGGTGCTGCTGTTCGTCGGCGACCGCGACGTGCGCACGCCCGCCTGGCACGCCCAGGATTTCTACAACGCAGTGAAGGGCAAGGTGCCGGCGAAGTTCGAACTTATCGCCGACCAGCCGCACAGCTTCCCGTGGTATCCGCGCCATCTGCAGCGCAGCATGGAGCTGATGGGCGATTTCCTCGCCAACGAGTGCGGCATGGGTGCAGGCGGCACGAAGACGACGGCGAGCCTGTCGCCCTCGAACTGAGTACCCACGCATCCGCACCACGAACGCCCGGCCTTGTGCCGGGCGTTTCGTTTCCGAGAGAGGAAGCGTCTTGATGCGTGCGAGCAATTCACGCGCAGAGAGAGCCGCCGCGCGGGCGAAGTCGTGTTTTCGGACACCGTGCCCTTTCCCTCGACCGACGGCCTCTACAAACAGCAGCCGCATCTGCGCGTTTCCATCGGCCTGAAATCGTCAAACATCCTGCATCCGCAGTCGATTTCGGTGAAAATGAGCACTCGCCCATAGGATGGATGCACAGATGCGCCTCAACCGTTTTGTCTGCCTGAGTCTGGCCGCGATCGCCGTGTCTGGCGCAGCTGCGGCACGCGACCCGATTTCGATCGATGCGCTGTCCCGCATGCCCGAGATCCACTCCATTTCGATGAGCAGCGACGGCAAGCGCATTGTCGCCCTGATCGGCAGATCCGATGCCCGCGAGTTCGATACTTCGCTGGCCACCTGGAACCTCGACGAGCTCGAGAAGGGGCCTACGGTCACTGCCTCCGGCAAGGACATGAAGTTCGTCGAAGCGTCGGCGCTCAAATCCAATCATGTCCTGATCGTCGGTCGCCAGGAATGGACTGGCGGCATCGGAAGCTGCGGCGGCGAGGGCCAATCCCGCGGCAGCACCAAAACATTCGTGACCAAGATCTATCTCTCGGATGGATCACAAAGCGAGTTCGAGGAAGCCTTTGTCGACAAGCGGCAGCAGGCATGGGCTTGGGAGCGAGGAACAGGACCACAGCGCTGCCTCGAACTGTTCAGCACTGCCAGCCTGGTGAACAACTTGCCGTTGGATCCGGACAAGGTGGTGATCGAACAGATCGACAAGAGCAGCCTGGACAGCGCTTACTTCCTGTACAACCTCAAGACCACGAAGACTGAGCTGCTGTTCCGCGATACGGGCCGGACTTCTCCCGCACTGTTCGACCCACGCAGCGGCAAAGTACTGGTCCGCAGGGACGTCGAAGCCGGCGGCGGCACTTTCGAGACGCGCTTCTTTTTCCTGGACGAGGCGACTGGGGATTTCGTCCTGCACGAGAATCTGAATCACAAGATCGATGACCGCTACGTCCTGGATGTTGTCGGCCGGGATGAAAAATCCGGCAAATTCTACATGCTGACGGACAAGTTCTCGGATCAGGTCCAAGCATGGATGTACGACCCGAAAACGCGCGCATTCGATGGAGAAGCCCTGGTCGCCCACCCGAGCTTTTCCATAGCGAGCATCATGCTCGGAAGGCATCCAAGCGACTTCAACCAGGTCCTTGGTTTTCGCGTTGGCGCCATGACGCTGGAAACGACCTGGGTGGAGCCGCGTCTGGCCGGCATCCATGCAGGCCTCAAGAAGGCCTATCCCGGCCAGCAGATCGACGTGCTCGATTACACCGATGATCGCAGCAAAGTGTTGTTCAGCACCGAAAGCCCGCGTCATCCCACCCGCTATTTCCTGCTGGTCGACGGTCGCCAGGCATTGCCGCTGGGGGTGAGCCGCTCGGGCATCGACTCCGATTCCATCGGCGAACAGCGCTGGGTCACCTACCCCGCCCGCGACGGCCTGCAGATCCCGGGCATTCTCGACCTGCCTGCCGGCTGGACGCCTGCGCAAGGTCCCCTGCCCACGGTCATCCACCCGCATGGCGGCCCGTGGGGCCGCGACTTCGGCGGCTGGGACATGTCCGGGTGGGTCCCGTTCTTCACCTCACGCGGCTATGCCGTGCTGCGCCCGCAGTATCGTGGCACCCAGGGCCTCGGCCGCAAGCTGTGGCTCGCAGGCGACGCCGAGTGGGGCCAGAAGATGCAGGACGACAAGGACGACGGCGCCGCCTGGCTGGTCAAGCAGGGCATCGCCGACCCGAAGCGCATCGCGATCATGGGCTATTCCTACGGTGGATTTGCCGCCGCCGCGGCTGTCGTCCGTCCGAACAGCCCCTACGTCTGTGCCATTTCCGGTGCTCCGGTCACCAACCTCGGCCGCCTCGGCAACAATTGGAGCGAGAACCGCCTCCAGCGCATCTATCAAGGCAAGACCGTCAAGGGCATGGATCCGATGAAGAACACGGACAAGGCCAACATCCCGGTGCTGCTGTTCGTCGGCGATCGCGACGTGCGCACGCCCGCGTGGCATGCGCAGGATTTCTACAACGCGGTGAAGGGCAAGGTGCCGGCCAAGTTCGAGCTGATTCCCGACCAGCCGCACAGCTTCCCGTGGTATCCCCGCCACGCGCAGCGCGGCATGGAACTGATGGACGATTTCCTCGCCAACGAGTGCGGCCTGGGCGCCGGCGGCACGAAGACGACGGCGAGCCTGTCGGCCTCGAACTGAGTTCCCGCACATCCGCATCACGAACGCCCGGCCTTGTGCCGGGCGTTTCGTTTCCGAGCGTCTCTGCGCGTCCGCGGTGCTTGAATGGCGTGGTGACGTGGCATTCTGCCGGGGCTGGCCTGTCGGTTGGGCTCCATGCCGATCACGACCATCGCCATTGCCTCTACCCGCCGCACGCCTGGTCATCGCCCCTTCCGATTCCGAACACCATGCCCATTGCCCTCCGCATCCTGCCCGGCCTGGATGGCACCGGCCACCTCAGCGCCGCTTTTCTGGAAGCGCTGAGGATGCAGGGGGTGGACGACGCATCGGCGATCGCCTATCCCGTTGATCGCTGCCTCGACCATGCCGCCCTTGCCGACCACGCGCGCGGCCTGCTGCCGGCAGACCGGCCGTTCGCACTGCTGGCGGAGTCGTTCTCCGGGCCGATCGGCCTTGCGATCGCCGCGGACCCACCGCCCGGCCTGTGCGCATTGATCCTTTCCACCACCTTCGCCCGCGCGCCCCTGCCTGGGTGCGCGCCATTGGCGCCGTTGCTGCGCTTCGCGCCCGTGCATTCGGCACCGGATGCGCTGCTGTCCGCGCTGCTGCTGGGACGCTGGAGCACGCCCGCGCTGCGCGACGCGTTGCGCGACACCCTGCGCCAGGTCGACGCCGATGTGCTCCGCGACCGTGCGGCGCGAAGCCTGCGCGTCGACCATCGCGCGTACCTGGCGCGCATCAGGACACCCACGCTGGTGCTGGAGGCGCGACACGACCGGCTGCTGTCAGCAGCGTCGAGCGCGGCTCTGGCCGCAGGCATCGACAGTGCACAGCGCGTGCGTATCGACGGGCCACATCTGCTGCTGCAGACTCGCGCAGACGCCTGCGCGCTGGAGGTCGCGACCTTCATCGCCGGACAGCGCACGGGCGTAGTTCGGTCCTGAAAAGAATGCCGTGCGCGAGCGGAAGCCGACAGGCTCGATGCATCTCCGACATGCGCCTGCCCCGCCCTCGCTGCTAGGCTAGACGGCCTCCACATCGCATATCGACAGACCGGAGCCCGCGATGCCGCACACCGTCGTCACCCACCCCGTCGTCGCCCACAAGCTGTCGCTGCTGCGCGACGCGGGCACCGGCCCCGCGTTGTTCCGCCAGGTGGTCGGCGAGATCGCCACGCTGCTGGCCTACGAGGCCACGCGCGATCTGTCGCTGTCCCCGCGCCGCATCGACACCTGGGCCGGGCCGCTGGACGCGCCGCACTGCGATGCGGCGCAGATCACGCTGGTGCCGATCCTGCGCGCGGGTTTGGGCTTCCTGCCCGGCGTGCAGGTGCTGCTGCCCAACGCGCCGGTCAGCGTGATCGGCCTGCGCCGCGACGAAGACACCTTGCAGCCGCATGCCTATTACCAGCGCTTCGTCGAGGACATCGCCGGCCGCACCGCGCTGCTGATCGATCCCATGTTGGCGACCGGCGGCAGCGCGATCGCCGCCGTCGATGCGCTCAAGGCGGCGGGCGCTGCCCGGGTGAAAGCCGTCTTCCTCGTGTGCGCGCCCGAAGGCCTGCGCGCGCTCGAAGCCACGCATCCGGATGTGGAAACATGGACCGCGGCGGTGGACGACCGCCTCAACGAACGCGGCTACATCCTGCCCGGCCTGGGCGATGCCGGCGACCGGATCTTCGGCACGCCGGCCTGAGTCGTTTCAGGGCCGAAACGCCGCGCTACGCTCGAAAATACAAGGCCTGGTGGCGGACACCGAGCGGCTCCAGCTGATCCGAAGCCGGCTGTCGAATCTCTCCTGGCTGATGCGTTGCCTTGCCGAATCCATCGCCCGGCGCGCCCGTAAGCTCCCCCGTCAAGCGGACATCCCAAAAATAGAGATTCCGGCGTGGTGGTTTCGGTACTCGATCGGGGTCATCTCATCGAGCGCATCGTGGGATCGGTGTTCGTTGTAGTCGATCAAGAACTTCCAGGTCGCCTCGCGCACATCGTCCAAAGTGACGAACAAATGGCAATCCAGCACCTCTTCCCGGTAGGTTCGGTTGAAACGCTCGATATAGGCGTTCTGGTTGGGTTTGCCCGGCTGGGTGTAGCGCAGCGTCATTCCATGCTCCCTAGCCCAGCTCACGAACGCTTCACCCAGGAACTCCGGGCCGTTGTCCGTGCGCAGGACCCGAGGCAAGGGGCGCTCCTGACGGATCTGCTCGAATACCCGAACCAGGCGCTGTGAGGTGAGTGAGGTGTCGATCTCGATGTGCACGGCCTCGCGATTGAAGTCGTCGGTCACATTGAAGGTCCGGAAGCCGCGACCACAGATCAACGCATCTGCCATGAAATCGGCGGACCACGCCCGATCCGGACGATCCGGCACATACAGCGGCACCCGCTCGCGCTTGGGCAGACGCCGCCGGCGCGCAGGCCGCAGATTCAGGCCCAGCAGGCCATACACCCGGTAGATCCGCTTCTTGTTCCACTGCGGATGGCTCCGTTCCAGTGCCTGCCGGTACTTGCCGAACCCTCGATTGGGATGGGCTTCGACCAGCGCCAACAGCGCCGCGATCACCTCCGCATCCCGCTCCCGCCAGTCCACAGGCGGCGCATACCAGCACGAACGCGACAGGCCGACACAGGCGCAGGCGCGGCGGACAGGGCGCTGGTGAGCCTCCACCAGATGCCTCGCCGCCTCGCGCTTCCGCGCCGGCCCTACAGTTTTTTTGCGATCAGATCCTTCATCGCCGCATTGTCCAGGGACAACTCCGCAAACATCTGCTTCAGCTTCGTGTCCTCGGCCTCCAGCTCCTTGATCCGCTTCAACTCCGATACCTCCAGCCCGCCGTACTTCGACTTCCACTGGTAGTACGTCGCTGAACTGATCCCGGCCTGCCGGCAAATATCCTTCACCGGCAGACCCACATCGGCCTGCTTGAGAATGGCAACGATCTGACTCTCGCTGAACTTCGACTTCTTCATGGCGCCTCCTGGGAAAAGCATGCCAGAAAGCTCTACTTCTCGAGTGTCCGGGGATAGGGGGAGCTTACGAGCTCATGGGCTATCACCGGGACTCGTTCTACGAGATCAAGCGCGCCTTCCAGAC
>CBFGMS010000022.1:0-55457 GCA_965649985.1 uncultured Gammaproteobacteria bacterium | reverse complement strand
CACCACCGGCTGCTGCATCTGGAAGCCCCAGCCCAGCGCCAGGCCGGCCTCGCGCAGCGCCAGCGCCAGTGCGCCCAGCGCCAGGAAGCTCGTCAGCACGCCGGCGGTGTACCAGAGCGCATGCCCACGCATCCGCTGCGCGCTGTCGTTGCTGGCGATCACGCCCATGACCTTGATCGACAGCACCGGCAGCACGCACGGCATGAGGTTGAGGATCACGCCGCCCAGCAGCGCGGCCAGCAGTGCGGCCCACAGGCTGTCGATGCGGCGGTCGTCGGCCGGTGCGTCGGTCGCGGCGCCGGCCATGGCGGCGGCTTCGGAGGAGGAACCCGCCGAGGCGGGCTGTTCCGCCGCGGATACGACAGTGCCCGCGGCGGTGTCTTCCGTGCGGTCGGCCGTGTCGGCGGCTGTCGCGGAGGTCGCGGTGCCGGCCAAGGCGTCGGGCTGGATCGCTGCGCCGGAGGCGGCCGCATTCGTCGTGGCCCGGCGCGAATCGGCGCCTGAATCGGCGCCCGCATCCGCCCCGCCGGCCGTCCCGCCGGCCGTGATCGCGGCCGGGCCCACCGTCCCCGCCGGCAGCGCGATGCGCACGCGCCGGGTCATCGGCGGGTAGCAGATGCCCTCGTCCTGACAGCCCTGGAAACTCGCCTCCAGTTCCACCGTCTGCGCCGCGGCCGTGCGCCGGATCAGCGGCAGCGGCACATCGACCGGGTCGAAGTACACGATGACATCGCCGAAATGCGCATCGTGGTACGGCCGGCCGGTCGGCCACTGCGGCTTGCCCGGCGCGATGCCGTCGGCCTTGAGCCTGAGCGTGGTGCGGTCGCGGTAGAGGTAATAGCCGCGGGCCGGCGTGAAGCGCAGCAGCAGCCGGTCGCCGCCGTCGGCGATGGCCTCGAAGCCGAAGGCCTGCTCCTCCGGCAGGGGCGCGCCCCGGCCGCCGGTGAGCGGCGCGCCGCCGATCGGGCTGCCGAGCGGGTTCGTGGCGAGGGGGGTCGCCCCCGCTGGCGGGATCGACAGGCCGGACGCCGGCACCGCCGCGGCACCGGCGTTCGGGGCGCCGGCGGCCTGGACGGGCATCCGGACCTGCACGGTGCGGGTCTGCGGCGGATAGCACACGCCCACATCCGCACATCCCTGATAGCGCACCTTGAGGCTCAGCCGCTCCCCGGCACCGGCGATCTCCGGCAGCGTGGCGACCAGCCGCCCGCGGTAGGTCTCGGTGGCGCCGAAGAACTCGTCGGTATAGGCCTTGCCCTTCGGCAGCCGCAGCGTGCCGGCGCGGACGCCGGCGTCCGCCGGCTCGGCCGAGGTGCGATGCCGGTAGAGGTAGTAGCCGTCGGCGATCCGCCAGCGCAGTTCGACCGTGCGCGGGTCCTTCGCCACGGCGCTGAGCGCGAAGGCCTCGTCCACCGGCAGCAGGTCGCCGGGATCCACCCCCGCGGCCCGCGCGTCGCCCAGACCCGCGCCGCCGATGCACGCCAGGCCCGCGCACATCAGCCCGCGCAGCCAGGCCCGCATGCGCGAGGCCCTGCCTGCCGTTCCGATGTGGGTGAAATGCGGGGGGCTGGGGAGGCGGTCGGCGACGGTCATGCGCGTGGGCGGGATTCGGTGACGGAAGGGGAGGCGGGCCGTGGCCGGGCAACGGGCACCCTCGGCAGGGAGAACGAACACCGCTGCATGCGGGATGCGTGCCGGGGCCAGCATACGGGAGGCGTCAACCGGCCTCTTCGGTGCGTGCGCAGGACGCATGCACCCAGTCCAGATATGCCGGCAGGCCTGCGACCGCGTCCAGCGCGATCAGTTCCGGGCAGTCGTAGGGGTGCAGCGCACGCAGGCGCTCCATCAGCGCCGGCAGGCGGGTCTTGGTGGTCTTGATGATCCCCAGCACCTCCTCCGCCTGCTCCACCTCGCCCTGCCAGCGGTAGACCGAGCGCACGCCGGGCAGCAGGTTGACGCAGGCGGCCAGCCGCTCCTCGACCAGGATGCGGGCGAGGGCATCGGCCGTGGCGGCGTCGGGGAAGGTGCACAGGCCGATGCGCACGCCGCTGCCTTCGGCAGAGGCGTCGGCAGGCGCCGCATCCACCGGGCGATCGGGCGCTGAACCTGGCTCGGGACCGGGCTCGGAGCCGGGCGCGTGGCCAGGCACGGGCGTGGTGACGCTCATTCGCGCAGGCGCACGGCGCGGCGCCTACTCGTTGGGCCGCTTCGGCCGGGTGCGGCCCAGGCGCTTGGCGGTCAGCTCTTCGACGATCTCGACCAGCGCCACCCGGGTCCGCGGCGAGGCCTCGCGGAAGGATTGCATCAGCCGCAGTTCGAGCGCGTCCTCCACCAGGATCGCGTCGGCCGCGGAGACCGAGTCCAGCATGGCCTCCTCCGACAGCTCCATCTTGCCGCGACCGGTCGCCAGCCATTCGAAGGTGACCCCCGCGACCTTGGCCAGTTCGCGCAGATGGGTGACGCTGGGGTTCTTGCCCTGGGGAGACTCCCAGTGGCTCACCGCACTGCGCTGGACCCCGATGGCGGCGGCGAGTTTGGCCTGCGATAGCCCGGCTCTGCGGCGGGCGAGGCGAATGCGATCCTGAGAATTCACGGTATTTTTGCGACATCCGTCACAGATGAGGGGGCCCTAAAACAATAGCCGAGCGGAGGTTCCAGAAACAGGCGCTTCGTCAATATTGTTCACCCCGTGATCCATATTGGCATCACATTGTCTGTTTTTGGTGGCCGGCTACCTGCGATGGCCGCCAAATCAGTTAGATAAGGCCCCGGCGCGTGCCGCGCTCACCGTAAGTGGCCTGCATCCGCCCGGACCCCATCTTCACAACGCCCTCGTCATCCGCAATCCTTCACCTCGCCGGTAGGGACGCTGGCTGCAATACGGAGGTTGCAAGGAGAGGAACGCATCTGCACGGGTGACGTCAGGAAGAACCCCTCCGAGAGCGCGCACTACGGTGCGCGCTCTTTTTTTGTGCGCGATTCGCCAAAGCGGCCATCGCATGTCGACCATGACCTATGTGGTGCCGTTCACGCGTTGAGGCATCTGCGGACAGGGGGTTCGCCCGGCGCGGTCGCATACGACTGCGGCGGGGAGTGCGTCGACGCGTTGCCCATCTGCCCGCATCCCCGCATATCGATATAGGAGAACAGGAAGATGCCGAAGATAGAGGACCGCAGCGATTGGGACGATGACCGCGTCAAGAAGGACTGGGTCATGTGGAAGGAAATTACCGACAGCGGTCGTGCGCTGACCGAGGAGCAGGAGAAGCGCTACGAGGCCACGCGCAAGGAAATCGAAAAGCGCAACCGTGAATTAGGCGCCAAGGGCAAGAAGCCGATCATTCCGATCGAGCGTTGATGCGACAGCCGCGGTACGCCGGGATCGTCGGCGTACCGCGATCACCGCTCCGAATGCCCGGTCTCGTCGTACCCGCGCGGCGCCAGCATCTGCGGCTGGATGAGGTCGACGAAGTCCCGCGCCTGCTGCGACAGGTACTTGCCCTTGCGCATCACCACGCCGTAGCTGCGCGCCGGGAAATACTTCGCCAGCGAGCGTGCGCTCAGGCGTTCGCGGTCGGCCTCGGTCAGGCAGATCGCGGTCACGATGCTGATGCCCAGGCCCATCGCCACGTACTGCTTGATCACCTCCCAGCCGCCCACTTCCAGCGCCACGGTGTACGGCACCCGCGCCTGCTGGAACACCACATCGACCAGGCGGTAGGTGGTCAGCCGCTTGGGCGGCAGGATCAGGCCGTAGGGCGAGAGGTCTTCCAGACGCAGATCCGGCTTGCTGGCCAGCGGGTGTCCGCGCGGCACGATCAGCATCGGGTCGTAGCGATAGACCGGCGAATACTCCAGGTCCGCGGGCACATCCAGCATCGAGCCCACCGCCAGGTCCACCTCGTCCGAGCGTAGCAGGTCCAGCCCGCCGGCGCCGGTGACGTTGTGCAGGGTCAGATGCACCTCGGGGTGGGCCGCGCGGTAGGCCTCCACGATCGGCGGCAGCAGATAGAGGATGGTCGAACTGCCGGCGGCCACGTTGAGCTCGCCGGCATCCAGCCCGCGCACGCGTTCGCGGAAGGCCGCGGACAAGCCGTCGATGCCTTCGACCAGCGGCAGGGCCATTTCGTACAACACGTCGCCCTCCGGCGTGGGCGTGAGCCGGCGCCCGCTGCGCGCGAACAGGCTCACACCCAGTTCGCGCTCGAGCGCCTGCAGCTGCAGGGTCACCGCCGGCTGGCTGACATACAGCGCCGCGGCCGCACGCGAAACCGACCCCAGCCGTGCCACCTGGCAGAAGGCGCGGAGGGGTTTGAGCCGGTCCGCCTTGTAGGCGAAACGCGGGGTGGCCACCCGACGTTGGTCGGAAAGAGGGCGCTCGTCGGCGTCGGAGGGCATTGATTTCGCTACTTATAAGTTGAATTAATGATTAGCATTGGAAAAACTGTATTGTCAAATACAGTACGCGGGCGGATGGTGGACACCCCACGTCGTGTCTGGAGTTGCCGATGTCCGCTGTGCCGAAGTTCGACCCCGCCGGCCCCGCCGACGACGCCATCGCGTCGGGCGCGATCCACGTGGCGGGCGCCACCGAGGGTCAGGCCGCCCTGCTGACTGCGGATGCCCTCGCTCTGCTGGCCCACCTGCACCGCAGCTTCGAACCGCAGCGTCAGCAGTGCCTGGCGCGCCGCCGGGCCCGCCAGTCCGAGTTCGATGCCGGCGCGCTCCCCGGCTTCCGCGCGGACACCGCCGCCATCCGCGAATCCGACTGGCAGGTCGCACCGATCCCGGATGCGCTGCTAGACCGCCGCGTCGAGATCACCGGCCCGGTCGATCCGAAGATGGTCATCAACGCGCTGAACTCCGGCGCCAACTGCTACATGGCCGACTTCGAGGACTCCACCTCGCCGACCTGGGCCAACCTGATCCAGGGCCAGACCGCGCTGCGCGCCGCGGTGGCCGGTCATCTGCAATACGACGCTCCCGCGGCCGACGGCCGTCCCGGCAAGCAGTACCGCCTGCGCCCGTTCGGCGAACAGGCGGTGCTGATCGTGCGTCCGCGCGGCTGGCACCTGGACGAGAAGCACGTGCTGGTCGACGGGCAGCGCCTGAGCGGCGGCATCTTCGACCTGGCGCTGTTCGCGTACCACAACGCGGCGTTGCTGGCCGCCGAGGACCGCGGCCCGTACTTCTACCTGCCCAAGCTGCAGAGCATGGAAGAAGCCCAGCTGTGGGAGTCGGTGCTGAGCGAGATCGAACGCACGCTCGGCCTGGCCCACGGGCAGATGAAGGTGACCGTGCTGATCGAGACCCTGCCGGCCGCGTTCGAGATGGACGAGATCCTGCACGCCCTGCGCGAGCGCATCGTCGGCCTGAACTGCGGGCGCTGGGACTACATCTTCTCTTACATCAAGACCCTGCGCGCCCATTCCGACCGGGTGCTGCCCGAACGCGGGCAGGTGACGATGGTCCAGCCCTTCCTGCGCGCGTATTCCGAACTGTTGATCAAGACCTGCCACCGCCGCCGCGCGCATGCGATGGGTGGCATGGCCGCGCAGATCCCCAACCCGCGCGATGCGGCCGCCAACGCCGCCGCGATCGAGCGCGTGCGCGCCGACAAACTGCGCGAGGTCACCTCCGGCCACGACGGCACCTGGGTGGCGCATCCGGGCCTGATCCCGGTGGCGCGCGAGATCTTCGACGCGCACATGCCGCAGCCGCATCAGCAGCACGTCGCGCGCACCGACGTGCAGGTGGGCGCCGAGGACCTGCTGCGCCCGTCGCTGGGCACCATCAGCCGCGCCGGTTTCTACGGCAACGTCGAAGTCTGCGTGCGCTATCTGGCCGCCTGGCTGGACGGCAACGGCTGCGTGCCGATCCACGGGATGATGGAAGACGCCGCCACCGCCGAGATTTCCCGCGCCCAGCTGTGGCAGTGGCTGCACCGCGAAGAGCCGCTGCATCTGGCCGACGGCACGCCGGTGGATTTCGCCCTGCTCGAACGCGCGCTCATCGGCCTGCCGTCCGCGCTCGCGGCCGAGCCCGGCCTGCCCGGCGCCGCGCGCGTGGCCGAGGCCATCGCCCTGCTCGAAACCCTGACCCGCAGCGACACGCTGGCGGACTTCCTCACCCTGCCGGCCTACGAGCGCATCGATTGATGCGCCACCGCAGGGGCCGCAGGAGGGGCTTCAGCCCCGAACACCGCCCACGGCGCCATCCGACATCCCATCCTCTTGATTCGACCCGCGTCATTCGGGGCTGAAGCCCCTCCTGCGAAAAACAACGACGCCAGCCTTGGCCGTTGTCGCACGCACGCATTACCCACGTTCGCTTCATCCTCTTTCTCACGCAGGACCACGACCATGAAGACCACGCTCCCCACCGCCGAACAACTGCAACTCGACTGGGCCAACAACCCGCGCTGGGCCGGCGTCACCCGTCCCTACAGCGCCGAGGAAGTGGTGCGCCTGCGCGGCACGATCCCCGTCGATCACTCCATCGCCCGGCTCGGCGCGGAGAAGCTCTGGAACTATCTGCAGACCGAGGATTTCGTGAACGCCCTCGGCGCGCTCACCGGTAACCAGGCCATGCAACAGGTCAAGGCCGGCCTGAAGGCCATCTATCTCAGCGGCTGGCAGGTCGCCGCCGACGCCAACATCGCCGGCGAGATGTACCCCGATCAGTCGCTGTACCCGGCCAACTCGGTGCCGCAGGTGGTCAAGCGCATCAACAACACCCTGCTGCGCGCCGACCAGATCCAGTGCGCCGAAGGTACGGGCGACATCGACTTCCTGCAGCCCATCGTGGCCGACGCCGAGGCCGGCTTCGGCGGCGTGCTCAATGCCTTCGAGCTGATGAAGGCGATGATCGAGGCGGGCGCCTCCGGCGTGCATTTCGAGGACCAGCTGGCCAGCGTCAAGAAGTGCGGCCACATGGGCGGCAAGGTACTGGTGCCCACCCGCGAGGCGATCGAGAAACTGGTGGCCGCGCGTCTGGCCGCCGACGTGATGGGCACCCCGACGATCATCGTGGCCCGCACCGACGCCGAAGCCGCCGACCTGCTGACCAGCGACATCGACCCCAACGATGTCCCGCACTGCACCGGCGAGCGCACCGTCGAGGGCTTCTACAAGACGAAGAACGGCCTGGACCAGGCGATCAGCCGCGGCCTGGCCTACGCGCCGTATGCCGACCTGGTGTGGTGCGAGACCGGCAAGCCGGACCTGGAATTCGCGCGCAGGTTCGCCGAGGCCATCCACGCCAAGTACCCGGGCAAGCTGCTGGCCTACAACTGCTCGCCCAGCTTCAACTGGAAGAAGAACCTGGACGACGCCACCATCGCCAAGTTCCAGAAGGAAATCGCCAAGTACGGCTACAAGTTCCAGTTCATCACCCTGGCCGGCTTCCACGCGCTCAACTATTCGATGTTCAACCTGGCCCACGGCTACGCCCGCCGCCAGATGAGCGCCTTCGTCGAACTGCAGGAGGCCGAATTCGCCGCCGCCGACCGCGGCTTCACCGCGGTCAAGCACCAGCGCGAGGTGGGGACCGGCTACTTCGACTCGGTCACCCAGACCATCCAGGGCGGGCAGTCCTCGACGGTCGCGCTCAAGGGCTCGACCGAGGAAGAACAGTTCCACGACGACGACGGCAAGCCGGCGGCCGCCGCGGCCTGATCTGCCGGATCCCGGATGCAGCGCAGGCGAGGCGTCGAGACGGCGCCCGCCTGCGGAGGCCATGCGGGTCTTGTGATGATGAACGGCTCCGGCAGGCGGAGCATGACCTTCGGCACGTCCTGCGCCGGCACGTGGGGTTCACCCTCGAAGACGCATACGTTCAAAAAAGAGGAAATCGCCATGCGTCTTGCACTCCCCCATGCCGTCGCGCTGTTCACTCTGCTGGCCGCGGCGACCCCTGCCTTCGCGGCAGATCCCGCGACAGAGCGTCGGGCGGCCGAGATCGTCGAACTGCGCAACCGCACGCCCGAACAGGCGCAGGCGGTCGTCGCGCGGCTGAGCGACAAGGACATCGGCACCCTGATCCGCGAGCAGGGCAAGATCGACGACCTGCTGGCCGTGACGCCCGATCCGGAAGCGATGACCTCCGAAGACCGCGAGCTCCTCTCGAACTCCACCAAGGTCATCGACAGCCTGATCGCAGACGACCGCCGCGTCGCGGACGAGCGTCTGATCTGTCAGCAGGAGCGTCGCATCGGCAGCCGGCTGGCCAGCCGCAATTGCCGCACGCAGGCCGAGCTGGATGCGGCGCGTAATCGCGGCAAGCAGGATGTCGAGCGCGCCCAGGTCAAGGGTCTTTAAGGATCGGCGCGGCCGAACGCCCTTCCCAGCCAGATACGAGACGACAGCCGGCGCCTTCGGGTGCCGGCTGTTTTCATTGCATTCGTTTGGATGCGATTCGCTTCACCCGCGCGGCGCTCAAGCGGGATTCGTGTGTGAATCGTGGCCGGCATCATGCGGTCGAGCGCGATCCGTATTGCCACCCACATCAATATCCGGCGCCGTGGGGCGCCGGATATTGTCTTCCGGATAAGCGTGATTGTGGGCGTCAGTCGGAACGGCCAATCACGTAGAGGTATCAAGACGCGTACAGGTATCGACACGATACGCATCACCTGTCTTGGAGCCGGACGGGGTGGTGTGTTTCGACTTCAGCGGCCGTCGCCGTCGGCATCACCGGGCATGGCGCGTTCGATGTAATGCCAGCCGTCGCGGACCGCTTCGCGGGCTTCGCCCCAGGCCAGGCGCGATTCGGCCCTGGCGTTTTCCCAGCCGCGCTCCAGATCGTTCTCGACCTCTTCGAACCGACGGCCGTCGTGGGCGCGATAGTTGTCGTAGCCATATTGATAGGCCGGCGAATAATCGTTCCAGGTCTTGTCGCCGCGGTAGTATGGCGCGGACTGGTAGGTCGCCTGGAAATGGTCGGAATACGTGGTCGGATTGACCGCCTCGGCCAGGCTGCCGCCAGCCTTGGCACCGGCGATCGCGCCGACGGCCGCGCCGATGGCCATGCCGGCCGGGCCGCCGAGGGCGCCGACAGCCGCACCCGCGATCGCGCCGGAAGCGGCGCCGGTGCCTTCGCCGATGCTGTGGTCTTTCTTGATGGTGCTCATGGGGGATCCTGTGTGGTGTTGTGGTTGGTAGGTTGCCCGGCAGCGCGGCGTGCGTCCCCGGTGCGAGGCCACTATTCCGCGGCGCACCGCCAAACTTCCAGCATGTGGCGTCATCGCCGCGGATCGCGTCAGCCCCCGTTCCGTTTTCGATTAAAACCCGTGTTTTCACATATTTTTACGTGCGCAACGCAATGCGGAGGCTGCAGGGTCGGGCAGTCCGCGCGTGCGATTCGCATGCCTGCGGCCGTGCCTGCATGCGCTGCGCCGAATGCGCGCCGCGGTGACCTGCCGACGGGCACTGAAATGATGGCGTCTCATCCTTCGCCACACGCCCGCGCGTGTCGACGACGGTTCCGGGGACGTGGAGGAATACCGGGTCGTCTGCCGGCCGCAGGACGAGGCGTTCGATGACGATGTTGCGGGTACAACGATTGCACGACGTCATATCAGGATGGGTTGAACACAATCGCGCGACAGATGGCCGAAACGCCTGTTCCGCCGGGGGAAATGGCGTGCTGCGTCTGTGATGCGTGGGGCGGCCGTGCTACGCTTCGCCACGGAATCAAGGGAGTGATTTATGTCTGAAGCGACTGTCTATGAAACGCTCGTGGCGATATTCCGCGACGAGCTCACGATCGAACCCGCGCGCGTGCATCCGGATGCCTCTCTGATCGGTGACCTGGGGTTCGACTCCGTCGCTTTCGCGATCGGCCTTGTGTCCATCGAGGAAAAGCTCGGTCTGACGCTCGAACAGGATCAGCTCATCCTGTGTCAGACCGTCGGCGACATCGTCCGACTCATCGAGAATGCGCGCGAGGACGCCGCCGTGTCCGGCGCGGGTGTCGCCGCCGGGTAAGCGGCATTGACGGAATGACCGGCCATGCTGGGCCGGAAGATCAGGAACGATCGCATCATGAGCAGATTCACCGAAGCAGTGTTCATCTCCGCTCCCGCGTCCGGCAAAGGCCTGGTGACGGGCGAACCGCAGGCTCCGGTCCGGCGCACGTGGCGGGAGATTCACGACATCGCACGCCGCATGGCCGGCGCGCTCGCCGCCGCCGGCGTGAACCCCGGCGACGCCGTGGGTGTGCTGGTCGGCGATCCTGCCGGCATCGCGCCGGTGATCCAGGCCATCTGGATGCGCGGGGCGTCGGTGACGATGCTGCACCAGCCCGGCCCGCGGACGGACCTCGAAGCCTGGGTGGAGGACACCTTCGCCGTGCTCGGGATGATCGATGCGAAACTCGTCGTCGCAGGCGATGTCTTCGCGCAGACCATCCCGCTGTTCAAGGCGCGGCGCATGCCGGTCACGTCGGTGGACGCTCTCGGCGAAGGCGACGCGCTGGCGCCCGTGGACTGCGGCGAGGACGACATCGCGTTCCTGCAGCTCACCTCGGGTTCGACCGGGATGCCGAAGGCGGTGGCGATCTCGCATCGCAATCTCCACCAGAACGCATTGGCGATGGTGAGCGCCTCGAAACTCGACCCGCAGTCCGACGTGCTGGTGAGCTGGCTTCCGCTGTTCCACGACATGGGCATGATCGGCTTTCTCGTCCTGCCCATGCAGGTCGGCGCCGAAGCGGTCTGCTCCACGCCCGCCGACTTCCTCAGGTCGCCGCGGCTGTGGGCGGCACTGATCTCCAAGTACCGCGGCACGATGACCGCAGGGCCCAACTTCGCCTACGATCTGCTCGCACGCCATCTGCGTGCGTCCCCCGACGGCGCCTTCGACCTGTCGTCGATGCGCTTCTGTCTCAGCGGGGCCGAGCCGATCGACCATGCGACCGTCTCCGCGGTGCTGACCTCCGGTGCCCGGTTCGGATTGAGCGACACGGCCTTCGTCGCCGCGTACGGCATGGCGGAGGCCACGCTCGGCATTTCGTTCTCCGACGCCGGCGTGGGGATTCGATTCGACGAGGTCGACCGGGCATCCATCGAGCGCGCGTCGTATGCGGCGGTCGGCACGGGCGGTGCCACGCGCCACCTGGCCACGCTGGGCCCGCCCCTGCCAGGCATCGAGGTCCGCATCGATGCGCCGGACGCCGACACGCGGGCGCGCGTGGTCGGGGAGATCAAGATCCGGGGGGATGCGGTCGCCCGCTACTACCTCACGCAGAACGGAAGGCAATCGCTGCTCGGCGACGACGGCTGGTTCCGCACCGGCGACATCGGCTATGTCACCGAGGCCGGCGACGTCGTCGTCTGCGGCCGGTCGAAGGACATGATCATCGTGGCGGGGCGCAACATCTTTCCCTCCGACATCGAGCGCGCGGCCTGCCGCGTCGACGGCGTCCGGCCGGGGAACGCGATTGCCGTCGCCCTCGCGGGCGCGGGCATCCGCGAGGAGTTCGCGGTCGTGGTCGAGGCCGTCGAGACCGCGGATCTGGACTCCAGCGCGCGCATCAAGCGCGACGTGTCGAACGCCGTCCACGCGGCATTCGGCGTCAGCCCCCGGCTGGTGTCGGTGGTGCCGCCGCGCACGCTGCCGAAAACGCCATCGGGAAAGCCGCGACGGTCCGCGACCATCGGCATCGTCGAAACGGAACTGGCGATGCAGCTCGGCAAGCACGATCAACGACAACAGGAACAGGTCGGCTCATCATGACCACGTGTACGGACACCCCCCTCTCCGATATCGATTCCTTCAAGGCGCGTCTGGACACCCTCCTGGCGCTGGAGTCGACGCGTCGGATCATCGACGAGGCGGAAGCCATCGGCGCGTTCCCCCGCGAGATCATCGCGCTGCTGGGACGGGAAGGCATCTTCGCCGCGAAATGGGGGGAGCACCCGCTGCCCGCGCTGGAGCATGCGCGCATCCTGTCGGAACGCTTCGGCCGGCTGGGCTGCGGCGGCATCGCCTCCGCCGTCACGCTGCACGACTCCGCGATCGCGATGCTGCGCCGCTTCGGCCGTTCCGACCGGCTGCGGCTGGTCGCCGACCAGGCAGTCGCGGGCGAGGTGGTGCTGTGCATCTCCGCGACGGAAGCCGGCGCGGGTTCGGACATGCTCGGCATCCGTTCGACGGCCATCGCGGAAGAGGGCGGCTACCGCCTGCGCGGGCACAAGAAGATGGCGTCGCCTTCACCGATGGCCGACTACATCGTGCTCGCGCTGCGCGGGAGCGAGGAGGGCCGCCAGAGTCGCGACGATCTTGCGCTGTTCCTGGTGCCCACCTCGCAGCTGCGTGTCGGCAAGGCCTACCGGACCGTCGGTGCCAGAAGCATCAGCACCGCGCCCGTCGCCTTCGACACGTGGGTGCCGGCCGAGATGATGATCGCGCGGCCCGGAACCGGCCTGGCGGTCCTCAGCTGGGGGCTGTCGCAGGAGCGTTTCGCCATCGCCGCCCAGATCATCGGCGCCTGCGAACTCGCCCTGGGCGTGACGGTGGCGCGGATGAAGCGGCGCGAATCCTTCGGCGCCACGCTGTTCGACCATCAGGCGCTGCGGCTGCGGGTCGCCGAGCTGCAGTCCCGCGTCGACATGATGCGCTGGGCATTGAACGGCATGGCCGCGGACCCCGCGGGGCTCAACGTGCGCTCGTCCGCGGCCGCGAAGGTCACCGTGGTCCGCCTCGGGTGCGAAGTGATGTCCGAGTGCATGCACATCTTCGGCAGCGCGGGCGTGCTGGAGACGGAATCTCCGATGGGACGCTGGTGGCGCGACGTGAAGATGGCCCGCCTCGGCGGCGGCACGGACGAGATGCTGTGGGAGATCGTCGCCGCCAGCCTGGTGCCGGACCACGCCAATTACGAACGGCTGGTCCACGAATGGCAGCCGGACATGATCGACTGAGGCCGATCGCCGGCACAGGTCGCCTGAAACCAGCCCCTTGAAACCAAACGCATGGGACCAGCCGCTTGAAGCCAGCGGCTTGGAACCACCGTCTTGGGACCAGCTGATTGAACCAGCTGATTGAACCAGCGGCTTGAACCAGGTTGATCGAATCCCCTGGAGCGGCCAGGGCCCTTGAAGCCGGCTGATCAAAGCCGGCCGCCCCAGGCGAGATTCAACCCCGGGCGCGTCGCGCGACCACTGCCCCCACGCGTTCCGCATCGCGGCCGACGAAACCCAGCAGGGCCGAGCCGCGGTTGCGCATGCGGTACAGGCCGACGAAGTGCAGCCCATCCGGGCCGATGCCGGCGTCATGCCGCGGCTGCCCGTCCGCACCCAGCAGCTCCGCGCCCAGCCACGACCAGTCGTTGCGGTAGCCGGTCGCCCACAGCACGGTCGAGGCGTCGATCCGCTGGCCGTCGGCGGTGACGAGCTGCCCGTCCGCGACATCCACGGCCCGCTCGGTGAAGCGCACCGTGCGCGCGAGCTCCTTCACCTTGGTGCCCACGACCGGATCGGGCATCGCGAGCCGCCGCGCAAGCGGTGTGTTGGTCGGCAGGCGCAGGATTCCGGATTTCGACAGCCACCAGAACGCGTCGCGGCCGAGGATGCGCTGCGGCAGCCGGGGCTGCCTGCGGCCCTTGCAGACCACCACCTCGTGGGTGCGCGAGAGTTCGGCCGCGATCTGCAGGCCGGAGTTGGCCGACCCGACGACCGCCACCCTGCCGGCAGGAATCTGCGCGGGGTTGCGGTAGGCATGCGAATGCAGCTGCGTGACCGACGACGGCAGCCGCTGCGAAAAGGCCGGGATGACCGGTGTCTGGAATGCGCCGACGGCGGCCACGACCTGGCGCGCGGTGATCCGCGCGGCCGGCGTGGTCACCGTGAAGGCGTCGCCGGAGCGGTCCACCGACACCACGGGGGTGTCGAGATGGATCGGCAGTGCGAATGTCGCCGCATAGCTGCGGAAATAGGCCGGCACTTCGTCCTTTTTGGGGTACCGATCCGGATCACCGGGAAACGGCAGGCCGGGCAGGCCGCAGTAGCGCGCCGAGGTGAACAGCTGCAGCGAATCCCAGCGACGCGTCCAGGCCGATCCCAGTTCGGCCGCGGCGTCGAGGATGACGAAATCGACACCTGCCTGCTTGAGCGTGCGGCCGACGGCGAGGCCGGCCTGGCCCGCGCCGATCACGACGACATCGGTGGCGGCCGGCAGTGTGCGCGGGTCGGGAGAGGGGTTCGGCGTGGACATGGTCACTCCATGGCGCCGGCATGGGCCGGTGCCGATGCGGGGATGAAAAGGGGAGAGGATGCGCCGCATGCCGGCATGCGGCGGATCATCGGGCGAGTTCCCGCAGCGCGGCCACGACCTCGGTGAGGTGCTGCGCGGCGAACAGGGTGTGGTGCGTGCCCGCGACGGGGCGTGTGGCGACGGTGCCGCGGCTGAGCGGCGCCCATCCCCAATCGTCCGTGGTGTCATGCGGGTGCGCCGCGTACTCGCTGACCTGCCCGTCGCGCGCGCGCAGCAGGAGGATGTCCGCCTCCACCCTGCGCGGCGTGTAGCTGCGGCACGCATTCACCACCCATGCGAACACGGGATAGACATGATGCAGCTCGGTGGCCAGCAGGTCCGCGCCGGCGGTGTCCTCGCGGAACCAGTCCTGCAGGGTCGCGTCGTCGACCGTGCCGGGCGGCGGGTCGGTCGGCGCGGGGGCGTCCAGCACGATCAGCTGGGACACGCGCTCTCCCGCCGCCTCGAGCTGTGAGGCCATCTCGAACGCGATCACCGCACCCGACGACCAGCCCAGCAGGGTGTAGGGGCCCGGCGCCGCGGCACGCACGGCGGCCACATACGAGCGTGCCAGCTCTTCCAGGGTGTCGGGCAGCGGCTCGCTCGCCGCGAGCCCGTAGCAGGCGCGGTCGAGTTTGCGCGCCAGGTCGCGATAGGCGGCCACCGATCCACCCGCCGGATGCACCATGAACAGCGCAGGGCCGCTGCCGGCATGCAGCGGCACCAGTGCGTTCGACAGCCGCTGCCCGGTCATCAGGCTCGCGAGGCGCGCCACGGTGCGCGACTCGAGCATCCCGCCCAGCGACATCTCGCGGCCGGTCTTCGAACGGATCGCGGACACCGCGCGCAGGGCGGTGAACGAGTGCCCGCCGAGATCGAAGAAGTCGTCGTCGACGCCGATGGTGTCGACGCCGAGCACGTCCTTCCATATCGCGACGATCGTGCGCTCCAGTTCGGTGCGCGGCGCGACATAGGCCGCGCGGGTGTCGATGGCGTTCTCGGTCAGCGCCAGCAGGGCGCCGCGGTCGAGTTTGCCGTTGGGCGTGACCGGCAGCCGTGCAATGACCGTGATGCGTGCGGGGATGAGATAACTCGGCAGATGATCCACAAGCCGCGCGCGGATGGCCTCCTCCTCGCCCGGGCCCGAAGCCTGCTGGAGCACGAGGAAGGCGTGGAGCTGCTTCTGTCTGGCCTCGCCGGCAACCAGGACCACGGCATCCTTGACCCGCGGGTCGGCCGCCAGCACGTGTTCGACTTCGCCCGGTTCCACGCGATGGCCCTGGATCTTGCACTGCGCGTCGATGCGCCCGATCAGCTCGATGTTGCCGTCGGGCAGCAGGCGGCCGAGATCGCCGGTGCGGTAGATCCGCTCGCCGGTGACGGGGTGGGCCACGAACGCGGCCGCGGTCTTGGCCTCATCGCCCCAGTAGCCCTGCGCGAGGCCGATGCCGCCGATATGCAGCTGCCCGGTGGTCCACAGCGGCGTCTCGTTGCCCTGCTCGTCGAGCACGTACCAGGGCTGGTGCTTCATCGGCCGGCCATACGGGATGCTGCGCCAGCGGGGGTCGACCGTCTCGATGGGGTACCAGATCGACCAGATCGAAGCCTCCGTCGCGCCGCCCAGGCTGATCACCTTTGCGTTCGGGGCGATGGCCCGGATGTCGTCCGGCAGGTACAGCGGAATCCAGTCGCCCGACAGCATCACGATGCGCAGCGCGGGCAGCCGGACGCCTTCGGTGCGCGCGACGTCCACCAGCAGTTGCATCAGCGGCGGCGCGGAATTCCAGACCGTGACGCGCCGCTCGACCATGGCCGCCAGCCAGGCGTGCGGGGTGTGGTCCGCGGGATCGGGAAGCACCAGCGTCGCGCCCGCCATCGCCGAACCGAAGATGTCGTAGACCGAGAGATCGAACGACAGCGAGGACACCCCGAACACCACGTCCTCGGCCACCACGCCCAGCGTGTCGTTGACGTCCAGGATGGTGTTGATCGGCCCGCGATGGTCCAGCGCCACGCCCTTGGGCTGGCCGGTGGAGCCTGAGGTGTAGATGACGTAGGCGAGGGCGGAGGGGTCGAGGTCGGCCGGCAGGGGGCCGGACACCAGATCCGTGTCGGCGGAGGCGGCCCTGCCGTCGTCCACGCGCAGCACGGGCACGCCCGGATGCTGGAAGCCGTCCGCGGCCACGATGGCGGCCGCGCCGATGTCCTCCACCAACTGGTCGATGCGTCGCGGCGGCGACGCCGGATCGATCGGCACGTACGCGGCGCCCGCGAGCAGTGTCGCGTAGACGGCGGTGATCTGCGCCACGCCCTTGGCCAGCACGACCGCGACGCGATCGCCGGGGCGCACGCCACGCGCGCGCAGCGCCTTTGCCAGCGACGTGGCGGCGGCGGTCAGTTCGGCATAGCTCAGCGCGTCGTCGCCGCACACCACGGCCTGCCGGTCGGGCGCGACGATGGCCGTGGCGGTGAGGCCATCCGACAGGCGGCCCGCGGGTGGGAGACCTGCGGGGCCGGCGTCCACCGCGGGCTGTGGCGTGCGGATCTCGACGAGCGAGGCCGTCGTGGTCCATGCCTCCGGGTCGCCGGCCAGTGTCCGGATCAAGGCCTCATGGGCGGCACACAGCGCGTCGATGAAACCCGGCGGGAAGGCGGCTTCCACCACATCCCAGAGGATCTCGACGCGGTCGCCGCGCAGTGCGAAGAACTGGTGGTCGAGCAGCACCTGCGGCGTCGCCAGCTTGCTGTAGCCGAATTCCTCCTGCGGCCCGCCGGCCAGCCCGGACGAGACCACGAACGGGCATGCGGCGCTGCCCTGCGAATGGTGGCGCGCATTCAGGGCTTCCAGCACATCCACGCCCGACCAGTCGGTGCGGCCGAGGTCGGCGATGATCGTCGACTGCAGCCGCCGCGCCCTTTCTTGCAGCGAGGCGGTGCCACGCCAGTCGAACTCGAGCGGATAGATCGCGCCCAGGTTGCCCAGCACCGAGTCGGTGCCGCGAACGCGCCGCAGCACGCGACGCGAGATCATCTGGTTGAGGATGAAATGCCGCGAGCCGCTGAAGCGGGCGACGATCTCGCCGTACACCGCGAGCAGCGCCGTCACCGGGCTCATGCCGTGCAGGGTGGCGCCTGAGGTGAAGGCGCTCCATGTCGCCGCATCGAGGATGAGCCGGCGCCGGTTCAGTCCCGGGTTGCCGTGCATGCGCGCGATGGGCATGTCCGGCGGCGGGGGCAGCGTCGCCACGCGCTCGGCCCAGTAGGCGCGGGCGCGACCGGCGGCGTCGTGCCGCTGCGCCAGCGCGGTCGAGACCTCCTCGATGCCGATGACGTCGGCGGACGAGGCGACATCCGGGGTTGCGGCATCGGCGGCCTCACCATCGGCATGCAGCACGGACGGATCGGCATAGTCGCGTTCGATCTCGGACAGCAGGCGCAGCCCCGAGAACTGGTCGAGGAAGAGGTTGCTGAAATTGACATGCAGCCGCACGCCGTCGTCGCCATGGCGCGTCAGCTGGAAATCGAGCCACGGCCAGCGGTCCATGGGCAGCGGCTGATTCGCTATCCGGTGCCGGATCTGCATGAGGCCCAGCATCGTGCCGAGCGCGGAGTGGCCACGCAGGTCCCGCACCGCGACCTGGAACGGCCCCAGCGCATCGACCTGCCGCAGCCGCAGGTCGGGCGTCACGACGACGATGCTCCGGCGATGGCGTTCGAGCACGCGCGTGAGCGCGGAGACGAAGCGGTCGATGTCGAGGCCCGGGCGTTCCACCTCGAAATAGAGATGAGGGTGCAGGGCGTATTCCATGCCGTCCGACGCGCTGACGACGAGGAGACGCTGCATGTCCGTCAGCGGGAAATCGGCGTTGCCGGATCCGGGGGTGGCCGTTGCCATGCCACCGCCCTTCGAAGGCGCACGCGCAGGCACAACCGCACAATCGTCCCTGGTCTCCATGGATCCGTCCTTTGCCCTTGCACAATACCCGTCCGTATGGGCGAGTCTAGCAGTGTCTCCGGCATTTTCAAAAACGCGAATCGCATGCGGCGGCAAGGCCTTGCAAGCCGGATTCGAGGCGTTGAGAACGCGATGCCGCGGGCTTTCAGGCGGCGTGGATTTTGTTCGGCATGAAATGGAAACGGCTTCGCCCAGCCGCAAAGAAACAGGCGATGAAACGCAGGCATGAATCAACATGCGCGCATGCCCTGGCGTATATGGCCGCAAGCCCTGACGGAGATACTGCGCAGGCCATGTGCCATGGCGGCGCGATGAATCCGCGGTGATCGCAGTCCGCGGATGGTGATCGACACATGGGCGGCGGACATGCGGCCCGCACGCGACACATTTGCGATGGCTCGCCGCAGGGCATCGCCTTCAACCGTTGCCGCGCCCCGCATCACCGTCGAAAAAGGCCGCCGCCGCTGCGAAGACCCGCTCCGGGTCCTCGATCTGCGGGAAATGGCCGACATCGTCCAGCAGCACGATGTCGGCGCGCGGGACAAGGGCACGATAGCGTTCGGCCATGTGCAGCCCACTGACGGGATCGCGCGTGCCGCAGATCAGACGGAGCGGCGTTTCGGTCGTCTGCAACGCGCCGACCCAGCGCGTGCGTTCGCGTTGCCGCTCGGCCATGTAGCCCAGCAGCGACGGCACCGCGCGGAGGCCGGCGTCGTGCCGCAGCAGGGCCCAGTAGTGGTCGATGACCGAGTCGCCCGGCAGCCGGGTGGGCGAGAACAGGGCATTGAGATTGCGCGCGAAGCCGCGGCGGCTCATCAGGCGGACCAGCGCGGGGCCGACGGGCGAGGCAAGCAGACGCTGGATGGGGCGTGAGCGGTGGGTTTCCGGAAACAATCCGCCGTTGAGCAGGCACAGGCGGAGGATGCGCAACGCGGCCTGTCCGGGGTCCCGATCGCTTCGCGCCAGCAGCTCCTGCGCGACCGTATCGCCGTAGTCGTGGGCCAGCACGCATGCCGAGCGCCAGCCGTAATGATGCGCCACCTCTTCCGCCAGATCCGCCTGCTCGCCGATACGGTAGCGATGGCCACGAGGCTTGGCGGACAAGCCGAACCCCAGCAGGTCGAACGCAAGCACCTCGAAGCGTGCCGTGAGCATGGCCCACATCGGCGCCCAGTCCACGCTGCTGGTCGGGAAGCCGTGAATCAGCAGAAGCCGGGGCCCCGACCCGTCATGGCGACAGAAGATGCGCCGGTCGCGGACGGTGATGAACTCGCCGCCATCGCGCCAGGCACGCAGTGCGGGAAAACGATCGATGTCGTTCATGGCCGGCGACCGGCGACGCGGCGGATGGCCGAAGAGGCAAGGCCCGCGGGCCTGCGGTCGTGGCACGAATGCGGCACGGGTGTTGTTCGCATGCGCGATCCCTGGCGTGACGATACAGCCGGCATTGTAGGCACACGGCCGGCGTGGTCACGCCCGGGTCAGGCCACCCGCGCCGTCGCTGCCCGCTCTCCCCGCCGATACCCGATCGCCTCCGCCACATGCGCGGTGGCGATGCGTTCGCTGTCGGCGAGATCCGCGATCGTCCGCGCAACGCGCAGGATGCGGTGCATCGAGCGGGCGGAGAGTTGCAGGCGGTCGATGGCGTCTTCGAGCAGGGCCTGGTCACGCAGGTCGAGGCGGCACAGGGCATTCGTCGCCGACTGGTCCAGGTGGGCGTTGGTGCAGCCGCTGCGTGCGTGCTGGCGTGCGCGGGCCTGCATCACGCGCGCGCGGACGGTGGCGCTGTCTTCGCCGGCGGGCGCGTCGGGGCGCAGCTCGGCCGGCGGCAGGCGCGGGACTTCGAGGTGCAGGTCGATGCGTTCGAGCAGTGGGCCCGAGATGCGGCCGCGGTAGCGAAGAATCGCGTCGGGATGGCAGCGGCAGCGTCCCGACGGATCGCCGGCCCATCCGCAGGGGCAGGGGTTCATCGCCGCGACCAGCTGGAAGCGGGCGGGGAATTCGCACTGGCGGGCGGCGCGGGAGATGGTGACCACGCCGGATTCCAGCGGTTCGCGCAGCACTTCCAGCGCGCGGCGGTCCCACTCGGGCAGTTCGTCGAGGAACAGCACGCCGTTGTGCGCCAGCGAGATCTCGCCCGGACGTGGGTCGGCGCCGCCGCCGACCAGGGCCACGGCGCTGGCGGTGTGGTGGGGGCTGCGGAAGGGACGCAGCTTCCAGCGTGCGGGGTCGAGGCCGCGGCCGCTGATCGAGGTGACGGCGGCGGTTTCCAGTGCATCCTGTTCGCCCGCTTCGGGCAGCACGCCGGGCAGGCGCGAGGCCAGCAGGGTCTTGCCGCAGCCGGGCGGGCCGATGAGCAGCAGGTGATGGCCGCCGGCCGCGGCCACTTCCAGCGCGCGTCGGGCCTGGGCCTGGCCGCGCACGTCGCGCAGGTCGGGGCCGTGCTCGTAGACCGATGCCGGCGCCTGTGCCGATGGCAGCTGCCTGTGGCCGCTCAACCAGGCGCAGACTTCCAGCAGGGTGCGCGCGGTGAAGGCTTCCACCTGGCAGGCCAGCGCGGCTTCGGCGCCGTTGCCGGCGGGCACCACCAGCCGGCGCCCGGCTTCGGCCGCGGCCAGGGCGGCCGGCAGCACGCCATCGACCGGGCGCAGTTCGCCGGTCAGGCCGAGTTCGCCGACGAACTCGCAGCTGGCCAGCGCCTCCAGCGGGATCTGGCCGCTGGCGGCGAGGATGCCCAGCGCGATCGGCAGGTCGAAGCGGCCACCGTCCTTGGGCAGGTCGGCCGGGGCGAGGTTCACGGTGATCGCGCGCGCCGGGAATTCGTACTGTGCGCACTGGATGGCGGCGCGCACGCGGTCCTTGGCTTCGCGCACCGCGGCCTCGGGCAGGCCGACGATCGACATGCGCGGCAGGCCACCGGCGAGGAACACTTCCACCTTGACGGCAGGCGCGCGCACGCCGGCGCGTGCACGGGTGTGCACGAGAGCGAGGGTCATGTTGGCGGGTCCGGTTGGGGGTGGCGGCGCTTAGGCGTCGGTGCCGGTGTCGCGGCCCGCGAGCCGCGCTTCGAGTGCTTCGACCTCGGCGCGCAGGGCGTCGAGTTGTTCGCGGGTGCGCAGCAGCACGGCGCGCTGCACGTCGAACTCCTCGCGGGTCACCAGGTCGAGCTTGCCCAGCCCGGCCTGCAGCGCGGACTTGAAGTTCTCCTGCAGCTCCGCGCGGAGGCCCTCGGCGGACTCGCCGCGCAGGGGCGGCGGCACGAGCTGGCTGAGGCGGCGGGCGAGGTCGTCGATCTGGGACATGTCGATGCGTGCCGAGGAAAACATGGTGGACTCCGTGGGCGATTGTAGCGTGAGCGCCAGCATCCGCCCCGCCTGCCGCCGCCGCCATCGGGAAACCCCACGCCGCAGGGTAGGGATTTCCCGACCCCCGGACATGCTGCGATGGGCGAAGCGTCCTTTCCTCGAGCCCCTGCATGCGGCTGGCGATGGGCGTGGGCAGCGGCTCCGCTTCGCCGCGTCGGACCCGGCGCGCATGAAAAAAACGCCGGCGGGCTCTATCCTGAACGCCACACACCGCATCCGGAGACGCGCATGAAGATGGTGATGGCGATCATCAAGCCGTTCAAACTCGACGACGTGCGCGAGGCCTTGTCCGAGGCCGGCGTGGCCGGCATCACCGCCACCGAGGTCAAGGGCTTCGGCCGGCAGAAGGGCCACACCGAGCTGTACCGCGGCGCCGAGTACGTGGTCGACTTCCTGCCCAAGATCAAGCTGGAAGTGGCGGTGACCGACGACCGCGTGGACACCGTCGTGGAGGCCATCATCAAGGCCGCCGGCACCGGCAAGGTGGGCGACGGCAAGATCTTCGTCTGGGACCTGGAGCGCGCGGTGCGCATCCGCACCGGGGAGATGGACGGGGACGCGCTGTAGGCCGTACGGTGTCGGTGGCTCGGCTCTGGCCGAAGCTGTCCGCGAACGGCGGCTTTGCGCGTTTTGGCAGATGCAGGATAAGGACACAAGGAGGGGGGGATGGGGATCAGAGGCCACCGGGCAGTGCTGGCGCTTGCGGCTGCGACGCTGATCGTCGCTGGATGTACGACCTTTCGAGGCGCGCCGAAGCCGCTGCTGACCCGCAAGCAGGTCAACGGCACGGAGCTGGTGGATGCCAAGGGGCAGCTCGACGTGTTGTTGGCTCCGTCTCCCAGTCGAGAAGCGCGCAACGTCGCGCAGATGAACCTGATGGCGCTTGCGGATTTGCGCTACACACAATACCGCGACGACCTGGTGAACAATCGCCGGGGCACGCGCGCGGGGAGCGGCGCCCTGACCCTGTTCGCGGATATCGCCGCCACACTCACCGATTCGGTCGGAGTGAAGAACAACTACATCGCACTGTCCGCGCTGGTCGATGGAAGTGAGGCGGTGATCGACAAGGAATACCTCTTCGACAAGACGATCGACTCGCTGATCGCGAGGATGGATGCCGATCGCAAGGCCAAGGAGGTCGAAATCTATAAGCGGCATGTCGCCCCCACCGAACAGTACACCGGACGGGCCGCGCTGGCCGACGTTCTCGAGTACTACACGCTGGGCACGCTGAATTCGGCGTTGGTGTCCGTCAATAAATCCGTGCAGGCTCAGGCCGAGGAAGAGCTCGCCGAGAGTGCGGATGCGCTCAAGAGCATCGTCTCTCCGCAGGCTGTCTCGAACGGCGAGGCGACCGAGCGCTTGTCACGATTCGTCGAGTCCCTCAACGTCGCGGAGATGGACCGCCTTCGCGATTTTCTCCGAGCGAAGGGCATCGCGGTCCCGCAGCAGTCCATCGAGTCGCTCAAGCGCAACGAGCTGCGCAAGGGGTTGGCGGAGCTTCGCGCCAATTACCTGGGCGATGGCGAGGACCACGACAAGGCGATGCAGGACACGGTAAACGAGCTGCGGCGCGAAAAATTCACCGTGCCGGAATGACGCAGCCTCGCACCAGTTGCCGTATGGGGATCTCCAGAAGGAGGGGACGGTGAAGAAGAGAAGCTACGACGGCAGTCTGACCCTGGAACAGACCTCCACCAAGGTCATCGAATTCGAAAGGACCGGCTGGGTGGCATCGGGCTGGACGGTCGAGAACGGAAAGAACATCGTGCAGTACGAGCTGCACGACGAAGGTCTGTATCCAACGCCATGCCTGTTCAGGAAGAAGCGTCTCAAGCCGCTCGTGGGTTTCAGCCCGGTGGCCAGCGGCAAGATGCTGGAAGAGGGGCAGCCGGTCGATACGGTGATGTACCGCTGGGTGGGGTAAGCGCCTGGTCGACGCTGGATGGCCGGCTGGAACGTGGCGCGCATACGGCCCCCGGGCCGCCCTGCCGCATCGTTCAGGCCTTGCGGGGGGCGACGTTTCGGCCGGCAGCAAGACGATTTCGCAACAGCCTCGGTCCTCGTCCGATACGTGCCGCCACCCCGCGGCGGCCGTGGTTCGGGCGCCTGCGCGCCGTCCCGACAGGGGAGGGTCGGATTCAGCCGGGGCGTCGGATAGTTTGCCTCCCGTCGCGTCGGAGACATTCCTCATGGCCACCGAGACCCAGCCCGATCAGCGCGCACTGGAGCGCGACAGCAGCGGCGAGGCGCTGATCGCCCAGGCCCGCAGCGCCCTGCCCGACTCCGTGAATCTGCACCGCATCGGTGCGGACCGGCAGCTCTATCTGCAGGAACAGGCCACGCGCTACATCAGTGCCGCCGATACCGACCCGCGGACGCCCGCACGCAGCCTGGACTACAACAGCTTCGCCGGCATCCTCAACCATCTGGCCGACCGCAACGATCTGAACGATCTTGAAAAGGCCTACATCTGGAGCAACATCGCCGACCGCAAGGGCCAGGCCGACAACTGGAGCAACCGGTTCGAGAATGCAGATTATTCGATCTCGCTCGACGGCTCCAAGGACGAGATCCGCGACAGCCAGCCGGGCCGCGCCTGGAACACGCCCAATCATTCTGTGCTGAGTTTCCTCGACGGTTACCACGGCTTCGGCAACCCCACGTCCGGCGAGAACCAGAGCCTGGCCTATCTGGATCGCGACGAGGCCAACCGCCGCATCCGCGACCACGAAAGCTTCCTCGGCTTCAGCCTCAACGACGGCGACATCCAGGCCTCGCAGCGCGTGGTGGCGGCCTTTCGCCAGTACCGCACATCGGACTGGGGCGACAAGTTCGAGGCTTTCGCCAACGAATGGCAGATCCAGATGCTGGAGACCCGGGGCGACGACGCCCGCGATATCGGCCAGCGCTTCAGCGATCTGGGCGGCCGGGTGCCGTCGCAGCAACTGCAGCAGCAACTGCGTGATCTACGGAGTGAGACCGAACCTGCCCCCGGCGCACCGGTGCTGGCGGCGCTCGATCCCGCGCTGCGCACTCAGGTCGAACGCGTGGCCAGCCAGCTGGAGGCGATGCCCGAGCGCGGTCAGCTGCCGCTTCAGGGCGCGGACAGCGCCGAACGGCTGAACATGCTGCTGGCCCGCAGCATGAACGAACGCGGCGTGCCGGAGCCGAATTTCGCCTTCGCCAACGGCGACAGATCCGCGGTGTTCGTGACTGCGACCGATCCATCGCAGCCGCAGGCCGCGGTGGCCCATGCCAGAGTGGAAGACGCCAACCGCATGCGCACCGAGGACGTGGTGGCGGGTCTGCAGCAGAGCCAGCAGCAGCGCGAGCAGGCGGTACTGGCCCAGCGCACGCAGGACGTTCCCGAACAGGCCGGTCCGAGTCTGGGCGCGCGGGCCTGATCGGCCGGGTCCGGCCGGTCGGCCGGATGCGCGGGCATCGATGCGCGGGCGTGCGTGCGTCCGTCCCCGTGCGGAGGGCGCCCGGCCCTCAGCCGCCCAGCGCCTCCGCCACGAACGGCGGCAGCGCCAGCGCGCCGCGGTGGATGTCGGCGGTGTAGTACTTCGTCGCGAAGGCCTTGGCGCGGGCGTCGGCGTCGCGGAAGGTGAAGCCGTCCTGGTGCGTGCCGTGCTTGCGGGCCAGGGTGCAGCTCCACCAGCCGGTGGGGTAGCACGGCTGCGGGAAGGGCAGTGTGGCGAAGGCGGTGAAGCCGGCCTTGCCCATCTCGGTGCGCATTTCCTGGATGAGTTCCAGCAGCGCCAGCGGCGATTCCGACTGCTGCACCAGGATGCCGTCGTCCTTCAGCGCGCGGAAGCAGCTGGCGTAGAAGGCCTTGTTGAACAGGCCTTCGGCCGGGCCTACCGGGTCGGTGGAATCGACGATGACGATGTCTAGGCTGCCCGGCGCGGCGTTCTGCATGTAGGCGATGCCGTCGTCGAACAGCAGCGTGGCGCGCGGGTCGTGGTTGCTGTCGCACAGCTCGGGGAACCACTTCTCCGACATCCGCGTGACCTGCTCGTCGATGTCGCACTGCACGGCGGTCTTCACGCCCGGGTGCTTGAGCACCTCGCGCAGGGTGCCGCAGTCGCCGCCGCCGATGATGACCACGTGCTCGGGGTTGGCGTGGGTGAACAGCGCCGGGTGCGACATCATCTCGTGATAGAGGAAGTTGTCGCGGGTGGTGAGCATCATCGCGCCGTCGATCAGCATCAGATTGCCCCAGTCGGTGCTCTCGAAGATCTCGATCTTCTGGAACGGCGACTGCACCTCGTCGAGCTTGCGCACGATGCGATAGCCGATGGCCGAGCCGGTGGGCTCGAAGGTCTCGTGGTGCCAGGTGGTCTCGGTCATGGCGTCGGTGCCCGGGGAAAGGAGGGGGGCGGCATTGTACCGGAGCGCCATGAATCTCCCGGCCCGGCGCGACGCGCGCCCGGGCCACGGGCGCCGGCGGATGTCGTGCCTGCGGGCGTGCCGCCGGCTCGCGCGGAGCCCGGGGTGTTCTCTACAATCGGCGGGACATTTCGGGGGGGGGGAATGCGGATGGCGTCGGAACACGACTATCGGGCCCTGATCGCGCGCCTGGAAGAGGATGCGCGTCGCGCGCCCGGGGCGTACCGCCTGCGCCTGGCGGCGCTGGCGCTGGTGGGATTCCTGGTGCTGGGCGGCAGCGTGGTGCTCGCCCTGGGGATGTCGGTGGGGCTGCTGCTGGTGCTGCTGGCGATCAGTCCCCTCCTGCTGATCAAGCTGATCAAGGTGATCTGGATCCCGCTGGTCTTCGGCTGGATGATCCTGCGCGCGCTCTGGGTGAAGTTCGACCCGCCCGAAGGCCACCGCCTGGCACCGGGCGAGGCGCCCGCGCTGGTGGCCGAAGTGGAGCGCCTGCGCCGCGCCACCGGCGCGCCGCGGCTGGACGGCATCGTGATCGACTCCGAGCTCAACGCCGGCGCCATGAGCCTGCCGCGCGCGCTCGGCCTGCTGGGCCAGCGCCACTATCTGGTGGTCGGCCTGCCGCTGCTGCGTGCGCTGTCGCCGGAGCAGATGTCGGGAGTCATCGCGCACGAGTTCGGGCATTTCGGCGGCGGCCACGCGCGCTTCGCCGGCTGGATCTACCACGTGCGCGTGAGCTGGATGCGGGTGCTGCATGCGCTGTCCATGCAGCAGGCGGCACTGACCGGGCTGTTCGTGCGGTTCTTCCGCTGGTATGCGCCGTACTTCAACGCCTACAGCTTCGTGCTGGCGCGCGACAACGAGTACCAGGCCGACGCCGCCGCGGCGCGCGTGGTGGGCGCCGAGACGATGGGCGCCTCGCTGGTGCGCACCGAGCTGACCGCCCGGCATCTGCACGAGGATTTCTGGCCCGGCGTGCAGCGCAGCGTGTCCACCCGCGAACGGCCGCCCGAGCGGCTCTATGCCGACATGGCCGGCAGTCTCGCCGCCCTCCGCGCGGCGGACGCCGCGCGGCTGCAGCAGGCGCTGGAGCGTCGCCCGGGCTACGACGACACCCATCCCACCCTGCTGCAGCGGTTGCAGGCCCTGGGGCTGCAGGCGCCCGACGCCGCGGCCGGGCCGACGCCGGCACCGGCGGTCAGTGCCGCCGACGCCTGGCTGGGCCCGCTGCTCCCCGATCTGGAAGCCCGGTTCAGCGAGGACTGGCACGACCGGGTGGCCGAGCAATGGGGCGCGGAGCATGCGCAGAGCCTGCAGGCCCAGGCGCGGCTGCAGGCGCTGGAGGCGACGGAGGCCGACGCGCCACGCACCGCCGCACAGCGGCTGGAATATGCCCGTCTGGTCGACCGCGAGCGGCCCGACATCGACGCGCTGCCGCTGTATCTGGACGTGCTGGGTCTGGATGGAGTGGGTGCGGACGTGCTGGAGGGCTCGCCCGAGAAGGCGCTCGCGCACTTCCGCGCCGGGGCGCTGCTGCTGGAACGCGGGCAGGCCGACGGCGCGGAGCATCTGCGCCGCGCGATGGCGCTCGACCCCACGGCCACCGAACCCGCCTGCGAGCTGCTGTATCCCTACTACCGCGAGCAGGGCGACGATGCCGGCGCGGCCTGGGTCGAGCAGGTCATGCAGGGCCTGACCCAGCACCGCGTGCAGGCCTGGCAGGCGCGCCAGAGCCTCGGGCCGCGCGACGCGCTGCTCGCGCACGGTCTCGACGATGAGGCCCTGCGCGCGTTCCGCAACAGCCTGGCGGCCTACCGCAAGGTCGGCCAGGTCTGGCTGGTGCGCAAGTCCGTCGACGACCCGGACCCGGGCGCCCCGCCGCACTTCGTGGCCCTGGTGCAGCTGCGCGGTTTCCTGTTCGACGCCGACAGCAGCCTGCAGAAGGTGGTCGACCTGGCCGAGTTGCCCGGCACCGTGGTGGCGGTCACGGTGAAGCAGGACCGCAAGCTGACCCGCCGCATCCAGGAGGTGGCGGGCGCGCCGGCCTACACCGCCCACGCCCACGGCCGCTGAGGCGGCCATCGCGCCGCCCGCGCATCCGCGCTCAAGGCGCATGGCCCCCGGGAGCAGGGTCTCGGTAGCGGTGCCCTGGGCGCGTTCAGCGCCGGGGCGGGCGGCGCCCTACAATGTCCGGCCCCCTGCTGTCCGGAATGCTGCCCATGACCGCGCCGTCCACGCCCGCCTGGTCGCTCGATCTCGCCCGCAAGACCTACTCCATCCCGCGCTGGGCGGACGGGTACTTCGACGTGGATGCCGACGGCCGCATGGCCGTGCGTCCCGACGGCGCCGACGGCCCCAGCGCCAGTCTGAGCGCCATCGTCGACCACGCCCGCGCCAGCGGCGCCAAGCTGCCGCTGCTGCTGCGCTTCCCGCAGATCCTCGGCGGCCGGCTGGCCAAGCTGCAGGCCGCCTTCGCCCAGGCCCAGCAGGACTGGGACTATCCCGGCGGCTACACCGCGGTGTACCCGATCAAGGTCAACCAGCATGCCGGCGTGGCCGGCACGCTGGCGTCCCACGCCGGCGACGGCTTCGGCCTGGAAGCGGGCAGCAAGCCCGAACTGATGGCCGTGTTGGCCCTGAGCCGTCCCGGCGGCCTGATCGTCTGCAACGGCTACAAGGACCGCGAATACATCCGCCTGGCGCTGATCGGCCGCAAGCTGGGCCTGCAGACCTTCATCGTGGTCGAAAAGCCCTCCGAGCTGTCGCTGGTGATGGAAGAAGCCAAGGCGCTCGGCGTGACGCCGGGCCTCGGCGTGCGCATGCGCCTGGCCTCGCTGGGCGCCGGCAAGTGGCAGAACAGCGGCGGCGACAAGGCCAAGTTCGGCCTGTCCCCGCGCCAGGTGCTGGACCTGTGGAAGACCCTGCGCGATGCGGGCATGAGCGATTGTCTGGGCCTGCTGCATTTCCACATGGGCTCGCAGATCAGCAACGTGCGCGACATCGCCAACGGCATGCGCGAAGCCACCCGCTATTTCGTCGAGCTGTCCAAGCTGGGCGCGAAGATCACCCATCTGGACGTGGGCGGCGGCCTGGGCGTGGACTACGAGGGCACGCGCTCGCGCAGCTATTGCTCGATCAACTACGGCGTGCACCAGTACGCCTCCAGCATCGTCCAGCCGGTCGCCGAGGCCTGCGCGGAGCACGGCATCGCGCCGCCGCGGCTGGTGACCGAGTGCGGCCGCGCGATGACCGCGCACCACGCGGTGCTGATCGCCAACGTCTCCGAGGTGGAGCAGGCGCCCGAGGGCCGCGTGCCGCCCGCGCACGACGACGAGGCCACGGTGATCCGTCACCTGCGCGAGATCCACGCCGAACTCGACCAGCGCCCGGCGGTGGAGCTGTTCCACGAGGCCCAGCACCACCACAGCGAAGGTCTCGCGCTGTATGCGCTGGGCCAGATCGACCTGACCGCGCGCGCGCGCCTGGACGACCTGTTCTACGCCATCGCCCACGCGGTGCGCGCGCGCCTGACCTACGACGAAAAGAGCCACCGCGACCTGCTGGACGAGCTCAACGAACGTCTGGTCGACAAGTATTTCGTCAACTTCAGCCTGTTCGAGTCGATGCCCGATGTGTGGGCGATCGACCAGGTGTTCCCGATCGTGCCGATCGAGCGCCTGGACGAGCGCCCCGACCGCCGCGGCGTGATCGCCGACCTCACCTGCGACTCCGACGGCAAGATCGACACCTACGTCGAGAACGAGGACCTCGACACCTCGCTGCCGCTGCATGCGCCGCGGCCGGGCGAGCGCTACCGGATCGGCTTCTTCCTGGTCGGCGCCTACCAGGAAATCCTCGGCGACATCCACAACCTGTTCGGCGACACCGACGTGGTGGAAGCGCGCGTGGAGGCCGAGGGATTCAAGCTCTCGCAGCAGCGCCGCGGCGACACCACCGACGTGATGCTCGACTACGTCGGCTACAAGCTCGACGACCTGCGCCGCATCTACAAGGCCAAGGTGGGCGCGGTGGACCTCACCAAGAGCGAAGCCGCGCGCCTGAACGAGGCGCTGGAAAACGGCCTGACGGCGTACACGTACCTGAGCGACGAGCCGTTGGGGTGAGCGCGATCGCGCGCCGCTTCCCGCACGCTGCTTTCGGCACGTGTTCTGAGATGACGGGCGCAATCCGCTGCGCCCGATCCGGCTAGGGTCGGATTCCGATCCTCGACAAGGAGAGTGTGGTGGCCAATATCCGATTCCGCATCGTCCGTCGTGCCTGTCTCTCGGTTCTCGCCGTCGGCGCGTTCGTCGCGGGCTTTTCCGCGTCTGCCGTCAGCACCACCTGCAGCTCGCGCTGCGAGCAGCGTTTCCAGGCCTGCCTGTCCAACGGCTTCCTGCCGCCGGCCACATGCGAGCGGAACTACGAGGGCTGCATGGACGTCTGCTACGTCTGACGCCAAGGCCCGAACACCATGGCCAACCCGCCGCGCCCGGGTTCAGACCCAGGCGCGGCCATCCCGCAGCACCGCCACCCTCAGTTCGACGCGCTTGAGGGCGCGCAGGGTGCGGTTGGCCTGCAGCTGCGCGCCGAGGTAGCTCTTCATCATGCCGGCGCACTGGAAGGCCAGCACTGCCACCATGGCGTATTTCACCGCGATCAGGGTGTGGGTGGCCGACCACGCCAGCCAGAACGCGTAGGCGCAGACCGCGAAGGCGATCAGGCCGACGACGTACACCAGGACCGAGGTCCAGCCCAGGCTGCCGCGGAACAGGCCCGTGGCCTGGGCGAAATAGCCGGGTTCGGCGTGGCGCGCCAGCAGGGCGCGGTCTTCCTCGCCGAGGGCGCGGGCGATGGCGGCGTCGAGGCCGGCGTCGTCGTCGCCGTGGGGGCGATCAGGGGACTTGTGCATCGTGTACTCCTTCCAGGTGTGCGCGGAGTTTTCTGCGCGCGTGCATCAGCCGGGTCTTGACCGTGCCCGGCGGAACGTCGAGCGCGATGGAAATTTCAGCCACGCTCAGGTCTTCGAGATGGAACAGCGACAGGGCCGCGCGCTGCGCCGCGGGCAGGGTCTCCATCGCCGCACGGATGCGGGCGGCGTCGATGTCGTGCTCGATGGCGTCGGCGGCGGCGGAGGCATCGCCGTTGTCGACGGCATCGTCCAGCGCGGCCCACTGCGCGCGTTCGCGATCCGCCGTGCCGAAGCCGCGCTGGCAGCGGCGGGTGACGATGCGGAACGCCCATGCCGGGAACGCGACCACGTCGTCCAGACGCCGCAGGCCTTTCCAGATGTCGATCCACGCCTCCTGCACCAGGTCGGCAGCGCGCTCGGTGTGTCCGCTCAGCCGCCAGGCATGGCGCAGCAGCCGCGGCTGCCAGCGTGCGACCAGCCGCTCCCAGGCGGCACGGTCGCCAGCCTGTGCGCAGGCGACGAGGTATTCGTCGTAGATCCGCTCGCTGTCGCGCTGCACGTCCGTGCCCCTGTCCGTCGTCTGTGGGTCTGGAAGGAAGGTGGCGCGGAGCGGGCGGCCGGTTCAATCGCCCTGGCGTGTCTTCGCGGCCGCCGCACGCGCCGTGGCCGATGCGGCGTGAGCGGTGCCGGCGTGGCCGTCAGGCGCTGCCGGCGTCGTCATGCCGCAGGCGGATGTCGGCATAGCAGTCCGCGCAGACCAGGGCCATGGCGTTGAAGGCCATGAACGCCTCGGTCATCCCGTCCTCGCGCTCGAACATGGCCTCGCAGGCGAAACACCAGGCCTGCAGGTCGTCCGGGTCGGACGAGTTCTCGATGAAGCCGACCGGGCGGGTCTTCTCGACCAGCAGGTGCCGGCAGACGACGGCCGCCGTGCGGCGTTCGCCGTGCGTGTCGCAGGAGAGGGTGAGCGGGGCGTCGTCGTCGCTCACGGCACCGCGTCCCGCGCCACCTGAAGCCCCGCGAACGACTGCCGCACCGGCATCAGCTCGATGCGGTTGATGTTGAGGTGCGGCGGGAGGTTGGCGATCCACCACAGGGTCTCGGCGATGTCGGCGTCGGTGATGGGGTCCGCGCCCGCGTACAGCGTGTCCGAGGCGCTCTGGTCGCCGCCGGTGCGGACCAGGGTGAATTCGGTCTCGGCCATGCCCGGCTCGACGCTGGTCACGCGCACGCCGGTGCCGTGCAGGTCGCAGCGCAGGCCCAGCGAGAACTGGCTGACGAACGCCTTGGTGCCGCCGTAGACGTTGCCGCCGGTGTAGGGATAGGTGGCGGCGATCGAGCTGATGTTGATGATCGCGCCGCGGCGCTCGATGAGCGTGGGCAGCAGCGCATGGGTCAGCGTGGCGAGCGCGGTGACGTTGGTGTCGATCATCCGCTTCCACTGCGTCAGGTCCGCGCGCTGCGCCGGCCCGGTGCCGAGGGCCAGGCCGGCGTTGTTGATCAGCACGTCGATGCCGCGGGCCTCCTCGGGCAGCGCGTCCAGCGCCGTGCGCATGGCGGCCTCGTCGCGGATGTCGAAGGCCGCGGTGTGGATGCGGTCGTGGCCGAGCGATTCGGCCAGCGCATCGAGCCGCTCGGCGCGGCGTCCGGTGGCGATCACCCGCCAGCCGGCGCGGTGGAAACGGAGGGCGGTGGCGCGGCCGAAGCCCGAGGTGGCGCCGGTGACGAGGACGGTATGCATGCGGCGATTGTACGTGCCCGTCGTGCGATGGCGCTTGGCCTGCGGCACGGCAGACGGTGGCAGGTCGCTCAGGCGGCGCGCCGGCTGCGATGGCTCCGCCCGCGGGTATGCGCGCGCGTGTCGCGATGCCGGGCCAGCATCGCCTCGGCCAGGGCGGTCTCGCGCGTGGGCGCCCCCAGCGCACGCGCGCGTGCGATGCGCGCTTCCACCCGCCGCTCGTCCGGACAGGTCAGCAGCAGCTCGCGGATCGCCTCGCGGAGGGCCGCCTCGGCATGCAGGCGCTGCCGGCGCCGTTTGCGCCGGCGCAGCGGGGAAAGCAGGACATCGACCACCGGCCGCAGCAGTGCGGGGCGGAGCAGGGCGGCTTCGAAGGACATCGGCGGACTCCGCTTGGTGCAGGAGTATGCGCCGGGGACGTCTCACCCGCTGCGACCCTGGAAAGCCCTTGAAACATGCGAACGCGTGGGCTGTTCCGCTCGCGCGCGTGGGAGCCGCTGTTCGGGCGCGTGGGCGCCCGACGCGGTTCACTTCACCTTGATCGCCATTGCCTGCAGGCCGTTGGCGCTGAGGGTCTTGCGCGCGTCGGCCAGTTCGGTGGCGGTGCCGTAGGGCCCCATGCGTACGCGGTAGACGGTCTTGCCCTGGATCTGCGCCGATTCCACCCGCGCGCTGAGGCCCAGGAAGGCGATCTTCGCCTTCAGCGCCTCGGCATCGCCGGAGGCTTCGAACGCGCCGGCCTGCAGCAGGTAGCGCGCGTCGAGCGGTTCGGACGCGGTGGCGGTGCGCTCGGGCGTGGTGGCCGGCCGCGTGGCGGGCGCGGGGTCGGCGGCGTCGGGATTGCGGCCGCTGGCGGTGCCGCTGGCCGTGCCCGTGTCGGATGCCGGGCCATCGCCGGGGCCATCGATCGCCGGCGGCGGTGTCTCGCGCGCTTCGCGTTCGCGGCGGATGCGCTCGGCCAGCGCCTGCTGCTCGCGCTCCTGGCGCTGACGCTCCGTGCGCTCGGCTTCGGCCTCCGCGCGGGCGCGGCGGTCGAGTTCGGCGTCGGTCAGCGGCGTTTCCTCACCGGACAGCACGCTGTAGAAGTCGTAGTCCTGCTCCTTCGGCGTGGCCGGGTCGGTGCCGGCGGGACGCTCCGGGCGCGCGCCGTCCTCGACGATCGGCGCCTCGTCCTCGCTCTGCGCATCCATCGCCGGAGGGCGTGCGTCGGGATTGGGCGTGGGCTTGAAGAACCCGTCCGCGCTGCCCTTGCCGAGATACTGCGGGGCGAAGAAGAACACCGCCACGGTCAGGGCCACGCCCAGCACCAGCCAGGCCCAGCCGGGGATGCCGTCGCTGCCGCCGCCACCGCGGCGGGCCTGCGATTTGCCGCGTTTGGCCGCCATCAGACCGCCTCCGCCTGGTGTGCCGCGTCCGCCGCGTCGGCCGCCGCATCCTCGAAGAACATTTCCTCCGGCGCGCTCACGCCCAGCAGGGCCAGGCCGTTCGCCAGCACCTGACGCACCGCGGTGCCGAGGGCGAGACGGGCGTTGCGGGTGTCGGCATCGTCGACCAGGAAGATGTGGCCGTTGTAGTAGGACTGGTAGGCCTGCGCCAGTTCCACCAGATAGGCCGCGATCAGGTGCGGCTCCAGCGTGCGGCCGGCGGTGTCCACCACTTCGGGGTAGCGCGAGAGGTCGATCAGCAGATCGCGCACCGAGGCATTGTCGATGTCCGGCAGCTGCGCCAGCCCGGCGTCGAGATCGAACGACAGACCGCGCGCGTCCAGCTTGCGCAGCACGCCGCAGGTGCGCGCATGCGAGAGCTGCACGTAGTACACCGGATTGTCGAGGGTCTGCGACCGCGCCAGGTCGATGTCGAACACCAGCTGCGAATCGGGCTTGCGCGCGATGAAGAACCAGCGCACCGCGTCGGCGCCGGTCTCGTCGATCAGGTCGCGCAGGGTGACGTAGCTGCCGGCGCGCTTGGAGAGCTTCACTTCCTGGCCGCCGCGCATCACCGTGACCATCTGGTGCAGGACGTATTCGGGGTACCCCTGCGGGATGCCGCAATCCAGCGCCTGCAGCCCGGCCTTCACCCGGGCGAGCGAGCCGTGGTGATCGGCGCCCAGCTCGGTGATCGCGCGCTCGTAGCCGCGCTGCCACTTGGTGAGGTGGTACGCCACGTCCGGCACGAAATAGGTGAAGGTGCCGTCGGACTTGCGCATCACGCGGTCCTTGTCGTCGCCGAAGTCGGTGGTGCGCAGCCACAGCGCGCCGCCCTCCTCGTAGGTGTGGCCACGGGCGATCAGCTCGCGCACGGTTTCCTCCACCTTGCCGTCGGCGTACAGCGAGGATTCCAGGTAAAACACGTCGAACGCCACCCGGAACGCGTCCAGGTCGAGATTCTGCTCGCGCCGCAACCAGGCCACGGCGAAGCGGCGGATGGCGTCGTAATCCTCGGGGTCGCGCGCGCCGGTGACGGTCTTGCCGTCCACTTCGACCGAGGCGCCGTCGAGATAGGCGCGGGCCACGTCGGCGATGTATTCGCCCTGGTAGAAGTCGTCGGACCAGCCGTCGCTGCCCGGGCCGAGGCCGCGGATGCGGGCCTGGGTGGACTTGGCGAGGTTTTCGATCTGCACGCCGGCATCGTTGTAGTAGAACTCGCGCTTCACCTGCCAGCCGTTGGCGTCGAGCACGCGCGCGATGCAGTCGCCGATGGCCGCGGCGCGGCCGTGGCCGACGTGCAGCGGGCCGGTGGGATTGGCCGAGACGTACTCGACGCCCGCGGTGCGCCCGGCCCCGGAGGCGTTGCGGCCGTACTCGGCGCCCTGCGCGTGCACCTGCCGCAGCTGGCGCTGCCACGCCGCGGCGGACAGGCGGAAGTTCAGGAAGCCCGGCCCGGCGATCTCCACCGCCGCGATGTCGTCGTTGGCCGGCAGCGCGTCGATCAGCGCCTGCGCGATCGCGCGGGGGTTCGATTTGGCCGGCTTGGCGAGGGTCATCGCCGCATTGCTGGCGAAGTCGCCGTGGCTGCGGTCCTTGGGGCGTTCGACCACGAAGTCGGGGGTGGCCAGATCGGCCGGAAGCACCCCTTGGGTGCGCAGCGCGTCGATGCCCTGTTCGATCAGGGCGCGGAGTTGGGATTTCACGGAGTTTTTCTTGCGTTCGCGGGGGCGGAGACAGACCCGGTAGTGTAGCCGAGGCGGGCAGGGGCGGGGCGGCGTGCGGGGGAGGGCGGGATGGAGTCTGGGCGCCTGGCTGGCTGGCAAAAGTCAGGTCTCTCGCGATGTTCGGGACGACAACGGAGAGTGGGCCGGTGTCTCCGCATGTCTCGTCGTGCATCTGCAAAAGCGGAAGCGGATCCCTCCCCTCCCATGCGCGAGGGCTGAGGCAACGCGCTCGGGACGACATTGGCGGGGAACGTTGCAGGCAGTGGATGCCGTGCGTGTCACCGGGCCGCAAGGCTCACACCCATCCCCGCGCCGCCATCGACACCGGCGGGCCGTCGCCGATGACGAAGTGATCGAGCAGGCGGATGTCCACCAGGCCCAGGGCCTGTTTCAGACGGAGGGTGATGGCGCGGTCGGCGGCGCTGGGTTCGCCGTTGCCGCTGGGGTGGTTGTGGCCGACGATCACCGCCGCGGCGTTGTGGCGGATCGCCTGGCGCACGACTTCGCGCGGATGCACTTCGGCGCCGTCGACGGTGCCGCGGAACAGCTCCTCGAAGGTGATCGCCCGGTGGCGGGTGTCCAGGAACAGCACGGCGAAGACTTCGTGCGGCAGGCCGCGCAGGCGCTGGGCGAAGTAGCGCCCGGCGGCCAGCGGGTCGTCGAGCAGTTCGCCCCGCTGCAGGCCGGCGGCGAGAAAGCGCTGGCCGATCTCCAGCGCCGCGGCGAGCGCGCAGGCGCGGGCCGGGCCGATGCCGCGCAGGCGGGTCAGCTCGGTCGGGCTGCGTTCGAGCAGCTGGCGCAAGGGCCCGTGTTCCTGCAGCAGCCGGCGGGCGCTGGCGACGGCGTCGCTGCCGCGCAGGCCGGAGCCGAGAAAGAGGGCCAGCAGTTCGGCGTCGGAGAGCACGGCGCTGCCGCGCCGCAGGAGTTTTTCGCGCGGACGTTCGTCCTTGGGCCAGTCGCGGATGTGCATGGGAGTGCCTTGGGCGGGAGGAGGAGGGTGGCGTCGGATCCGGGGGTCGGGCGCGGGTGCGGGTGGCTTGCGGCCGCGCCCGGCAGCAAGCGGAGCGGCCGCGGGAATGCCGGGATGCGTCGCGGATGGCCGCGTGCCGGCGCCGTCGTCCCCTGCCATTCCACCCCTCGCCGCCGCCCTGCGCAGTCGGGCAAACCCGCGGCATCGGGTAAGCTGTCGCCCCAGTCCGTTGTCGGGAAACCCTGACCCCCATGCCCCAGTCCCTGTCCGGTCAACGCATCCTGCTCTGCGTCAGCGGCGGGATCGCCGCGTACAAGGCCATCGAGCTGGTCCGGCGTCTGCGCGATGCCGGGGCCGATGTGCAGGTGGCGATGACCGCCAACGCCCAGCGTTTCGTCGGTTCCGCCAGTCTGCAGGCGGTGTCCGGGCACCCGGTGCGCGACAGCCTGTGGGACGAGGCCGCCGAGGCGGCGATGGGCCATATCGAGCTGGCGCGCTGGGCCGACCGGGTGCTGGTGGCGCCGGCCACCGCGGATGTGCTGGCCCGCCTGGCCCACGGCATGGCCGACGATCTGCCGACCACCCTGTGCCTGGCGACCACCGCGCCGCTGGCGGTGGCCCCGGCCATGAACAACCGCATGTGGGAGCACCCGGCCACCCAGGCCAATCTGGCCACGCTGCGCGCGCGCGGAGTGGCGGTGATCGGCCCGGACGACGGCGCGCAGGCCTGCGGCGAATTCGGTCCCGGCCGCCTGCGCGAGCCGGAGGCCATCGTCGCCGCGCTGCAGGCGCTCGTGCGCGGCGAATTGCCCGAGCCGGAGCCCGACTTCGCCGGGCGCCGCATCGTGGTCAGCGCGGGCCCGACCTATGAGGACATCGATCCGGTGCGGTTCCTGGGCAACCGCAGCAGCGGCAAGATGGGTTTCGCCATCGCCGCCGCCGCCGCGCGCCGCGGTGCGCAGGTGGTGCTGGTGGCCGGCCCCGTGCATCTGCCCACGCCCGGCCGCGTGCAGCGCGTGGACGTGCGTTCGGCCACGCAGATGCACGAGGCGGTGATGGACGCCCTGCCGGCCGACGTGTACATCGGCGCGGCCGCGGTGGCCGACTACACGCCGCGCGAGGTGTCGCCGCGCAAGATCAAGAAGACCGCGGGCGAGGGCGGCAGCGTGTCGCTCGACACCCTCACCCTGGAGCTGGTGAGCACGCCCGACATCCTCGCCGAGGTGGCGGTGCATCCGCAGCGGCCCGAGGTGGTGGTGGGCTTCGCCGCCGAGACCGACGATGTCGAGCGTTACGCCCGCGGCAAGCTGTCGCGCAAGCGCCTGGACCTGATCGCCGCCAACCGCGTCGGCCAGGCGGGCTGCGGCTTCGAGAGCGACGAGAACACGCTGACCGTGATCTCCGCCGATGCGGTCCATGCCCTCGGCAGCGCCGCCAAGACCGATCTGGCCGACCGCCTGCTCGACATCGTCCGCGGGCGGCTGCCGGCATGAGTCCGCGTGCCCATCCGCTGCAAATGAAGCTGCTGGATGCGCGTTTCGGCGGCGAATGGCCGTTGCCGGCTTATGCCACCGAGGCCAGCGCCGGGCTGGACCTGCGCGCCGCGATCGACGCGCCGCTGCCGCTCGCGCCGGGCGACACCGCCCTGGTGCCGTCGGGGCTGGCCATCCACATCGCCGACCCCGGCCTGTGCGCGGTGGTGCTGCCGCGCTCCGGGCTCGCTCACAAACACGGCATCGTGCTGGGCAACGGCACCGGCCTGATCGATGCCGACTACCAGGGCCCGCTGATGATCAGCCTCTGGAACCGCGGCCAGGACGCCTTCACCATCGCGCCGGGCGACCGCATCGCACAGCTGGTGCTGTTGCCGGTGGTGCGCGCCGAGCCGGTGGTGGTGGATGCGTTCGAGGACAGCGCCCGCGGCGCCGGCGGTTTCGGCCACACCGGACTGCGCTGAGCGGCGCCCATCACCACAGGAACCACGAGACCCATGGCGATTTCCCTCGGCAAGAAGCGCGAACCCGGCCCGCGTGGCGCGAAGACGGCGGAGCCTTCGGAACGCGTGTCAGGCATCGACCAGCTGCGTCTCGCACTCCGCAGCTCGCCGCAGCTGACCCGGGCCCTGTGCGCCTCTCTGCTCCTGCTGGGGGTGTGGCTGTGCTGGAACAGCGTGGCGCAGATCCGCCACCGCGGCATGCTCAGCGACATGGAAGGGGCGCGCAACAACGGCGGCCAGCTGGTGCAGCAGGCGCTGCGCCAGCACTTCAAGCGCCTGGAGGACGGGCTGGCCGCGCCGGGCGTGCATGAGGCGCTGCGTGAGGGCGATCGGACGCTGGCGGCCAAGCTGGCCGGTGCGCAGTGGCCCAATCTGGAATCCCTGGAGATCCTCCCGCCCGACCTGGGGGACACCTACGCCGATCTCGCCAAGGGCGGTTACGGCCGGGTCGCGGCGATCGAGGAGGCGATGGCCGAGAACCGCGAAACCCATCTGGTCGCCCAGGGTCTCGGCGGCCCGCGGCTGACCCTGGCTGCGCCGGTCCGCATCGACGACCGGGTCGTCGGCGTGGCGAGCGCGATCCTGCCCCTGCGCGAGCTCACCTCGGGCCTGGACAGTGCCGCCCAGGTGTCCGGCACGTATCTCGGCCTGCGCCAGGGCGGCGTGACCGTGTGGGAGCGCGGCGATCAGGCCTATGCCGAATCCGCCGAGCGCGCGTCCCAATCCCTCAACAATTCCCCTCTGCGCATGGTCACCGCCGGACCGGAGGCGCCGCGTCCGGTGTTCGGCCTGGGAGTGGTTTCGGCGCTGGCGGTGGGCCTCGGCTGCTTCCTGCTGGCCTACGTGCTGTGGCGGATGTCGCACAGGCGCCCGGCCGAAGCGGGCGTCGAGGAGTCGACGCCCACCCTGGGCGAGATGGCCACCGAGCGCGCGGGCGAAGGCGAGCCGAAGGCCTTCGCCATCCGCGAACCGATCAAGCCCGCGCCGGTGGCGATCGACCGCGGCATCTTCCGTGCCTACGACATCCGCGGCGTGGTCGGGCAGTCGCTGGACCCCGGCATCGCCGAGCTGATCGGCCATGCGGTGGGCTCGCTGATGCACGAGCAGGGCCTGAAAGAGATCGTCGTCGGCCGCGACGGACGGCTGTCCGGGCCGTCGCTGGTCGAGGGCCTGATCACCGGCCTGATGCGTGCGGGCTGCGACGTGATCGACGTCGGCATGGTGCCCACGCCGGTGGTCTACTTCGGTGCCTATCACCTGCGCACCGGCTGCTGCATCTCGGTGACCGGCAGCCACAACCCGCCGGACTACAACGGTTTCAAGATCGTGGTCGGCGGCGAGACGCTGTCGGGCGACGCCATCGTCGACCTGCACACCCGCATCGCCGAGGACCGGCTGTACACCGCCGGCGAGCGCGGCACCGTGGCCGTGCGCGACATCGGCATCGACTACGTCCAGCGCATCGCCTCCGACGTGCAGCTGGGCCGCCCGCTGCGGGTGGTGGTGGACGCCGGCAACGGCGTCGCCGGCGAGCTCGGCCCGCGCGTGCTCGAAGCCATCGGGGCCGAGGTCGAGGAGCTGTACTGCGAGATCGACGGCACCTTCCCCAACCATCACCCCGACCCCAGCGAGCCGCACAACCTCGCCGACCTGATCGAGATGGTGAAGCGCTGCGACGCCGACGTGGGTATCGCCTTCGACGGCGACGGCGACCGCCTGGGCGTGGTCACCCGCGACGGCGAGAACATCTTCGCCGACCGCCTGCTCATGCTGTTCGCCGCGGACGTGCTGGAGCGCAATCCCGGCGCCATGATCGTCTACGACGTGAAATGCACCGGCCGCCTGCCCGGCCATATCCTGCGCCACGGCGGCAGCCCGCTGATGTGGAAGACCGGACACTCGCTGATCAAGTCCAAGATGCGCGAGACCGGCGCCGAGCTGGCCGGCGAGATGAGCGGTCACTTCTTCTTCGCCGAGCGCTGGTACGGGTTCGACGACGGCATCTACGCCGCCGCGCGCCTGCTGGAAATCCTCGCCGCCGCGCCGGAAGAGCCGGACGAAGTGCTCAAGGCCCTGCCCAAGGGCGTGTCCACGCCGGAGATCAAGGTGGACGCACCCGGCGGCGACCCGCATGCGTTCGTCGAACGCTTCTGCAGCGCGGCACAGTTCGAGGGCGGCCGGGCTTCGACCATCGACGGCCTGCGCGTGGACTGGCCGGACGGCTGGGGCCTGGTGCGCGCCTCCAACACCACGCCGGTGCTGGTGCTGCGCTTCGATGCCGACACCGAACAGGCGCTGGCGCGCATCCAGGGCGAGTTCCGCACCCGCCTGCTGGCGATCAAGCCGGATCTGCAACTGCCGTTCTGAGCGCATGCGGCCCGGCCCGACGACGGTGCCGGGCGGGTAGGCGTGGATTCGCCGTGAGCGTCGGGCCCTGTCGCCGCTGGCCCCGGCCGGGCCCGCGTCTACCCGGTCGGCGTCTGTCGGCCGCGGATCCGATGCTTGAAAGGTCGGGGCGGCGCGGATCGCATGCGACTCATGCGTGCCCGCCTTGCCCGGGCTCGGCCTCCCCGTGCCTGCTCGTCCCTGGCGTGGTTCCCCCGGCTTGGCTCACCCGGCTTGGTTCACCCAGGCCTGGTCCGCCCGGGCCCCGACCGCCCGGGACCGTGGGTCAGATGCCGCCGGTGGTGCGCGAGTTCGCGCTCTGTTTCAGCTCGCGGTAGCGCTGGAGCACCTGTTGATACTCCGCATCCAGCGCGATGCGTTCCTCGCGCTGGCGCACCACGTTGTCCTGCAACGAGCGCAGTTCCAGGCGCTGGGTCTGGATCTTGTCGGCGAGCGCCTTGCTGACCGGCTGCGACGACAGCTCGTTCTCGTTGGCCTGACGCAGCAGGGTGACCAGGCTCTTGCGCAGGTTCTGCAGCGCGAGGGCCGAGGATTTCAGCGACTCGTCCAGCAGCTCGAAGCGGGTGCCGTAGGAGCGCGCCAGCTCCTCTTCGCTGGAATACGACACCACCATCGCCATCTCGCGCTGCGCGGCGCGCGCCTGCGCCTCGGCCGTGCTGCGCTCGCGGTCGCGCTCCGCCTGCTCCTCGGGGGTGAGCGCGCGCTCGACTTCGCGCACCGTCATGCCGCTGGTGCGGTTGATCTCGGTGCGCTGCCGGTCCACCACCGACGGCGGCAGTGCATCGCTGCACACCCGGTTGCCGCCCTCGTTCCAGCAATACAGCTTGCCCGGTGGTTCCTTGTTGGCCTGGGCGGCGACGCCGGTGGCCGCGAAGGCCAGCGCCAGCGCGAGCAGGCGCATGGCGGGACGGCGCGCAGGCGCCGGCCGTGGGCGATGGATTGGGCTGGTCATCGTGCCGTCCCCCCGGGCGGTGTGGAAGCGGAGTCGTGGCGGCTGCCGTCGCCGGCCCCGTATCGGGCGCGATAGGCCAGCAGACGCTCACGCTGCGCCAATAGTTCCGCGGATGCCCCAGTGAACGCAAGCAGATCGTCCAGCCCGGCCACCGCGATCACCGGCGTGCCGGTCTCCGCGGCCACCGCCTGCGCGGCCGAGCGCGGGTCGTCCTCGCCGGCCACTTCCTGCCGGTCGAGCGCGATCGCGATGCCCGACGGCGTGCCGCCCGCCTCGCGGATCAGCCCAAGCGCATGGCGGATCGCGGTGCCCGCGGTGATCACATCGTCGACGATCAGCACCCGGCGCCCGGCCAGCGGGGCGCCGATCAGCAGCCCGCCTTCGCCGTGGGCCTTGGGCTCCTTGCGGTCGAAGGCCAGCGGCAGATCGCGCCCGCGCCGGGCGTACGCGCAGGCCAGCGCGGTCGCCAGCGGGATGCCCTTGTAGGCCGGGCCGAACAGGAGATCGAAGTCCACCCCGGCCGCGTCGATCGCATCGGCGTAGCACTCGGCCAGTCCGGCCAGCGCCGTGCCGGAGTCGAACCGCCCCGCATTGAAGAAGTACGGGCTGCTGCGTCCGGACTTGAGCGTGAAGTCGCCGAAGCGCAGGGCCTCGACGCGCAGGGCGAGCTGCAGGAAACGGGTGCGATGGTCGGTCACGTGAGGCCGGGGTCGGGATGGGGTGGGGATGGGTGGATCTTCCACCGCGAATCGTAATGGCTGGGGGCGCCGAAGTCCCGGACGGCGTGCCTTGGGTGGGCCGATCCGCTAGGCTGCGGGCAGCGCCGCCGCCATCGCGTGCCGCGCCCGCACTCCCGCATCACCCACTCCGGATCCCCATGCGCATCATCAGCTTCAACGCCAACGGCCTGCGTTCGGCCGCCACCAAGGGTTTCTTCGACTGGTTCCGCGCGCAGGACGCCGACGTGCTGTGCGTGCAGGAGACCAAGGCCCAGGAACACCAGCTCACCGTGCCCGAACTGCAGGCCGAGGGCTACCGCAGCTGGTTCAGGGATGCCATCACCAAGAAGGGCTACAGCGGCGTGGGCATCTACAGCCGGCGCGAGCCCGACGAGGTGCGGACATCGCTGGACTGGGCGCCGTTCGACGACGAAGGCCGCTACATCGAAGCGCGTTACGGGAACTTGAGCGTGGTGTCGTTCTACATCCCGTCCGGGTCGTCCGGGGAGGTCCGGCAGGGCTTCAAGTTCGAGGTGATGGCCTGGCTGCGGCCGATCCTCGACGCCTGGCTCGCTTCCGGCCGCGACTACGTGCTGTGCGGCGACTGGAACATCGTCCGCGCACGCAACGACATCAAGAACTGGACCTCCAACCAGAAGAACTCCGGCTGCCTGCCCGAAGAACGCGCCTGGATGAACGGCCTGATCGCCGATGCCTGCGGCGACGGCAGCCCGCAGCCGGCCGAGGGCTGGGCCGACACCTACCGCGTCCTGCACCCGGAAGGCACCGACTACACCTGGTGGTCCCAGCGCGGCGCCGCCCGTGCCAAGGACGTGGGCTGGCGGATCGACTACCAGCTGGTGACCCCGGGCCTGCGCGACGCGGTGCGCGCCTGCGCGGTGCACAAAGAGCCGAAGTTCTCGGACCATGCGCCGTATGTCGTCGATTACGATGTGAAATCAGCACAATGAGCGAGATTCGAGTCACTGCGCCCGAGGCAGCACCCGCCCCGCGCCCGTCGCCGCGCCGCCCCGGCTGGCGCGACGTGCTGCGCGGCCTGCGCCAGCGCAAGGTGGCGGTGATGCTGCTGCTCGGCCTCTCGGCCGGCCTGCCGTTCATGCTGGTCGGCAACACCATGGGCCTGTGGTTGCGCGAGGGCGGCATCGAGCTGACCACGATCGGCTTCCTGTCGTGGGTCGGCATCATGTATTCGATGAAGTTCCTCTGGGCGCCGGTGATCGACAAGGTCGATGTGCCGGTGCTCGGGCGGCTGCTCGGCCACCGCCGCGGCTGGATGCTGCTGGCGCAGGCGGTGGTCGCGGCCGGCCTGTTCGGCATGGCCCTGACCACGCCGCAGGGCGGGTTGGTCGCGTTCGCGGTGCTGGCCCTCGTGGCGGCCTTCGCCTCGGCCACCCAGGACATCGTGATCGACGCGTGGCGCATCGAGAGCGCCGACGACGGCGAGGAGTTGTCCCTGCTCAGCGCCGCCTATCAGCTCGGCTACCGGTTCGCGCTGCTGCTCACCGACGCATGGATCCTGGTGATCGCGGCCCGGATCGGCTGGGTGGCCTCGTACGAGCTGATCGCCGGCCTGATGGGCCTGGGCATGATCGCGGTGCTGTTCGCGCGCGAATCGCGCAAGCCTGTGGTCGGGCCGGTGGTGGCGCTGCCCGATTCGCGCGATGGGCGGCTGGGGGTCTCGGACGGGATGGTGATGCGCTGGCTGCTGGCCCTGGTGGTCGGTCTTGGCGGCATCGTCTACCTCGTCGCCGCGCACAATTTCTGGGGCAAGGGCTGGGACTGGGGCGATGCCGCATTCGCGGCAGGTGTGTCGCTGGCGGTGTGGCTGCTGGTGCGCCCCGACCGCAGCGGCGCGCCGGTGCGCGATGCCACCTGGTCGCGGCCGCTGGTGCGGCCGCTGCTGCGTTTCTTCGACGCCGCCGTCGGCCCGCTGCTGATGTTCTTCCGCGACCACGGCAAGGTGGCCCTGCTGATGCTGCTCGCCATCAGCCTCTACCGGTTGCCCGACTTCGTGATGGGGCCGATGGCCAACCCCTTCTACAACGACATCGGCATCGCCAAGGACACCGTCGGCACCGTGCGCGGCAGCATCGGCTGGGTGGCGACCACGGTCGGCATCGTGATCGCCGGGCTGAGCGCGCTGCGCCTGGGGTTCGTCACCACACTGATGATCGGCGCGGTGGTCGGCCCCGCGTCCAATCTGGCCTTCGCGTGGATGGCATGGAACGGCGCGGACCTGCAGACCTTTTCCATCGCGATGGCCATCGACAACTTCTCGCAGGGCTTCGCCGGCGTGGCGCTGATCGGCTACATGTCCAGCCTGACCTCGCTGGGCTACACCGCCACCCAGTACGCGCTGCTCAGTTCGTTCTACGCGATGCCCGGCAAGTTCCTGAAGGGCCTGTCCGGCGCGGCGGTCGACGCGCTGGCGACCACCCAGCCTCTGGTCGATGCCTATGCCTGGTTCTTCGTCGGCACCGCGCTGATCGGCATACCGGCGCTGCTGCTCTGCCTGTGGCTGGTGCGCCACGCGGCGCGAACGGCCCAGGCACAGGCCTCGGCAGGCGAGGCACCCGCTTGACCGACCTCGTTCTCCGCGACATCCACCCCCGCCTCGCCGCCCGCATCCGCAAGGTGGCCGAGGCCAACGGCTGGACCCTGCACGACACCATCCTGCACCTGCTCGAGCGCGGGCTGTATGCCAGCGAGGGCGGCGCACTGCGTTTCGACAGCCGCGAATCCGACGTGCTGCAGTCGGCCGTGGCGGCGCTGGAGGCGGTGCCGAACGACCCCGGCTTCTCGTTGATCGGGCGCGTGGCCGGCGCGGACGATGCCGAGGACGCGCGTGCCGACATGACCGAGGAGGATTTTCTGCGCGAGCTGGATGCCGCCGCGGCGGGGGTGCGGCCGGGTGGAGGCAGCGAGGCAGGGTGAACCTGCCGCGCCTATGCCAGCTCTGCTGCCGGGACGGTGCGTGGCCACCCCCGATGTCGTCCCGTGGTGTCGTCGATCCGCGGATTGCGGTGTTTGACTCGCCGCCTCGGGCCTTCTAGCCGGCACCCGCCTCCCGCTCCAGCAACACCCGCTTGCGCGGCAGGCCCCAGCGGTAGCCGCCCGGTGCGCCGTCGCCGCGGATGATGCGGTGGCAGGGCACCAGAACCGCGAGGCGGTTGCGTGCGCAGGCGCCGGCCACTGCGCGCGCGCCGGTGGGGACGCCCAGCTCGGCGGCCAGCGCGGCGTAGCTTCGGGTGTCGCCCGCCGGGATGCGCATCAATGCCTCCCAGACCCGGGTCTGGAAGGCGGTGCCGATCAGTTCCACAGGCACCGCGACCTCCGGCGCGCGGCCGGCCAGTGTCGCGGCGATCGCCTGCACCCGCGGCGCCAGCCAGTCGTCGCGGCCGGCTTCCACCTCCTGCAGCCGCGCCTGCGGGAATTCCCGACGCAGACCGGCGGCCAATGCCGTGTCGTCCTCGCCCAGCTCCACTGCGCAGATGCCGCGCGTGGTGGCGGCGACGAGCGCCCGGCCCAGCGCGGTGTCGATGCAGCTGTAGCGGATCTCCTCGCCGGCACCGCCCGCGCGGTAGCGCGCCGGGGTCATGCCCAGCCGCGCCGCGCCGTGCTCGTACACCCGCGAGGGCGAACCGTAGCCGGCGTCGTACAGCGCCGCGCTCACCTCGCTGCCCTCGCGCAGCGCGGCCTTGAGCGTGCCGAGCTTGCGCTGGGCCAGGTATTCGGCCGGGCTCAGCCCGAAACTCGCCCGGAACCTGCGCTGCAGATGCGAGGGGCTGAGGCCGACGGCCGTGGCCAGCGCGGCCAGCGTGGGCTCGCCTGCATCGAGCAGGCGGCAGGCATGCGCGAGCGGGTCGTCGATGGAGGCGGAGCGGGCGGGCGGTGTGGGGCGGGGCATGGCGGTTGGTGTGCCGAGGTGCGATATGGGCACCCTACGCCGCGTGTGGAGGGCGCGCTATCCGGATGTTGCGCCGTGTCGCGGGTCAGCCGATCCATCACCGCCGCATGCGCATCGTCTGTCGCCGCTTCCGGCGAGGGTGAGACACCCGATGATCGAGCGCTCATTGGGGCTCGGTGCAAAGCCGCAGCCAAACACAGCTAAACGGGACGACCACCCAGTACCCGGCACACTGTCGTCCCGAGGCGCAGCCGAGGGACCTGCTGTTCCCGAGACCCTTCGACGGCGTGCCCCGCAGATGCGCGAACGGCGGGCCGAGGCCCGCCGTTGCGGTCGAACTCGGGGGCCGGAAGGCCCGCGGCAGGGCGTCGGAGCTGCAGTCGCGGCTGAAGCCGCTGCTACGGCCACCGTGCGGCCATTGCCGCCATGGCTACTGCGCCCACTGCACCGGCGAGCGGGTTTCCGGCAGCACCCGCGCGGTGAGCTGGCTGTCGGCATCCAGCACCTGGATGGCATCGGCCAGAATCGCCGCGGATTCACGCAGCAGCGGGTCGGGGCGGTCCTCGGCGGCCTTGTCGCGGGCGGCTTCGGCGACCACGTTGCGCTCGTTGGCGGTCAGGCCGTCGTCGGTCTCCTCGGCCAGCGGGTCGAGCGCCAGACCGAGCGCCTTGCGCTGCTCCTGGCGCTGCGTGCGCTTGGCGGCGTCGCGGTCGCGCTCGGCGCGGCGCTCGGCCTCGTTCAGGGACACCCACTTGCGATCGCGCTCCTCGCGGAACTGCGCCACGTCCTCGGCCCACCAGCGGAATTCCGGGTCCTCGGCGATGCGCGCCTTGTGCCGGGTGTCCAGCGTGGGCAGCAGTCCGGCGAAATCGCCATAGCGGGTGTGCGGCACGGCGGCGATCTTGTCCCAGGGCAGGGCGTTGTCGTAGGTGCTCTCGCCGTATTCGCTGGCGTCCACGCTCACCGGGAACTGGATGTCCGGCACCACGCCGCGGTTCTGCGTGCTGCTGCCGCCGGGCAGGAAGAACTGCGCCACGGTCAGCTTCAGATGGCCGTAGGGCTTCTCGGGGCGGTTGAGCAGCAGATCGTCCAGGTTGAGCAGGTTCTGCACCGTGCCCTTGCCGTAGGTGGTCTCGCCGACCACCAGCCCGCGGCCGTAATCCTGGATCGCACCGGCGAAGATCTCCGATGCCGACGCCGAGGCGCGGTTGATCAGCACCGCCAGCGGTCCGTCCCAGGCCACGCCGGGGTCGCGATCGGACTCCACGCTCACCTTGCCGCGGGTTTCCTTCACCTGCACCACCGGGCCACGGTCGATGAACAGGCCGGTCAATTCCACCGCCTCGGTCAGCGAGCCGCCGCCGTTGTTGCGCAGGTCGATCACCACGCCGTCCACGCCCTGTTCGCGGAAGTCGCGCAGCAGGCGGGCGGTGTCGCGGGTGGCCGATGCGTAATCGTTGCTGTTGCGGCGGCGGCCTTCGAAATCCTGATAGAACGCCGGCAGCTTGACCACGCCGATCCGCCGCGCCGCCGCACCATCCGCGCCCGGGATGGTCAGCACTTCGCCCTTCGCCGCCTGCTCTTCGAGGCGGATCTTGGCGCGCTTGAGCACGATGCGGTTGGGCTGGCTGTCCAGCACCGCTTCGGCCGGCACGATGTCCAGCCGCACCAGGGTGCCCTTGTCGCCCTTGATCTTGTCGACCACGTCGTCGATGCGCCAGCCGATCACGTCCTCCACCGGGCCGTCGCTGCCCTGGCCGACGCCGACGATGCGGTCGCCCGGTTCCAGCTTGCCGCTCAGCGCGGCCGGGCCGCCCGGGATCAGCTCGCGGATCACGATCACGTCGTCCTGCTTCTGCAGCTGCGCGCCGATGCCTTCCAGCGACAGCGACATGCTCTGGTTGAAGCGCTCGGCCGCGCGCGGGTCGAAATAGTCGGTGTGCGGGTCGATCGCGCCGGTGTAGGCGTTGATGAAGCTCTGGAAGGCGTCGCTCCCGTTGAGCTGCGCGACGTTGGTGACGATGTTGGCGTAGCGCTTGTCGAGGGTCTTGCGGATCTCCTCGGGCTGCTTGCCGGCCATCTTCAGGCGCAGCCAGTCGTTGCGCACCGACTGCCGCCACAGCGCGTCGAGCTCGGCCGCGTCGGCGGCCCACGGCGCGTCCTCGCGGTCGTATTCCCAGCGGTCGCTGCCGGTGAAATCGAAGATGTCCTGCTTCAGCAGCCCGCGCGCGTAGGCCACGCGCTCGTTCACGCGCTGCTGGTAGCGCTTGAAGATCGAGAACGCCGGGTCCACGTCGCCGCTGCCGATGGCCTCGTCCAGACGGTCGCGGTCGACCGACATCGAGGCCACATCCGCAGCGGTGAAGAACAGCTTGCCGCCGTCCAGCGCTTCCAGATAGCGGTCGAACACCTCGGCCGACAGCGCATCGTCCAGTTTGCGCGGGCGGTAGGCAAAGCTGCTGCCCGACAGCAGACCCTGGACCAGGCGCGAGGCGGCGGTCTGTTCGGGAGTGGGGCCGCCGGCTTCGGCCTGGGCGGTGGTCATCCACGCGACCGAGGCCGACAGGGCCATGGCCAGCAGCGAAACGGGAAGCAGCTTGGCGAAAGTGTTCATGACAGTCTCGGACGTGGACGCACGCGATGCGGATGCACCGCGTGCCGGGATGGCCGAAGTCTGGCTTCGGGCCGTCGACCCAGACTACACCCGGTGCCGGGCGTGGGGATGAACCCCGTCGCAGTTCGCCATCGCGCGGCACGTGCGCAGTCCGTGATCGCTCCGACTCCGGACTCTACCGGAAGTTTCAGACACCGCACCGGGTCTGAAGTCATCGCCGATGGAAGGTTGCGATCCGATGATGTCCGGAACTTGCGTTGCGGCCGCCTGCGGAATGCACGGCGGCATCGCACGGTGCCGTGTGCGTGCAATGCACGCACAGGCAAGCGGGCAGTGCGGTCAGTCGGCGACGACGCCGGCTTCGGCCGCCTGGCGGTCGGCGTGATAGGAGCTGCGCACCAGCGGGCCGGAGGCCACGTGGGTGAAGCCGAGGCTCATGCCGTAGTCCTCCAGCGCCTTGAATTCGTCCGGCGTCCAGTAGCGTAGCACCGGGTGGTGGTGCGCGCTGGGTTGCAGGTACTGGCCGATGGTGACCATGTCCACGTCGTGTGCGCGCAGGTCGCGCAGGGTGGCCTGCACCTGTTCCATGGTCTCGCCCAGACCCAGCATGATGCCGCTCTTGGTGGCCACGTCGGGATGCTGCGCCTTGAAGCGCTGCAGCAGGGTCAGCGACCACTGGTAGTCCGCACCCGGGCGCACGTTTCGGTAGAGGTCGGGCACGGTCTCGAGATTGTGGTTGAACACGTCCGGCGGGCTTTCGGCCAGGATCTCCAGCGCCCGGTCCATGCGGCCCTTGCCGCGGAAGTCGGGAGTGAGGATCTCGATCCGGGTCAGCGGGCTGCGCGTGCGGATGGCGGCGATGCAGTCGACGAAATGCCGGGCGCCGCCGTCGCGCAGGTCGTCGCGGTCCACGCTGGTCACCACCACGTACTTCAGCCCCATGTCGGCGACGGTGCGCGCCAGGTTCTCGGGTTCCTGCGGGTCCGGCGGCTTCGGCCGGCCGTGCGCTACGTCGCAGAACGAACAGCGCCGGGTGCAGACCTCGCCGAGGATCATGAACGTGGCGGTGCCGTGGCCGAAGCACTCGTGGATGTTGGGGCAGCTGGCTTCCTCGCACACCGTCACCAGGCGGTTCTCGCGCAGCTTTTCCTTGAGCCTGGCCACCGCATTGCCCGAGGGGATGCGCACGCGGATCCACGAGGGCTTGCGCAGCACCGGCGCGTCGGCGAACTGCACCGGCGAGCGCGCGATCTTGTCGCCCGCCACCTGTTTGACGCCCGGCTCCAGCGTGGAGGCAGGCGTCGGCTCGGCGACGACGGCGAGCGGGATCGACTTGGAAGCGGTGGTATCCGGCATGGTGGCGGGCCTGATCGGCGTGGGCGGTGTGGAGGGGCGGGCGGTGATGCGCCGTGGATGTTGCGGACCAGGCGCCCGATGCCGGGCCGCCTGGCGTTGACGGCGGGGCGTCGACGCGTGCGATCAGGCGTACGCCGAGAGATCCGGTGCGGATGCGGCCTGTGGCGCCAGGCCGAACTGCTCGGCCAGGTGTTCGACCAGCGCGGGCTTCACCGCATCCAGGCGGCCCGGGCCACCCAAGTCTAGCATCGCGGTCACCGTCAGCCCGGCGTAGCCGCAGGGGTTGATCCGGCGGAAGGGCTCCAGGTCCATGGCGATGTTGAAGGCCAGGCCGTGGTAGGTGCAGCCGCGGCGCACGCGGATGCCGAGTGCGGCCACCTTGGCCGCGTTCACGTACACCCCCGGCGCGCCGTCGCGGCGCTCGGCGTGGATGTTCCAGTCGCCGAGCGTGTCGATGATCGCCTGCTCGATGCGGCAGACGTAGTCGCGGATGCCGATCTTCAGCCGCTTCAGGTGGAGCAGCGGATACACCACGATCTGCCCCGGGCCGTGATAGGTCACCTGGCCGCCGCGGTCGACCTGCACCACGGGGATGTCGCCTGGCATCAGCAGGTGTTCGGGCTTGCCGGCCTGGCCGAGCGTGAACACCGGATCGTGCTCGACCAGCCACAGCTCGTCGGGCGTGTCCGCGTCGCGGGCGTCGGTGAAGGCCTGCATCGCGCGCCACACCGGCACGTAGGGCTGGCGGCCGAGGTCGCGCAGCAGGACGGGGCGCGCGGATGCCGGGGCCGGAGAGGAGGCGGTGGTGCAGGTGTCGGTCATGAGGTGCTCAGCGCAGTCGCAGGGTGATGTCGCCATCGCCGAGAAAGTCCAGCATGCGCCGGGTGCGCGGCTCGGAGGCGCCGAGTCCACGCAGGACATCCAGCGCTTCCGCTTCGGACTCGACGTTGGCCAGCGCGCAGCGGCCATGCAGGGTGGGAATGTCGGCAAAGCCCATGGACCAGTCGGCGAACAGGCGCCCCGTCGAGGGACCGGAGGTTTCGACCCTCACGTCGCGGTGCCGCGGGTCCTCCTGGATGCGCGCGAAGAGGGCTTCGATCTCCGTGCGCGGGCCTTCGAGCATCTGCATGAAGCCATGGCCGTGGTGCAGCAGCAGCCCGGTGATGCCGGCGCGCCGGTTGTGGTCGCGCGCGTCGAACAGGAGTTTCAGCATGTCCGAGGCTTCCATCTCGTAGGCTTCGCGGCTGGCGTAGAGCAGATGCCACAACGTGTCCGGCTTGTCGTCGTTCATGCGAGTCCTCCATGGAGCGGATCGACTGCAGCTGCCGACGCGGTGGGCCTACAGGGTCCACTTCACGTCGGGGTCGGCACGCAGCGCCGCATGCGCCGCCTCGTACATGGTGCGCGAGGTCGCGCGGAAGCTCAGGCGGATCGACACGAACCGCCCGCCGGAGGAACTGCGCCCGGCCACGGTCTCGCGCAGCACGTCGATCCCGGCGGCCTCCAGCAACTGCGGCACGCGGTCCTCCAGCCCGGCATCGGCCCGGCCCATCGCGGTGATCTCGAACACGCCGGGGAACTGGAAGCCGTGGTCGGGGTTGTCGGAGGAGATGTCCATGCGCCGATTATGGCGGCGCGGACCGCCGAACCCAAGCCGGGGCGCCACCCGGTCGCGACCGGCCTTTACCGGGTCGCCGGGGGCCGGGGCGCGCTCAGTTCCACGTCGCCAGCCGGTCCGGATCCAGGCCGCCGACCTCGAACACGGCGGTGACCTTGCCCGCCCCCTTGCTGGGGAATTCCACCGAGACCGTCCGTGCGGGCGTGTCCTCGCCTGCGCCGGCCTCCTTCACCAGCCGCCACATCCGCTTTTCGTCGTCGATGAACATCGCGATGGCCTCGTCGGTGTCCGGCCGGGTGCCGGGCAGCGAAACCGGTGCGGCATCGCCCACGGTCACCTTCACCCGGCAGCCGCCGTAGCAGTCGAAGTCGCCGTCGTTCAGCACCAGATAGCTGCTGCGGCCCCAGGACGGGTGGTCGCGGAAGATCAGGCGCACCGGGGTGGTGCCGGTGCCGCCCACGTCGATCTCGTCCTTCGCATAGATCGACGCCGACAGTTGCCGGCCGCCGGGCACGCCCTGGCTGTCGTAGGCCCAGAGGGCGGCCAGCCGCTGGGCTTCGCGCGCGGCGCCTGCCCTGGCCTTGATGCCGTCGTATTCGGCGCGGATGCGTGTGGCAGCGGCACTGTCGGGATGGTCGTGGAGCAGCAGGTCGGCCAGCGACTTGGCGGTACGCCAGTCTTCCGCCGCCACCGCGCCGTCGACCGCGGCGGCGGCCTGCTCGGCCGCCTGTTCCTTCGCCGCGGCCTGGGCCGCGACGGCGGCGCGCTCGGCCTCGGGGTCGCTGCAGGCCGTCAGGGCAAGCGTGAGTGCGAATGCGAATGCGGTCGGCGCCAGCACGCGCAGCGGCGCCGGGGGCGGGTGGAGCGGTCGGAGACGTGGCATGGTCCTGTGGTCCGGTTCGTTCGCGTGGCGGCCCTCGGCGGGCCCTGGTGATCCGTGTTGCGTATCCGTGCAGCCTGTCAATGCCGCCTATCCGCGCTGCTGCGGCTGCGCGCGTTCCACCAGCATGATGACCGCCTGGGCGACCTCGCCGGGGCGTTCCATCGGCGACATGTGCCCGCAGTCGTCCAGCAGCACCTGCCGCGCCTGCGGAATGCGCTCCGCATAGGCCTGCATCGCGCTGGGGTCGATCACCGCGTCCTGCGCGCACCACAGCAGCAGGGTGGGCTGGGTGATGCTTTCGGCCGCTTCGCCGGGCAGGAAGCGTTCGCCGCTGCGTCCGATGCGTTCCAGCACCGCCTGTTCGAACTCGGCCTGCGTGCGGCGCTGGGCGATGTAGAAATACGAGCCCGGCCATGGAATCGAGGGCGCGGCGCTGCGGTCGTGGAACACCGCCTCCATGTACCTCTGCAGCGAGGCGGCATCGTCCACCACGAACGGGTTGTCGCCGCCCAGCACGCCCAGGCCGAACGCGTTCTCCGCGAAGGGCACGCCGGAGGCGTTGAGCAGGCCCACGCGCGCGATGCGTTCGGGTGCACGCGCGGCGGTGAGCGCGGCGATGCCGCCGCCCATCGAATGGCCGAGCAGGGTCACCGGCGTCTTCGAGACCGCCGCCACGAAGGCATCCACCCGCGCGCTCTGCGCCAGGTAGCCGTAGTCCTCGCCCTCCACGCGCTCGCTTTCGCCCCAGCCGGGGAGGTCGGGCATCAGCAGCCGGTACTTGCCGCGCAGGCCCTGCGCCAGCCTGTACCAGTTTTCCTTGCCGCCGGTGAAGCCGTGGATCATCACCACCGTCGGCGCATCGGCGCGGTCGGCGGGCAGTTCCACGTACACCACGCGTTGCCCGTCGATCTCGACGGCATGCTTGTCCGCATCCAGCGCCCAGCGCTGGCGTTCGAGTTCCGCCTGCACCGCCAGCCCCGGGTCGCGCCAGAGCGCGACCACCAGCGCCAGCAGCACGAGGCCGGCGACGCCGTTGGCGATCAGGAACGCCCGCCTGCGGCCCGCGCGGGGCGGCGTGTCGCCCTGGGCACTCATGAGCTCATCGGCCCGGCGTGCCGGCCGGAGCCGGGTTGGAGGCATCCACCGAGGAGGTCGGCACGTTGATCGCAGGCTCCGCATCCGAATCCGGCGCCGCCTGCGGCGCCACCGGCACCGGCTTGGCCTCGGCCAGCACCTTCTCCACCGAGCCGGTGGTGATGGGGTGATAGCCCGGGCGCGCCTTGTCGAAGGTCTCCTTCGCCAGCGCGAAGCCCGGTTCGGTCGCCACCAGCGCCTCGTAGGTCGGCATGATCAGCTTGCGCCGGCCGATGCGCTGCAGGAACGCGGCGATCGCTTCGTTGGCCTGGGTGTAGCCGCTGCGCACCGCCAGCGGGTACCAGCGCTGCGCGATCTCGCCGTTGCCGGTGCCGGTGAAGGCGAACGCGGCATCCAGCTGCGCGAGCTTGTCCACCGGCAGGGTCTGCGGCAGTTTCTCGATGAAGTGCACCCACTCCTGCGTGGTCCAGGCGTCGGTCAGCTGCACCGGCGGCAGCTGACCGCTGCCCAGCCAGCCCAGACGCGCGCTGTCCACCGTGTTCAGCCGCCTGCTCTGCGCCTGCGGTGCGTCGCCGGGGATCCCGGGCTCGTACAGCCACGCATCGAATTCCTTCGGCGAAATGGTGCCGGGGTACTTGTTCAGCAGGTTCTGCTTGGCGTACGCGGCGAACTGCTGCGTATCGATGCTCTGGAACGCGAAATGGTCGAAATAGCCGCGCAGGAACGGGTCGAACTTGTCGCGGCCGAAGCGGTTCTCCAGGTAGTGCAGGAACCACGCGCCCTTGGTGTAGACCGTGGCGCTGCTGCTGTTGTCGGGGTCCTTCAGCACGCCCGGCTTGGTCGCCAGCACCTGCAGCGCGGCATCGATCTGCGCGTATTCCTTCTTCAGCTCGTCGCGCTCGATGGCGGTCTCCATGTCGGCCTGCTCCTTGCCGAACAGCGACTCCACCAGACGGTTCTCGACGTAGCTGGTGAAGCCCTCGTTGAGCCAGGCGTCCTTCGCGCTGGAAAAGGTCACCAGATTGCCCGACCAGCTGTGCGCCAGCTCGTGCGCGATCAGCGCCACCAGCGACTTGTCGCCCACGATCACCGTCGGCGTGATGAACGACAGGCGCGGGTTCTCCATGCCGCCGTACGGGAACGACGGCGGCA
>CBFGMS010000021.1:0-57516 GCA_965649985.1 uncultured Gammaproteobacteria bacterium | reverse complement strand
ACGACGGAGTTGCCGCTGTTCTTGTTGATGATCGTGTCGCCGGAGATGTTGTTGACCGTCGTGGTGTTGACAAAGCTTCCGCCTCCGCCACATCCGCAACCGTCGCCGTCTTCACCGTCGATGTCCACGTTGGTGGTGGTGTTGGTGGTGGTGGTGGATCGTTCGGTGGTGGTGGAACCGAAAGGGGAGACGACATCGTGCCGGGCACGCACGCGCCTGGATGGCGCGGGGCGACGACGGCAGAGTGTCAGAAAACGAAGGCTTCGTCTGTTTTGCGGGGTGCCCGGTCGACCGGGGGCTCGCTCACACGCGGCACAGGAGGCTGGGCGGGCTCGGCCACGGCAGCCGTCCGGCCGGAATACGGTTGGAGCACGACGGGACCGCGTGGACGGGGCGCGTCCGCGATGGTGGTCGGCGGTGCCTGCGCCGGAGAGGCCGCAGCGGTCTGCGCCGGCGGCGCAGCGGCCGGCTGTGCCACGGAGGGCTGCGGCTGCGACGCGACGTGTGCCGGGTCCGTAGCCGGCGGTGACGCCGGTTCGACCTGCACACGACGCGACGTGATGGCCTCGACGCGGGATGGGCGGCGCATCGGATCCTCGATGCCGCCTGCCCCAGCCTGCGGAAGCGCATTCATGGCGATGACACCGTCGCGCATGCCGGCGACCGGCGCGATGGGCGATGCGCTGCCGTCGTCATACAGAGGATGGCGGGTCTGCGGCATCACTTTCCGGGACTCCCTTCCGACCACGGCGATCGCCTGCGCATTCTGCGTGTCCTCGTCCACTCCCCGTCCCTGGCGTATCGAAGCATAGATTTTCTGAACATACCCATGCCGAAAACCGGTGGAGAAGTTGCCGGAGTAGTAGCAGCTGAAGGATTTGCCCCAGTCGCCCCCGGACCGGCTGTAGCACTCTGCGAGGATACGGGAACCGGCCACCACGTTGGCGCAGGGTTCGAACGCCTTTTCGTAGGACTGCAGGCCGTATTTCTCGAGGTTGTAGCGATTGACCTGGGCCAGCCCGATGGAGAAGTTGTAGCCCTTTTCCTCGAGCATCTTCACGGTGGACAGCGCTTCGGCCATGGTCTTGGGCTGGCGCGCGAGGCGGCCGCCGACCACGCCGATGGCGTACGGATTGAAGGAAGATTCGATGCGCACCACGTGGTGCATCACTTCCTGGGGAACGGCCAGCCCTTGGCAGGCCAGCGTTTCAAGACCGGGCAGCACGATCAGTGCCTCCCCGTCGGGCCGGTAAGTTGTTCCATGCGACTGGCGTACATCTGCCCTCCCCCCGGCGCGGCATCCGATCGACGATCATGCTGTCGACGACCATGCTGTTGACGATCATGCTGCTGTGGAACAGCGCGACCGGCTCGACGGTCGCGCACATGCCGGCGCACGACATCCTTTCATGACTCGGTGACTCCCGTACGACAGCGCGGTGGGCGGCCGGCCGGGCGGGCGCCCCTGAAACCGGCGCCGCCGTGAATACTCCAACGACCTCCGAAGGATGTCAACGTGCCCCCTTGTCCGATGGACGCCCCGCCGGGCGATGGGGACGGCAACCGGGCCGCGGCACGGGCTGGCGCCCATCTCGCGCACCCCTGTTAAGATCGCCCCGGACAGGGGAGCGGGCCGGCCCGCATCCGCATGCGAGGCTCCGCCGATGGCAGGTGCCGCGATCCGGCGGTTCCGGCACGGAATCGACCGCAGGATCGGCCACGGCATCCCCTCCCCTGCCCGGCGCGTCCGTTCCCGAAGGACGACGCGCTCGTCGCCCTCTCCGTTCCCTCAGCAGGTTTGCATCAGCAGGACGCCGCAACGTGAGCACTCCGAACACCGACAGCAGCAACACCGGCGCGAAAGTCGTCTTCATCCTGATCCTCGGCGTCATGCTGATGATCGGCGGCGCCTTCCTCTCCAGTTTCATGGTGCAGAAGATGATCAAGCTGCCCCAGATCACCCACAGCCCCACACTGTGGATCGATTACTGGAAGGCGAAGTCTCAGCCGGCCTACCAGCCGTACGCCAAGAAGATCAAGACCGGCGTGGCCATCGGCTTCGGCATCCCCGGCGCGCTGCTGGCGGGCCTGCTGATCATGGCGATCATCCCGCGCCAGCGGACGCTGCACGGCAATGCGCGCTTCGCCTCGTCGGGCGAGCTGGCCAGCAAGGGGATGTTCAAGCCCCACGACAACGGCATCGTCGTGGGCAAGATGGGCGGGAAACTGCTCCGTCTGGGCGGCCAGCAGTTCGTGATCCTTGCCGCGCCGACCCGCTCGGGCAAGGGCGTGGGCATCGTGATCCCGAACCTGCTGGACTACCAGGAATCGATGGTGGTGCTGGACATCAAGCAGGAAAACTTCGACCTGACCAGCGGCTGGCGCGCCAGCGTGGGTCACGAGATCTACCTGCTGAACCCCTTCGCCGAGGACCGTCGCAGCCATCGCTGGAACCCGCTCAGCTACGTCTCCGCCGACCCTGCGTTCCGGGTGTCGGACCTGATGAGCATCGCGGCGATGCTGTACCCGGACGGCGCCGAGGACCAGAAATTCTGGGTGAGCCAGGCGCGCAACGCGTTCATGGCCTTCGCCCTGTTCCTGTTCGAGAAGTACGACGACGATCAGAAGATCGGCTTCCCGTTCTCCAAGAAGCCGACCATCGGCGCGATCTATCGCCTGTCCTCGGGCGACGGCAAGAGCGAGCTCAAGCCGTTCCTGAAGGAACTGGCGCAGCGGCCGTTCCTCAGCGGCCAGGCCAAGACGGCGTTCGCCGGCATGCTCTCGCAGGCGGACGAGACCTTCGCCTCGATCCTCGGCACCTTCAAGGAACCGCTGAACCCGTGGATCAACCCGATCCTGGACGCGGTGACCAGCGAGGACGACTTCAGCCTCAACGACGTGCGACGCAAGAAGATGACGATCTACATCGGCATCCAGCCGAACAAGCTGGCCGAGAGCCGGCTGATCATCAACCTCTTCTTCAGCCAGCTGATCAACCAGAACACCAAGGAACTGCCGCAGAACAACAAGGAACTCAAGCATCAGTGCCTGCTGCTGATGGACGAGTTCACCGCGATCGGCAAGGTGGACATCATCGCCACCGCGGTGTCGTACATGGCCGGCTACAACATCCGCCTGCTGCCGATCATCCAGAGCATGTCGCAGCTGGATGCGGTGTACGGCAAGGACATGTCGCGGACCATGATCACCAACCATGCGCTGCAGATCGTCTACGCCCCCCGCGAGCAGCAGGACGCCAACGACTATTCCGAGATGCTCGGCTACACCACCGTGCGCAAGGACAGCTTCACCCGCGGCCGCGAGTTCAGCCGCAGCGAGTCGGAGGAGCGGCGCGCGCTGATGCTGCCGCAGGAGCTGAAGGCGATCGGTTTCGACAAGGAGATCTTCTTCTACGAGGGCATCCCGAACCCGGTGTTCTGCGACAAGATCAAGTACTTCAGCGACAAGTACTTCACCCAGCGCCTGATGCCCGCGGTCACGGTGGACGCGCTCGAAATCAAGATCTGAGCCGACAGACGGGCGGGCGTGAGGCCGGCACGACGCGGGAGACGCATCGTCGCGCCGCGTCCTGGCGGCCCGTCCGCATGCCTGGCCGCCTGTTCGCCCCTGGCCCGGCCGGGCCGCTATCATCGGGCGCTCACCTCGTCCGACATCCGTCGACCGGAGCCTGCCATGCGCCGCCGCGCCACCCTCGCCTTCGCCCTCTCCGCCGTGCTGGCGGCACTCTCCGGCCCCGCGTTCGCCGCGGACGCTCAGGACACCGCCTCGACTCCGGGCACATCGGCTGCGGGCACGCTCGCCCTGCAGTGCGGACGGTTGTTCGACAGCCGCAGCGGCAAGGTGCTGGGCGCGCATACCGTGGTCGTGCGTGCCGGCCGAATCGCGGAGGTGCGCAGCGGTCTGGACCCCGTGGCGGGCGCGGAGGCCGTGGATCTGTCCGGGCGCACCTGTTCGCCGGGCTGGACCGACCTGCACGTGCACTTCGGCAGCCAGTCCAATCCGCGCAGCTACGAGGAAGGCTTCCGGCTCGATCCGGCCGACTTCGCGCTGCGCGGCACCAGCTACGCGCGCAAGACGCTGATGGCGGGATTCACCAGCGTGCGCGACCTCGGCGGCGAAGTCAGCCTGAACCTGCGCGACGCGATCGAGCAGGGCTACGTCGAAGGCCCGCGCATCTGGGCCGCGGGCAAGTCGATCGCCACCACCGGCGGCCACGCCGACCCCACCAACGGCATGAACTCGGCCCTCGCCCATCTGGTCGGCCCGCCCGGTCCGACCGAGGGCGTGATCAATTCGGTCGAGGACGCGCGCCAGGCCGTGCGCCAGCGCTACAAGGACGGCAGCGACGTGATCAAGATCACCGCGACCGGCGGCGTGCTGAGCTACGCGCGCTCCGGCGACGCGCCGCAGTTCCGGGTGGACGAGATCGCCTCGATCGTCGAGACCGCGAAGGATTACGGCTACAAGGTCGCCGCGCACGCGCATGGCAAGGAAGGCATGAAGCGCGCGGTGGTCGGCGGGGTGACCAGCATCGAGCACGGCACCTACATGGACGACGAAGTCATGGGGCTGATGCGCAAATACGGCACCTGGTACGTGCCGACCATCACCGCCGGCCGCTTCGTCGCCGACAAGGCGAAGATCGACGGGTATTTCCCCGAAGTGGTGCGGCCCAAGGCCGCGCGGATCGGCGCGCTGATCCAGGAAACCGCCGGCAAGGCCTATCGCGGCGGGGTGAAGATCGCCTTCGGGACCGATTCCGGCGTCAGCCCGCATGGCGAGAACGCGCGCGAATTCCTGCTGATGGTGGAGGCCGGCATCCCCGCCGCCTATGCCCTGCAGGCCGCCACCACGCATGCCGCCGAAGTACTGGGCGTGCAGGACCAGGGCGCACTGGAGGTCGGCATGCGCGCGGACATCATCGCGATGCCGGGCGACCCGGTGGCCGACATCGCCGCCACGCAGCAGGTCGACTTCGTGATGAAGGACGGCCGGATCTTCCGCCGCCCGGAGCGTCCATGACCCCGTCCCTGGAGTGGACCGGCTACATCGCGGCGGTGCTGACCACCGTCGCGTTCGTGCCCCAGGCGATCAAGACCATCCGCACCCGAGACACGCGCAGCATCTCGCTGGGCATGTACGTGGTGTTCACCATCGGCATCGGCTTCTGGCTGGCGTACGGCATCGCGCTGGGCTCGATGCCGATGATCCTGTCCAACATCGTGACCTTCGCGCTGTCGGCGACGATCCTGGGGCTGAAGCTGCGCCACGGCTGACGGGTCGTGGCATCGACCCGCCCGCTCAGGCCGTGTCGCGGCCGCCTGGCGGGTGCATGCCCGCATCCACGCCGACACGGGCCCAGGCCAGCGCACACAACCAGAGCATCCAAGCGGCAGGCAACAGGCGCTCGGGCCAGTGCGGCGCCTCCGCCGGCAACCCGCCCAGCAGCCCCACGGACCAGAGCGCGGCGACCGGGAACCCGGCTGCGCCCGAGCACAGCAGCGCACGCGTGGCCGTGGACGCCGTGCGACGCGTGCCCCACGCCAGCAGTCCAGCGCCGAACGCGAGCGCCGGCCACCACATCGTCCAGCCCATGCCACGCAGGGCGGCACCCGGACCGTCGAGGTCGCGCGGATCCAGAGGCAGCAGGCCCTGGACCGCGAAGGCGAGGGCCGAGAGCGCCAGCAGTCGCGCGCCGATGCGGGCGCTCCACGCCGCCGATGGGGCGAACCCCGCGCGCAGGGCCGATGCGGCGACAGCCGCCAGCAGGCCCGAGGCGACCACCGCCGCGTTGAACCAGGCCGCGCCCGGCATGCCGCTCAGGGACAAGGCCGCCATCGGCGTGGCGGCATGCGAAACGTCCGGCACCGCCGCAGTGATGGCCGCGCCGGCATATGCGAGCCCAGCCAGATAGACGGCGAAGGCCGCGGCAGCGGGAAGCGCGGCGCGGGTGGACAGGTGCAGGGCGCGCATGGCGTGGAGCGTCGGGACATCGGCGATGAACAGCCGGCGATCATACCGCCACGGATGCCCAAGCCCGTCCGCGCGACCATCCGGGCGGGTTGATTTGCGCCGAAACTGGCACAATCTCCCGCATCTGCGGGGCGTCGCCCCTTTCAACGAGATCGCGCATGACCCTCTCCGCTTCGCCCCATGTCTTCGACGCCACCGCCGCCACGTTCGAAGCCGAGGTGCTGCAACGCTCGCTGCAGACGCCGGTGCTCATCGATTTCTGGGCGAGCTGGTGCGGCCCCTGCAAGACGCTCGGGCCGATCCTGGAAAAGCTGGCGGCCGAACATGACGGCGCCTTCGTGCTGGCCAAGGTCGACGTGGAAGCCGAACAGGAGCTGGGGGCGGCGTTCCAGATCCGCTCGATCCCGACCGTGGTACTGGTCAAGGACGGGCAACTGGTGGACGGTTTCCAGGGCGCGCTGCCCGAGGGCCAACTGCGGCAGTTCCTGGAACATCACGGCATCACGCCGGGTGCCGGCAACGGCGACACGACGTCCGAGAACGCCGCGGCACAGGAAGACGTTCCCGCGGACCCCGCCGCCGAGGCGGAGCGTCTGCGCGCCGCAGTCGCGGCCGAACCCGACAATTCCGAACTGGCGTTGCAGCTGGCGCTGGCGCTGCTGCAGACCGGCGAGAGCAACGAGGCCGAGCGGCTGCTGGGTGCGCTGCCCGCCGAGCTGGCCGCCGACCCGCGCGCGACCCGCGCCCGCGCCCGTCTGGGCTTCGCCGCCCAGCTGCGTGAAGCCCCGACGGCCGCCGCGCTGGACGCCGCATTGGCGGCCGACCCGGGAGACCTGAGCGCCCGCCACCTTCGCGGCCTGCATCATCTGGTGGCCGGCGAGGACGAGGCCGCACTGGAACAGTTCCTGCAGATGCTGGAACGCGACAAGGCCTACGGCGACGGACTGCCGCGCAAGGCCCTGCTGGATGCGTTCCAGGCGATCGAGGATGCGGCCCTGGTCGGCCGCTACCGCCGCAGGATGGCCTCGCTGCTGCTGGTCTGAGCACACGCATGGCCAATCGCATGGTCCGCGGCATGACCCCACGCCGGCTCCGGCGCGTGTTCAATGTGTGGCCGCCGTACGTGTTCTCCGGCATCCGCATCCGCGAGATCGGCGAGGACTGGCGCAGCGCGCATGTCGAAATGCGCCTGCACTGGTGGAACCGCAACTACGTCGGCACCCATTTCGGCGGCAGCCTGTTCTCGATAACCGACCCGTTCTGGATGCTGCTGGTCATGAATGCCCTCGGCGGTCGCGACTACATCGTCTGGGACCGGGCCGGCGAGATCCGCTTCCGCAGGCCTGGCCGGGGCACCGTGCACGCCCGCTTCGTGCTGGACGACGCCCGGCTGGATGAAATCCGCGCCGCCACCGCCGACGGCGAGAAATACCACCCCTGGTTCGAGACCGACGTGGTCGACACGGACGGCGAGGTGGTGGCGCAGGTCCGCAAGCAGCTCTACGTGCGGCGCAAGGGTTCAACGTAAACGCCCGAGCCCGAAAGGCGAACCCGGCGGCATCGCAGGCGGAGGCCCACGACCGACACACCGCCGTGGATGCGCCATCACTGGCGCATCGCACCGGGTGCGCCGCACTCAACGCCCGGCGACGCGCCCATGGGCGACGGCGTCCGGCCACAGCACGGGCGGGAGCGGAATCTCCCATCCCTGCGCATCCGCGTCGCCACCCCCGAACAGATCGATGCGGACGCGTTTGCCGTCGTCGCTGAGGCGAAGGTTCCTGCCTTCGGCTTCCAGATCCGCGGCGGCACGGGCGAACTGCGCCGCCGAGATACGACCTGAGCCGGGCGGCCCCTCGGACTGCGCCGTCGTGTCGGCGGAGACCGGCGCCGTGCCCGCCTCGCGTGCCTGCCGCAGGGCCAGGACCGCGCGCAGCAGCGCCACGCGTGCCCGAGAATCCTGCAGCCTGCTGGCGTATTCGTAGTGCGGGCCTCCGGCGATGTCGGCAAGCACGCAGCCCAGATGATTCGTCAGGCACTGCGTCGACCCAGGCGCAGAAGAGGTCGCGGCCTCCTGGAGGCGACGGTCTTCGAGGATCGCCTGCGCGACCGCGGGCGCACAGGCGGCCTGCCAGCGCATGGCGGACCTGGCGATGGTCTGCTCGGGGTCGTAGAGGAACCAGTCGGCCAGCCGCAGGAGCGGGGAGTGTGCGGCGGCGTCGATGGCGTGCGAGTTGCGCAGCGTCCCGGCCAGCATCGCGAATTCGCCCTGCGAGGTGCGGCAGAAACCTTGAGCCTCCTCCACGGACATCGGTGCGAACGCCGCATCGCAGACCGCTGGAACCGGCGCTCCGGCCGGAAGCTCGGCCAGCATCTCGGCGAAGAGTCGTGCGTCGAAGTCGGTGGCGCTGCGCATGGCGATCAGGTGGAAGATGATGTGATCGCTGTCCGCCCCCAGCCTGCGCAACGCGGCCGCGCGGCGGCAGAGACCGTCCATCGCCAGCGTGGTCTCGCCCGATACGAACCTGTGCGCGTCGCGGGTGCGCGCAAGGTACACGTGCTGATAGGGCGGCAGGGTCACCAAGCCGTCCGCGGGAAACCCGTTGCGCAGGTGCGAGTAACGCCAGAGCGCTTCGATCCGGTCGAGCAGCGGCGCATGACGTGCGAGCACGCGCTCCACGGCCTCGGGGCGCGCTCTGACATGGCCCAGACAAGACACGTCCGACCCGGACAGGCAGAACATCTCCCGTTCGGCGTCGTCCGGCACCTGCCGCGGATGGCGCCCACTGGCGCTGGTCCGGCGGATCGTCTCGACCAGCTCCACCTCGCCGGCATGCAGGGCGTCCAGCCAGGCCTGCTCGCGCCGGGCGTCCTCCGCGACGATCGCGGCCCGTTCATGTTCGGGGACCGGATATTCCAGCAACCACAGCGCGTCGAAGGCGTTCCCGCCCTGCCCGTCCGGCAAGGCGAGCGCCCGGAGCGCCTGCGCCTCCTCGAGCGAGGGCCCTGCACTGCGGATTGCATGCAGGGCGGCGACAATCGCCGCGGCCGCGATGAGCCCCGCCAGCGCAAGGCCGATGAACAACCGCTTCCAGGCCATGAAATGTGACTCGTGCTGTGGTTTTCCGGCCCGGACTCTAGCATGCGGTTCCGGGCGTTCTCGACCGGGTCGGGCGCACGGTATGCTCTGTGCTTCAGGGGACTTCCAGCATGCCAGCGCAAAGAACCGTCCAACAGGATTTTCCGGAGATTTCCGGCTACCGCCTCACCAGGGTTCTGGGCGAGGGCGGCATGTCGACGGTGTATCTCGCCCTGCAGGAATCGCTGCGGCGCGAAGTGGCGGTGAAGGTGATCCGCCGCGAGGCGCTGAGCGACGATGTCGCGCGCCGGCGCTTCGAGAACGAGGCGCGCACCATCGCACGCCTGGACCACCCGCATATCGTGCGCATCTACGAAGTGGGCCACACGGTCGATGGGCTGTCCTTCTATGCGATGCCGGTGCTGCCGAAGGGGCATCTGGGCCGGCGCGCGCTGGTGGGCGACGAGACCCGGGTGCGCGCGATTCTCGACGCCCTGCTCTCGGCGCTCCGCTACGCGCACAGCCGGGGCGTCGTGCACCGCGACGTGAAATCGGAGAACGTGCTGTTCGACGCCGCCGACCGCCCCATGCTGACCGACTTCGGCATCGCCCTGCGTCGTGGCTACGGTTCCCGGGTCACCTCCACGGGCCTGGCCGTGGGCAGCACGGCCTACATGTCGCCAGAACAGGCGCGCGGGGTCGATGTGGACCACCGCACCGACCTCTACAGCCTCGGCGTGCTCGCCTGGGAGATGCTGACAGGGGCCCTGCCCTATCGCGCCGACGACGCGCTGTCGATGGCGCTCAAGCATGTGCAGGACCCGATCCCGGAACTGCCGCCGGAGCTGCGCCACTGGCAGGCGTTCTTCGACCGCGCGCTCGCCAAGCTGCCGGCCGAGCGGTTCATGGACGCCGCGGAGATGGCGGCGGCTTTGGAAGAGGTACCCCATGCCCAGCGCCAGCCGCTGCGGGCCGCGCTGGCGCGGTTGGCCGCCGAAGTCGGCGGCCGGCGCCGACGCTGGCTGTGGGCGACCGCCGCCACCGCCGTGGTGGTGGCCGGGATCGTCCTCACGCAGCAGCTGGACCCGCTCGGCACCTCCGAACTGTCGGCGTCCGAGCGGCTGCAGCGTTCGGCGGCGTCGCCGGTCTCGCTCGCGAATACGCCCGGCATCGACCCCACCCGTGCCGCGCCGGGCGAAGACCCCAGCCAGGCCATGCTGCGCGCACCGCCGATGTCCGCCGCGCAGCCGCACATCGATGCGGCGCAGCGCCACATCGCCCAGCGCCGCTACGCATCGCCTGCCGGCAACAACGCTTACGAAAGCCTGATCGCGGCCTGGAACACCGACCCCACCCACAGCCGGCTGGCGGATCTGACCGCCGATGTGGTCGATGCCCTCTCGACGCAGGCCATGCAGCGTCTGCGCGACGGTCGCGACGGCGACCTCGCGGACCTGATCAGTCGCATCCAGCGGCTGGTCGAGCGCGACCGCGCACGCAACGCCGACACCCTGCTCAAGCTGCAGAAATCCGTGGCCCCGACACTCGAGGAGCGTATGCGCGCGGCCGAAGGTGCGTTCGACCGGGACGCCGGCCAGCGGGTCGCCTCCACCGCGCGCGATCTCGGCCTGCCGGCTTCCACCGTGACGGGCCTGAAAACCCGCGCCGACGCCATCGCCCAGCCCGGCGACCGCATCGCCGCGAGCGTGGGCAGCATGACGCTCACCCGCAGCGGCGGGGAGCTGATCGCGATCGCCCAGACGCCGGTCTCGCGTCGCGACTACGAGGCCTTCGTCAAGGCGACCCGACGCGAGCCATCGCTGTGCCGCGAGCGTGCGTCGCTGCTCCGCGTGCTCGCACCGCGCGACTGGAAGACGCCGGGGTTCGATCAGCGGCCCGACAACCCGGTGGTCTGCATCTCGTGGAAGGACGCCGATGCCTTCGCGCGCTGGCAGAGCCGGCGCGACAACGCCGATTACCGGCTGCCCACCGCCGCCGAAGCGCAGGCGCTCTCGCGCAGCGGCGGCGCTAAGCCCGTGGCCGAGTGGCTGGCGGACTGCGCGCCGGCAGGCTGCTCGCGCCGCATGGCCGACGGCACCACCTGGCGCGGCGCGAAGGGCCGGCGCTCGCTGGATGCCGACCGCGGCTACGACGACGTGGGGTTCCGGCTGGTCCGCGAGCTGTAGCGCCGGGCGGTATGCCGCCGACGGACGGCTCCGCAGGCGGCCTCGCGCAGCCGTTCGGCCAGTGCCCCGCGGCTACAATGCCGCGATGAACCCGCCCCCGTCCTTCATGGTCCGGCTGCGTCGCCTGTTCGTGACCGGCCTGCTCACCCTGCTGCCCATCTGGCTGACCTGGGTGGTGATCAAGTTCCTGTTCGTGCTGCTGTCCGACATCAGCAGCCCCTTCGTGGACCCGCTGCTGCAGAGCCTCGCCGTGCTCTCTCCGGGCAGCCTGGGCTGGCTGGCGGGGGAATGGGTGCGCGATGCGATCGCGCTGGCGGCGACGGTCGGCACCATCCTGTGCGTCGGCTGGCTGACGCGCCGCGTGCTCGGCCAGCGGATGCTGCGCTGGTTGGAGTCGCTGATCCAGCGCATCCCGCTGGCCAACACCGTGTACGGCAGCGCACGCAAGCTGCTGGACATCCTGCAGACCAAGCCGGACGGCACGCAGCGCGTGGTGCTGATCGACTTCCCGCACAGGGAGATGAAGACCCTCGGCTTCGTGACCCGCGTGGTGCGTGAACAGGGCACCGGGCGCGAGCTGGCCGCGGTCTACGTGCCGACCACGCCCAATCCCACCTCGGGCTATCTGGAGATCGTGCCCGTGGAGAAGATGACCCCGACCGACTGGACCGTGGACCAGGCCATGAGCTTCATCATCAGCGGCGGCGCGGTCGCGCCCGACTTCATCCCCTTCACCTCGCCGGCCGCCCGCGCGCAGGCCGAGGCCGCACAGGGCCGCCAGGGCGACGCCGACCCGGAGCGCCCCGCATGATCGACCGTCCACTGGAGGACCGCGCGGTCCGGCTGTACATCGCCCTGGCCGCGTTCTTCTGCGTGAACACCATCCTGGCCGAGTTCATCGGCGTGAAGATCTTCGCGCTGGAGGACACGCTCGGCATCGATCCGCTGCAGTGGAACCTGTTCGGCCAGAGCGGCTCGCTGAATTTCACCGCCGGCGTGCTGCTGTGGCCGGTGGTCTTCATCTTCACCGACGTCATCAACGAATTCTTCGGCAAGCGCGGCGTGCGCATGATCTCGCTGATCGCGGTCGCGCTGATCCTCTATGGCTTCCTGTTCGCGCTGCTGGCGATCCACCTCGCACCGGCGGGGTTCTGGGTGGGCGCAGCGCAGGATCAGGGCGTGCCCGACTACCAGCTGGCCTATGCGGCGGTGTTCGGCCAGGGCCTGTGGGCGATCGGCGGCTCGGTGGTCGCCTTCCTGATCGGCCAGCTGATCGACGTGTGGGTGTTCCAGCGCATCCGCCGCTCCACCGGCGAGCGCTGGGTGTGGCTGCGCGCCACCGGTTCCACCGCGGTGTCGCAATTGGTGGACAGCTTCGTGGTGCTGTACATCATGTTCGTGCTCGGCCCGCAGCAGTGGCCGATTCCGCAGTTCCTGGCGGTGGGCACGGTCAACTACGCGTACAAGATGCTGGCGGCGGTGGCGCTGATTCCGCTGATCTACCTCATGCGCAGGGCGATCACGGGGTATCTGGGCACCGAACGGGCCGCCCGGCTGCGCGAGGTGGCGGCGGGCTGAGCCCGCCGGGCCTGCGCCCGCTCCCGTCTAAAACGAGCCCGTGGAAAACGAGCGCGTTGTACACCGGCCTGCTGCACGCGCATCGTCCGGCGCAGCGGGCACCCCGCACGGGCTACTGCTGCCGCAACGCCTCGATCGGGTCCAGCCGCGCCGCCTTGCTCGCCGGGTAGTACCCGAAGAACAACCCGGTCGCGATCGAAAACCCCGCCGCCAGGCCGATCACCTGCGCGTTGAGCGCGATGGGCAGGGTGCCGATTTTGCCGACCACCAGCGCGCCGATGATGCCCAGCGCGATGCCGACCACGCCGCCGATGAGCGAAATCAGCAGCGCCTCGGCGAGGAACTGGCGGCGGATGTCGCGCGGGCCCGCGCCCACGGCCATGCGCAGGCCGATTTCGCGGATGCGCTCGGTCACCGAGACCAGCATGATGTTCATGATGCCGATGCCGCCGACGATCAGCGAAATACCGGCCACCGCACCCAGCAGCCACGACATCAGCTGCGTTGTCTGCGTGCGCGCGCTCACGATCTCGGCCAGGTTGCGCACGCTGAAATCGTCCTCTTCGCCCGGCTGGATCTTGTGCCGCTGGCGCAGCAGGGCCTCGATTTCCGCCTGGGTGGTCGACAGCGCACCGGCGTCCGCGACGCCCACCGACACCTGCATCACCGCACCCGGCGGCAGGCCGGAGCTGCCGGACAGCCTGCGGCGTGCGGTCTGCAGCGGCACCACGACCAGGTCGTCCTGATCCTGGCCCCAGCCGCCCTGCCCCTTGGAGGCCAGGATGCCGACCACCGTGAACGGCACACGGCCCAGGCGCACGCTCTCGCCGATGCCGCTTTCCTCGCCGAACAGCTGGCGACGCACGGTTTCGCCGAGCAGCACGACTTTCGCGCCACTGGTGTAGGCACGGCTGTCGAAGGCCTCGCCCTGGGCGATCTCCCAGCCGTTGATCGCGAACCAGTCGGCATCCACGCCGCGCCAGGACGCCGACCAGTTGCTTTCGGCGTACACCACCTGGGTGCCGCCGCGCAGTTCGCCGGACACATACTGCACGGTCGGCACTTCGCGACGGATGGCGTCGACGTCGTCTTCGGTGAGCGTGTAGAAATTGCCGGCGGACATCCGCGCGCCGCCCATACCGCGACGTGCGCCGGGATTGATGTCCAGCCGCTGCGAGCCGAGACCCGAGACCAGCCGGTCGATTTCCTGCTGCGTGCCCTGCCCGACCGACACCATCACGATCACCGCGGCGATGCCGATGATCACGCCGAGCGAAGTCAGCGCACTGCGCAGCCAGTTGCCCCGCAGCGCGAACAGGGCGGTGCGCGCCACTTCGCCGATGCTCATGCCGCCCTGCACCGGCGCGCTCACGACCGCACCTCGGTAGCGCCGGCGTGCGGCACGGCCGCGGATTCGTGCAGCAGGCCGTCGCGCATGGTGCAGGTGCGGTCGGCGTGCGCGGCCACCTCGGCGTCATGGGTGATCAGCACGATGGTGTGGCCCTCGCGTCGCAGGGCGTCGAACAGCGCCAGGATGTCCTGGCCGGTCTTCGAATCGAGCGCGCCGGTGGGCTCGTCGGCCATCAGGATCGGCGCGCGGTGGATCAGCGCGCGGGCGATCGCCACGCGTTGCTGCTGGCCGCCGGACAGCTCGGTCGGGCGGTGGTGCATGCGCGCACCGAGGCCGACCGATTCCAGCACCTCGGCGGCGCGGCGGCGACGTTCGGCCGGGGGCACACGCGCGTAGCTCAGGGGCATCGCCACGTTGTCCAGCGCGCTCATCCGCGGGAGCAGGTTGAAGCCCTGGAACACGAAGCCGATCTTGTCGCGCCGCAGCGCCGCGCGCCCCTCGGCATCGAGCGTGGCCACGTCCACGCCGTCGCACAAATACGTACCGCTGCTGGGCGTGTCCAGGCAGCCGATCATGTTCATCAACGTGGACTTGCCCGAGCCCGACGGGCCGACGATGGCGACGAATTCGCCATGCGCGATGCGCAGGTCCACGTCCTTGAGCGCGACCACCTCGGCCTCGCTGCCCTCGGCATAGACCTTGCCCAGACCCCTGGTTTCGACCACCGGGACCGCCGTCGGCGTCCTGCCCGACATCAGCGCGCCCCCGCAGCCGGAGACGGGCCGGAAGACGGGCCGCCGGCATTCGCACCCACGCCCACCCCCACGATCACTTCGTCGCCCGCGGACAGCGCACCGGAGACTTCGCTGCTGCTGCCGTCGGACGCACCGATGCGCAGCATCACCATCTCCGGCCGGCCGTCGACCAGACGATAGACCGGGGCGCGACGCGCGCTGAGCAGCGCCTTCAGACCGGCATCCCACTGCGCGCGCTGGCCCTCGTCGAGGCTGTCGCGGAAGGCGCCGAACTGCTGATTGAAGCGCTCCAGCATGCGCTGACGCACCTGCGGCGGCATCGCGCCGCCGCCGGACGGGCCGCTCTGGCCGCCGCCCGGGCCGCGCCCGCCGAACAGGCTGCCGCCGGCCGGGCGCTGGTCGCCCTGCGGCGCACGCCGCGCGTCGGCGCGGGCGCGCATCTCTGCGAGTGCGGCGTCGAAGGCGGCCTGCTGCGGGGCGGTCAGTTTCAGGGGCTCGACCAGCCGCGGCAGGTCATCGCTCATCCCGCCCCGCGCGCCGCCCTGCGTGCCGTTCTGGGACTCCTCGGCCACCATGCCTTCCGGCGGCTTGAAGCGCAGCGCGGCATTGGGCACCTTCAGCACGCCGTCGCGGCGGCTGACCTCGATCTCGGCGTTGGCGGTCATCCCGGGGAACAGTGTCTGATCCGCGTTGTCCACCGCCACCACCACCGGATAGGTGATGACATTGCTGGTATTGGTGGCCGACAGCCGCACCTGGCGCACGCGGCCTTCGAACTGGCGCTCGGGATAGGCATCCACGGTGAAATTCACGCGCTGGCCCTCGGCGACCTGGCCGATGTCGGCCTCGTCCACCGCCAGCATGATCTCCATCTTCGCCAGGTCTTCGGCGATCTTGAACAGCACCGGCGCCTGCAGGCTGGCGGCCACGGTCTGGCCCGGCTCGACCGCACGGGTGAGCACCACGCCGTCGACGGGCGAGCGGATGACGCTGCGGCCCAGGTTGAGCCTGGAGTTCTCGGCCGAGGCCACCTGCTGGCGCACCTGCGCTTCGGACTGGGCGACCTGGGCGCGCGCCTGGTCGCGTGCGGACAGGGCGCGGTCCACATCGCCGCGCGCCACCAGTTTCTGGTCGACCAGCGCGCGCAGCCGCTGATACTCCAGCTCGGCGTTGCGCAGGGTGGCGCGCGCGGTTTCGAGCCCGGCGCGCGCGCTGGCGATGGCCGCGTCGCTCTGTTCGATCTGCGCCTGGAAGGTGCTGGGGTCGATGCGGGCGATGACCTGGCCGCGGGTCACGCGTTCGTTGTAGTCCACCAGCACCTCGGCCAGCCGTCCCGACACTTCGCTGCCCACATCGACGGTGGACAGCGCATTCAGGGTGCCGGTGGCGGAAATGGCCACGCGGATATCGCCCTGCTCCGCGCGTGCGGTGCGGAACGCGGGTTCACCTTCGCCGCCATCGCGCGTCCACCAGTACAGGGCGCCGGCCAGCACGGCCAGGACGATGGCGGGAACGATGAAGCGGCGGAGACGGCGTGGGGAAGCGGAACGGGCTGCGGGCATGGCGATCGGACGGCGAGAGCGGTCGAGCTGGCTAGCCTACACCGCCCGTTCGGCCATCCCCCCCTGTCCATTGGCAGGGGTACGCGAATGCAAGGGCAACGCAACGTCGCAGGAGTGGTGTCAACCGCGCGGGATCCCGGCCGGCATGCCGCATCCTGTATGGTCTGCGCGCCCCGCGCGTCCGGCCCGTCGCGGGCACGGCTCCAGCCGCGCGCGCGACGGCGACACCTCCCTTCACCCCACCAAGACCATCGCCATGACCGGCCTGACCGAACGCCTGCTCCCCATCGCCCTGCTGCTGTGCTCGAACGTGTTCATGACCTTCGCCTGGTACGGGCACCTGAAATACAAGCAGGCTCCGCTGTTGCTGGCGGTGGTCGCGAGTTGGGGCATCGCCTTCTTCGAGTATCTGCTGATGGTGCCCGCCAACCGCTACGGCAGCGCGGTCTACTCGGCGCCACAGCTCAAGGGCATGCAGGAAGCCATCACCCTGCTGGTGTTCGCGGTGTTCTCCACGACCTATCTGGAGCAACCGCTGAAATGGAACCACTGGGCCGGCTTCGCGCTCATCCTGGTCGCGGCCTGGTTGATCTTCATGGACTGAAGCCGCACCTGCCCGGCCCGCGAAGACCCGCACCATGGCGGCCGCAGCCACCGCGGTGGAGGTCTCAGAGCTTGACCCGGCCGATCAGGATGTCGCGGAACATCACCCAGTCGCCGACGAAGGAATAGAGGGGATGCTTGAAGGTCGCCGGACGGTTCTTCTCGAAAAAGAAATGCCCCACCCAGGCGAAGCCATAGCCGGAGAAGAGCGCGCCCAGCAGCCACCACGGCTCACGCAGCACAACGGCCGCGGCCAGGCAGGCCAGGGCGCACAGGCTGCCTGCGAAGTGCAGGCGCCGGCATGTCCGGTTGCGGTGCTCGCCCAGATAGAAGGGGTAGAACTCGCGGAAACTGCCGAATCGGGACATGCGATGCGTCTCCAGGAAGGCGGGTGGCGAACCGGTGGGTCGACAGGCGGATCGATGGTTGCAGCGATCGGCTCAGCGCCCGTCACCGGATGGCGCCGAGGACAACCTGCGCAGACGGCGCTGGGCCAGACGCTGCAGCCACAGCACCGCACCGTACCAGACGAACAACATGCCGAGCACGTTGGGCACGCTCATCGTCCACTCGGAATAGTGGTAGCCGTAGTACAGCAGCAGGCCGCCCAGCACCATCAGAAACAGCGGCCAGAACAGGCCCGGCGGCGCTTCGGGCCGTGGGGCACGGGCACGGAGGCGGTCGGCGCAGAGCGGGCTGCAGTACAGGCCCTGTTCGCCGTCCTGCGCGCAGGTCTCCGCGCAGACGGCCTTGCCGCAGCCGGTACAGATGCCGACGGCGTCGCGCGCGTGGTGTCGGTAGCACTTCATGCCATGCCTCTCATGTCGCAGCCTTCATGGCACGTCATCGCCGCGCTCCAGGGCCTTGGCCCGCTCCCAGTAGGCATCCTGCGCGTCCAGGGCCAGATCGGCCAGACGCACGCCATCGGCTGCGGCCATCGTTTCCATGGCGCGGAAGCGACGCTCGAACTTGGCGTTCGCGCGGCGCATGGCCACGCCGAAATCCACCTTCGCGTGACGGGTGAGGTTGGCCGCGACGAACAGCAGATCGCCCAGTTCCTCCTCCAGCCGGCCGCGAGCGGCGGCATCCCCGGGCGCGTCGGCCACCGCGGCGAACTCCACCGCCACCTCGTCCAGCTCCTCGCGCAGTTTTTCGATCACCGGCTGCGGACCCGGCCAGTCGAAGCCGACTGCAGCCGCCTTCTTCTGCAGCTTCACCGCGCGCTGCCATTCGGGCAGGCCGCGGGCGATGCCGGCCAGCGCGGAGTCGTCGAGCCCATCGGCCTGGCCGCCTGCCGCCAGCTTGGCCAGGCGTTCCTTTTTCTTTTCCGCGTCCCACATCGCATTCAGCGCATCGCTGTCGGCGATGCTCATGCCGGCGAACACATGCGGGTGACGGCGCTCCATCTTGTCCGAGATCGCGCGCACCACGTCGGGAAAGGCGAAGGCGCCGGCCTCCTCGGCCATGCGCGCGTGAAACACGACCTGGAACAGCAGATCGCCGAGCTCGTCCTTCAGATCATCGAGGTCGCCGCGGTCGATGGCATCGGCCACTTCGTAGGCCTCTTCCACCGTGTAGGGCGCGATGGTGGCGAAGGTCTGCTTCAGATCCCATGGGCAGCCGCCCTTCGGGTCACGCAGGCGGGCCATGATCGCCAGCAGGCGCCGGATGTCGTGGGACCCGGCCGGCGCGGCCGTGGTACCGGCAGCGGCATCAGGCGCCGCACCGGCGGCGGCATCGCGGGAGGCATGATCGCTCATGGCCGCATCCTACCCCGCACCGCGCCTTCACTGCTCCAGCCAGCGCCGCCACGGCAGCGCGGTGTCGCCCAGCGCGATGAAATCGCCGTTGAGGATGCGCGCGCGCTGGTTGTAGCGGAACGGCCGGCCCTGCGGGTCCACCACGGCCCCGCCCGCGCCTTCCAGAATGGCCTGCGCCGCGGCGGTGTCCCATTCGCTGGTCGGGCCGAAACGCGGGTAGATGTCGATGCCGCCCTCGGCGATGCGGCAGAACTTGAGCGACGAACCGACGCTGGCGCTCACGCCCTCGCCCATCTCGTCGGCCATGCGCGCCATGAATGCTTCGGTGCGCGCGTCGCGGTGCGAGCGGCTGGCGGCCACGCGCAGCGGCGCGTCGGCGGGCGCGCGCACGCGCAGCGGCACGTCGCGGCCCTCGGCATCGCGCTTGAAGGCTCCCTGCCCCGGGATGCCCCACCACAGCTCGCCGGTCACCGGCGCCTGGATCACGCCGAACACCGCCACGCCATCCTCGATGAGTGCGATGTTCACGGTGAACTCGCCGTTGCGCTTGACGAACTCGCGGGTGCCGTCGAGCGGGTCCACCAGCCACATCCGCGGCCATGCGCGGCGCCCGGTGGACACGTCCTCGGCGGACTCCTCCGACAGCACCGGGATGTCCGGCGTGAGGGCAGCGAGGCCGTCGACGATGGCGCGGTGCGAGGCCAGATCGGCGGCGGTCAGCGGGCTGTCGTCGTCCTTCCGCTCGACATCGAAGGGCTGCTCGTAGACCTCAAGGATCGCGGCGGCGGCGGTGCGGGCGAGCGCGATGACCGCATCGCGGAGGGAGGCATCGGGAGTCATGCGGTGAGTGTGTCCTTGTCGTTCGGTGACCGTGCGGGAGAGGCGGGGCTCACCACGCAGGCGTGCGTCCGCACGCACCGAGTCCACCACGAAGGATGCGGACGCGGATGCGGGCGGCGCGTGCGGCGGGCAACGCAGGGCCGCCGGCCGTGGCGGCCGCCGGTGAGGCTGCTCATCCCTGCCCGCGCAGCCACTCGCGCACCAGGAACAGCGCCGCGATCGAGCGGCCTTCGGAGAATTCGTCGCGCAGGATCAGCTCGTGCAGGGCGTCCAGCCGGCAGGGCACCACTTCCAGCTGCTCCGGCTCGTCGCCGACCAGGCGCTCGGGGTACAGATCGCGCGCCAGCACCAGGGTGGTGGCGTGGGTCATGTAGGTGGGCGCCAGCGTGATCTGGCGCAGCACGGTGAGCGAACGTGCGCCGTAGCCGGCCTCTTCCTTCAACTCGCGGTCGGCGGCCTGCTCGGGCGTCTCGCCGGGGTCGATCCGGCCCTTCACCAGTCCGAGTTCGTAACGGTGCGTGCCGGCGGCGTATTCGCGGATCAGCAGCGCGGTGTCGTCGTCGAGCATCGGCACCACGATCACCGCGCCATGGCCGGTGCTGCGCACGCGGTGATAGCGGCGACGCTCGCCGTTCGAAAATTCGAGGTCCAGCTCCTCGACCACACGGTCGGGGCCATCGCGACGCTCGTGCACGGCGTGGACCACCGGAAGACGCGTGCTCATCGGCAGGCCCCCGGCACGGCCGGCCGTACCGGACATCGGGCCGGAGAAGCTGTCGGAACCCGGACGGGGAAGCAGGCGATAATGGCGGCATGCATGGACATCCCGCGATGATAAACGACAACCCCAGCCGCGACGACGGCAGCCCGGGCCGTGACGGCCGCGGCATCGCCGATGCGTGGCGCACGCGCGACCTCGCCGTGCTCTGGCATCCGTGCACGCAGATGCGCGAGCACCCCGATGCCCTGCCGCTGCTGACGGTCGCCCGCGGTGAAGGGCCGTGGCTGATCGGCCACGACGGCCGGCGCACGCTGGATGCGGTCAGCAGCTGGTGGACCAACCTGCACGGGCACGCCGAACCACGCATCGCCGAGGCCATCGCACGCCAGGCACGCACATTGGAACAGGTGATCCTGGCCGGCTGTTCGCACGCCCCCGCGGTGGAATTGGCCGAGCGCCTGCTGGCCGTCGCCCCGCGTCAGCACGGGCGGGCCCCGTTGTCCAAGGTGTTCTATGCCGACAACGGCTCGTCGGGGGTGGAGGTCGCGCTGAAGATGGCCTTCCACTGGTTCCGCAACCGCGGCGACCAGCCCCGGCGCACGAAATTCGTGGCCCTGCGCAACAGCTATCACGGCGAGACCGTGGGCGCACTGTCGGTCGGCGACATTCCGCTCTATCGCAGGGTGTATGCGCCACTGCTGCTGGAAGCTCTGTTCGCGCCCAGTCCCGATGCCTTCGGCGCGCGCGATGCCGCCGATGCTCAGCGCATGGCCGAAGAGGCTGCGGATGCCCTCGCCCTTCTGCTCGACGAGCACCCGGGCGAAGTCTGCGCGCTGATCCTCGAACCGCTGGTGCAGTGCGCCGGGGGCATGCGCATGCACCACCCGGCCTATCTGCGCCGGGTGCGCGAGCTGTGCGACGTGCACGGCGTATTCCTCATCGCCGACGAGATCGCCGTCGGCTTCGGCCGTACCGGCACGCTGTTCGCCTGCGAACAGGCCCCGGCGGTCTACGACCCCGTACCCGGCATCCAGCCCGATCTGCTGTGCCTGTCCAAGGGCCTGACCGGCGGCTTCCTGCCGCTGTGCGCGGTGCTGGCGACGCAGGAGATCTACGACGGCTTCCTCGACGACAGCCGCGAACGCGCCTTCCTGCATTCGCACAGCTACAGCGGCAACCCGCTGGCCTGCGCCGCGGCGCTGGCCTCGCTCGACATCCTGCAGCAGGACGACGTGCTGACGCGCAACCGCAGCACTGCCGTGCGCATGGCGCAGCTGGCGGCGCCGTTCGCACGGCACGCGGCCGTGGCCGAGGTGCGGCAGACCGGCATGATCCTCGCCATCGAGCTTCATCCGGAGCCCGACCACGGCCCGGACGGCCGCGAAGACGGGCATGCCGTGGAGATCGCCGGCCGCCGCGGCCTGCGCATGTACCGCCGTGCGCTGGACGCCGGCGTGCTGCTGCGTCCGCTCGGCGACACGCTGTACTGGATGCCGCCGTATTGCATCGATGACGCCGCGCTGTCGCTGCTCGCCGAGGCCACCGCCGCGGCGCTGGAGGAAGCCCTGCGATGAGCGGCATGGCGATGAGCGGCATGGCGAGAGGCTGCATCGCGATGCGCTGCGCCGCGACGTCATGCGTGGCGGCCCTCCGTACCGGGCCCCGTGCGCGTGCGCACATGCATGCATTCACGCGCGCGCATTCGCATGCGAGTGCGCGGGTGCCTGTGCGGGGGCGCATCGCACGTACACGGCGCGATGCATCCTTCTTCATCTACCTTCGAGGCCCGAGCGCATGCGTCTGACCCGTGTCCATGTGGACACTCCGCTCGCACCCGGCACACGTCTGCGCCTGCCCGAGCACGCCGCCGCGCATCTGGTGCGTGTGCTGCGCCTACGCGAGGGCGATGCCTGCGTGCTGTTCAACGGCGACGGCCACGACTACGCCGCACGCCTGGTGACGGCGGACAAGCGCGGCGCCGAGGCCACGATTTCGGACGTCACGCCGGTCGCCACCGAATCCCCGCTGCGCATCGTGCTGCTGCAGGGCATCGCCCGCGGCGAGAAGATGGACCTGATCCTGCAGAAGGCCACCGAACTGGGCGTGGCCGCCGTCGTGCCGGTCTTCGCCGACCGCACCGAAGTGCGTCTCGACGGCGAACGCCTCGACAAGCGCATGGCCCACTGGCGCAGCGTGGTGGTGTCCGCCTGCGAACAGAGCGGCCGCGCGCGCATCCCCGATCTGCACCCCGCACGCGCCCTGCGCGACGCCGCGGCCGATCTGCCCGCAGACGCGCACCGCCTCACCCTCGACCCTGAAGGCGAACACCGCTTCGCCACCCTCGCCCTGCCCCGCGATGCGGATGCCAGCACCACCGTCGTCATCGCCATTGGCCCCGAAGGCGGCTGGTCCGGGAAGGACCGCATGATCCTCGCCGACGCCGGCTTCCAGGGCCTGCGCCTCGGCCCCCGCGTCCTGCGCACCGAAACCGCCGGCCTCGCCGCCATCGCGGCGCTGCAGGCGGGGTTCGGGGACTGGTGAAATCGTCTAAGCGCAGTTGAGCGACTATCGGGAAGGTAGTTGTGCACTGCGAGCACGCCGAGCAACCCTCGGAGGCTTTGGCTACACTACAGCTCCGCAAGCGCGCGGCAGCGGATGAAAGACGCATGAGAATCGAATCGATCCGCCTCAAGAACTTCAAGGCCTTCCGCGACGTACACCTACGTGACATCCCATCGTTCTTGGTGGTGGTGGGCGCGAATGGCTCGGGAAAGTCCACACTGTTCGATGTCTTCGGCTTTCTGCATGATTGCCTTAAGACCAACGTGCGCCAAGCACTCGACAAGCGCGGGCGTTTTGGCGAAGTACTTAGCCGCGGCTGCGATCCGGCCCGGGACTCGATACTCATCGAACTGCAGTACCGCATGGAGATCACCGGCGTGGAACGGCTGGTCACCTACTCGCTTGAAATCGCCGATCGCGGCGGAAGCCCGATAGTGTCCAAAGAGCTGCTGCGCTACAAAAGGGGCCGTTACGGCAGTCCGTTCCATTTCCTCAGCTTCTCCAACGGCGAAGGATACGCGATCACCAACGAAGAGGACTTCAACAAGTCCGATGAGGAATTGGACCGCGAGACTCAGCGCGTCTCTCCCGAGACGCTCGCGATCAAAGGGCTCGGTCAGTTCGAGCGCTTCAAGGCTGCCAATGCCTTCCGCCAACTCATCGAAAACTGGCACGTATCCGATTTTCACATCAATGCTGCACGCGGGCGAAAGGACGCAGCCGGCGACAGCCAGCATTTGTCTGAAAGCGGCGAGAATCTGCCGCTGGTGGCGCGCTACCTGCACGAGCAGTATCCCGAGGTGTTCGCCGACATCCTCAAGACGATGGCACGCCGCATACCCGGCGTGGCGGGCGTGCAACCTAAGCTGCTGGAGGACGGCTACCTGACCCTGCGTTTCAGTGATGGCTCTTTCAAGACCCCATTCCTCGACCGCTACGTCTCAGACGGCACCATCAAGATGTTCGCCTATCTGGTGCTACTGCATGACCCGAGGCCGCACCCGTTGCTGTGCGTGGAAGAGCCGGAGAACCAGCTATATCCCCGGCTCATGACGGAACTGGCCGAAGAATTCCGCGGCTACGCGCACCGTGGCGGCCAGGTATTCGTGTCCACGCATTCGCCCGACTTCCTTAATGCACTGGAAATCAACGAAGTGTGCTGGCTGGTCAAGCGCGACGGATATTCCGACATCCATCGCGCCAAGGACAACGAGCAGATTGCAGCCTATATGACTGAGGGCGACCAGTTAGGTTATCTGTGGAAGCAGGGGTTCTTCGACGGGGTCGACCCCATATGAGGGAGCTAGTCTTTCTACTTGAAGAAGCCTCCGCATCCGCCTTGCTTGAAACCCTGCTCCCACGCATCCTGTCCAAGCAGGTGACTCATCGCCTTATCCCGTTCGAGGGCAAGCAAGATCTCGAAAAACAGCTTGCACGAAAGATCCGCGCCTATCGCAACCCGCATGCGCGCTTCATCATCTTGCGCGACCAGGACAGTCACGCCGATTGCCGAGCATTGAAGCGAAAGCTGTGGGACCTGTGTGCCCCGACCGGCAGGCAGGACCATTGTCTAGTGCGAATCGCATGCACCGAACTGGAAAGCTTCTATCTGGCCGATCTGCAGGCGGTCGAAACCGCTCTGGGAGTCACAGGACTTTCAGCCCGACAGCAAAGCAGCAAGTTTCGCAACCCCGACAGACTGGCCAGTCCTAGCTTGGAACTAAAGGCACTCACCAACAACCGCTACCAGAAGGTATCGGGATCGCGTGTGATCGGAACACATATCAAGCTGAGCAATGGCCGTTCCGCCAGCTTCAGTCAACTCATGACAGCCATTCGCAAAATGGAGACCGCACTCTTGGCGCTTCCGGATTGAGCTGCCTGCAAGGCAGAATCTGAAGGAGTGAAGGATCCGCCACCAAAAAACACATCGCCCGGCCGAAGCCGGGCGATGTGGGATCACCGAATGGCAGACCCGATCAGAACCGCCGATCAGACGCCATGTTCAGAACAACGCATCAGAAGCGGTAATCCGCGCTGAAGTACCAGAACGCGCCCGGCAGGTCATAGGTACCGGCGTCGTAGCCGTTCAGCGAACAGGTCATGCACACCGGCGCTTCCTTGCCGAACAGGTTGTTGATGCCCAGCGACAGGTTCAGGCCTTCCAGACGCACGGCGTTCTTCCAGCCGAACTGCACGTCGTGGTAGGTGACCGAACCGAGCGTGTTGACGCCGCGGTCGTTGAGGCAGCCGGGGACATTGGGGTTGATGGCGTTGGCGCAGTCCTCTTCCACCGAATCGATCCACCGCAGGCCGTAGCTCGCGCTGAAGTCGCCGAGCGACCAGCCAAGCTGGGCGTTGGTCTGGAACTCCGGAATCGCGCTGTCGTTGGTCTCGATGCCCACCTGGCGCGAGGAACGGATGCCGTCGCCGTCCACCGCGTCGTACTCGCGCACGTAGGTGGTCTGCAGCGAATAGCTCAGCGTGCCGAAGCTCCACTCCGGGCTCAGCCAGCTCAGCTTGGCGTCGACGCCGCTGGTCTTCACCGTGGCGAAGTTCTGCAGGAAGTTGTTCGGCGGGTTGAGGTTGCCCGTGCCCTGGCGGGTGAACGGCGCGCACAGCGTGGCGTCGGTACCGCCCGCGCCCAGACAGGCGTTCAGCAGTTCCTGCAGATCGCGGGCCTGGATGGCGTCCTCGATCTCGTGCTCGTAGTAGCCCAGTTCCAGATCGAGCTTCTGCGACCAGGCCCGGCCTTCGGCCCAGCTCGGGCTGTAGACCACGCCGAAGGTGAAGCTCTCGGACTCTTCCGGCTGCAGATCGGGATTGCCGCCGGTGAAGGTGGTGATCTGGGTGTTGGCCTGTTCAAACTGGTTGCCGACGCCCTGGCTGCGGCAGGCGGTTTCCAGCGGCGTGCTGTCCGGGCCATCGGCATCATCGACGACGTAGGGGTCGGTCGGGTTGGCGCGGGTGGGCCCGCAGGGGTCGACCAGGGTGGCGCCGAACTGGGTCAGGCCGTACAGCTCGCCGAGGTTCGGCGCGCGGAAGCCCTGCGACCAGTTGCCGCGGATCACGATGTCCTCGTGCGGCTGGAAGCGGAAGCCCACCTTGCCGGTGGTGGTGTCGCCGAAGGTCGAATAGTCGGACCAGCGCACCGCGGCGGTCAGGTCGAGCGACGCCAGCACCGGGAAATTGAACTCGGCGTACAGCTCCTTGACGTTGTAGCTCTCGTCCACGGGCGCGGCGAAGGAGTCCTGCGACTCGCCGGTCTGGCGCAGCGGGTCGGGGTTGAACTCGCCGCGGTACTTGCGATATTCGGCGCCGACCGCGAAGCCCGCGCTGCGGTCGCCGATCGGGAACAGGTCGCCGGTCAGGTTGGCCGAGAACAGGTCGAGGGTCTGCTTGCTGGAATCGATCTGGTTGGTGCGGATGTAGTCGATCATCTCCTGGGTGAACGGCCGCGCCTGACCGCCGAAGAGGTCCAGCGGCACGCAGCCCGGCACCGCGGCACAGACCGCCGGGTCGCCCAGGGCGAGGCGGATCTTGGCGATGTTGTAGCCGTTGGTGAAGCGCTGGGTGGCCTTGTTCTCGGTGTGGACGTAGTTGGCGTCCCACGCGAAGCCGCGCTCGCCGGCGTCGAACAGGCCGTCCAGGCCAATGTTGAAGTAGCTGGTGTCCACGTCCTGGGTGAACTGGCGCGGGCCGACTTCCAGCGGACGGCGGCCGATGAACACGAAATTGTTGTTCGCGTCGAGCGCGAAGCCGAACGGATTGAACGGGTGGTTCGCCGGGATGGAGATGGTGTCGGCGATACCGCCGGTACCGGCGCCGGGGCCGACGAAGATCGGCTCGGGCGCGGCCTGGTTGGTCGAGCGGCGGTTGTTGTAGAGCGCCTTGACGTGCAGCCGGGTGTTGTCGGTCAGGTCGTAGTCGAAATTGGCGAACAGCGCCTTGCGCTTGCTCGGGGTCAGCAGCAGGTTGAACGGCGCGTAGTTGAAGCGGTCCGAGCCGTCGAACTGGTTGTAGGTGCCGCCGTTGGGGTTGCTGGGGTCGAATACCGGCGTGGTGGTCCCCGGGTTCAGCGTGATGTTGTAGAAATTGGCGCCCGTGGGGTCGAAGAACACGTAACGGCCCTGCGGCGTGCCCGAACTGCAGGCACCGAGCCCGCCTTCGGGCTGGCAGTCGCGCGACTGGCGCCAGTCGGCCGAACTGATGCTGTCCTGGTCGTAGTAGCTGGCCGCGAACACCGCGTTCCAGCGCTCGCCGCCGCCGCCGAGGGTGAGCGAGACGTCCTGGGTCTCGCCACCGCGGCTGTATTCGCCGTAGTAGGTGCGGACTTCGGCGCCTTCGAAATTGCGGCGGGTGATGATGTTGACCACGCCGGCGATGGCGTCGGAGCCGTAGATCGCCGAGGCGCCGTCTTCCAGTACTTCGATGCGCTCGACGATGGCCAGCGGGATGGTGTTGAGATCGGCGCTGCCGCTCACGCCCGAGGCGGAGGACTCGTTGACCCAGCGGATGCCGTCGACCAGCACCAGCACGCGCTGCGAGCCGAGGTTGCGCAGGTCGACCTGCGCGGAACCGGCGCCGATGCCGCCGCCGTCCGGCGGGTAGCCGAAGTTGCCGGAGGAATTGAACTTCGCGTTGAGCGCCTTGCCGCTGGCGGTCAGCTGCTGGAGGATGTCGCCGACCGACTTGGCGCCGGTCTGTTCCAGCTTGGCGCGGTCCAGCACGAACACCGGCTGCGCGGTGACGGTATTGCTCTGCTTGATGCGGCTGCCGGTGACGGTGATCGCATCGAGTTCTTCGGCCTGCTGCCCGCTCGCGGGCTGTTCGCCGGCCTGCTGCGCCAGGGCGAGGCCCGGCACCGCAAGCAGCAGCGTAAGGTGGACCGCAGCCGCGAGGTGATTGCGGCGGTACTTGCTCATCGTGATGTCTCCCAAAAGTCGGTAATGGATGCTGTCGCGTGCGACAAGGACCGCCCTTGGCCCCCCTTCCCTGGACGGATCGGCCTTTGTAAACAAATCGTGAAGCGGAGGCAAGCGAAACGAGGCCCGGAGGCCTGGCCGCCTGGGCGGGCACGTCGCAGCGCACCGGCAGGATGCGGCCGCGGGGACGCGTGCAGGACGGCATCGCGGCGCACAGCGGACGGCATGAACGCGCACCACGATGCGGGCTGCCGGGTCGTGGTCGCAGACGGGCCCGCCGGATATAGTCCGGCGCATGCAGAACAACACGCAGCACATGCCGAATCCGCACTTCAACCCCCACTCCTCCCCGCCTTCGAAGCATGCGGTCACGCACCGCATGCGGCTGCTGCCATCGCTGCTGCTGTGCCTGTCCAGCCTGCCGCTGGCCGGATGCAGCAATGCCTCGGAACCGGCCGTTGCGCAGGCACGCGTCGAGGCCAGACCGAACGCCGCGCAGTCCGCCCCGCTGCCGCCGAAGCCCGTGATTCCGCCCATCTCCCAGTTGCGCATCGCGCTGGAGGCCGTCGAGGCCGGACGCGAGAGCCCGGTGGAGCTGCCGGCCGACCACGCCATGCGCGGTTGGATCGGCTATGCCGCGCTCCGCCGTGAACTGGCCACGCTGCAGCCCGATCGCGCCGAGGCGTTCCTGCGACGCCACGCAGGCGAGCCGGTGGCCGATGTCTTCCGCGAAGCTTGGCTCGGCACCCTCGCCAGGCGCGAGGACTGGATCCATTTCCTGCAGGCATGGTCGCCTGCGGTGAAGGACACCGCCCTGCGCTGCCACGCACTGAACGCGCGTCAGGCGCTGGGACGGGTGGACGCCGACTGGACCGAGCAGACGCAGGCCCTGTGGCGGGGAGCGGCACGCTCCCTGCCCGATGCCTGCGATGCGCCGATGGCGGTGCTGGCCGCACGTGGCGGGCTGCCGGCGGCGCTGCGCTGGGAACGCATCGAGAAGGCCGCCGAGGCCTGGCAGCCGGCCGTGATGCGCGCCGCCGCGCGCGGCCTGCCGGCGGACGAGTTCGCACTCGCGATGGATTATGCGGCCTTCCTCGATGCGCCGCATGCACGCGCCTACGACTGGCCGAAGACCGCGCGCAGCCGCGCCATCGCCTCGCACGGCCTTGCGCGCTACGCCAAGGCGCAGCCGGCCGCTGCCGAGTCGCTGTTGCCGAAGTACGCCTCGGCGCTGGGCATGAACGATGCCGAGCGCGGGCGGGCGCTCTACCAGGGCGCGCTGTGGACCGTGGCGTCCTACGGCCCCGAATCCGCGCGCCGCCTCAACGCCGTGCCCGATGTCGCCTACGACGCCCGTCTGCACGAGTGGCGCGTGCGCGAGGCGATGTCCCGCTCCGACTGGCGCGCCACGCTGGCCGCGATCCGGAAGATGCCGCCCGCGCAGCGTTCGGATTCGCGCTGGACCTATTTCGAAGGGCGGATGCTGGAATTGACCGGCGATGAGGCCGGCGCCAAGGCCGCCTTCGCACGTGCGGCGAAGATTCCGGAATTCCACGGGTTCCTGGCCGCCGACCGCATCGGCGCCCCCTACGCGCTGTGCCCGTGGGAATGGACGCCGGAACCGCGTGCCAAGACCGCGATCGAACGCGACCCGGCCATCGCCCGCGCGATGGCGCTCTACACCCTGGAGCGCGCCGGCTGGGCGGAGCGCGAGTGGAAGCACGCCCTCGCCCGCTTCACGCCCGAACAGCGTCGCATCGCGGTGGAGGTGGCCCAGGACAACGGCTGGTTCGACCGCGGCGTGTTCGGCCTGGTCCGGGTGGATGGCACGTCGTATCCGGACGAACTGCGCCTGTACCGATTGAGGTTCCCGCTGCATCACGACGACGTGATCCGGCGCGAGGCCGCGAAGCATCGGCTCGACCCGACCTGGGTCGCCGCCGAAATCCGCGCGGAAAGCGTGTTCAACCCGCGCGCGCGCTCGCATGCGGACGCGCGCGGGCTGATGCAGGTGCTGCCGTCCACCGGCGCGGGCGTGGCGCGCCGCATCGGCTTGGACTGGCGCGGCGGCGATGCGCTGTACGACTCCGAGTACAACATCATGCTCGGCACCGCCTATCTGCGGCAGCTGGAGGACAAGTACGCGCAGACCTATCTGGCCATCGCCGCCTACAACGCCGGCCCGGCGCCGGTGGCGCGCTGGATGTCGCAGCGGCCCGGCATGCCCGCGGACCTGTGGATCGAGACCGTGAGCTACAAGGAAACCCGCGATTACATCGCACGCATCCTCGCCTTCAGCGTGATCTACGACTGGCGCCTCAACGGCAAGGCCATGCCGGTCACCGACCGCCTGGCCGGGCGCATGGTCGACACGCGCAAGGCCTTCGTCTGTCCGGCGCCGGAGCCCTCGTCCGCCACCGGAAACTCCACGCCCACCACCCGGCCATCGCCGGATGAAGGCGATGCCGGCGACGACGCCCGGGGCGCGTCATGAACGCGATCCGCGACAGCCGGAACATCGCCGTCCTCGGCGGCAGCGGCTTCGTTGGCCGCGCGCTCGTCGCGCGACTGCTCGAACGCGGCCACCGCGTGCGGGTGGTCAGCCGCGACGCCTCCACGCGCGAGCGCGTGCCCGAGGGCGCGACACACATGGCGGGCGATGTGCAGGACGGCGGGTTCCTGCGCGCGGCCTTCGCGGGCATGGACACGGTGGTCAATCTGGTCGGCATCCTCAACGAGCGCGGCGACGACGGCAGCGGCTTCCGCCGGGTGTATGTGGACCTGACCGCGACGATGCTCGACGCCATGCGCGACGGCGGCGTGCGGCGTCTGCTGCAGATGAGCGCGCTGCATGCCGGCGACGGCGAGAGCCATTACCTCAAGGCGCGCGGCGAAGCCGACGCGCTGGTGCGCGCCAGCGGACTGGACTGGACCTTGTTCCGTCCTTCGGTGATCGCCGGGCCCGGCGACGGCCTGCTCTGCCGCTTCGCGCAATTGCTGCGCTTCGCGCCCGGCCTGCAGATGGGCGGTGCCGACACACGGTTCCAGCCGGTGTGGGTGGGCGATGTGGCCGACGCCTTCGTGCATGCGCTGGAGATGCCCGAGAGCATCGGGGCCGCCTACGACCTGGTCGGCCCCGAGCGCATGACGCTCGCCGAGATCGTGCGGCTCACCGCGCGCACGAAGGGCTGGCGCCGCTTCGTGCTGCCGCTGCCGCCGACGCTGGGCCGCCTGCAGGCCGAGGTCGGCGAACACCTGCCCGGCAAGCCGATCAGCCGCGACAACTGGCGTTCGCTGCAGCGCGACTCGGTGAGCGACGACAACGGACTGCCCGCACTCGGCATCGTTCCGACGGACGTGCGCGCGAAACTGCCCGAGATTCTCGGCGGCTGAAGATCGCGCGCGGCCGGACGCGGGACTTCGGCCCGGCCAAGGCCGGCCAGGACAGGCCGCGATCGACCGGGTTCAGCAGGCCGCAGCGCCCAGGTCGAACTCGAGATTGTCGATCAGACGCGTGCGCCCCAGTCGCGCCGCGATCAGCGCCACCCGCGGGCCTGGCTGGGCGTATTGCGTGGGCGCATCGGCCGGTTCGGCCAGATCGGGCGTGCGGATGGCGGCGTAATCCACCAGAAACCCGGCGCGCACCAGGCGCAGGGCCGCTTCGGCCTCGACTTCCGCGCGCGGCTCGCCGGCCTGCAGCCGCTCGCGCATGAATTTCAGGGTGCGGTGGATCTCGGCGGCGGTGTCGCGCTCTTCCGCGCTGAGGTACTGGTTGCGCGAACTCATCGCCAGACCATTCTCCTCGCGCACGATCTCGCCGCGCAGCAGGGTGAGCGGATAGGCCAGATCGGTGACCATCTGCTGGATCACCGCGAGCTGCTGGAAATCCTTCTTGCCGAACGCGGCCACATCCGGCTGCACCTGGTTGAACAGCCGGGCCACCACGGTACAGACACCGTCGAAATGCCCCGGGCGGTGCCGGCCTTCCAGCACGTCGGCCACGCCGGGCACGCGCATGCGCACCGCGAGATCGACGCCGAAGGGGTACATGCCTTCCACCGTCGGCAGCCACAGCGCATCGCAGCCGGCCGCCTGCAGGCCGGTGGTATCGGCCTCGGGCGTGCGCGGATAGCGGGTGAAGTCCTCGTTCGGCCCGAACTGCGTTGGGTTCACGAACACGCTGGAGATGATCCGGTCGGCATGCCGCCGCGCCAGCGCGATCAGCGAATAGTGCCCGGCGTGCAGATTGCCCATGGTCGGCACGAAGCCGATGCGCAGGCCCTCGCGGCGCCAGCCGAGGATGCGTGCGCGCAGGGCGTCGAGGGTGGTGATGGTTTCGATCATCGGTGCGCCGTCACTGGTACGCGTGGGAATCGTCCGGGAACGCACTATCGCGCACCGCCTCGCAATACGCCCGCACCGCCCCCGCCACCGATCCGCCCTCGGCGAGGAAGTCCTTGACGAACTTCGGCCGGCGATGGCCGCCGTCAAGGCCGAGCATGTCGTGCAGCACCAGCACCTGGCCGTCGCAGTGCGGGCCGGCGCCGATGCCGATGGTCGGAATGGGGCTGGCGGTGGTGATCGCCTGGGCGAGCGCGGTGGGCACGCATTCCAGCACCAGCAGCGAGGCGCCGGCCTCGGCGACGGCCAGCGCGTCCTCGCGCAGCTTCGCGGCGGCGCGCTCTTCGCGCCCCTGCACCTTGAAGCCGCCGAAGCGCAGCACCGACTGCGGAGTCAGGCCCAGATGCGCGGACACCGGAATCTCGCGTTCGCTGAGGAAACGGATGACCTCGAGTTTGTGCGGCCCTGCGCCTTCGAGCTTGACCATCTGCGCGCCGGCCTGCAGCAGACGCGTGGCAGCGTCCAGCGCACGCTCGGGCGTGGCGTCGGCCTGGAACGGCAGATCCGCGACGAGCAGCGCGCGCTGCAGGTGCGAAGCGACCGCGGCGGTGTGGTACGCGATGTGATCGACCGTGACCGGAATGGTGGAATCGTGTCCCTGCACCACCATGCCCAGCGAATCGCCGACCAGGATCAGGTCGACGCCGCTGCGGTCGAACACGCGTGCGAACACGGCATCGTAGGCGGTGAGCATGGCGAGCCGGCGGCCGGCGCGCTTGGCCTCGGCCAATGCGGGCACGGTCCAGGCTTTCTCCCAGCGCTTGTCGTCGGTGGCGGCCATGCGGCTCCTCGTGCTGCGGATGACGGGCGATGCGTGCGGCGGAACTCTCCGCGCCCCGGCGACCCGCATCGCGTAGCCGCCTAGGCTAGCACGCGGATGTGTCGGACCGGACCCCGGTCACGCTCCGACAGACGCGGGCAGGCGCTCGCGCACCGGGCGAAGCCGCATGCCATCGACGGCCACGCACTCACTCCAGCGCGACGATGCCGCCGTCGTCGAGGCCATCCAGCATCGCGGCGGCCGGGCCCAGGCCCGGGATGGACAGCGCGGGCGCGATCTCCAGCAGCGGCACCAGCACGAAGGCACGGCGGTGCATCTGCGGATGCGGCAGTTGCAGGCCGGGCGCATCGATGCGGGCATCGGCATACAGGAGGATGTCCAGGTCCAGGCTGCGCGGCCCCCAGCGGTCGCTGCCGTCGACTGCGCGCACGCGACCGAACGCACGCTCCAGCGCGAGCAGCGCCTCCAGCAGCGCGCGCGGCGACAGCGCGGTCTCCACCTCGGCGGCGGCGTTGACGAAATCCGGCTGCGCGGTGACGCCCCAGGCCGGGGTGCGGTACAGCCGCGAAGCGCGACGCAGACGGGTCTGCGGCAATGCGTCCAATGCCCGCAGGGCACGACGCAGGGTGTCGGCGGCGTCGCCCAGATTGGCGCCGAGGCCCAGATGCACGGGCACGGGCTCGGGCGGCGCACGCTCGGCGTCGACTGCGCGCTCGGCGCAGACGCCCGGGATCGGGTCGGAATCGCCCATGGTGGGGAGAGCGCTGGGGTGGGAAGGAAGAAGCAGCGGAGCCGGACGCGGCCCGCTCAGCCGTTCGGCGCCGATGCCGGACGGCGACGGCGGCGGCGACGGCGGCCGCCAGCGGACTCGGTGCCGTCCGTATCGTCACCCATCGCGCCCTCGCCCGCCGTGCCGTCGCCGGACACAGGCGCGACCGCCATCGCAGGCGCCTGGTCCGGGTCGCCCTGGGCCTCGGCCCAGAACGCGATGTCGGCGGCATGCGCCTCCGAGGCCACTTCGCGCAGGCGCAGGAAATCGAAGGCGGCGCGGAAGCGCGGGTGCGCGAGCATCCGCATCACCCGCTTGCGCTGGCGCAGCCCGAAACGCGACTGCATCAGCCAGATCTCCTGCATCGGCAGCGAGAACCGCTTGGGCAGGGCCACCGTATTCATCTGCTGCAGGGTCGCGCGGTCGGCGGCACGACGCTCGGCCTCGGCGATGTGCATGCCCTGCGCCTGCAACTGCGCCAGATGGCGGCAGAAGGCCGGCCACAGCAGCACCGCGAACAGGAAGGCCGGCGAGACCGGCTCGTCCGCGGCCACGCGGGCATCGGTGCGACGCAGGCCTTCCAGCACCATCCGCCGCAGCGCACCGCTCTTGTTGCTGCGCAGCGCCTTGGCGGTGTCGGGCATCAGCCCGGACAGCAGCCCGTGGGCTTCCAGGCCGACAAAACTGGCTTCGCCGTGACCGGACAGGAACAGCTTCAGGCATTCCTCGAACAGCCGCGCCGGCGCCGCTTCCTGCAGCAGCGGGGCCAGTGCCGGCAGCGGCGCGGCCGTGGCCGCCTCGATCTCGAAACCCAGCTTGGCCGCCAGGCGCACCGCGCGCAGCATCCGCACCGGGTCTTCGCGGTAGCGGGTCTCGGGGTCGCCGATCAGCTTCATCTGCCGCGCCGTCACGTCCTCGAACCCGCCGACGTAGTCGCGCACCGAGAAATCCTCGATCGCGTAGTACAGCGCATTCGCGGTGAAGTCACGGCGTACCGCGTCGTCCTCGATGCTGCCGTAGACGTTGTCGCGCAGCACCCGGCCGTCCTCGTCGGTCTCGCGGTCGCCGCTGCCGTCGTCGCTGTTGGCGCGGAACGTCGCTACTTCGATGATTTCGCGGCCATAGACCACATGCGCCAGGCGGAAGCGGCGTCCGATCAGCCGGCAGTTGCGGAACAGATGCTTGACCTGCTCCGGCGTGGCGTCCGTGGCCACGTCGAAATCCTTGGGGTGCAGGCCCAGCAGCAGGTCGCGCACCGCGCCGCCGACCAGATACGCGCCGTGGCCGGCTTCACGCAGGCGGTACAGCACGCGCAGGGCGTTGGGGCTGATGTCGCGGCGCGAGATGGTGTGCTGGTCGCGGGCGATGCTCCGCGGGGCGGCGGGCAGAGGGCTCGATTCGGTCATCAGGGCGCCAGGCGGAGGGGCTTGGGTTGGACGGACATAGCCGGTTATACTAGCAGCCTGCCCGCCACCGCTGGTCGGTGTCGTCCCCGGGCAAGGCAGGAACCACGGCCGCACCCCCCGCTTCCACCGGGTGCATTCCGAGATTCCCGCCACGCTTCATGCTCCCTTCGTCTAGAGGCCTAGGACGTGGCCCTCTCAAGGCTAAAACACGGGTTCGAATCCCGTAGGGAGCGCCAATACCGAGAACCCGCGCCGCAGGGCGCGGGTTTTCTTTTTGGCGGTCGCATCCAGCCGAAAAAAGGGCACGCCACGACCTGCCCATACCCGGCCAATCCCGCGATGCACCCGTGCCGACGTGCCTCGATGGGTACATCGCGCCGCACGCAGGCCGTACACTTGCGGGCCCGCTACCACACGCTTGGGACGCCCCATGCCCTTCGTCGTCACCGAAAACTGCATCAAGTGCAAATACACCGACTGCGTCGAAGTCTGCCCCGTGGACTGCTTCCATGAAGGGCCGAACTTCCTGGTGATCGATCCCGACGAGTGCATCGATTGCACCCTGTGCGAGCCGGAATGCCCGGCCAACGCGATCTTCCCCGAGGACGACGTGCCTGCCGGGCAGGAGGGCTTCGTCGCCCTCAACGCCGAACTGGCGCAGGCCTGGCCGGTCATCACCACCCGCAAGGAAGCGGCCGAGGACGCCAAGGAATGGGACGGCAAGCCCGGCAAGCTGGCGCTGCTGGAACGCTGACCCGGGAACGTCGACCCGGGCCACTCCGCCCCTGCCCCTCCGGTGCGCGGGCGCCGAAAGAAAACGGGCGCCCAGGGCGCCCGTTCTCATCTGCAGCGATGTGCGTCGCCGATGGCGACACCGGGCTCAACGCCCCCCCATCGCATTCTTGAGCGAGGCGATCAGCGCCGCGGGCCCTTCGCCCTGGGCCGCCTGGCCGCGCGGGTCGACGGCGGAGACATACGTGGAGCCGCCGGACTCCGACACGCGCACCAGGAAACGGGCGCCGCGGTAGTCGACGTCGTAGGCACCCAGCAGCTGCGCGCGGCTGGCGATGGTCAACCCGGGGGTCTGCTCCAGAAGCTGGCCCACGCGCGCGAAGGCGCCTTCACGGTCGCCGTCGACGCTGAAGCCGCCCGTGTTGCTCACGGCCGTACCGCCCGAAAGGGAGGAACGGGTGACCGAACTGCCTGCCCCGGCTTCGGCCTGGGCCACCTGGCGGGCATCCAGCGGCGGCGGGACTTCCAGCGGGCGCTCGGCCTCGTCCATCGCGTACGGGTCCTTCTTGCGCAGCCAGCCACAGCCGGAAGTGCCGGCCACGGCCACCGCCAGAGTGAGGAGAACGGCGGTGCGCAGGACGGGACGGGACACGGAACGGGGGCGGGACATGCGGACTCCTGAAGCGACTGCAGGGAATGGTGAGGATGCGACGGAACCGTCGGAAGCGTCCATCCGCGGCGAGCCGCGGCGACGACCGGAGGCCGTGGAGTGTGGTGGCGCCGGGCTGAACCGGCGCGGACGCGCAGCTTAACAGGCGGGGCCGCACCGCGGCCCGATGCGGGCCGTCGACAGGCCGGAGCCGGTCAGGCCGCCGCCGCGTCGCGCTCCAGCGCCGTCACGGCCGCGACGGCCTGCGCCAGGGCATCGGCATGTGCGGGCGAAAGCGGCGTGAGAGGCAGGCGCAGGCCATCGCCGATGCCCCGGGCGGCCAGCACGGCCTTGACCGGGATGGGATTGGGTTCCACGCCGAGGAAGTCGAAGACCGGCTGCAACCGGGCATCCCAGGCTGCGGCCCGCTCGGCCTCGCCCGCGCGGGCCAGATCGCACAGGCGCCGGAACGACGCGGGCAGCACGTTCGAGGCGACCGAAATGGTGCCGTCGGCGCCGGCGAGCATCGCCCGCACCGCGGTCGGGTCGTCGCCGCTGAGCACCGCGAAGCCCGGGCCGCGCAGCGCCAGCAGCGCCTGCATCCGCTCCGGGGCGGTCACCGCCTCCTTGATGCCGACGATACGCGGGTGATCGACCAGCGCGGCCACCGTCTCCGGCAGCAGATCGCAACCGGTGCGGCCGGGCACGTTGTAGAGCAGCACGGGCAGACCGCCCTCGTCGGCGACCGCGCGGTAGTGCGCGATCAGACCGGCCTGGGTGGGGCGTACATAGGGAGGCGTCACCACCAGGGCCACGTCGGCGCCCAGCGCGGCCGCACGCCGCGTGGCGGCGATCGTCTTGGCGGTGTTGGGCGTGCCGGTACCTGCCAGCACGGGGATGCGCCCACGCAGCGTCTCGACCGCAGCGCTCAGCAGGGCCGCGTACTCCTCGTCGTCCAGCGCGTTGGCCTCGCCGGTGGAACCGGCCACCACGACCGCCTGGGTGCCGTGCGCGAGCTGCGCCTGCAGCAGCCGGTGCCAGCCATCCATGTCGACGGACGGATGGCCCTGCGACGTGTCGCCGGACGCGGACGGATCGGGGACGGACAGAAAGGGAGTCGCGAGCGCGGTGATGCTGCCGGACAGATGCACGGGGGCGAAACCTCGGTGAGGGGCTGCATGGAGGATGGCGTCGAGCGCGGCGCGACGCGGTGGGCGGAAGCATGCATGCGGACGACAGTGCCGAAGGCGACCGTCGGCGGCCTTCGACATGCGCCGCCGGAGGGCCGCCGCCAAGGCCGCGATCATAGCATCCGCATCCCGTCGCCGCGGCTGCCCACGCCTTCCGGATCAGCGACTTGCGGCCCCTCGTGCACGATCCGGAGCGACGTATACGGCCTGCCCTTGCGATGCACACCCCCGGCCCATATCCTGCCCCGGACCTGCCGCAGATCTGCCCGCCCGCATCCCGCCGGGCGGGCCGCCCGGCGCACCGACACCGGCGGCCGCGACGCGCCGACACCGCACGCCGGTGCCACCGCGCCGTTCCATCCGGCCCCACCGCTTCACTCCTGGACATCATCTTGAGCGACTCCAACAACAACCAACGGCCCTCGCCCAACGAGAACCACCTGCTGATCAACGCCTACACCACGCACCCGCAGTCGCCGCTGCTCGCCGTCACCCGGCGCATCGCGGACAGCGGCTGCAACATGGCCGACGCCCGTCTGTCCACGGTGGGCCGCGATGTCTCGGTGACCGCGCTGGCCGTGGGCTCCTGGGACGCCATCGCGAAGCTGGAGGCCATGCTCGGCCGGCTGGAGCGCGAGGACGGATTCAAGCTCAACTGGTACCGCACCGGGCCCAAGGCGCTGCAGTCCAACCTGCTGCCCTACGTCGTGGAAGTGGTGGCCGCCGACAAGCCCGGCATCCTCTACCAGCTGGCGGATTTCTTCGACCGCCAGGGCATCACCATCGAAGGTCTGCACTGCTCGCGCTACCGGGCGATGCAGACCGGCGCCGACATGTTCTCGGCACAGATCACCATCGGCGTGCCGGCCGACATGCACATCGCCGCGCTTCGCGACGATTTCCTCGAGTTCTGCGACCACCTGAATCTCGACGCAATCATGGATCCGATGAAGTTCTGAGGCTTCCACGCGCGCCATTCCCCCCGCGACCCACGGACGCTCCCCCATGCCCATCGCCGTCGGCAAGCCCCTGCCCAAGACCACCCTCAAACTGCCGCTGGCGCTGTCCGGCGGCGAGACCGCCACCCTCGCCGACCACGCGGACGGTTGGCTGGCGCTGTATTTCTACCCGAAGGATTCGACCCCCGGCTGCACCACCGAAGGCCTAGAGTTCAACGCGTTGCTGCCGAAGTTCGCCAAACTCGGCTGCGACGTCCTCGGCGTGTCGCGCGACTCGCTCAAGTCGCACCAGAACTTCTGCACCAAGCAGGGCTTCACGTTCCAGCTGGTCAGCGACGCCGACGAAGCGCTGTGCAAGGCCTTCGACGTGATCCGGGAAAAGAACATGTACGGCAAGACCGTGCTCGGCATCGAGCGCAGCACCTTCCTGATCGCGCCCGGCGGCGTCCTCGCCGCGGAATGGCGCAAGGTGAAGGTGGCCGGCCATGCCCAGGCCGTGCTGGATGCGCTGAAGGCGGCGCAGGCGGGGTGAGCATCCGCGTCCGGACGTCCGCGCGCGACCTCCCGCCCGTACGACGGAGCCATGCTGCTCCGCTCGACGGCAATCCCCTGTCCATCCTGTCGACACCGAGCGCCGTGCGCAGCACCGGCGCGGCCGACGCGTGCCCGACGGACGCACCTCGGCAGGACGCCCGCTGAAGCGCGTACTTCGCCCGCGCGCCGACGCCTCCGGATTCACGCTCCTCGGACGCCGCGCCTGCGCTTCCATCCCCTCGCCCCCCACACCCGCACATCGAATCCCGGCTCATGATGACCAAAGGCAAACGCATCTACGTCCTCGACACCAACGTGTTGATGCACGACCCGACCGCGCTGTTCAAGTTCGAGGAGCACGACGTTTTCCTGCCGATGCAGGTCATCGAAGAGCTCGACAACGCCAAGAAGGGCACGTCCGAGGCCAGCCGCAACGCGCGGCAGGTGAGCCGCTTCATCAACGAGCTGATCGAGACCCACGGCACCGACAAGCTGACCGTGGGCCTGCCGCTCAGCCGTCCGAAAGGCCTGCAGCTGCGCGCGGCGGACAGCATCGGTCATCTGCGCTTCCAGACCGGGAGCTTTGACTCGGCCAAGCGCTTCGGCGCGGTCATGCCGGACAACCAGATCCTCGGCGCGATCCTGATGCTGCAGGAAGTGGAATCGGACACGCCGGTGGTGTTCGTCTCCAAGGACATCAACCTGCGGATCAAGGCCGCGATCGCCGGCATCGCCTCGGAGGACTACGAGAACGACCGCGCACTCGACGATTTCAGCCTGCTGTACACCGGCGCCACCGCGCTGTCGGCGGATTTCTGGTCGCGCCACGGCAAGGACCTGAAGTCATGGACCGACCGCGGCCGCACGTTCTACGAGATCGCGCGCGGCGAAGACGACGAGTGGCACCCCAACCAGTACCTCTACCTGCCCGGCGACGAGGATGCGGAGATGCGCGTCGCGCGCATCGACGGCGACCGCGTGGTGCTGCAGATCGTCGACGACTACCGCAGCCAGCAGCATGCGGTGTGGGGCATCACCGCGCGCAACCGCGAACAGAATTTCGCGCTCAATGCGCTGATGGACCCGGAAGTCGACTTCGTCACCCTGCTCGGCACCGCCGGCACCGGCAAGACCCTGCTGGCGCTGGCTGCGGGCCTGGCGCAGACCATGGACCAGCAGCGCTACCGCGAGATCATCATGACCCGCGCCACGGTGAGCGTGGGCGAGGACATCGGCTTTTTGCCCGGCACCGAGGAAGAGAAGATGACGCCGTGGATGGGCGCACTCACCGACAACCTCGAAGTGTTGATGCCCAGCAACGCCGAAGGCGGCAGCTGGGGCCGCGCAGCCACCAACGACCTGCTGGCCTCGCGGATCAAGATCCGCTCGCTGAACTTCATGCGCGGCCGCACCTTCCTCAGCCGCTGGCTGATCCTCGACGAGGCGCAGAATCTCACGCCCAAGCAGATGAAGACCCTGATTACCCGCGCCGGCCCCGGGACCAAGATCGTCTGCCTGGGCAACGTCGAGCAGATCGACACGCCCTACCTCACCGAAACCACGTCCGGCCTGACCTACGCCGTCGACCGCTTCAAGAACTGGGCGCACAGCGCGCACGTCACGCTCAAGCGCGGCGAGCGTTCGCGGCTGGCGGATTACGCGTCGGAAGTGCTGTAGCGCCTTTGCAGCATGACGATATCCGGCTCCAGTGATCGGGACGTCGTCGAGCGGCTTCTGCTTGCCTGCGAAACCGCTGCCAGTCTGCGCGAGCTCGAACCGTTGCGCGCGGTCTCGCGGGAGTTTCACGACGCAGCGATGAGAGACTCCGCTGTGGCCCTACGGGCGGCACAGGCGCTGGATACGCTGCCGCTCGAGGCTGCGGCCTGGCTGGGCATTCTTCTCGGCGCCCTTGTCGAAGACGGACTCGAACCGCAGCGGTCTTGGCGGCATCTGCTCACGCGATTCAGAGCAGCCACCGCTTCGCCTCCTCCGCTACCCGCGGCGGGCGACGGCGGCAAAGAGGAATCGGAAGTCTTCATCGACGCTTTGACGAAATTGAGCCAAGCCTTGGTCGCCTATCTGGCCAGGCTTCCGGAGGAACGGGCGGAACTGGCGTCGGATGAAGGGTTCCATGTCGATCTCGACCGCATCGACGATCATGGTCCCGGCGCAACATGGGTGCGCGCTGCCATCTCGCGGGTTTCAGGTCGAATCGTGGTGCTGCATGTGGAAGCGGAACGCGGCTACCGCGCCGAATACCAGAACATTGGCAACTGTTTTCACCTCTTTACCTTGCTGCAGCAGGCGATCGGCGACCGTTTGCCCGGAGGGCACGTGCCGCAGAGCCCGCTGCCCAGCGCGGAAACCGCAGATTCGGCGTGGTGGCACTATGGTCATGCGCTCTCACCCAAGCCGGATCTGTTGGCGTCCATCTGGGGTGAAGCCTCACCCAAGGATATCCCGGTCATTGATGGTGAACAGATCGTGTTGCTGTGGCCACCTCTGCTGAAACAGCGAAGTTGGGATGCCTCTTTTCTCGGCTGCGAACTTGCGGCGATGCCCGCGATGGTGAACCTGGGCGACCCGCTGAGCGAGCAGGAAGCGGCGGAACTGCTGGACAGACTCGATATCGTGCGATCGCAGCGGCAAGCCTCCGAACCTGCTCCCACCCGAAAATGGTGGCGGTTATGGACACGATGAACGTCGCGATACGCCCCCTTTGCATCTCCGACGCGACGCGGCTCCACGCGGTGGTCCGCGAGAGCCTGCACACGCTTGTTCAGTGGCTGCCCTGGGCTACCGAGGCTTACGACCTCGCGGCTGCCGAGGGCTGGATCGCGCACTGCGCCGCCGCGCGCGCGGCCGATGCGGAGCATCACTTCGGGGTGTTCGATGTCGACAGCGATGCGCTGCTGGGCGGCGTCGGCATCAACCACCGCATCCCCGCCTATCGATCCGCGAATCTGGGCTACTGGACCACGGACGCGGCGCGCGGTCGCGGGGTGGCGGTGGAGGCCGCGCGGCAGGCGGCGCGTTTCGGTTTCGAGCGGCTGGGCCTGCAGCGCATCGCGATCCTGATCCAGCCGGAGAACCGCGCCAGCCTGCGCGTGGCGATCAAGCTCGGCGCGGTCTGCGAAGGCATCGCGCGCGATGCGATCGTGGTGCGCGGCCGCCCGCACGAGGCGATGGTGCATTCTCTGCTGCCGCGCGACCTGGAGGTCGCCGGGCACAGCCTCGCGCCGCGCGCGGACTGACCCATGGGCGTGCACCTGCCGCGCTGGGTATGGATCGGCGCATTCGCGCTGTCGTGCGTCGCGGGCATGGTGAACGTGGTGGGGTTCCTGGGCTTCGAGCATCAGGCCATCACCCATCTCACCGGCACCACCACCCTGCTCGGCGCCGCGCTCGCGGGCGCGGATCTGCGCGCCGGCCTGCATCTGGCCGGCGTGATCGCGGCCTTCGTGCTCGGTGCCGCGCTCGGCGGCATGATCGTGCAGGACAGCAGTCTGCGCCTGGGCCGTCGCTACGGCGTGGCGCTGGCGCTGGTGTCGGTGCTGCTGTTCGCGTCGATCCCGATGTTCGAGCGCGAATGGGTGCTGGGCGCCTGGTGCGCCGCTGCGGCCTGCGGGCTGCAGAACGCGATGGCGACGACCTACAGCGGCGCGGTGGTGCGCACCACGCATCTGAGCGGCATGTTCACCGATCTCGGCATCGGCCTCGGGCATGCGCTGCGGCGGATGCCGCTGCAGACCCGCCGCCTGCGCCTGAGCGCGCTGATCGTCGCCGGATTCCTGTCCGGGTCGGTTTCCGGCGCATGGCTTTACGCCCTGTTCGCCTATCGCGCATTGCTGCTGCCGGCCAGTCTGACCGGCATCGTCGGCTTCGCGTATGTGGTGTTCCGGCATGTGCATCGCCACGCACGCGCAAACGCCGACGCCGACGCCGACGCCGACGGGGCGTGAATCGACTGCGGGTGTATGCTGATTCCACACGATGCGAGGGGCGCCCCGGCCAAGGATGGACGCCCCGATCCATCGAGGCGGACGTACCCGGTCGCCACCCCGACTACTCATCTCCCGATGCCATGCCCCACACCACAAGCCCACGTCACGAACGCCCGGTGTCCGCCCTCACCATCGCCGGTTCCGATTCCGGCGGCGGGGCCGGCATCCAGGCCGACCTCAAGACCTTCGCCGCGCATGCCGTGCACGGCTGCAGCGCGATCGCGGCGCTCACGGCCCAGCACACCCGCGGCGTCACCGCCGTGCATGTGCCGCCGGTGGCGTTCCTGCGGGCGCAGATCGATGCGTGTTTCGACGATTTCGACATCCGCGCGGTGAAGATCGGCATGCTGGCCGACGCCACGGTGACCGCGGCGGTGGCCACCGCGCTGGATCAGCACTGCCCGCCCTACATCGTGCTCGACCCGGTGATGATCGCCACCTCCGGTGCGCGCCTGCTCGCCGACGATGCGGTCGAGGCGCTGCGCCGGCGCCTGTTGCCGATGTCCAGCGTGCTCACGCCCAACCTGCCCGAGGCCGAAGCCCTGCTCGGGCGAGGCATCCACGACGCGGACGCGATGCGCACGGCCTGCGACGACCTGCTGGCGCTCGGCCCGGGCGCGGTGCTGCTGAAGGGCGGCCATCTGCAGACCACGGACGAGAGCGTGATCGATCTGCTCGCCTGGCGCACGGATGAAGGCGATGTGCTGCACCGCGAAATCCGCCACCCGCGGCTGCGGCTGGAGGCGCACGGAACCGGCTGCACGCTGTCCTCGGCGCTGGCGGCGCAGCTCGCGCTGGGCCTGCGCATGGACGAGGCCACGCTGGCCGCGTCCGACTATGTCTACCGCGGGCTGCTGGCCGGCACGCGGCCCGGACGCGGTGATCTGGTGGTGCTCGACCACATCGGAGCCGGCCAGGCGGACGCATGACCATGCACCGCAGGGAGGCGATGGCACGCGTCTCGGTGCGCGGTGCCGGCATCGCCTGGAGCGCGGGCGCACGGCCCGGCAGGGCTTACGCGCCGTAGCCGTCCGGGTTCATCGACTGCCAGCGCCAGGCGTCCTCGCACATCCGCGCCACGTCCAGGCCGGCCTTCCAGCCGAGCAGGCGTTCGGCGAGCGATGGGTCGGCCCATACCTCCGCGACATCGCCCGGGCGGCGGCCGACGATGCGGTACGGCACCGCGCGCCCGCTCGCGGTTTCGAACGCACGCACCAGTTCGAGCACGCTCACCCCGCGACCGACGCCAAGATTCAGGGTGCGGTGGCCGCGCAGCGCGGCGTCGCCGGCCGACGCGTCGCCTCCATGGCCGCCGCGCATCAGGGCCTCGACCGCGTGCACATGCGCGAGCGCAAGGTCCATGACGTGGATGTAGTCGCGCACGCCGGTGCCGTCGATGGTGGGCCAGTCGCCGCCATACACCTGCAGCTCCGGCCGTCGCCCCACCGCCACCTGGCAGATGTAGGGCATCAGATTGTTCGGCACACCGCTGGGCGACTCGCCGATCAGGCCCGAGGGATGCGCACCCACCGGGTTGAAATAGCGCAGGCTGATCGCGGCCATGCGCGGGTCGGCGGCACAGGCGTCGGCGATGATCTGCTCCACGAACAGCTTGGTCCGCCCGTAGGGGTTGGTCACCGCCAGCCGCGCGGACTCGTCCAGCGGCAGCCGTTCGGGCTCGCCGTAGACCGTCGCCGACGAGCTGAAAACAAGGCGGGACAGCCCATGCGCGGCCATCGCCTGCAGCAGCGCGATGCTGCCACCGAGGTTGTTGTCGAAATAATCCAGCGGCTGCACGCAGGACTCGCCGACGGATTTGAGCGCGGCGAAATGGATCACGGCATCGAAGCGGCCCTGCGCGATGAGCGCCTGCAGCCGCGCCGCGTCGCGCAGGTCGATGCAGTGCGCCTCCGGTGCCGCACCCAGCAGACGCTGCAGCCGCTCCAGCACCTTCGGCGAGCTGTTGACGTGGTTGTCGACGATCACGATCTCGTGACCGCGCTCCACCAGGGCCACGCAGGTGTGGCTGCCGATGTAGCCGGCGCCGCCGCAGACGAGTACGCGCATCGGAATCCTCGGAGATCTCGGGGGGACGTGTCGGGCGCAGGCCCGCCGTGAATGCACAGGCATGGCGACCTGCGACCCTTGTTGAATACGCGACATGCCGGCGGGTCCGGCAACGCCCGCCGCCCGTGCAGGCCTCTGGCCTCGGCTCCCGGCATTCCGCGTTAGGCCCGGTGGGCAGACGCCGATCGGCGCGGCGGTGCGACCGTAGCGTGTCGTCGTCGTCGCGTCCAGCCACGGCATGCATTGCTAGACTGCGCGGCCGCGCGCGGACATTCACGCAGAGCCCGCGCAGGCGCCACGCAGCAGCCCGCGGCCCACCAGCCGACCCGACGCGCCTGCCCCGGCCCTCCTTCTTCTCCGACGCCTCGAACCGATGCCCCAGACTCCGACTTCCGCCACCCTGCCCGCGCCCTCCGACATCCGCATCGCGGTCATCGGCCTGGGCTATGTGGGCCTGCCGCTCGCCGCGGCGTTCGGCAAGCGCCATCCAACCATCGGGTTCGACATCGATGCCCAGCGCATCGAGGCCCTGCGTCGCTTCCACGACCACACGCTCGAAGTGAGCGAGGCCGAGCTGCGCGCCGCCGAGCGGCTGAGTTTCAGCGCCGACGCGGCCGATCTGGCCGGCTGCAACGTGTTCATCGTCACCGTGCCCACGCCGATCGACGCATACAAACGCCCCGACCTGCGTCCGCTGGAATCGGCCAGCCGCACCGTCGGCCGCGCGATCAAGCCGGGCGGTGTGGCGATCTACGAATCCACCGTCTACCCCGGCGCCACCGAAGAGGCCTGCGTGCCGATCGTCGAGCGCGAATCCGGCCTCACGTTCAATGTGGATTTCTTCGCCGGCTACAGCCCCGAGCGTATCAATCCGGGCGATCACCAGCACCGGCTGGAAACGATCATGAAGGTCACCTCCGGGTCCACGCCCGAGGTGGCCGATTTCGTCGACGCGCTGTACGCCGGCATCATCACCGCCGGCACGCACAAGGCCAGCAGCATCCGCGTGGCGGAAGCCGCGAAGGTCATCGAGAACATCCAGCGCGACGTCAATATCGCGCTGATCAACGAACTGGCGCTGATCTTCCACCGCCTCGGCATCGACACCCACGAGGTGCTGGCCGCATCGGGCACCAAGTGGAACTTCCTGCCGTTCAAGCCCGGCCTGGTGGGCGGCCACTGCATCGGCGTCGATCCCTATTACCTCACCCACAAGGCGCAGCAGATCGGCTACCACCCCGACGTGATCCTCGCCGGCCGCCGGATCAACGACGGCATGGGCCCGCACGTCGCGCAGTGCACGATCAAGGCGATGGCCCAGCGCGGCCTGCCGACCTCGAACGCGAAGGTGCTGGTGCTGGGCCTGGCGTTCAAGGAGAACTGCCCCGACCTGCGCAACACCCGCGTGGTCGACATCCTCGACGAGCTGCGCCGCTTCAACGTGCAGGCCGATGTCCACGACCCGTGGGTCGACGCGCACCTGGCGCAGGAGGAATACGGTCTCACCCTCACCACGGCGCCGGCCGAAGGCCACTACGACGCGATCATCCTCGCCGTCGCGCACCGCGAATTCGCCGCGCTGGGCGCCGAAGGCATCCGCCGCTACGGCAAGCCGGACGCGGTGCTGTTCGACGTGAAGGGCACGCTGCCGCGCGAGTCGGTGGACGGGCGGTTGTAGGCGACGATGGCGTGGCCGTTCGACAGCGAGGAACAGCTCGACGCGTGGGCGGACGACTATGTCATCGCGCACCAGACGACGCCACACACGACGGACGCGCATGAGGCCGCGCATCTCGCGTCGGAACCGGGCTACAGCGCTCTGCACCTGGGGCAGGCAGAGGCACTCTGGCGCTTCATCCTGAAGGTGCTCGAACGGCAGCCGTCGGAGTGGGCGCTCGGCATGCTCGCTGCAGGGCCGATCGAGGATCTCGTGAGCGAATGCGGCAGAGCGTTCATCGATCGCATCGAAACACAGGCACGACGGGATCCGCTCTTCCGCGAGGCGCTTCACGGCGTATGGCAGAGCACGACACCGGACGAGCTCTGGGCGCGCATCGTGCGTGCGCGCGGCGCCGACCCGTCATCGTCCTGCTGACCCGCTGGACTCTTCACTGGATTCGCCGTCGCCGCAGCGGGACAATACCCGACGCTCCCGCACCCCGACAGGCGACCCCATGCGCATCCTCGTCACCGGCGCCGCCGGCTTCATCGGCTCCACGCTCAGCCACCGCCTGCTCGCGCGCGGCGACGAGGTGCTGGGCTACGACAACCTCAACGCCTACTACGACCCCACGCTGAAGGACGCGCGCCTCGCGCTGCTGACGCCCAAGCCGGGCTTCTCGTTCGTGAAGGGCTCGCTGGAAGACCGCGCGACGCTGGAGGCTGCGTTCGACGCCTTCAAACCGCAGCGCGTGGTCAATCTGGCGGCGCAGGCCGGCGTGCGCTATTCGCTGGAAAACCCGCACGCCTACATCGACAGCAACATCGTGGGCTTCATCAACATCCTCGAAGCCTGCCGCCACCGCGGCATCGAACACCTGGTCTACGCCTCGTCCAGCTCGGTCTACGGCGCCAACCGCAAGCTGCCGTTCGCGGTGGAGGACAGCGTGGACCACCCGGTCAGCCTGTACGCGGCCACCAAGAAGGCCAACGAGCTGATGGCGCACACCTACAGTCACCTGTACGGCCTGCCCACTACCGGCCTGCGCTTCTTCACCGTGTACGGCCCCTGGGGCCGCCCGGACATGGCGCTGTTCCTCTTCACCCGCAACATCCTGGCCGGCAAGCCCATCGACGTGTTCAACCACGGCCGCCACAGCCGCGATTTCACCTACATCGACGATATCGTCGACGGCGTGATCCGCAGCCTGGACCGCGTGCCCGGCCCGGACCCGTCCTACGACCCGCTGAACCCGAGCCCGGCCACCTCGTCGGCACCGTACCGCGTGTACAACATCGGCAACCACCAGCCGGTCGAGCTGCTGCGCTACATCGAAGTGCTGGAAGACTGCCTGGGCCGCAAGGCCGAGAAGAACCTGCTGCCGATGCAGCCCGGCGACGTGCCCGACACCTACGCCGACGTCAGCGCACTGACCCGCGATACCGGCTACCAGCCGACCACGTCGGTGGAAGTCGGGGTGCGCAAGTTCGTGGAGTGGTATCGGGAGTTTTATGGCGTCTGATCACCTGTCGGCGGCCACACAGAAGGACATCGATGCTCTGCGTGCGTTGATGCTGGAATTGGCCGACGACGTATGCGCCAGCAGGATCGTGCCGAATACAGACGGCGCGCGCTTGTTGATCGCGCCCTCGGCGAGTCATGGCGACTTGGATGTGCCTCCCGCGACCCAAGCGGGCAGCGCCGACGACATTCGCAATAGCCACCACCCTTTGCTCATCTCGGCAAGCGAAGGCCGATGGATCATCGATTTCGAGCAAGGCACGCCAGGCGGGCAGGCAAGCTTTCCAAACAGGAACGAGGCGTTGGACTTCATCCAGGCATGGATCGAAGGCTACTGGCGGGATCACCATGCCGAATCCCGCAGCGACGGCGCCGGCTCACCGCTGCGAAACGTCTATCTCGACGACGAACGTCGCACTCCCGAGGGATGGGTCCGCGTGTATTGGCCGGCTGAAGCCATCGCATTGCTCGATACGGGCATCGTGGCCGAAATCAGCCTCGATCACGACCTCGGGGACGATGCGCGCGGCACCGGTTACGACGTGATCGCCTGGATCGAGGAAGCGGTGGCGACCCGACATTTCGTGCCTCCAGTGATCCGTGTGCATTCCGCCAATCCAGCCGCCCGGGTCCGGATGGAGGCAGGCATCGCCGCCATCGAACGCCTGCATGCGCGCAACGCAGGCGCCGTGCCAGCGGCCGGCTAGACCCGCACAGCCCCCTCGCGCACAATCCCGCCTCATCCGAAACACCCCACATCGTCGAGGACAGGCTCTTGAAACCGAGACCGGGACTTTCTCGCCTCGCCACCATCATCGAAACCCCCATCCGCTGGATCGGCGCGCTCTGCGGGCTGTGCACGGTGGCGGTGGTGGTGTTGACCTTCGCGCTGGTGGTGCTGCGCTACGCCTTCGACACCGGCAGCATCGCCACGCAGGAGCTGGTGCTGCATCTCAATGCCGCGGCCTTCCTGTTGGGCGGTGCGTACGCGCTGGTGCGCGATGCGCATGTGCGGGTGGACATCCTGCAGCAGCGCTGGTCGCCGCGGACCCAGCGCAACGCCGAGCTGGCGGGGCTGGCGCTGCTGTTGCTGCCGTTCTGCGCGGCGCTGTTCTGGGCGAGTCTGGATTACGTGGCGGCGTCGTGGAGCCTGCGCGAGGGCTCGCGCGAGGCCGGCGGCCTGCCCGGGCTGTATCTGGTCAAGAGCCTGATCCCCGCCGCGGCGCTGCTGCTGGCCCTGGCCGGTCTGGCGCGCGCGCTGCGGCTGCTGGCCAGCGAGCCGCAGCCGCCGGCAGCCGGCGGCGATACGCCCGGCGCGGCACTTTCACACGGAGGCGGCGCCTGACATGGATGCCTTTCTTCTCAGCGAAGCCCTCGCCATCCTGATGTTCGTCAGCCTGTGCGCGGCGCTGCTCTCGGGCTTCCCGGTGGCGTTCACGCTCGGCAGCGTGGCGCTGGCCTTCGCCGCGCTGGGCATGGCACTCGGCGTGTTCGACTTTGTGCTGCTGCAGGCCTTGCCCAATCGCGTGTTCGGCGCGATGGGCAACGAAACCCTGCTCGCGGTGCCGCTGTTCGTGTTCATGGGCCGCATGCTGGAGCGCTCCGGCGTGGCCGAAGACCTGCTGGAGACCGTGGGCCGGCTGTTCGGCCGCGTGCGCGGCGGGCTGCTGGTGGCGGTGATGCTGGTCGGCGCGGTGCTGGCGGCATCCACGGGAATTGTGGGCGCCACCGTGGTGGCGATGGGCCTGATCTCGCTGCCGGTGATGCTGCGCAACGGCTACGACCCGCGTCTGGCCAGCGGCACAATCTGCGCGGCCGGCACGCTCGGCCAGATCATCCCGCCTTCGCTGGTGCTGGTGCTGCTGGGCGACCAGCTGGGCAGCGCCTACCAGCAGGCGCAGCTGCGTGCGGGCAATTTCGCGCCGAAGACCGTCTCGGTGGGCGACCTGTTCGCCGGCGCGCTGCTGCCGGGGCTGGCGATGGTCGGCCTGTATCTGCTGTATCTGCTGTGGACCGCCTGGCGACGGCCGGAGCTGGCACCGCCACTGCCGGCGCGCGCCGAGCCGCTGCCGACGCGTCAGCTGCTGCTTGCCTTGATCGCCCCTCTGGTGCTGGTGCTGCTGGTGCTGGGCTCGATCCTCAAGGGCTACGCCACGCCCACCGAGGCCGCGGCGGTGGGCGCGGTGGGCGCGACCCTGATCGCGCTGGCCGCCGGGCGGCTCAGCCTCGCCCGGGTGCGCGAGGTGGTGGACGGCACGGTGACCATCAGCGCGATGGTCTACTTCATCCTGATCGGCGCGACGGTGTTCACACTTGTCTTCCGCGGCCTGGGCGGCGAGGACATGGTCCACCACTGGCTGGCGAGCCTGCCCGGCGGCATGTGGGGCGCGCTGTTGATCGCGTTGTTCGCGATGTTCCTGCTGGGCTTCGTGCTCGACTTCATCGAGATCGTGCTGGTGGTGGTGCCGATCGTGGCACCCGCGCTGCTGATGATGGGCGCCGACCCGGTGTGGCTGGGCGTGCTGATCGCGATCGTGCTGCAGACCTCCTTCCTCACACCGCCCTTCGGCTTCGCGCTGTTCTACCTGCGCGGCGTGGCCCCGTCCGAGGTGCCCACGTCCACGATCTATCGCGGCGTGGTGCCCTTCATCCTGTTGCAGCTGGCGATGGTGGGCGTGCTGCTGGCCTGGCCGTCGCTGGCGACGTGGCTGCCGGGGAAGATGCTGTAGGCAGAGCGCGATCCGTGGCGTGATCCTGATGGCCCCGCTTCTGTTCGTCGTCCCGAGCGCAGCGAGGGACGACATCGGAATCGCTCGTCTCGTCAGCAAGACGTGCCCGCAAGTCGCTCGATACAACGGGATTCGACGTCAACCAACTACTGCAGCCGATGGCGCAGCCATTGAAGCTGGAGCTGCATCCGCCACCGCCGGACCGCCCTCCCGTGCGCTGCCGTCGGCGGGCCTCAAGTCGGGCCTGAAGGCCCTCCTGCGGTGTGGCCATGCCGTAGGAGGGCCTTCAGGCCCGAATGCACCTGCTGCGGTGTCAGCCGACGGCCGCGGCACCCGGCGCTGCGGCCACCGCCGGACCACCGTCGCGCGCGATGTAGTACGGCAGCTCCGAGGTGCCGTGCCAGAGCGCCACGCGCGCCTGGTGCGCGCGGTAGGACTCCAGCACGCGCTTGGCGAAGGCGTCCTTCGCGGCGATCTCGTCGATGACCCGGGTCGATTCGGCCTTCAGGGCCGCCAGCACATCGGCCGGCAGCGGTTTCACGCTGACCTTGTGTTCGTCGATCAGTTGGCGCAGGGCCTGGCCGTTCTGCGCGGTGAGTTCGGCCAGCATGTCGTCGTTGATCGCGCGACAGCAGGCTTCGACGATCGCCTGCAGGTCCTCCGGCAGCGATTCGAAGGCCTGCTTGTTGACGATGGCCTCCAGCGTGGAGCCCGGCTCGTGCCAGCCCGGGTAGTAGTAGTGCTTCGCCGCACGGTGCAGGCCGAAGGCGAGGTCGTTGTACGGGCCCACCCATTCGGCGGCGTCCAGCGCGCCGGTCTGCAGCGCGGTGAACACCTCGGCGCCGGGCAGGTTCACCGGCACCGCGCCGAGGCGGCCGATCACTTCGCCGCCCAGGCCGGGGATGCGGATCTTCAGTCCCTTCAGGTCGGCGACGCTGTTGATCTCGCGGTTGAACCAGCCGGCCATCTGCACGCCGGTATTGCCGGCGGCGAAGGGCACCAGGCCGAAGCCGGCGTACAGCTCGCGCCACAGCTCGAGACCGCCGCCGTGGTACAGCCAGCCATTCATTTCCTGCGCGTTGAGCCCGAACGGCACCGCCGCGAAGAACGCGCAGGCCGGCGAGCGCCCGGTCCAGTAGTAGGCCGCACCATGGCCCATCTCCACCGTGCCGCGCGACACCGCGTCGAAGGTCTCGAACGCCGGCACCAGCTCGCCCGCGCCGTGCACCTTCACCGTCAGGCGGCCGCCGCTGGCCTTGCCGATCATCTCGGCCAGGCGGCTGGCGCCGGTGCCGAGCGCGGGGAAGTTGGCCGGCCAGGTGGTGACCATGCGCCACGTGAAGCGGCGCCCGTCGGCACCGGCGCCCTGCCCGCCCTGCCCTCCGGAACCGGCGCAGGCCGCCAGCGTGCCGGCAGTGGCCGCGAGCGCGCCCGCGCGCAGGAAACGACGACGTTGCATGCTCATCCATATTCTCCAGTGCGGGCTTCGCCTATGCCGTACGGCGGCGAGGGTCCACGGTCGCGAAAGGCCGACATCCTCGCCAGTCCACGGCCGCTTGGCAACCGGTGCGGCGGCCGCGACGGTGCGTGCCGCGCATCGGGAGGGTGCGCAGTCGGGACACATGACCATCGGCAGGGGGCCGGGGACGGCCCGGGCGGCTACGTTCGACGGTCGCTTCATGCGCGTCATGCGCGTCCGCACTGCCCGGACATGCGCTCGCCCTGTGCGCGGCAGGCAGGAGGCCACCCGCGCCGCGCGTCCGACCACCCTCACCGCCCGTCCGAGATCCACACGATGCGAAATCCCATGCCATTCCCTTCCGTCCCGCAGCAGCGCATGCCGCTGCGCCTGCCGAGCGTCCGGCGCGTCTGCCTGCTCGGCCTCGTCCTCGTCTGTCTGGCTGCGCCCGCCTCCGCCCAGCGCAGCGTCGAATTCGCACCCTATGCGCTGCCCGCCGAGGGCACCGTCGCGGTGACGATGCGCCAGGGCGAGCCGCAGGACCGCGCATTCACCGAACTCGACCGCGCCACCGGCGGCGCGCTGGCGCGCGCGACGGCCTCGGCCGGGTTCGAGGGCAAGCGCGGCACCACGCTGAACCTGCACGGCATCGGCCCGTATGCGCAGGTGCTGGTGATCGGCCGTGGCGACGAAACGCCCGCACAGCGCCTGCTCGAAGACATCGGCGCGCTGGCCGGCAACGCCGGCGCCTCCAGCAAGGCCGCGCGCATCGAACTGCTGTGGCCGGAGGCCGCGCCTGCCGGCGGCGGCGCGCATCTGGCCTTCGGCGCCGCGCTGGGCGCCTACCGCTTCAACATCTACAAGGCCGCCAAGCCCGATGGCGAGACGCCCGGCCAGGGCAGCCTGGTGCTGCGCGTGGCCGCGCCGGACGCCGCGCGCGCGGCTTGGGCCCGCGACTGGCAGCCCATGGCCGAGAGCGTGCGTTTCGCGCGCGATCTGGTGACCGAGCCGGCCAACGTGATCTACCCGGAAAGCTTCGTCGCGCGGACGCGCGCCGCATTCGCGGGCGTGAAGAACGTCGAGATCGAAGTGCTGGACGTGCCGGCGATGCAGCGGCTCGGCATGAATTCGCTGCTGGCCGTCGGCCAGGGCAGCGCGCGCCCGCCGCGGCTGCTGGTGGTGCGTTACCGCGGTGCCGCTGCGGGCGAGGCGCCGGTCGCCTTCGTCGGCAAGGGCATCACCTTCGACAGCGGCGGCATCTCGATCAAGCCCGGCGAGAACCTGTGGCGGATGAAGTACGACATGAGCGGGGCGGCCGCGGTCACCGCCACGGTGCTTGGCCTCGCGAAGCGCGAGGCGAAGGTCAACGCCATCGCGGTCGCCGCGCTGGCCGAGAACATGCCCTCCGGCACCGCCGGCCGCCCGGGCGACGTGATCCGCACCATGAGCGGCAAGACCTACGAGGTGATGAGCACCGACGCCGAAGGCCGCATGGTGCTGGTGGATGCGATCTGGTTCGTGCAGACCCGCGACAAGCCGCGGGTGCTGGTCGACGTGGCCACGCTGACCGGCTCGGTGCGCACCGCGCTGGGCGACGAATACGCCGGCCTGTTCACCCGCGACGACACGCTGGCCGATGCGCTGCTGGCCGCCGGCCGCGCCTCCGGCGAGGAGCTCTGGCGCCTGCCGCTGCACCCGAGCTACGCCAAGGACCTGGAGTCGCCCATCGCCGAGCTGCGCCACAGCGGCGGCAGTGGCGCCGGTGCCGGCGTGGGCGCGCATTTCATCGGCGAATGGGTGCAGCCCGGCGTGGCCTGGGCGCATCTGGACATCGCCTCGATGGCGTGGCGCGACGACGGCGCGGTGCCGACCATGCCCGCCGGCGCCTCGGCCTTCGGCATCCGCCTGCTCGACCGCTACGTGCGCGATACGGTGGAACAGGCGGACTGAGCCGCCCATCCGGCCGGCCGCATCACGGAACAGGGGCTGGGCCCGCACCGCTCACTGCGTCGCGGGCTCAGCGTGGGCTCAACGCGCGATCACGTGCACGACGTCCGCGCGCATGTGTGCGAGCGCGTCGGCATCGAGCGCCGCCACGGGCCAGCGCTCGCGCCCCTGCAGCGCGAACTCCCGATCCAGGCCGCCGTCGTAGACGTGGTGCAGCAATCCGATCCACGGCGTATCGCCGGAGGCAAGCACCTCGCGCAGGCACTGCAGCCATGCATCGGCGCACAAGGTGCGGCGCCCTCGCCCGAAGCGGCGCGATCGGCCTCGGCGCGCGCATCGCGGACGTCGGCATCGTCGCGCTGCGCAAGCGCGCGGGCAATCTTCGCCTCGCTCCAACCCTTGCGGCGCAGCTTCCTGGCCTCGGCGGCGGCCCTGTCTTCGGGCCGCACGGGTGACATGCCGGCGCGATCGGAGGCAAGGCCCAGCGGCGTCCCGCAGTCGCAGTGTCCCCACGTGGCGAGGAAGGCGGTTTCGCCGGCCTGCAACTGACGCGCCAGGCCGGGATTCGCCTGCGGCCGCAGGCGCAGCCGATGCACATGCAGACGCGTCTCGAGCGCGGCACGATCGGCTTCGACAGGCAGGATGGCGGTGATGAACGTGCACATGCGCGTGTGCGCCCGAAGGAAAAAGACAGGTGTGGACCGGCGGATCGGCCTCCGCGTCGTGGCTTCAGGGCGCGGCCTTGCGCACCTCGAACTCGCCGATGAGCGTGCGCCCGTCGGACAGCGTGAAGGTGACCGCCACGCGGCTGCCGGGCGACAGCGCGGCGGCCGGACGCATCAGCATCAGATGCAGCCCGCCGGGCTTGAGCACGGCGCTGTCGTCGGGCTTGATGCGCAGTTCCGGCACGTGACGCATGCGGCTGACGCCGTCCACCAGCCGCGTCTCGTGCAGTTCGACGTCGGCGAAGGACGGGCTGCTGGCGGACACCACCGTCGCGGGCGCGGCGCAGGTGTTCACGATGCGGCCGAAGCCGGCCATCATCGGCATCTTTCCCGGCGGCAGACGCACCCAGCCTTCCTGGATCTGCGGCACGCAGGCGACCACACCCTCCGGCGCCGCAGCCTGCGCTGCCTGAGAGGCCTGGCCGAACGCGAGAGGCGACAGCAGGCCGAAGGCGAGCACGCAAAGCGTGCGCGGGATGCGGGCATACGCGACAGCGGTGGTGGGCATGGAAGGGCCTGACATGCGGAACGAGGCCGTTATGATAGCCCCCGCATTCCCGCACCCGGCACCGGCAAGAGGCCCATCGCCATGAGCGCGTTCATCGAGACCGAGACCCACGCGGCCCGCAGTGGCCGCATCCGTATCCTGCGCATGGCCCGGCCGCCGGTGAACGCGCTCAATCCGGACCTGTGCCGCGCGCTGATCGCCGCGCTGGAGCAGGCGGCGAGCGACGATGTCGACGGCATCGTGCTGGCCGGCAACGCGAAGATCTTCTCCGCCGGCTTGGACGTGCCCTATCTGGTGTCTCTGGGCGAGGACCGCCGCGGCCTGTTCGAGGCCTGGCAGGCCTTCTTCGGCGCGACGCGTCTGCTCGCAACCTCGCGGGTGCCGGTGGTGGCCGCGCTCACCGGCCACTCGCCCGCCGGCGGTTGCGTGCTGGCGCTGTGCTGCGATTACCGGGTGATGGCGCGCAGCGCCGACCCGGCGCGTCCGCTGCAGATCGGCCTCAACGAGACCCAGGTGGGCCTGGCGGTGCCCGAAGGCATCCAGCGCCTGATGCGCCGCGTGGTGGGCCACTACCGCGCCGAGCGCCTGCTCATCGAGGGCGCGATGGTCGCGGCCGAGGATGCGCACGCGATGGGGCTGGTCGATGCACTGGCGGATGGCGAAGCGGTGGTGCCCACCGCCATCGCGTGGCTGGAGCGCCTGCTCGCGCTGCCCCGCCAGCCGATGCTGCACACGCGTTCGCTCGCCCGTGCGGACGTGATCGAAGCGCTGGAACCCGAACACATCCCGCTGCAGCGTTTCGTCGACGACTGGTACGGCGACGATACGCAGACCGCGCTCAAGGCGCTGGTGGCGAAGCTCGGCAAGTAGCCGGCGGGTACACGCGGATGACAGAGGCCGGCGGCCTCAGCGCGGCGCAACCACTTCGCCGTCTTCCTTCACGAAGGGCTCGGAGATCGGCGGCAGGATCTCCAGCACCTGTTCCGAGGGCCGCGACAGGCGCACGCCGAGCTCGGTGAACACGAACGGCCGGTTGATCAGCACCGGCTCGGCCACCATCGCATCGAGCAGCGCGTCGTCGCCGAGCGAGGGATCGTCGAGACCGCGTTCGAGATACGGCGTGCCCTTCTGCCGGATGGCGTCGCGCACACCGAGGCCGGCGGCGGAAATGGCGTCGGCCAGCCGCGCCTTGTCGGGCGGCGTCTTGAGGTACTCCACGACCACCGGCTCGATGCCGGCATGGCGGATGAGCGCCAGTGTGTTGCGCGAGGTACCGCAGGCGGGGTTGTGCCAGATCTCGACGTGCATGGTGTTGGTCCTGTGGTGCGGAAATGCGGGGCGATGCGCAACCTGTGCGCAGACGCAGAGACGGGTGAGGCAGCGGGAGAGGGCGCGATGCGGCGATCGGTTCTGCTCAGTCCGCGCCGCGCGCGACCGGGCGGGCGGCGTCCTCGATCCAGCCGCTCCATGAGCCGGTGTAGAGCGCGGCGCCCTCGCGCCCGGCGTGGGCCAGCGCCAGCAGGTGATGGCAGGCGGTCACGCCCGATCCGCACATCGCG